>NZ_JBEYVY010000027.1:1556-4653 GCF_040644205.1 Glycomyces sp. NPDC047010 | reverse complement strand
TGACGGAGATCTCATCTTAGAGCACGCTTCCCGCTTAGATGCTTTCAGCGGTTATCGCTCCCGAACGTAGCCAACCAGCCATGCACCTGGCGGTACAACTGGCACACCAGCGGTTCGTCCATCCCGGTCCTCTCGTACTAGGGACAGCCCTCCATCAAATCTCCTGCGCGCGCGGCGGATAGGGACCGAACTGTCTCACGACGTTCTAAACCCAGCTCGCGTGCCGCTTTAATGGGCGAACAGCCCAACCCTTGGGACCAACTCCAGCCCCAGGATGCGACGAGCCGACATCGAGGTGCCAAACCATCCCGTCGATATGGACTCTTGGGGAAGATCAGCCTGTTATCCCCGGGGTACCTTTTATCCGTTGAGCGACACCACATCCGTACGTCGGTGCCGGATCACTAGCCCCTGCTTTCGCACCTGCTCGACCCGTCGGTCTCACAGTCAAGCACCCTTCTACGCTTACACTCACCGACCGGTTTCCAACCGGCCCGAGGGTACCATTGGGCGCCTCCGTTACCATTTAGGAGGCAACCGCCCCAGTTAAACTACCCACCAGGCACTGTCCCCCGACCCGATCAGGGCCGCGGGTGAGACACATCATTTCGTCAGAGCGGTATTTCACCGTCGCCTCCACCACGACTAGCGTCGCAGCTTCCCAGGCTCCCGCCTATCCTACACAAACCAGACAATATGCCAATACCAAGCTATAGTAAAGGTCCCGGGGTCTTTCCGTCCTGCCGCGCGAAACGAGCATCTTTACTCGTACTGCAATTTCGCCGAGCATGTGGTTGAGACAGCGGGGAAGTCGTTACGCCATTCGTGCAGGTCGGAACTTACCCGACAAGGAATTTCGCTACCTTAGGATGGTTATAGTTACCACCGCCGTTTACTGGCGCTTCAATTCACCGCGGCACCCCGAAGGGTTGACGGATCCTCTTAACGTTCCAGCACCGGGCAGGCGTCAGTCCATATACCTCACCTCACGGCTTCGCATGGACCTGTGTTTTTAGTAAACAGTCGCTTCCCCCTGGCCTCTGCAACCCCCTCCAGCTTCCGTGCGCACGCACCACCAGAAAGGGCCCTCCTTCTCCCGAAGTTACGGAGGCAATTTGCCGAGTTCCTTAACCACACATCACTCGAACGCCTCAGTATACTCTACCTGACCACCAGTGTCGGTTTAGGGTACTGGCCGACTACCACTCGCTAGAGGCTTTTCTCGACAGCACGGGATCACCGAATTCACTCAAAAGAGCTATGCTTCAGCGCTCACCCTCACTATTGAAAGCAGCATTCCCGGATTTGCCTAGGAATGCGGGCTACCACCTTACCCCGCCTAATCCACCAGACGGTACGGCTACCCCACTGCGTCACCCCATCACTACGCTACACACGGAAAGGACCCCAACCACTCACCTGTGCCAGTACTCCCGAAGGAGCACCAACACCGGCTTGCAGCCGGTTAGCACAACCGCTATCACTCATACGCGGCACTCGGGTACCGGAATATCAACCGGTTATCCATCGACTACGCCTCTCGGCCTCGCCTTAGGCCCAGACTAACCCAGGGCGGAACAACCGTCCCCTGGAACCCTTAGTCAATCGGCGCACAGGATTCTCACCTGTGTTTCGCTACTCATGCCTGCATTCTCACTCGTACAAAGTCCACCCCATGGATCACTCCGGAGCTTCACCCCATGTACGACGCTCCCCTACCCAACCCCAGCACTCGAAAGTACTGGGCATTGCTACGGCTTCGGCGGTGCACTTCAGCCCCGCTACATTATCGGCGCAAAACCACTCGACCAGTGAGCTATTACGCACTCTTTCAAGGATGGCTGCTTCTAAGCCAACCTCCTGGCTGTCAACGCGACCCCACATCCTTTTCCACTCAGTGCACCCTTAGGGGCCTTAGCCGGTAATCTGGGCTGTTTCCCTCTCGACGACGGATCTTCTCACCCGCCGACTCACTGCCGCACTCAACACCATGGCATTCGAAGTTTAGCTGAGCTCAGTAACCGACACGGCCCATCACCCAACCAGCGCCCTACCACCACGGAGCAACATGCGACGCTGCACCTAAATGCATTTCGGGGAGAACCAGCTATCACGGAGTTTGATTGGCCTTTCACCCCTACCCACACCTCATCCCCCCAGTTTGCAACCTAGGTGGGTTCGGGCCTCCACGACCTCTTACAGCCGCTTCACCCTGGACATGGGTAGATCACCCCGCTTCGGGTCTACAACACACCACTCGACGCCCTATTCAGACTCGCTTTCGCTCCGGCTCCACCACACGGCTTAACCTCGCGGCATACCATAACTCGCAGGCTCATTCTTCAAAAGGCACGCCATCACCCGCCTACATGAATCCGAAGACTCATGCCGGGCTCTGACGGTTTACAGGCACATGGTTTCAGGCACTCTTTCACTCCCCTCCCGGGGTACTTTTCACCATTCCCTCACGGTACTCTCCACTATCGGTCACCGGACCTCTTTAGGCTTAGCAGACGGTCCTGCCAGATTCACACGAGCCTCCACGAAACCCGCGCTACTCGGGTGCGTCCCCCGAACACCACCAACAACCTTCACCTACGGGACTCTCACCCTCTCCGGTCGGCTTTCCCACACCGTTCGACTAGCTGCTGATGCGTGAACCTAGTCTCGGCAGAGACTAACGGAAACGTCCCACAACCCCTGACCCGCAACGCCTGCCGGCTATCACACGAACCAGGTTTAGCCTCCTCCGCTTTCGCTCGCCGCTACTCACGGAATCACTCTTGTTTTCTCCACAGCAGGTACTGAGATGTTTCACTTCCCCGCCACACCACCACCCGCCCTATACATTCAGGCAGGCGCGACCGGCCATCAAGCCGGCCAGGTTACCCCATTCGGAAACCCTGGGATCACAGTCCAGTTGGCAACTCCCCCAGGCATATCGCAGCCTCACACGTCCTTCATCGGTCATCCGGCACCAAGGCATCCACCATGCGCCCTACACAACTTAACCAACACGGCCAAGTCAGATAGAAACAAAGACACTCACGCACACTATACAAATCTCAAACAACACACCAGCCACACCCGACACGCC
>NZ_JBEYVY010000027.1:0-1458 GCF_040644205.1 Glycomyces sp. NPDC047010 | reverse complement strand
CAAACCGGTTAGGCCGCAGGCTTCGGGTGTTGCCAACTTTCATGACGTGACGGGCGGTGTGTACAAGGCCCGGGAACGCATTCACCGCAGCGTTGCTGATCTGCGATTACTAGCGACTCCACCTTCATCGAGTCGAGTTGCAGACTCGAATCCGAACCAAGACCGGCTTTACAGAGATTCGCTCCACCTCACGGTATCGCAACCCGCTGTACCGGCCAATGTAGCATGCGTGAAGCCCTGGACATAAGGGGCATGATGACTTGACCTCATCCCCACCTTCCTCCGAGTTAACCCCGGCAGTCTCCCGCGAGTCCCCAACTGAATGCTGGCAACACGGGATAAGGGTTGCGCTCGTTGCGGGACTTAACCCAACATCTCACGACACGAGCTGACGACAGCCATGCACCACCTGTCACCCAGTCCGAAGAGGCCTCTATCTCTAGAGGTTTCCGGGTGATGTCAAACCCAGGTAAGGTTCTTCGCGTTGCATCGAATTAATCCGCATGCTCCGCCGCTTGTGCGGGCCCCCGTCAATTCCTTTGAGTTTTAGCCTTGCGGCCGTACTCCCCAGGCGGGGCGCTTAATGCGTTAGCTACGGCACAGAACCAACCAACGTGGCCCCACACCTAGCGCCCACCGTTTACAGCATGGACTACCAGGGTATCTAATCCTGTTCGCTCCCCACGCTTTCGCTCCTCAGCGTCAGAACAAGCCCAGAAACCCGCCTTCGCCACCGGTGTTCCTCCACATATCTGCGCATTTCACCGCTACACGTAGAATTCCAGTTTCCCCTACTTGCCTCAAGCCCGCCCGTATCCACCGCAAAACCCCGGTTAAGCCGAGGCCTTTCACGGCAGACGCAGCGGGCCGCCTACGAGCCCTTTACGCCCAATAAATCCGGACAACGCTCGCGCCCTACGTCTTACCGCGGCTGCTGGCACGTAGTTAGCCGGCGCTTATTCAACCACTACCGTCAACGGTGCGAATACACCGCCTTCGTGGTGGATAAAAGAGGTTTACAACCCGAAAGCCGTCATCCCTCACGCGGCGTCGCTGCATCAGGCTTGCGCCCATTGTGCAAAATTCCCCACTGCTGCCTCCCGTAGGAGTCTGGGCCGTATCTCAGTCCCAATGTGACCGACCGCCCTCTCAGGCCGGCTACCCGTCACCGCCTTGGTAGGCCATCACCCCACCAACCAGCTGATAGGCCGCGGGCCCCTCCCCAACCGCAAAAACTTTCCACCCCACACCATGCGGTGCAAGGTCGTATCCGGTATTAGCCGCCGTTTCCAACGGTTATCCCAGAGATGGGGGCAGGTTACCCACGTGTTACTCACCCGTTCGCCACTCGAGTACCCGCAAGCGGGCCTTTCCGTTCGACTTGCATGTGTGAAGCACGCCGCCAGCGTTCGTCCTGAGCCAGGATCAAACTCTCCAACAAAAACTTGTCGCGCACCA
>NZ_JBEYVY010000026.1:0-6391 GCF_040644205.1 Glycomyces sp. NPDC047010 | reverse complement strand
GCCACCCCCCCCCGGCCCGCCCCGTATCCAATCCGCGCCCCCGCTGTCGCCCCCCGCGGGGGCCCCCGGTCGTCCCCCCCCGGCCCCGCGCCTCGTTACCGCGAAACTGTCGTACCCCCGGGCAAGGGTTTTGCCCGGGGGCCCAGAATCCCCGAAACCCCCGCTGTTTGGGCTGCCCTTTTACTGCTGCGCTTCGAGTTCGCGGCGCACGAGGTCCGCGGTCTCGATCGAGTTGAGGGCCGCGCCCTTCATGAGGTTGTCGGCGACGACGAAGAACTCCAGGGAGTTCGGGAAGTCGATCGACTGGCGGATGCGCCCGACCTGCGTGCCGCCCCGGCCGACCGAGTCGATCGGCATGGGGAACACCATGTTCTCCGGGTCGTCCACCAGGTCGACGCCCTCGGCGGCCGCGAGCACCGCGTGCGCCTCGGCCACGGTGACCTCGCGCTCGAACGTCGCGTGCACGACCTGCGAGTGCCCGACGGCCACGGGCACGCGCACGCACGTGGACGCGACCTTCAGGTCGGGCAGGCCGAGGATCTTGCGGGACTCGTTGCGGACCTTCAGCTCCTCGCTGGTCCACCCGTCCTCGCGCCACCCGCCGACCTTCGGCACCACGTTGAGCGCCAGCGGCGCCCCGAACGGCGCGTTGAACTCCTCGCCGAGCACCAGCCGCAGGTCGTTCCCGGCCGTGCCGGCGCCCTCGGCGCCGCCGACCTTCTGGAGCTGCGCGTACAGCGCCTCAAGACCTTCCTTGCCCGAACCGGACGCGGCCTGGTACGACGCCACCGACATCGACACCAGCCCGAACCGCTCGTTCAGGGCCGCGAGGGTCGGGATGAGCGCCAGGGTCGTGCAGTTCGCGTTCGCGATGATCCCCTTCGGACGGTTCGCGGCGTCGCCGGGGTTCGCCTCCCGGCACACCAGCGGCACCTCGGGGTCCATGCGGAAGTACGCGGACTTGTCGATGACGACGACGCCCTTCGCGGCCGCGACCGGCACCCACTCCGCCGACACCTCGTCGGGGAGGTCGAAGTGCGCGATGTCGATGCCGTCGAACACGTCCGGGCCGATCGCCTGGACCGTGAGGACCTCGTCGCCGACTTCGAGCTGCTTCCCGGCGGACCGCGCCGACGCGATGAGGCGCACCTCGCCCCAGTTGCCGCGCTCCTTCGCGATGAGGCGGCGCATGATCGACCCGACGACGCCCGTGGCGCCGACGATCGCGACGTTCAGCTTGCGCGCCATGCCTACCGCCCCGTCCCCGCGTACACGACGGCCGCTTCGGTGCCGCCGAGGTCGAACTTGTCGTGGACCGCACGCACGGCCGCGGGCAGGTCGGTGTCCCGGCACACGACCGAGATGCGGATCTCCGAGGTCGAGATGATCTCGATGTTCACGCCCGCGTCGGCGAGCGCCTGGCAGAAGTTCGCCGTGACGCCGGGGTGCGAGCGCATCCCCGCGCCGATGAGCGACACCTTCCCGATGTTCTCGTCGTAGATGAGCTTCTCGAACCCGATGGGGCCCTGGTGCTTCTTCAGCGCCTCGGTCGCTTTCGGGCCCGACTCCTTCGGGAGCGTGAAGGAGATGTCGGTGTGGCCGTTCGCGGCCGTCGACACGTTCTGCACGATCATGTCGATGTCGATCTCGGCGTCCGCGATGACCTGGAAGATCGAGGCGGCGGCGCCCGGCTTGTCGGGCACGCGGGTCACGGTGATCTTGGCTTCGGAGTCGTCATGCGCGACGCCGCTGATGAGTGCTTGCTCCACGGGAAGCTCCTCCATGTAACCCGACACCATCGTGCCGGTCTTGGTCGAGTACGACGAGCGGACGTGCAGCGGGAGCCCGTACCGGCGGGCGTACTCCACTGACCGGAGGTGCAGGATCTTCGCGCCCGAGGCGGCCATCTCCAGCATCTCCTCGAACGTGATCGTGTCGAGCTTCTTCGCGTTCGGGACGATCCGCGGGTCGGCGGAGAACACCCCGTCGACGTCGGTGTAGATCTCGCACACGTCCGCTTCGAGCGCGGCGGCGAGGGCGACGGCGGTCGTGTCCGAGCCGCCGCGGCCGAGGGTCGTGATGTCCTTCGTGTCCTGGCTGACGCCCTGGAACCCGGCGACGATCGTGATGAACCCCTCGTCGAGCGAGGAGCGGATGCGGCCGGGCGTGACGTCGATGATGCGGGCCACGCCGTGCGCGGCCGTCGTGATCATCCCCGCCTGGGAGCCGGTGAACGACCGGGCCTGGAAGCCCAGGTTGTTGATCGCCATGGCCAGCAGCGCCATGGAGATCCGCTCGCCCGCGGTGAGCAGCATGTCGAGCTCGCGCGGCTCGGGGACGGGCGACACCTGGGCGGCGAGGTCGAGCAGCTCGTCCGTGGTGTCCCCCATGGCGGAGACGACGACGACCACGTCGTCGCCCCGCTTTCGCGTGGCCACCACTCGCTCGGCGACGCGCTTGACGCGCTCGGCATTCTCGACCGATGAACCGCCGTACTTCTGCACGACTAGCGCCACGGGTTTCACCTCACTCGCTCATGTCTCGCGTGACATTCTCGGCGCCCCAGAGGGGCGGCCATGTCACCTTAGCTGCGCGTACCGGTGTGTCGCCAGGTCGTTCCGGGTGCCGGGACAGAGAATCGGCCGGTGGGAACGAGATGGACGAAGCGGACAGTGGCGGCGCTCACGACGGCGGCGGTGATCGCGGCGGCGGGCTGCGGGACCGCCACGGCCGAGCCCGAACCGAACGAGCCGCCGCCGCGCCACAGCGCGCAGGCGACCCTCATCGGGCGCGTCACCAGGGCGCTCGACACGACCTTCACCGCCGAGTACGCGTGGTCGGAGGGCGGCACGGTCACCATGTGGGCCGCCCAGGACGGGACCTGGCGCGTCGACGTCCCCGACTGGGGCCTCGGCGGCACGGTCGACGTGTCCGTGGCGTGGACGACCGGCGGGTTCTTCCAGTGCGCCGCGGGCCGGTGCGTGAAGCTCGCGGGGATCACCGGCGAGATCCCGAACCGGTACGACCCGCACGTGCAGCGCCCGTTCGTCGAATGGCTGCCGCTGCTCCTGGACCGCCACATGCCGTTCTCCGTCGCCCAGGACGGCGACTGCTTCACCCTCACCCCGAACACCGTCGTCGTCGACACCCCCATCCCCGGCGGCGAGTGGTGCCTGTCGCAGGACGGGACGATCCTCTCGGTGGAGAGTAAGGAGTTCGGCACCCTCGAACTCGAAGGCGAACCGGGCGAGGCGGCGGCCACGGTCGAGCTCCCCGGGGACATCGTCGAAGAGGAACCGTTGAGCGACAAGGCGCCTCCGGAGCCGACCCCGACGCCGGACCCGTCCGCGACCCCCTCAGGAGCGCCCTCGGCCGATCCCTCAGGGACCCCCTCCGGAACCCTCAGCCCGTCCCCCGATGAGGCGACTTGAGAGTAAGGAAAGCGACAGGACGTGCGGTTTCGACTGCTGAGCGTGGCACCATGAACGGTGGCGACGACGCCGACCGGCCCGGACCGGCGGCCCCGCCAGGGGCGCCGGCGGCGGGCTCGACCGCAACCGAAGGACCGCGCATGAACGCACCCATCGACCGCCACGCCGCGACGGCGGTCCCCATCCACCCGCTCCTCGCCACCCGCCACTCCACCCGCGCCCTCGCCCCGGACACCGACCTGACCGACGCCCAGCTCGCCGCGCTCCTGGAAGCCGCCCGCTGGGCCCCCAGCGCCGGCAACACCCAGCCGTGGCGGTTCCTGCTCGCCAGGCGCGGCACCGGCGAGTTCAAACGCGTCCTCGACTGCTTGAACGCCGGGAACCGCGACTGGGCGGGCCAGGCTTCGGCGCTCCTGGTCGCCGTGCGCACCGACGCGAACGCGAAGGGCCCGCTGTCCCACGCGATGTACGACCTCGGGCAGGCCATGGCCCATCTCACGTTCCAGGCCGCGGCCGAGGGCCTCACGGTCCGCCAGATGGGCGGCTTCGACGCCGCGGCACTGGCCTCGGAGTTCGACCTGGAGGCGCCGCTGGTGCCGACCACGGTGGCGGCGATCGGCGTGGCCGGGGACCCGGAGGACCTGCCGGAGCACGTCGCCGGTCCGGACCGGAAACTGCGCGAGCGGCTGCCGGTCGAGGACCTGCTCATCAACCCGTAGCCCGGGCCCTTCCGTCCCGGCGACCCTGGACGCCGCGTCCCGCGAACGCGCCGCGCCGTCCCACGATCCGGGCATCGGGATCGACCGGCGCCGGTTCCGCGGTGTACGCTCGCGGGGTCATGCGGTACTCGATGCTCCTTATCTGCCGCGGCGGGGCCAACTAGGTCGGCCTCCTCGCCGCGGGTTCTCGCATGCCGGCTGGATCAGTCCCAGGCTCAGACAACCAGCGTCATTCTCAGGAGCATTCCCGTGACTTCCCAATCCTCCGCGCCGTTCGCCGAACGCGCGAAGCGCTACCAGCCGTACCAGTCCCAGTTCACGGTCGCCCTCCCCGACCGCACCTGGCCCGACAAGGTGGTCGACAAGACCCCGGTCTGGTGCGCGGTGGACCTGCGCGACGGCAACCAGGCCCTCATCGACCCGATGACGCCCGACCGCAAGAAGAAGATGTTCCAACTGCTGGTCTCCATGGGCTACAAGGAGATCGAGGTCGGCTTCCCGTCCGCCTCCCAGACCGACTTCGACTTCGTGCGGATGCTGATCGAGCAGGACCTCATCCCCGACGACGTCACCATCCAGGTCCTGACCCAGTGCCGCGAGCACCTCATCGAGCGGACCTTCGAGAGCCTGCGGGGCGCGAAGCAGGCCATCGTCCACTTCTACAACTCGACGTCGGTGCTCCAGCGCCGCGTCGTGTTCGGCCTGGACCGCGACGGCATCACCGACATCGCGACGCAGGGCGCGCGGCTGTGCCTGAAGTACAAGGACATCCACACCCCCGACACGGCGATCCGCTACGAGTACTCCCCCGAGTCGTACACGGGCACCGAACTGGACTACGCGGTCGAGGTGTGCGCCAAGGTCGCCGAGGTCATCCAGCCGACCCCCGACTGGCCGCTGATCGTGAACCTGCCCGCCACCGTCGAGATGGCCACCCCCAACGTCTACGCGGACTCCATCGAGTGGATGCACCGCAACCTCCCCAACCGCGAGTCCCTGATCCTGTCCGTGCACCCCCACAACGACCGCGGCACCGGCGTCGCCGCCGCCGAGCTGGCCGTGCAGGCCGGGGCCGACCGCGTCGAGGGCTGCCTGTTCGGCAACGGCGAGCGCACCGGCAACGTATGCCTGGTGACCCTGGGCCTGAACCTGTTCAGCCAGGGCGTGGACCCCGAGATCGACTTCTCCAACATCGACGAGATCAAGCGCGCCGTCGAGTACTGCAACCAGCTGCCCGTCCACGAGCGCCACCCGTACGCGGGCGACCTGGTGTACACGGCGTTCTCCGGCTCGCACCAGGACGCCATCAAGAAGGGCTTCACCCACCTGGAGGCCGACGCGGACGCCGCGGGCGTCGCGATCGACGACTTCACCTGGGGCGTCCCGTACCTGCCGATCGACCCGAAGGACGTGGGCCGCACGTACGAGGCGGTCATCCGCGTCAACTCGCAGTCCGGCAAGGGCGGCGTCGCGTACGTCATGCAGAGCGAGTACGGCTTCGACCTGCCGCGCCGCATGCAGATCGAGTTCAGCCAGGCCATCCAGCGCGCCACCGAACGGTCCGGCAAGGAGATCTCCACCGAGGGCATCCACGAGGTGTTCCGCAGCGAGTACCACCCGGAGTACCAGCCGCGCACGCGCCTGGTCGTGGAGGACCACGACACGACCTACTCCGACGAGAAGCTGAACCTCGACGCCACCATCGTCCTGGACGGCGTCGAGCAGAAGGTCTCCGGCACCGGCAACGGCCCGCTCTCCGCGTTCACCGACGCCCTGGCCACCGTGGGCGTCCACGTCGAAGTCCTCGACTACGCCGAGCACGCCCTGTCCGCCGGCCAGCACGCCCAGGCGGCCTCCTACGTCGAGTGCGCCATCGACGGCCGCACCGTCTGGGGCGCCGGCGTCCACCCGAACATCGTCCTCGCGACCATGCGCGCCGTAGCCAGCGCCTACAACCGCGCCTAGAACTCCGCCGGGCCGCAAGGCCCGGCGAGGTCGCCCACACGCCGAGACCCGGCCCCAAAGCTGCAACCCGGGACGCCCAAAGGCCGTCCCGCCCATAGCGCGCGCCCGAACCAGGAAAGCCGCACCCGGAAAAGCCACAAGCCACACCCGGACCAACAAAGCAGCAGCGACCAACCATCAAATGGCCCGGAGGGGGCGGGGCCCCGCCCGGGCGCCCCCCCCGCCGACAGACCCCAAAGAAACAACCCCCCCAGCCCCGCCGCCACCACACAACAA
>NZ_JBEYVY010000025.1:0-8517 GCF_040644205.1 Glycomyces sp. NPDC047010 | reverse complement strand
GCGGGGGGTGGGCGTGTCGGGGGGGGGTGGGCCCGTGCCTCCGCCCCCGCCCCCGGCGGGGCCCCCCCCCCCCCCCGGCCCCCCCCCCGCCGCGCACCCCGCAACCAAAAACATCGACACATACCCATTCATAGATAGACTGATCCGACTCCAGAAAGCAGTACCGCCGATGCAACGCACCTCCCGCGCCCTCGCGCGCACCGCCATCGCAGGCGCCGCCGCCGCGCTCGCCGTCCTCGCCACCGCCGGGCCCGCCGCCGCGCACGTGACGATCACGGCGCCGAACACCGTCGCCGGGTCCTACACCCTGCTCACCGTCTCCGTCCCGCACGGCTGCGACGGCGACGCGACCACCGCCGTCGCCGTCCAGATCCCCGAACCCGTCAACGCCGTCACCCCCTCGGTCAACCCGAACTGGGACGTCGAGAAGGTCATGGTCGACCTGCCCGAACCCGTCACCGACGCCCACGGCAACGAGGTCACCGAGCGCGTCGACCAGATCGTCTACACCGCGCATACCCCGCTCCCCGACGACCTGCGCGACGCCTTCGAGCTCTCCCTCCAGCTCCCCGAGGAGACCGCCGGGCAGACCCTGTACTTCCCGGTCGTCCAGACCTGCACCGCCTCCGACCACCCCTGGATCGAGATCCCGGCCGACGGCCAGAACAGCGACGACCTCGAATCCCCGGCACCGTCGATCACCGTGACCGCCCCCGGCGACACCGAGGACGACGCAGAGGAAGCCGCCGCCGACACCGAAGACGGAGGCGACGACGGCGACTCCGGCACCGACCCGGTCACCTACGTGGCCCTCGCCATCGGCATGATCGGCGCCGCGATCGGCGCATTCGCCCTCGCCCGGACGCGGCACTCCTCGTGACCGCGACCCGGTCCCACCTGCCGGGGCGGGCGATCCTGCCCGCCCTGGCGGCCCTCCTCCTCGCCCTGGCACCCGCCGCCCCGGCACAGGCGCACGCCGCCCTCCTGGCGACCGACCCGCCCGACCGGGCCGCCCTCGACATCGCACCCGACGTGGTCACCCTCACCTTCAACGAGCCCGTCCAGCCCGTCGCCGACGCCATGCGCCTGGTCGACGGCAACGGCACCGAACAGGACCTCGCCGCCACCGCCAGCGACACCGACGTGGTCGTCGACCTGCCCGAACTGGCCGACGGCCCCTACTACGTCAACTGGCGCGTCATCTCCGCCGACGCCCACCCGATCTCCGGCGTCCTGTCCTTCACCGTCGGCACCGGGACCGCACCCCCGCCGCCGACCGAATCCGAAGCGGCCGAACCCGACCGGCCCTGGGCCGTCCAGACGGTGAACATCGCCTTCTACGCCGGGCTGCTCCTGTGCACCGGATACGCACTTTTCCGCACCGTCATCGCCCGCCGCCTCGCCCCCGCCCGGCCCCGGCACCGCCTCCTGCGAGCCGGCGGTCTCCTCGCCGTTCTCGCTGCGGCCCTGGCCGTCCCGGTCGGCGCCCTCGACCTCGCCGGACGGCCCCTCACCGACCTCACCGACACTGGCGCCTGGGCGCCCACCGTCCAGACCGGCGCGATCACGGTCCTCGCGGCCACCGCGGTCGGCATCGCCCTCACCTGTCTCGGCACGATCCGCCCCGGCAGGCGCTGGTCGACCCTCACCTTCCTCGTCGGCGCCGCCATCGCGCTCCTCGCGCCCGTCCTCATCGGCCACACGATGGCCTTCGGCCCGCGCTGGCTCATGGTCGCCGCCGACGCCGTCCACCTCGCGACCGCCGCGATCTGGATCGGCGGGATCACCGGCATCGGCATCCTCCTCTTGCGGCGCAATCACAGCCGCCTCCGGGACGCCGCGACCGTCATCGCGCGCTTCTCGACCTGGGCGGGCTACAGCGTCGCGGCCCTGGGCGCCAGCGGCATCGCGATGGCCTGGGCTATCCACCGGTCCTGGGCGAGCCTCTTCGAGTCCGACCACGGCCGGGTCCTGCTGATCAAGCTCGGCCTCGTCGCGGTCGCCCTCGCCCTGGCCGGGTGGAACCGGTACCGACTCGTCCCGCTCGTCCAGGGGACCGACCCGGCCGCCGGCCTGGCCCGGCTGCGGCGCACGGTCCGAGCGGAAGCCGCCGTGCTCGCCGCGGTCATCGCCGTCACCGGTGTCCTCGTCAACCTTCCACCCGGCGTCGAGTCCGCACCGCCCGCGGCCACGGAACCGGTTGCGCCGGTTCCCGAGACGATCGACCTGATCGAGCCCCTCGGCGACGGTGAGGCCCACCTGCAAGGCACCACGACGGGCATCGGCGAGCACTCCTTCACGCTCGCCCTCACCGGCGCCGACGGCGCCCCGCTCACGCCGCTCGAATCGCCCGCGATCACCGCGCTGCTGCCCGAACGCGACTTCGGCCCCGTCGACGCCCAGATCCACGAGTACGGCCCCGGCCAGTACCACTGCATCATCGACCTGCCGCTCACCGGCGCCTGGACCCTCACCCTCCAAGTCCGCGCCTCCGAGTTCGACTCCCTCTCAACGGGTTTCGACATCACCGTGTCTTGAGTCAAGGCAAGCCGCCGGGCCCCGCTTCGAGGGCCCGGCGGTACGCCGGGCGCTACGCCGCCCCGGGGGCGTCGCCGAAGTCGTCGATCTTGAGGCGCTCGCCGCCGCGGAGTGCGGACTCGTGCGCCACCAGCCCGGGGAGCGTGTACCGGGCGGCCGTCCAGGCGTTGACGGGCGGGAGCGTCCCCTGCTCGACCGCGGTCACGAAGTCGTGCGCGAGCAGCTGGTGGCTGCCCATGTGCCCGTTGCCGAGGCCCTTGAACTCGACCGGCAGGCCCGAGGTGTCGTGCACCGGCGCGTGGCCCGAGATGAACGAGTCGTGCAGCGCCGGGTCCACATTGGCGAGTACGGGGTCGTCCGCGCCGGTCGCCCAGCCGGGCCGCACCAGCTCGGTGCAGTCCTCCAGCGGGCCCGACCGCTTGTGCCAGAGGGTGGTGCGGGAGCCCTGCTCCAGAATGCCCTCCGTGCCGTAGAAGACGAAGCGGGACTCGGGGATCCACTGGCCGAGGCCCACCCGCCGGAACTCGTTCGTGCGCATGCTGCCGCCGTCGGCGGTCTCGAACAGCGCGGTCGCGTTGGAGAAGTCGTTGCCGAACATGCTCACGGACTTGTCGAACACGCCGTCGCCGCGCCGGTCCGGCACCCCGATGGCGCTCACGCTGACCGCGTGCGTGCGCCACGCGCCGAGCACCCCGCCGATCGCGTGGGTCGGGTATTTCAGCGGCGGGAAGCTCGCGGTGCGCTTCCAGTCCTCCCCGCCGCTGTACTGGTACGCGGCGTAGAACCCGTGGTCCATGTCGTGCACGTAGTCGCCTTCGGCGTAGAACAGCCGCCCGAACGCGCCGTCGGCGGCCTTCTGCCGCGCGAGCACGGTCGCGGGGTGGTAGTGGCTGGTCTCGCCCATCATGTACGTCAGCCCGGTCTCCTCGACCGCCTCGATGATCGCGGCGATCTCCTCGGCCGTGAAGGCCATCGGCACCGACGAGTAGACGTGCTTGCCCGCGCGCAGGGCCCGCACCGCGAGCGGCCCGTGCGTCCACCGCTGCGTGAAGATCGCGACGGCGTCGACGTCGGAGGCGAGCATCGCCTCGAAGTCCTCCTCGACCCCGGCCAGGCCGAGTTCGCGGACGAGGGTCGCCGAGCGGTCGGGGACGAGGTCGGTGACGGTGACGCGGGAGACCCCGGGGTGGGCGTTGAACAGTTTCGCGAACGCGCCGGAGAACTGCCCCGCGCCGACGATTCCGAGAGAGAACAAGACGGCTCCTTGTGCCATGCGGTGGACCGCGGCCGGTGCCGGCCGCTGCGGCACCACGGTATAGGTTCTGATCGGAGAGTTCTTCACTGAAAAGAGCGAGTACTTCTTGAATCCTCAGATCGGGATCGCGCCGCCCGCGCTGGTCGGCTGGGCCGGGCGCCCAGTCCTCATGGACACCGCCCACCAGCACGACGACCTGGAGATCAACTTCGTCGCCGAAGGCGGCACCATGCTCTACCTCTTCGGCGGCGACACCGTCGAGATCGCCCCCGGGTCGGTGGCGGCGTTCTGGGCCGCCGTCCCGCACCAGCTCGTCGCGAACTCCGCGACGCGGGCGCACTGGGTGCACGTCCCGTTCGCCACGTTCCTCGGCTGGGGACTGCCCACCGCGCTCGTCGGACGGCTCCTCTCCGGGACGCCGCTCATCGCCCCGCCTTCGGCCGCAAAGGAATCCGACCCCGCCAACTTCACGCAGTGGGCCGCCGACCTGTCCAGTGCGCACCCCGAGCGCCGCCGCATCCTGCTGCTCGAAGTCGAGGCCCGCGTCCGCCGCCTCGCGCTCGACGCGCCGCAGGAGCCCTCACCGGAGTACGCGGGCGGCGATCCGGCCCTCCGCCATGTCATCGCGATGGTGCGCCACCTCGCCGAGCACTTCCGCGAGCCGCTGACCGTGGCCGACGTCGCCGCCGCCGCGCGCCTGCACCCCAACTACGCGATGACCCACTTCCGCAAGATCGTGCGCACCACGGTCGTCGACTACCTGACTCGCTGCCGCCTCGCCGAGGGCCGCCGCCTGCTCGTCACCACCGACCTGCCCATCGCGGCGGTCGCGGCGGACTCGGGCTTCGCCTCGGTCAGCCGCTTCTACTCCGCGTTCAAGACCGAATGCGGCGTCCCGCCCGCCGTCTACCGCCGCCAGCACCGGCGACCGCGGTCAGGGGAGGCCGTCGGCTGACGGTTCCTTCGCGACGCGTCCGGCGATCCGTTCGAGTGCGGCGAGATCGCTGGCGTCGAGCCGGTCGATGAAGTGGCGGCGCACCGATGCGAGGTGGGCGGGGGCGGCGTCGGCGAGGACGGCCATGCCCTGGTCGGTGAGCACGAGCAGGCAGCCGCGGCCGTCTGCGGGGTCGGGGTCGCGGCGCAGCAGGCCGCGCGCTTCCATGCGGCTGGCGTGCCGGGACAGGCGGCTGCGGGACCAGCCCATCTTGCGGGCCTGCTCGCCCAGCGTGCTGGTGCGGCCGGGGCGTTCCGAGAGGGTGCTCAGGACTTCGTAGTCGGCCTCGGAGAGCCCGATCGCGGCCAGGTCCCGCGCCGTGCCCGACTGCACGGCGGTCATGACCCGCCGGAAGGCCCGCCAGGCGCGCTCTTCGTCGGCGTCGAGCCAGCGCACGGGCTCTGCCGAAGAACTCGTTGACATGTAACCAACATAGCATGTACCGTTCGTTTCCATGTCAACGAAAAAACTCCGCGTCCTCGTCGTCACCTCCAGCACCCGGCCCGGGGCGCTCGGGCCCGAGGTCGCCCGGTGGCTGACCGACGCCCTCGCCGGTCCCGCCGAAGAACTCGGTGCGGAACTCGTCCCGGTCTCGCTCGCCGACCTCGGCCTGCCGTTCCTGGACGAGGAGGAGCACCCCTCGTCGGGCGTCTACCGGCACGAGCACACGCGCCGCTGGAGCGCCCTGGTTGACGCGGCCGACGGCTTCATCTCGGTGACCCCCGAGTACAACTACGGCATGCCCGGTTCGCTGAAGAACGCCCTCGACTACCTCGGCGCCGAATGGGCCTGGAAGCCCATCGGCTTCGTCAGCTACGGCAACACCTCGGCCGGCACCCGCTCGGTGCAGCACGCCAAGCAGGTGGTCACGACCCTCCGCATGGTCCCGCTCGGCGCCACCGTGGCGATCCGCATCGGCGACGCCTTCGAGCAGGGCCGCCTCCGCCCCGACCAGGGCCGCGACAACGCGGCGGCCTCCATGCTCGGCGAGCTGGTCCGGCTCGCGAACGCGCTGCGGCCCATGCGGGAAGGCGCCCGCCCCGATGCGATCCCGGGCCCCGTCCCCGGCACCTACGCGAGGCGCCTGACCCCAGAAGACGCCGCCGAGGTCGCGGTCCTCCAGCGGTGCTGCTGGGTCGAGGAGGCGATCATCAACGGCACCTTGGATATCCCCGCGCTCCACGAGTCCCTTGCGGACGTCCGCGCCTGGCTCGGCGACTGGGACGCCACCGGCCTGTGGCTCGACGGCCGCCTCCTCGGCATGGTCCGCACCCGCCGCTCAGGCACCGCCTGGGAGATCGGCCGCCTCGCCGTCGCCCCCGACCGGCGCGGCCTCGGGCTGGGGAAGTGGCTCCTCGACCTCGCCGAGTCCACCGCCGACCCCGGCCGCCTCCTGCTCCACACCGGCTCGAAGAGCCTGCGCAACATCGACTTCTACAAGAACCACGGCTACCTCCCGACAGCCCACGACGACGGCGTCACGACCCTCGCCAAGGACCTGCCCCGCTGACGCGAAGCCCGACGGCGCCGCGGTGGAATACCGCGGCGCCGTCGTCGAGCCGGCCGTGCTGGACTCGGGGATCGTCGCCGGTCGGCCCGTCCTCGCACTCCTCAGACGCGGCGGAACTGGCGGCCCGCGAGGTCGAGGGCGGTGACCGCGCCGTCGGCGCCGCGCGCGAAGTAGCCGCGCTGGCCTTGGAGCGGGCCTTCGGTGATGATGTAGTCGTCGCCGTCCTCGGCGAGGAAGCCCAGGTGCCCGGGTTCGCAGTCGGCGGGGAGCTCCACTTCGGATTCGGCGCGCAGCTCGGGCTTGATGCGGGCGGCGAGGGTGAGGCGCCCGTTCTCGTCGGCGACGGTCACGGTCATCATGTCGACGTCGTAGTCGCCGGTGACGGCCGCGGCGCGGGCGGCGTCGTAGGCGACCGGCTCGGGGTCGCGGTCGACCAGGCCCAGGTAGTGTTCGAGCGCCCACCGGATGACGGCGAGGTTGCAGGGGGTGCCGCCGGGTTCGGCGTTGGTGGACACGGTGATCGCGAAGTCGTGCTCGGGGACGATGATGAGGTCGGCGAACTGTCCGTACGCGGAGCCGCCGTGGCCGAAGGTCGCGGCGCCGTCGACCTCGCGCAGGAACCAGCAGATGCCGAGGCCGTCGCCGATGGAGCTGCCGCGCAGCTCGACCGTCTGCTCGCGCATCGCGTGCAGCGCCTCGGCGGAGACGAGGCGCTCGCCGCTCTCGGTGCGGCCGTCGCCGAGGTGGAACCGGGCCCAGCGCACGAGGTCGCGGGAGGACGAGGAGAGGCCCCCGCCGGGGTTCTGCGCGCGGTGGAGCTTCCAGGGCCGGGAGACGGCGGTGCCCTCGTCGGTGACGTTGTGTCCCAGCGAGAACCGGTGGGTCATGGCCTCGGCGGCGAAGTACGTGGAGCGGTCGAGTCCGAGCGGCGCGAAGAGGAGTTCGCCGATCGCCTTCTCGTAGGTCGTGCCGGTGACGGCCTCGATCACCCGGCCGAGCAGGTTGTACCCGGCCTGGCTGTAGGAGGCGCGCTCGCCGGGGCGGGCGATGAGGGTGAGGCGGTCGAGGGCCTCGACGTAGCGTTCGAGGGCGTCGTCGCCGTCGCCGGTGTCCAGGAGCATCCAGGTGTCGAGGCCGGCGGTGTGGTTGAGCAGCTGGCCGATCGTGATCGCGGCGGCGGTCGCCTCGTCGGCGAGGGCGAGGCCGGGCAGGTAGCGGCGGACGGGCGCGTCGAAGTCGACCTTGCCCTGCTCGGCGAGGATCACGAGTGCGGTGGCGGTGAAGCTCTTGGTCGTGGAGCCGAGCGTGAAGATCGTGTCCGCGTCCACCGGCAGCGGGTGCTCGACGCTGGTGACGCCGTGGGCGGCGTAGACCTCGCGGCCCCGGTGCCAGATGCCGACGGAGATGCCGGGCACGGCGTACTCGGCCGCCCGCTCGGCGATGACCTGCTGAAGTTCGTTGTGGCTCATGGTGTTCCCTCTCGACGGCGACCGTGTTCCGGTCGGTGCTCCTTGCTGAGAGAACAATGGGCGGCACCCCTGACGGCGGACTGACATCGCGCTGACGTGCACGGCTCCTAATCGTCGCGCGCCTGCCGCGGTCCGGGCCCTCCCCGTCCGGTCCGAGGCGAAAACGCGAATTCGCGACCAGTCGGTCGAAATCTTGCGAGAGTGAGTCATCGTCGGGACCGGTCCGGTCCCGATCCTGGCATGAGGGGGACGCCATGTCGTTCTGGGATATCTTCTGGCTGCTGCTGATCTGGCTGCCGCTGGTCATGATGTGGGCGTTCGCGCTGCTCGACATCTTCCGCCGGGACGATCTCAAGGGCTGGCTCAAGGCACTTTGGATCGTGGTCGTGATCCTGCTGCCGTTCTTCGGCACCCTCGTCTACCTGATCGTCCGGCCGGCCGGTGCGACCGCCGCCGAGCGTGAGGCCATCGACCGGAGCAGCCGCGATTTCGTCGCGAGGTACGCCCCGGACAACACCGCCGAGCAGCTCCGCGTGCTCGCCGACCTGCACGACCGGGGGAAGCTCACCGACGGCGAGTTCCAGGCCGAGAAGACCCGCGTCCTCGGACCGCCGTCGGCCGCATGAGCGAGTGGGTTCCACGGGGGCGGGCGCCGCGCGGCGCCCGCCCCCGGTGCCGGGAGGGGGTGTCGTGGTGGGAGTGGGGGGGGGCGGGGGCGGGGCCGGCCGCTGGGTAGAGCACACCGCTGAAA
>NZ_JBEYVY010000024.1:0-11957 GCF_040644205.1 Glycomyces sp. NPDC047010 | reverse complement strand
CCGGCGCGCCGCGCCCCCCCCGCTCCCCCCGCCCGCCCCCGCCTAATCGGGCGCGGGGCGGGCCCCCCCCCCCCCGGCCCCCCCGCCCGCCCCGCCGCCGTCCAGCACCGAGAGGAAGCCATGACCACCGAGAACCCGACCGCCCGCCGGTACCGGCCCCCGGCGCCGCTCGGCGGGCGCCGCCGCGCCACCGGCAGCCCCCTGGGGCGCAACGCGAAAGCCTGGGCGTTCCTGGCGCCCGCGCTCATCATCCTGGCCCTGTTCGTCGTCTGGCCCATGATCTCCGCGCTCCGTCTGTCCTTCATGGACGCCAGCGGGTTCGGCCGCGAGGAGTTCATCGGCCTGGAGAACTACGCCACGGTCTTCACCGACCCCGACGTGCGCGACGCCGTCCTCAACACCCTGCTCTACACCGTGCTGTTCACGCCCACCGCCGTGATCGCCGCCCTCGGCCTCGCGCTGCTGCTCAACAGCCCGCGCATGCCCTTCCGGTCCTTCTTCCGCACGGCCCTGTTCGTGCCGTTCGTGGTCTCCTTCGCCGTCGCGGCGTTCGCCTGGAGCTACCTCATCGACCCGCAGGTCGGCCTCCTCAACTACTGGCTGCGCGGCATGGGCATCCAGCTCGGGAACGTCCTGGAGGACCCCACGCTCGCCATGCCCGCCGTCGCGCTCGTCGCCGTGTGGAAGCTCTTCGGGTTCTACTTCGTGATCTTCCTGGCCGGGCTCCAGGACATCCCGACCTCGCTCTACGAGGCCGCCCGCATGGACGGCGCCGGGCCCTGGAACCGCTTCCGGAACGTCACGCTCCCCATGCTGTCCAACACGATGCTGTTCGTCCTCGTGTTCGCGATGATCGCCGCGCTCCAGGCGTTCGACCAGATCTACGTCATGACCGGCGGCGGCCCCTACGGCCACACGCAGACCCTCGTCATGGAGATCTACGAGTCCGGCTTCCGCAAGCTCGACCTCGGGTTCGCCTCCGCGCTGTCGTACGTGCTGCTCATCGCGACCCTGCTGCTCAGCCTCGTGCAATTCGTGTTCTTCGGCCGCAAGGAAAAGGACCTGTCCTCATGAGCGCCCTCCGCACCCGCCTGCGCGAGACCAGGCCCTCCACCGTCCTCGCCGTCGTCGCGCTCGTCGTCGTCAGCGCGATCGTGCTCCTGCCCATCGCGATCATCGTCCTCACCGCGTTCAAGCCCGCGGCCGAGGTCAACGCCTACCCGCCGAGCCTCCTGCCCGACCAGTGGACCCTCGACAACCTCAAGGAAGTGACCTCCGAGCTGCCGTTCGCGCGCCTGGTCGGCAACAGCTTCCTGTTCGCCGGGGGCGTCACCGCGTTCGCGCTCGTCTTCGACTCGCTCGCCGCCTACGCCCTGGCCCGCATCGACTTCGCCGGGCGCAAGGTCCTCCTCGTCGCGATCATCGCCACGCTGATGATCCCGTTCCAGGCCACCCTGATCCCGCTCTACCAGCTCGTCGCCGACCTCGGCTGGGTCAACACCTACACCGGGCTCATCGCGCCCCGCGCCGCCGACGCCTTCGGGATCTTCTTCCTGCGCCAGTTCTTCCTCTCCCTGCCCCGCGACATCGACGCCGCCGCCCGCATCGACGGCGCCTCCGAGTTCCGGGTCTTCCGCTCGGTCGTCCTCCCCAACGCCGTCCCCGCCCTGCTCACCCTGGGGCTCTTCACCTTCGTCAACAACTGGAACGACCTGCTCTGGCCGCTGGTGTTCACCACCGACGCGGACATGGGCACCATCACCTCCGGCCTGACGCTCCTCACCGGACCCAGCGGCATCGTCCCCCACGGCGTGATGATGGCCGGATCGCTCGTCGCGATCCTGCCGCTCGTCATCGCGTTCCTCCTCATCCAGCGCCGCTTCATCGAGAACATCGCAACGACAGGACTCAAATGACCTCCCACCCATGGCACCGCGACGGCAGGCTCCACTTCGCGGTCGGCGTCGAGGACACCTTCGTGCCGCAGTCGCGGCCCGGCGAGCGCGCGATCGACGAGTACGCGCTCACCGAGCACTACGACAAGTGGCACGCCGACCTCGCGCTGGCATCCGACGCGGGCGCCGAGCTGGTGCGCTGGGGCGTGCCCTGGCACCGGATCGAGCCCGAGCCGGGCCGGTGGGACTGGGGCTGGCTCGACGCCGTCATGGACCGCTTCGCGGAGTTGCGGCTGCGCCCCGTCGTGGACCTCATGCACTACGGCACGCCGCTGTGGATGGAAGGCCAGTTCGCGAACCCGGACTACCCGAAGCGGGTCGCCGAGTACGGTGCCGCGGTCGCCGAACGCTACGCGCACCTGGGCGTCACCGACTACACGCCGGTGAACGAGCCGATGATCCACGCGCTGTTCACGGGGGAGTACGCCTACTGGCCCCCGTATCTCTCCGGCCCCGAGGGCTTGAGCGCCATGGTCGGCCAGCTCGCGCGCGGGTTCGTGCAGACCCAGCGGGCCATCGGCGACGTCCTCGCCGACGCCGTGTTCGTCCACGTGGACGCGGGGATGCGCTTCACCGGCGACACCGACGCGCCCGAGCACCGCGAGCACGCCGCGCGCCTCAAGGAGCAGGTGTTCCTCGTGGAGGACCTGGTCACCGGCCGCGTCGGCGACGCGCACCCGCTCGCGCCGTTCCTGCGCGGGCACGGCTGGACCGACGCCGACCTCGCCTGGTTCGCCGAGGCCCCCGTGCGGCCCGACGTCGTGGGCGTCAACTACTACCCGCTGCACTCCACGGAGGTCTTCGAGGCGGGCGTCTTCCACGGCGGCGGCTTCCCCGACCCGCGGCCCGTCCGCGACGACGGCACCGCGGGCCTCGCCGAACTGCTGCGCGGCGCCGCTGAGCGGTACGGCGCCCCGGTGATGCTCACCGAGACCTGCGTGACCGGCACCGTCGAGGCCCGGCTCGCCTGGCTCGACGAGTCCGTGGCCGCACTGCACGACCTGCGGGCGTCCGGTGTGGACGTCGTCGGGTACACCTGGTGGCCCCTGTTCGACATGTACGAGTGGACCTACCGCCACTCGCAGGAGCCGCGCGAGGCGCACCGGCTCACCATGGGCCTGTGGGAGCTCCAGGAGCGCGAGGACGGGCTCGCGCGCGTGCGCACCCCCATCGCCGACCGCTTCCGATTCCACGCCGACCACGCTGCGGCGCAGATGATCCGATAAAAGTCCCCGCCGATCGTGCATAGCCCGCCCGAGGACGGGTAGCCGGACTTCGCAAGGCTTTCACGAGGGGACAGGGGCCGCCGGCCCGGCGCCAGGGGGGTGCGGACCGGCGGCCTCCTCGCGTCCTACGCGAGGGCCAGCAGCACCACCGCGGCCGCCGCGACCCCCAGGCCCGCGAGCTGGCCGCGTTGCAACCGCTCCCCGAGCACGCGCCGCGCGAGCAGCACCGTCCCGGCCGGGTACAGCGCCGCGATCACCGCGACCACCGCCAGGTCGCCGCTGCGCGCCGCCAGCAGGAACAGCAGGTTCGCGACCGAGTCCAGCGCCCCGGCCGCCACCGACAGCGCGTACGCGGGCCGCTCCTCGCCGAGCCGCCGGTGCAGCAGCCCGGCCGCCGCCAGCGTCAGCGCCGACGCCACCGTCCGGCCCGCGATCAGCGGCGCCACGCCGCTGTCGTCCGGCGCCTGGTGCAGGAACACCAGTTGCAGCGCGATGGCCGCGCCCGCGCCGAACGCGAGCAGCAGCGCCTTCCGAGACGGCCGCGCCGACCGCGCGCCCGGCCCGGCGCTCACCAGGACCACCGCGCCCAGCGCCAGCGGCAGCCCGACCAGGCCCGCCGCGCCCAGGCGCTCCCCTTGCGCCAGGCCCACCGCCACCGGGAGCATCGCCGACACCAGCGCCGTCACCGGCGACAGCACGTTCATCGGCCCGATCGCCAGCGTCCGGTACAGCAGCAGGAACGCCCCCGCCGACGCCACGCCCGACGCCGCGCCCCACCCCAGGCTCGCCGGAGTGAACGACGCCCCGAGCAGCGGCCACAGCAGCAGCTCCACCACCAGGCTCGCCGGGGCCGCCCACATCACCGTCCGCAGGACGTGCGCCTTCCGCGCGCCCAGCCCGCCGAGGAAGTCGGCGGCGCCGTACGCGAGGGAACTGCCCAGCGCGAGCACCAGTGCGATCACGGCCACCTCCGGGTACCATCTCACCCCACTGCTCCGCCGCCCGCCCGCCCGGACGCGCCGCGGCCTTCGATGGGAGCATTGGGGAGTGATCATCTTGCCGCAACTCGGCGGCGCCGGAGCCCCGGCCGAGGCCGTCGGCACCGAGGCGAACGAGGCCGTCGCGCCCGACGTCCCCTGGACGACGATCGTGCACAACGACCCCGTCAACCTCATGAGCTACGTGTCGTACGTCTTCCGCAGCTACTTCGGGTACACCGACGCCATGGCCGAGAAGCTCATGCTCGACGTCCACAACAAGGGCCGCGCCGCCGTCTCCAGCGGCAGCCGCGAGGAGATGGAGCGCGACGTCCACGCCATGCACGGCTACGGCCTGTGGGCCACCATGAGTCAGGACAAGTGATGGAGGGCTTCGAGCAGTTCCCCGGCGGCGCCGCGATCCGCCTCGGCGGGGCCGAGACGAGCATCCTCCGCGACCTCGCCGACCAGATCACCGACCTCCTCGACACCCGCGGCGAACCCGTGGACGACCCGATCGCGGCGATCTTCGCGACCGGCCCGAGCGAGCCGCCCGCCGACCCCGTCCTGGCCCGGCTCCTCCCGGACGCCTACGACGACGACAACGCAGAGTTCTCCGCCGAGTTCCGCCGCTTCACCGAGAACGACCTCATCGCCCGCAAGCGCGCCGACGCGCGGGCCCTCATCGCCGACCTCGACGCCCTCGGCCCCGGCGGCGGCGTCCTCAGCCTCGACGCCGAGGACTCCCGCCACTGGCTCGGCGCCCTCAACGACCTGCGCCTGGCGCTGGCGGTGCGCCTGGGCATCGAGACCGAGGCGGACGCCGACAAGCTCTTCGAGCTGCCCGAGGACGACGACCGCGTGCCCACGGTGATCGTCTACTCCTGGCTCAACCTGCTCCAGGACAGCCTCGTGGAGACGATGATCCCCTGACTCCGAGGAGCCCCGCTTGCCCGCCGCCCCCTGGCTGATCGACGGACCCCGCTCGAAGTGGGTCCTCGTCGCGAACCCCGATGCCCCGTCCGCCGCGGTCGCACCCGCCGCCGACCGCCTCGACGCCGCGCTCGCGGGCTTCGCCGAACCGCCGCCCCGCTGGCTCGACATCGTGCACGGACTCGGCCTCCGGTGGCTGCTGGCCTGGGCCGCGATCGGCGCGGTCCTCGCAGGCTCCGTCGTCGAACCCTTGGTGGGCGGCGTGTTCCTCGGCCTCATCGGGGGCGCCTTCCTCGGCGGCGCTATCGAGGCGGCCATGGTCCGGTTCGCCAGGCGCCGCGCCGAGCGGCGGGCCGGGCGCGGGACCGACGCGGTGATCGCCTCCCTCGCGTCGACCGTCCGCCCCACCGGCGGCGGCATCGACTGGGCCGAGGCCGTCGTGGCCGCCGAACCGCAGGCCGCGGCCGAGGTGCACGGGCTGATGTGGCGCATGGCCGACCTCGGCGCCCCGGACACCCCGGACAGCCAGGAGGCCGCCGAGCGGCTCTTCGAGCTGTGGAAGCGCGTGGACCCCGAGGCCGCCGCGGAGCTGGAACTCGACGACTGAAGCGCGCCGTCCCGACAGCGTTGCCTCAACGGTGCCTTCCCAAATCTCGGACGCAGATTGCAGTACTCCTATCGGAGATATAGGATTCGCAGGCCGCCCGCCTGCCCGTCCCCGATCTTGGAGTGATCCGCCCGATGCGCCGACTCTTCAGCTTCCCGAACCCGGTCAACGAGGTCGCCGCGCGCCTCGTCGCCGGGGGCGTCGTCCTCATGAGCCTCGCCGCCCTGGCCTTCCAGGCCGAGTGGCTCGTGGTCGTCATCGCTGCGGGCTTCATCGCCCGCGCCGCCACGGGCCCCAAGCTGAGCGTGCTCGGTCAGCTGGTCACCCGCGTCATCGTGCCCCGCCTGCCCCTGGCCCCCAAGCCCGTCCCGGGCCCGCCCAAGCGCTTCGCGCAGGCGATCGGCGTCGCGTTCTCGGTGACCTCGGCGCTCCTGCTGCTGGTCTTCGACGCGGACCTCGCGGGCTGGATCGTCCTCGCCGCGCTTACCGCGGCGGCGACCCTCGAATCGGCGTTCGGCTTCTGCCTCGGCTGCAAGATCTTCGCCCTGCTCACCAGGGCCGGCCTCATCCCCGCCACGGTCTGCGAGGCGTGCAACGACATCACCGCCCGCACCGAGGCGAACCTCCGGCGCAAGGCCGCGGTGGTCTAGGGCCTGCCGGCCGACTTCACGACGCGCTCACGTCACGGTTCCTTCGAGCTGCATGAGGGCGATCGACCACCAGGACTCCGGGTCGGCGAGCGCCGCGGGGTCGGCGGCGTGCAGGGTCGCGCGCAGGGCCTTGGCCCGCGCCGGGCGCCCGGCGGCGCCGGAGTCGGCGTCCACGAACCGCGCGAAGTGGTACAGGAACTCGGTCAGGGCCTTGAACGTGGAGTTGACGAGTTCGAGCGTGCCCTCCGCGACCCCGAGGAGCAGCACGCGCCCCGTCGCGGTGTCGAGGCAGAACAGCATCCCGTCCCGGTCCGAGGGGACCCCGCCGATCACCTTGAGCTGCATGCCCGCGTCCCCGCCCAGGTCGAGCGCGGTGTACAGCTCGAACCGGCCGGTCAGGTACGCGGTGTACACGGCCGACATCTCCACGGGAAGGAAGTCCACGTCGGGGTAGCTGGCCGCCGGGGCCGCGAACTCCCGCATCCACTGGTCCCGCGGAAAGCGGACCACATTGTCGGGCTCCCAGGCCCGCAGGTAAGCGTCGGCGTCGGTCACTGCTCCTCCTTTGTTCAGGCCGCGTAGGTGTAGTGGTGCGGCCAGTCGCCGGTCCGGCTCCTGCCCTTGAAGATCGCCCGCAGTGCGATCTCGGCGCGTCCCGGCAGTGACGCCTCGACAGGCGCGCCGGACTCCTTCGCGATCGTGACGGACCCGGAGAGCTCGTCGGGGCCGTCGCCGTAGCCGTACGTGACGGTCTCGTCGTCCTCGGCGGTCTTCAGGACGAACATGCTCAGTGCCATTGCGTGGTTCCCGTCAGTTCCCGGCAATTGCCTGTTCGGGACCGGGAACGCGCGGCCCGTTCCGGAACCCGGGTCCGATCATGTCGGGGGCGCGGTCACGCCACCGGCGCCCGCTGGAGGTCGGAGGGTTTCGCGTCCAGTTCGATCAATCGCTTGACGAGCGCCTCGGAGCCGTTCGACTTGGCGAACGCGACTTCGGAGTCGGTGACCGGGACGAGCTGGAGCCAGAGCACGGTCCTGCCGTCGGCGTCGAGCCGCGTCAGGCCCGGGTCCCAGAAGGAGGGCTGGACGAACAGCGCGTGCCGCGCGGCGTAGTCGGGGTAGTAAGTGGCGACGACGTCGACGAGGATGCGGTCGGGGTAGATGAACTCCCCGCCCATCACATCGAATGCCGCGGTCGCCACCACGCCCGCGAACTTGTCGTACTCGTCGTCCGCCGCCCCGCAGATCTCCACGCGGGCGGGGAACTCGCGCCCGTGGTCCAGCAGGGGCGCCGCTGAGAGTCCCAGCGTCGTATAGGCGGTGAGTCCGGGTGACGGCGACGCGGCGAACCTCGCCACATCCATGAAGTCGCCGCTGTCCGGAGCGTTGTACCGCTTGACATCGTCGGGGGCGGAGCCCCCGCCGAGGAGATCCGCCGCGCGCCTGGCGACCATCTGCATTCGCTGGTTGAGGGCCATACGGTTGACTCCCTAATCTGGGCTTCGGATCTGTCGGTCCCGTGCGTTCGGGCAACCGGTTCACGTCCCCGGCCTCATTCCTTGGAATCGTAGAAGTCCTTCCAGTGGTTGACGGAATCGGGTGCTTCCCCCTTGTGAGACTCGTTGGTCGCCTTGGTCTCCGGGCGGAACCGCTCGGCGGTGTTGTACTCGTCGATGAAGTCGTCCCGAGGTGTGTCCGCCGCCTGGGCCTCCGCCCGGTGCTTGCGGAACTCCCACCCGGGCAGGTGTCCGGCCTGCCAGTTGCTGTCCCTGTCGATGACCTCATTGGTCTCGGGGTCCCGGACCTTCCCGTCGTCGCTGGAGGTGACGGCGTTGTCCCAGATCTCGTCGCGGGTGGTGGTGCGCAGGCCGGGTCGCTGGTGCGGGTCCTCCTCGACCGACGGGGTCTTGCGTTCGGGCTTGTCGGGGTCGAACACGAACCGGCCGCCCTCCCCTCGTTTCTGGGTGCTCGGGGTCGTGCTGCTCGGCCGGGAGCTGGAGGCGAGTTCCCGGCCGGCCTGGACATCGCCGGAGTGGCTCTGGCCGGGGAGGCCGGTGGAGCGGCGGGTCGGGCGGTCGGGCGAGTCGGAGTTGGGCGTGTCGGTGCTCGGGGTGTGCGTGCTGGGAGCGTCGGTGCCGTGATGGCGGGTGTGGAGTCCGATGAGCCCGAGGAGGATCGGGAGGAGGACGGCCTGGCGGAGGAGTCGGCGCATGGGGTTCACCCGAAGAGGAGGTCGCGGAGGGCGGTTATGGAGTCGATGAGGCCGGTGATCCAGCCGAAGATCTTGCCTACCCATTCGGTGATGCGCATGACGGCCTTGGGGATGACCCAGGCGGCGCCGATGCCGACGGTGAACGCGACTTCGGCGGCCCAGGCGATGAGGGAGCCGATGCATTCGGCGACGAAGTCGCGGACGAATTCGCGGACCATGGTGACGACCTGGCCGGCGCCGCGGGTGGCGGTGGCGAGGGAGAGGGCGGTGCCGCCGACGCAGGCGACGACGTCGGCGTTGGCGTCGCCCATGGAGTGGTAGGCGGTGGACGCCTCGCCGGTCCAGGTGGTGAGGTCGGCCTGGATGGAGGCGGCGAGCTGCTCGGACATCTCGAAGCAGGCGGTGGCGACGTTGTCCCAGGTCATGGCGTGGGATTCGACGAGGGTGGGGTTGCCGGCGAGCATGTCGAGGGCTTCCTGGAGGGGCTCGACGTGCTCGATGAGCCAGCCGACGCCCGCGGCGGCGAGGGTGCCGATGGGGTCGATGACGGCGCCGACGGTCTCCAGGGCGGCGCCGAGTCCGGCGATGGAGGCGTCGATCCAGGACCCGGAGTCGATGGCCATGGCGAGCCCGGCGTAGGACTCGACGATGCCGGCGCCCGCGAAGGCGGCGCCGGGCTGGGCGGGGACGTCGCTCTCGGTCGCAACGAGGTCGCTCACGGGATCGCCTCCTAGAGCTCGTTCTGGATGGCGGTGTAGTCGGCGGCCGTGGCCTCGTCGACGGCCTCGTAGTCCTCGGCGGTGGCGCGGACGGCCTGCGCGAGGAGGTCGAGGTTCTCCTCGGCCATCGTGGTCAGCTCCTTCTGGTCGTCCTGGCGCCCGGCCAGGATCGGGGGCAGGAACTGGCAGATGATGCCGTACGCCTGGTCGTCCTGGGCGATCGTGTCGATCGCGGAGAGGACGTCGGCGAAGCGCTCGCGCACGGCGTCGATGTTGGCCGCGTGGGCGCGGAGGTCGTCGGGGACGACGTCGAAGCGGTCGCTCACGGCTGCTCGTCCTCTTCGGGCTCGGGGAAGCGCATCTTGATGGAGTCGACCAGCGCGCGGGCGGTGGGGGAGGACTCGGAGAGGCGCTCGTTCACGGCGGCCTTGGCGGCTTCGAGGAGGTTCTGCCCGGCGGTCTGGTACGCCTCCATGAACTGGCGTTCGGCGTGCCGCAGCTGCATGCGCTGCATCTCGGGGGAGAACTGGACGGCGATCACGGCCCCGGAGGAGTTGAGCTTCACGGCCACGGCCCCGTTGCGGTCCATGCCGATCGCGGTGAGCTCCTGGACCGCCTCGGAGGCCGCGACGGCGTCGGCGGCCATCTTGTCGGCCTTCTCTTTCCAGTTCGCGAGCGCGGCGCGCGCGTCGTCGGGGCTGGCGATGTTCGCATAGGGATTGTCCATGCTGCTCCGTTCCGTGGTGAGGCCGACGGTTACACACGGCCCGGCGGTGGCTACAACCCCTGAATATAGATCTTGTTCACCTTCTGTAGGGAGCCGGTTTGTGGCGCAACGAGTTCACCGTGTGGTAGTGAGGCCGCTGGGGCTCGATTTGCGTCGGCCTTGGCATGAATTGGGGATAAAGCGAGGTCCCCGCTACGCAGGGAGATGCCGCGACACGATGTCCTTGGCGGCCTTGACGGGCACGGCCCCGTACGCGAGGCCGCGGTCGGGCCCGAGTCGGGTGGCGCAGAAGGCGTCCGCGACCTCGGCCGGGGCGTGGCGCACGAGCAGGGACGCCTGGAGGGCGAGCCCGAGGTCCTCGGTGAGGCGGCGGGCCCCGGTCTGGTCCACTCCGGACATGAGGGTGCGCTTGACGCCGTCCAGGTGGGCGGCGAGGCGGGCGTCTTCCGCTGCGGCGGGCTCGATCTCGGCGAGGAACGCCTCCGCGGACTGCGGCGAGGTCGAGAGCGCGCGGAGCACGTCGAGGCAGATGACGTTGCCCGAGCCCTCCCAGATCGACAGGAGCGGCTGCTCGCGGTAGCGGCGCGCGAGCGGCGCCTCCTCGATGTACCCGTTGCCGCCCAGGCACTCCAGGGCCTCGGCGGCGTGGCCGGGGCCGCGCTTGCAGACCCAGTACTTGGCGACGGCGGTGGCGAGGCGCCGGAACGCGGCGTCGCCGGGCGCGTCGTAGGCGCCGGCGAGGCGCATCATGACGGCGGTGGCGGCCTCGGACTCGACGCACAGGTCGGCGAGGACCTGCGTCATGAGCGGCTGGTCGACCAGGCGCGAGCCGAATGCACTCCGATGCGCCGCATGCCAGGTCGCCTCGGCGACGGACTGGCGCATCCCGGCGGCGGTGGCGATGACGCAGTCGAGGCGGGTGTGGTTGACCATCTCGATGATGACGGCGACGCCGCGGCCCTCGTCGCCGACGCGGTGCGCGAGCGCGTCGTGGAGTTCGATCTCGGCCGAGGCGTTGGACCGGTTGCCGAGCTTGTCCTTCAAGCGCTGCAACCGGATCGCGTTGCGCGTCCCGTCGGGGAGCACGCGGGGGAGCAGGAAGCAGGTGAGCCCGCCGGGCGCCTGGGCGAGGACCAGGAACGCGTCGTTCATCGGCGCCGAGCAGAACCACTTGTGGCCGCGCAGCGTGTACATGCCGTCCGCGGTGGGCGTCGCCGCGGTGGTGTTGGCGCGCACGTCGGAGCCGCCCTGCTTCTCGGTCATCGCCATGCCGACGAGCACGCCCGCCTTGTCGGCGGCGGGCCGCAGCCCGAAGTCGTAGGTGCGGGAGGTGATCCGGGGCTCCCACTCGGCGGCGAGCGCGGGCTCGGCGCGCAGGGCCGGGACGGCCGCATACGTCATGGAGATCGGGCAGCAGTGCCCCGGCTCGATCTGCGCGAGCAGCGAGAGCGTCACGGCGCGGGCGGCGTGGGCGCCCGGTCGCGTTTCGGCCCATGGCATCGCGTGGGCGCCGTGCTCGACGGCCAGGCCCATGAAGCGGTGCCAGGACGGGTGGAAGTCGACCTCGTCGACGCGGTTGCCGTACCGGTCGTGGGTGCGCAGCACGGGCGGGTACCGGTGCGCCTCCTCGGCCCAGCGCGCGGCGTCGGGTCCGGCGAGGACTTCGCCGAGTTCCCGCGCGTCGTCGGCGATCCAGTCGGCGCCGGTGCGCGTCGCGGCCTCGACGAGGGGCCGGTTGGCGTCGAAGAGGTTGCGGCCCAGCAGGGGCGGGGGCTGGTTGACGACGGTGTGGGTCTCGGTCATGGCGCGCTCCCGGGCTCGACGGTTCCCACATGGTAGTACGGCGGCCGGGCCCCGGGCCCCGCCCCCGCGGCGCGACCCGCGAGATATGGCCCACCCCGGGGGCGGTCGGGAGAGCACACCGCGGAAAACCAGAGAACCAATAAGCGAGA
>NZ_JBEYVY010000023.1:0-18474 GCF_040644205.1 Glycomyces sp. NPDC047010 | reverse complement strand
CCCAATATTAAAACCCAAACCCCCAAAACCCTCAATTTTATTTGGGTGCAGGCTTTCCCGCGGTGTCTTCTGCGCTGGGGGGGGGGGCCCGGCGGGCCCCCCGCCCCCGTTCCCGTCAGGGCGTGACGATGTCGAAGTCGGGGTCGCCGGGGTCGAGGACGGCGGCGAGCCGCCGCAGGACCTCGGCGTCCCCGGTGATCTCGACCCCTTGGGACGCGAGGTTGTCCGAGCCGAGGCCGCCGAGGACGATCGACGGGAGCGCCTTCGCCGGTGCGCTGACGGTGGCGTCGGCGGCGCCGGGCTGCGCGGCCTTGGTGTAGGTGAGGCAGCCGTTGGACAGGCGCAGCCGGTACCGGTCGCCGGTGTCGGTCAGGGCGACGTCGACGGTCAGGTGCTCGTCCCACGCCTTCGGGCCGTTCACCTGGATGGCGAGGGCGTCGAAGAGCAGTTCGGGCGTGAGCTGGCCGAGCATGTCGTGCGAGGCCGTGGCGGTCGGGGTGCCGAAGTTCCCCTCGCGCAGCTCGGTGGCGCCCGAGAGGAAGAAGTTGCGCCACGTGCCGTTCTCGGACCCGTACCCGAGCTGCTCGTACGTGTCGGCGAGCAGGGCGCGGGCGTCGGCGTGGCCCGGGTCCGCGAACACCACGTGGTTCAGGACCTCGGCCGCCCAGCGGTAGTCGCCGGCCGCGAACGCGATCTGCGCGGCGTCCACGGCGTTCTCGGCACCGCCCGCCAGGTCGACGTAGCGCTTGGCCCGCTCGACGGGGGTGTGCTGCCACAGGTTCGCCGGGTTGCCGTCGAACCAGCCGAGATAGCGCTGGTAGATCGCCTTCACGTTGTGGCTCAGGGAGCCGTAGTAACCGTGCGCGGACCAGGTCCGCTCCAGTGCGGGCGGCAGCACCAGCTCCTCGGCGATCTCGGGGCCGGTGAGGCCCTGGTTGAGCAGGCGCAGGGTCTGGTCGTGGACGTAGGCGTACAGGTCCCGCTGCGAGGTCAGGAACGCCACCGCGCGCTCGTTGCCCCAGGTCGGCCAGTGGTGGGAGGCGAAGACGACCTCCAGGTCGGCGCCGAACAGGTCGACGGTCTCGGTGAGGTACTTCGACCAGCCGTGCGGGTCGCGCACGACCGCGCCGCGCAGCGTCAGGAGGTTGTGGAACGTGTGGGTGGCGTCCTCGGCGGCGCACAGCGCCTTGAACCCGGGGAAGTAGACGAGCATCTCGGAGGGCGCTTCGGTGTCGGGCGCCATCTGGAAGACCATCCGCACGCCGTCCACGACGGCCTCCTGGCCGGTGGCGGTGACCTCGTCGGTCGGCGCGATGAGCGTGACCGTCCCGGTCGAGGTCGTCTGGCCGAGCCCTGCGCCGACGGCGCCCTGCGGGCCGCGGGCGAGCGCGGCGCCGTACATGTACCCGGCGCGGCGGCTCATCGCGGTGCCCGCGTAGACGTTCTCGGCGACGGCGTGCTCCACGAACCCCTCGGGGGCGTAGACCTTGACGGCGCCGGAGTCGACGTCCTCCTGGTTGATGACGCCTTTGACGCCGCCGAAGTGGTCGGCGTGGGAGTGCGTGTAGACCACGGCCTTGACGGGCCGGTCGCCGCGGTGCTCGCGGTAGAGCGCGTGCGCGGCCGCGGCGGTCTCGGCGGTCAGGAGCGGGTCGATGACGATGACGCCCTCGTCGCCCTCGATGAACGAGACGTTCGACAGGTCCATGCCCCGGACCTGGTAGATCCCCTCGACCACGGTGAACAGCCCCGCGGTGGCGTTGAGCCTGGACTGGCGCCACAGGCTCGGGTTGACCGTGTCGGGCGCCTCGCCTTCGAGGAACGCGTAGGTGTCGTTGTCCCACACCACCCGCCCGTCCTCGGCGGTGACCGCCCCGGGCTCGCGCCGCGCGATCAGGCCGCGGGAGGCGTCGTCGAAGTCGGCGGTGTCCTCGAAGGGCCCTCCCGCAAGGGCTTCGCGCTGCTGCGCGGCGATGGACTCGGAGGCGGGCTTCGGTTCGCTCATGCCGATCATGGTTGCACCGGGCAGCGGCCCTCGCACCGGAATCGGTCAAGGGTCCGACGGCGCCGCAGCGCCGCCCGAGAGCACGCGTGAGGGTTCCGGGCGGGCGGGGATCGTGCGACGTCGGGGACGACGACGCTGTCGGATTCCTGACGTCCCGTGCGGTGATCCCGGTGTTCGGCGGTGCGGGTGCGGTCGGCGGTGAAGGATCGGCTCCCGTGAACGTCATCGGGGGAGCAGCAATGGGTTCGTACGCAGGGAAAGTCATCACGTCCGCAGTGGTCGGTGCCGCGGCCGCGGTCATCTGGGCCGCCGCTCCGGCGCAGGCCGAGACGGCGGCGCACGAGGAGGGGTATCCGAGCAACGGGGACATCATCGGATGCGCGATCGTCGGGCCGATCGACTGCGGCATCGCCCAGGCCAACGCCCGCGACGCCGAAGAGGCCGCGAACACCCTGGTCGCGGACGGGGTCTTCTCCGGGGACTCGCTGCACAACGGGAAGGCCGACGCGTTCCGGCACTGCTACTGGAACGCGCTCATGGTCCACTACATCGACTTCGACCAGGCGCAGATCATCGCGAACCGCCACGAGGCCGACCCCAACCTGCCGCAGGACGAGGTCGGCATGGACCTCCACAACAACGCCGTCGGCCGCGACATCGGCGCCCGCGAACCGGTCGACATCTATGCGCACGACGAGTGCAAGTGGTCGGCCCTGGACGGGCGGCTCGTCACGCTGAAGTGAGCCCGAACCGAGGTGCCGCTCCGGGTCCGCCTGAACGGCGGGATTCCGGGCGGTATCGTCGGAACGGTCCTGTTCGGCGTGATCGCGCACACCGCGGCCGACCGCACCTCGGCAGTCGGGCCGGCAGCGGCCGACCTCGAAGCGGAGATGGCACGATGAAGAAGCTCATCAACGACCCGGCGAACCTGCTCGCCGAAGCACTGCACGGCATGGACAGAGCGCTTCCGGGCGTCACGATCGACCACCGGAACCGGATCGTCTACCGCGCCGAGCCGAAGGACTCCGGGAAGGTCGCGCTGATCTCCGGCGGCGGCTCCGGCCACGAGCCCCTCCACGGCGGCTTCGTCGGCCCCGGGATGCTCGATGCGGCCTGCGCGGGCGAGGTCTTCACCTCCCCGACCCCCGACCAGCTGGTCGAGGCGACCAAGACCGCCGACCGCGGCGCCGGGGTCCTCCACATCGTCAAGAACTACACCGGCGACGTCATGAACTTCGACATGGCCGCCGAACTGGCCGCCGCCGAGACCGGCGTCGAAGTCGCCACCGTCGTCGTCAATGACGATGTGGCCGTGGAGGACTCGACCTGGACCGCGGGCCGCCGCGGCGTCGGCCTCACCGTGCTCCTGGAGAAGCTCGTCGGCGCCGCCGCCGAAGAGGGACGCGACCTCGCCGCGGTCCAGGCCCTCGCCGAGCGGATCAACGCCCAGGGCCGCTCGATGGGCATGGCGCTCACCAGCTGCACTGTCCCCGCTGCGGGCAGGCCGACCTTCGACCTGCCCGAGGACGAGATGGAGATGGGCGTCGGCATCCACGGCGAGCCCGGCCGCCACCGCGTGCCGCTCGCGCCCGCCGCCGAGGTCGCCCGCCAGCTCGTGGAGCCGGTCCTCGCCGACCTCGACTTCGGGCCCGGGCCTGCGATCGTCATGCTCAACGGCATGGGCGGCACCCCGCTCATCGAGCAGTACCTCATGTACGGCGAGGTGGCCGCTCTCCTGGAGAAGGCCGGGATCACGGTCGCCCGCACCCTGGTCGGCAACTACATCACCTCGCTCGACATGCAGGGCTGCTCCGTCACCGTCCTCAAGGCCGACGACGAACTGCTCCGGCTGTGGGACGCACCCGTGAACACCGCCGGGCTCCGCTGGCGCGCTTAGGAGAAGAGGACCACATGACCGCCCACGTCACGCTGCCCGTGCTCACCGAGTGGCTCGCTGGCTTCCACCGCCGAGTGGTGGACCAGGAGCGCCTGCTCACCGAGCTCGACTCCGCGATCGGCGACGCGGACCACGGCTCCAACATGGTCCGCGGCATGACCGCGGTCATGGACAAGGTCCAGGCTGCGCCGCCTGCCACAGTGGATGCCCTGCTCAAGTCGGTCGGCATGACCCTCGTGTCCTCGGTCGGCGGCGCCAGCGGACCGCTCTACGGCACCTTCTTCCTCCGCATGGGGACGAACGCCGGAGCGGTGGCCGAACTCGACGCGGCCGCCCTGGGCGCGGCCCTGCGCGCCGGACTCGAAGGCGTGGTCCAGCGCGGCAAGCCTGAGCTGGGCGACAAGACGATGTACGACGCGCTCGCCCCTGCACTCGACGCCTACGATGCCGCGGTCGGCGCGGGGAAGCCGATCGCGGAGGCGGCGGCGGACGCGGCGGCGGCGGCGGCCAAGGGGCGCGACTCGACCAGGGATCTGGTGGCGCGCAAGGGCCGCGCCAGCTACCTCGGTGAGCGTTCCGCCGGGCATCTCGACCCCGGGAGTGCTTCGGCCGCAATGCTGATGGAGGCCCTGGCGGAGGCGGTCGCATCTTCATGAGCAGCGTCGGCATCGTCGTCGTCTCGCACAGCCCGGTCCTGGCGCAGGCGGCCGTCGACCTCGCCCTGGAGATGGTCCCGGCCGACCCGCCGCGAGTGGTGGTCGCCGCCGGGACCGCCGACGGCGGCACCGGGACCGACGCCGTGCGCGTGGCCGACGCGATCACGGAGGTCGCGGAGAACGGCACGGACGTCCTGGTCTTCATGGACCTCGGCTCCGCCGTGCTCAGCGCGGAGATGGCGCTGGAGTTCGCCGACCCCGACATCAACGTGCGGCTCACGAGCGCGCCCTTTGTGGAGGGTCTGCTCGCCGCGGTCGTCTCCGCGGGTGCGGGCGCCACGCTCGACGAGGTCGAACGGGAGGCGTCGGGTGCGCTGGCCGCCAAGCGAAGCCACTTGGAGACACCGGACGCCCCTGACGACCGGCCGCAGGCGCCGCTTGCGGATGCGGCGCAGCACCTCGACGTCGCCATCGTCAACACCGACGGCCTGCACGCGCGCCCGGCGGCCCAGATCGTCGCGGCGATCGGCGCTCGCGACGCCTGGGTGACCGCGCAGAACCTGACGCAGGCGGGCACGACCGTCGCCCTCACCGGTCCCACCGCCGTGCTCACCATGGGAGGCCGCCGCGGCGAGGTCATCCGCCTCTCCGCGGACGGCCCCGACGCGGCCGCCGTTCTCGCCGACCTCGAAGCGCTGTTCGCCGACGGTTTCGGCGAGCCGACCGGCCCTGCGGCCGTGTCGGTTCCGGTGGTGTCGCAGCCGATCGGGGTCAGCCCCGGGCGCGCCGCCGGGCCCGTCCTGCGGATGCCCGAGCCGGTCGAGGAGCCCGCCGCGACGCCGCGGCTGGAGTCCGCCGAACGGGCCGCCGCAGCCGCGGCGATCCCTGTGGCAGCCGAAGCCGTTGCGGCCGAACTGCGCCGACGTGCCGGACTCGCCGCAGCTGACGCCCGCGGCATCCTCGAAGCGGGCGCGCAGCTCGCGACCGATCCGGGGATCATCGCCGATGCGCAGCGCGCGGTCGCCGACAGCGGCGTCCCCGCGGCCCGCGCCGTGTGGGACGCGTTCGGCGAGCCGATCGAGGGACTCCGCGCCCGCGGCGGCCGCATAGCCGAGCGCGGCAGCGACCTGGCCGACGCCCGCGCCCGCATCGTCGCGGCCCTCGAAGACCGGCCCTTCCCGGGCCTGCCCGGCAGCGACAAGCCGTACGTCCTCCTCGCGCGCGACCTCGCCCCGGCCGACACGGCCCTGCTCGACCCGGCCAAGTGCCTCGCGCTCGTCACCGAGGAGGGCGGCCCGACCTCGCACACGGCGATCCTCGCTCGGGCCTTGGGTATTCCGGCGGTCGTCGCGGCCCGAGGCGCCTGGGCCGAACCCGGTGGCACTGCGCTCTTGGTTGACGGGACGACCGGCGAACTCACCTGGAACCCGTCTGAGGCCCTGCTCGAAGACCTTGCCAACACCGTTCAGACCGCGGCGTTCAACGGACGGGGTGCGACCGCCGACGGTCACCCGATCGCCCTGCTCGCCAACGTCGGCTCCGAAGGAGACGCACGCGCGGGCGCCGCGGCCAACGCCGAAGGGGTGGGACTGTTCCGCACCGAGTTCTGCTTCCTCGACCGAGACGACGAACCGAGCGTCGAAGAGCAGATCGCGGCCTACCGCGGCGTGCTCGCCGCGTTCCCCGGCAAGAAGGTCGTGGTCCGCACCCTCGACGCGGGCTCGGACAAGCCGCTCGGGTTCGTCGCGACCGAACCCGAGGGGAACCCGGCGCTCGGCGTCCGCGGCTACCGGACCGCCGCCGTCCACGCCGACCTGCTCGACCGCCAGCTCCAGGCCATCGCGCGCGCCGCCAAGCTGGAGTCGGCGCACGTCGCCGTCATGGCCCCGATGATCGCCACTGTCGATGAGGCCGCGGCGTTCGCCGCCCAGGCGCGCGGGCACGGCCTGACCGACGTCGGGGTCATGATCGAGACCCCCGCCGCGGCACTGCTCTCCGCGCACCTTCTCGCCGTGGTCGACTTCGTCAGCCTCGGCACCAACGACCTCACGCAGTACACCATGGCCGCCGACCGGCTCCTCGGCAGTCTCGCGCCGCTCAACGACCCCTGGCAGCCCGCGGTCCTCCAGCTCGTCGCCCGCGCCGCCGAAGCGGGCCGGGCCGCGGGCAAACCGGTCGGCGTCTGCGGCGAGGCCGCCGCCGACCCGCTGCTCGCCGCCGTGCTCACCGGCCTGGGCGCAACGAGCCTGTCGATGGCACCGCGGGCACTGCCCGCCGTCGCGGAACTCCTTGCAGGCGTGAGCGAAGCGCAGTGCCGCCAGGCTGCGCTCGCCGCGACGGCGGCAGTCAATGCCGCAGAGGCCCGCGCTTCGGCCCGCGAGGCGCTGCACTGATTCACTCTCTTCAGCGACAAGTGTCCAACGGCACCGTCCCCAATGCGCTGTACTATTTGTCCGTGAATGTCGTAATTATGAAGAATGAAAATGGCACCTACGCGGGTGCACAGGGCGGCCAGTTCTCCGCGGGCGTGTCCCGTGAATCGGCCGGATCGGAACGGCTGTGCCTGCACCGGGTGTTCATCGAGGCCCGCACCGAGACCCGCGCGCACATGCACGACGGCCACGAGTCGGCGATCTACGTGCTCGCCGGTCGCCACCAGATCCGCTACGGCGACGAACTCCAGCACCTGGCTGACCTTGAACCGGGGGACATGGTGTACATCCCGGCCGGGATGCTGCACCAGCCGATCGTCGGCGACGAGGACGTCACCGCCCTGGTCGCGCGCACCGACCCGGCCGAGCAGGAGTCGCTGCGACTGCATTCCCCCGCGCAGGCCGAGACGGTCGGCGCCAGCGCGTAACGCCAGGGCCGCAACGGATGAGCACGGGCGGGGGCGCCTTGACGGTGCCCCCGCCGTCGTGGTCCTACCGCTGGCGTTCGGCGTGGCGGGCCACTCGGGCCCGGTTGCCGCAGGAGGCTTTGCACCACTGCTGGCGGCCGTGGTCCTGGACGAAGTAGCGGACGCAGCGCGGGGCCTGGCAGGACCGCAGTCGCGGTGCGAGCGGGCCGGTGAGGAAGTCCAGGACGGCGAGCGCCAGGGTTCCCTCCACGAGGACCTGGCCCGCCGCCGCAGAGGTGAGGCTGCGTCGCACGCCGTCGTCGCCGACCATCACCGTCCACTCAGGATCGAGTGCGTTGACGGCCGCCGCGAGGCGTTCCCCCGCCTCCTCGTCGCTCATCCGCCGCTGCCGCTCGACGCGGCTCGCCGGATGCGGGGCGACGGCCGCGGCGAACGCCGAGCGCGCCGCGAACCTGATGGAGCGCAGGCGCTCCGCCTCCTCGCGGGTCCGCGGAGGCAGTCCGGGGAAGTGCGCGGCGAGCCAGGCGTCGATGTCCGTGTCCTCGGCGAAGTGGTCGGCGACGCCGCCTTGGCCGTCGTGTGCGATCGTGCCCGCAAGGGCCAGCGCAAGGTCGCCGTCGGCGCCGTCCGGGAGCACCCGCATCGCCCCTCCTAATGGTTAAATCAGATTTAGTGTTAGCTTAGCAGGCATGAGCCTGACCCTGCTGCACCTCAGCGACCCCCACCTGGACGGCGGCGAAGCCCGCGCCGACCGCCTCCGGTCCGTCCTCGACCTCATGCCCGCCTCAAGGCGGCCCGACGCGATCGTGGTCACCGGCGACGTCGCCGACCACGGCGCCGAGGCCGAGTACGACCAGTTCCGCCGGATCATGGCCGACCGCGGCCCCTGGATCGCCGCCCCCGGCAACCACGACGACCCCGCCCGCCTCGGCGGCGACGGGCCCGTCACCAGCCTCGCCCTCAAGGGCCTGCGCGTCATCGCCCTCGACGTCACCGTCCCCGGACAGGACCACGGCCGCCTGCGACCCGATGTCGCCGACCTCGCAGCCGAGCACGCGGCGGGCGCCCAGGCCACCGTCCTCGCCTTCCACCAGCCGCCGCTCGTCCTGGGCCACAGCTACATCGACTCCATGCGGCTGCGGAACCCCGACGCGGTCGAAGCGCTCATCGAGCGCATCGGCACCGTCGCGGCCGTCCTCTGCGGCCACGCCCACACCCCCGGCGCCGCGGTGTTCGCCGGCGTCCCGCTCCTCCTCGCGCCCGGCATCGTCTCGGCCCTGCGCCCCGACCCCGACCACCGGCCGCTGACCAGCGGCGACGTCCCGCCCGCGGCGGCCCTGCACCGCTTCGACGGCGCCGCGGTCACCACGACGTTCCACTCCGCCGCCTAGCCCGCGCCGATGCTGCACTCGCTCATCGGCTTCGCGCTGGCGATCCTGCCGATCGTGCTCACGCCGGGGGCGAGCTTCACCCTCATGGCCGCCCACGCCCTCGGCGGCGACCGCGGCGCCGTCCCCCGCATCGCCGCGGGGACCGCGCTCGGCATCCTCAGCCACGCCGTGCTGGCGGCGGTCGGGCTGTCGGCGGTCGTCATGCAGTCGGCCCAGGTCTACCGGATCGTCCAGTTCGCCGGGGCGCTCTACCTCATCGGCCTCGGCGTGCTCACGATCCTCCAGAACCGCAGGGCCCCAGGTGAAGTCGAGCCAGAACTTCCGGTGCCGCGCTTGCGGCTGCGCACCGCGTTCCTGGCGAACCTGCTCAATCCCAAGGCCGCAGCGGTGTACCTGACGCTGGTCCCGCAGTTCCTCGCGCCCGAGGACTTCACGATCCCGAACGTCCTGGCCCTGGCCTGCGTCCACGCCGCACTGACGGCCGCCTGGCTCCTCGCCTGCGCCGCAGCCCTGCGCACCCTCCGCGCCCGACGGCTACCGATCCCGGGCCGGGCGATGGCCGCCGTCGGCGGCGCCGTCCTCATCGGACTCGGCGTGCGGACCCTGCTCACCGCACGCCCCGCCTGAAGTCGACCGCGGGCGCGGGAGGCCGCTCCCGTGGCCGCGGCGGTGGACCGGCGGGACTACGGCAGGCTCGCGCCGTGTGCCTGGACCACTTGCCATCTGCCTTGGTGGAACACCCAGGTGCGCGTGTAGAGCATTGCCGCCTCGAACGGCTCGCCGCCCGCGAGGCCGGCGATCCTGACGCGTGTCCTGGTGACCCCCGCCTGGCCGAACCGGCGGGCGGTGCTCTGGATCTGCTCCAGGCTCGTGAGCCGGAGCGCCCCGGAGGCGTGCGACTCCAGGTCCTGCGACCGGTCGAACTCGGCGCCGTCGGGGGCGACGTAGACGACGTCGGGGTGCAGCAGCGCCTCCAGCGCGGCGACATCGCCTTCCAGTTGGGCGCGTTGCAGTGCGGTCTCGGCGGCCGCCAGTGAGTCTTCCGCGGGTTCATTCATCGGCGTCGATCATCGCACGCGGCCTCCGGGCGAACCCCTCCGGAGCGGGCCCTGCGCCTGCTCCGGAGGGGGTGCTCAGTGCACGTCGCTCAGAACGACACGGCCCTGATGATCTCCTGGTCGATCCGGCCGCCGGAGCGGTCCTCGGCGCTCACCTGGAAGGAGAGGAAGCCGTCGCCGCCGCGGGGGGCGCTGCCGGGCAGGAAGACCAGGTACTCCCCGGTTCCGGTGGGCAGTGCCAGGGCCCGCTGCCAGGTCGCGCCGTCGTCGAAGGAGGTCTTGAACGCCATGGACCTCGTCCGCACCGCGTCCCCGGCCTCATCGCCGACCGTGAGCCGGATCAGGTTCAGTCCCAGGCGTTCCCGGGAGCCGGGCACGGTGTTGTCCATGTCGAGCCCGAGGTCGTAGTCGAGGGTCAGGAGCGGGACCGGCTCGGCCGCGTCCGGGTCGGTGGACTGCGAGGTGAACGTCCACTCGGTGCGCGTGCGGGTCGACTCGCCCGCCCATGTCGAGTCGTTGTTCACCTCGTAGGTGAAGCGGTAGGTCTCGCACTCCGGCGGGAGGGTGACGGTGCCCCTGGGGCGCTGGCGGGTCTCGCCGAGGAGTTCGTCCCCGTGCCAGATCTGGAAGTGCGAGTCGATGCCGTCCTCGAAGGTGTTGGAAGGGGTCTCGGTGAAGTTGCCGCCGTCGTCGATGACGCCCGCAGTGGGGATCACCAGGAGGTCGCCCTGCCGGGTGACCGGGTCGTCGGGGTCGAAGGCGGGGGCGAGGGGCTGGCGGAACCAGGTCTGCGCGTAGCGGCGTCCGGCCTCGTAGGAGGCGAGGCCGCTGGTGAGGTTTAGCGAGCCGGTGGGGTCCTGCGGGTCCATGTAGTTGTAGGGCCGTTCGGGGGCGTGGACCGCGTACTGCCAGGCCACCGCGGGGTCGCCCACGTGGTAGTCGGTCCGGGTGCGCGGCGCCCCGAGGAGCGGCGTGATGATGCCGGTGGCGAGCGGGGCGCCGGGCTGGAACGCGTACGACACCTCGCTGAAGGTGTCCTGGTCGAGCATGGAGTAGAAGTCGCGCTCCACGGCCGCCAGGTCGTCGGTGTCGGCCGTGTAGGACAGGTCCGCGGCGATGCCGCCGCGCTCGGCGTAGACGAGGTCGTAGCGGTAGGGGCTCTCCCTGGTGCCGGACGCGGTCGCGGTGAGCGGGCCGCCGTCGAGCGCTTCCAGCAGTGCGAGGCCCTCCTCGTGGGAGAGTCGCACGGTCGGCACTTCGAGGAGGACGCCGGTGGCGCCGAGCCGGTTGCTCAGGCCCGGTTCGTCGTTGTAGACGGCGACCATCGCGGCTCCGGCCGCGGCGGCCCGTCCCGACTGGACTGCTACGGAGTCCTCGTCGCTGCGCCGGATCAGGGCCAGCGCCCCGTCGAGGTCGGCTGCGGCGATGTCCGCTTCGGTGCCCGCTCCGGCGTCGGCGACGCGCAGGTCCTGCTCGCCTTCGACGGCGGGGAACTGCCAGGAGTGGTCGCTGAACCAGTCGGCGCGGAAGTACTGCGGGTGCAGGTCGACGCCGGGGGCGTCGAGTTCGATCGCGGGGGCTTCGAGGCGCCACCGGGAGGTCGCGGTGAACTCGCCGACGGTCACATCGTCGGTGGGCAGCATGAAGAACCGCTCCTCGACCTGCGCCCCGGCGCCGTTGAGGTCGTAGTCGAAGGCGGTCTCGCCGTTGGCGAAGGTGCGCGTCCACGCCAGTTCGACGGCGCCGCCGGTGTTGGCCCGGCTCTCGTGGTCGGGGGTGTCGACGGTGACCTCCACGGCGTCGCGCGCGTCGAACGTGACGTGGGTGTCGCCGTCGACGACGAGTTCGGGATCGCCTGCGAGCGTGGTGTGCAGCGGCGCGTCGGTGTAGGGGCTGCCGTCGCTGTCGGCCCATGCGGGCTTGGTGTAGATGTACGACATCACCGAGTAGGTGCCCGCCGGGACGCGGAAGCAGTTGGGGCGGCCCTCGCACCGTTCGCGCATCGGCTCGCCGGTCTGGACGTCGAAGACCAGCGACTGCGCCAGGTTCGCCCAGGTGCGGGCGGGGCGGCCGTCGCGGGCGACGGCGTCGACGACGAGTTCGTAGCGGGCGTCCTCGATCGCGAACGCGACGGGGGTGCGCACCTCGGTGCCGTCGCCGGTCGCGGTGAGTCCGCCGAGGTAGTTCCCTGCGGCGGTGTCGGGGTCGAGTGCGACCCGGGCGGTCGCGGTCCCTCCGGGCGGGACCGTCAGCGTCGCGGGGGTGACGGTGAGCCCGGTTGCGGCCGTGCCGTTCTCGTCGGCGGCCGCCGCTTCGAGGTCGAGGACCGCCGCGGTCGCGCCGGTGTTGGTGTAGGTGACGTCCCGGACGACCGGTTCGGTGCCGTCCTGCGGGTCGGGGAAGAAGCCGAAGTCGAGTGAGCCCGCAGAGGGCAGCACCTCGGCCTCGACGGACCGGGCGGCGTCGACGCGTCCGGCGCCCTGCTCGAACACCGTGGCGTCGCCGTTCGGCACCGCGCCCGCCATGAGGGCGGCCTTCACCTCCTGCCCGGTCAGGTCCGGGTGCGCGGCGAGCAGGAGCGCGGCGGCCCCGGCGACCATCGGCGAGGCCATGGACGTGCCCGAGTACGCGGTGTACGCGCCGTCGCCCTCGCCGGTCCCGTCGGCCCGCGCGGCCAGGATGCCGACCCCGGGGGCGGTGATGTCGGGCTTGAGTCCGAAGCCGCCGTAGACGGGTCCGCTGCTGGAGAAGTCGGCGAGCGCGTCGTCGTGGTCGACCGCGCCGACGGTCAGTGCCGAGGGCGCGTCGCCGGGGCTGCCGATGCACGCGTCGCAGCCCGCGTTCCCCGCGGCCACCACGAACAGGGCGTCGGTGCTGCCGCTGAGCGCTTCGATCGCGGCGGTGAGCAGCGGTGCCTCGTAGTGCCCGGGCGGCAGTCCGAGGCTCATGTTGACGATGTCGGCGTCCTGCCCGGCCGCCCATTCCATCCCGTCGATGAGCCACGAGACGCGGCCGCCGCCTTCGTCGTCGAGGACCTTCCCGACCAGGAGGTCGGCACCGGGCGCGACGCCGGAGTAGGTGCCGCCGGTTCCGGCGACGATGGAGGCGACGTGCGTGCCGTGCCCGTAGTGGTCCCGGTGGTCCTCCTCGTCGGTGAAGTTCGCGGTGGCGGCGATCTGCCCGGCGAGGTCGGGGTGGGTGTCGTCGATGCCGGTGTCGAGGACGGCGACCGTGACGCCGGAGCCGTCGACGCCGGTCTCCCAGACCTCGTCGGCCGCGATCTGGGCGGTGCTCCGGTCGAGGCGGGCTTCGACGGGCGCGTCCAGCCAGAGCTTCTCGACGCCCGCGAGCGGGCCCGCGGCGAGCGCGCCCGGCCCGTCCTCGACCGACTCGGCCAGTGCCGCACCGAGCTCGGCGGCACCGGTCTTGTCGAGTTCGAGGCCGGCGGCGCCGATGCTCTCCAGTTCCGCGGTCGCCTCGGTGCCGGGGATCGCCGTGTCGCCCAGGGTGGTGGTCGCGGCGTACTCGGCGAGGAGCGGCAGCCGGCCGCTGTGCGCGTCGTCGAGGCCCTGGGCGGCGAGGGCGGCGACGTCGAACAGCGCGGCGTCGAGGCGGTCGGGCACCAGGGCCGCGATGTCGGAGGGGATCACCTGGACGCGGTCGCCCTCGCCGCTGACGCGGAACTTGGGGACGGTGCCGTCGGTGCGGGGCGCGGGGGTGACGGTGACGGCGGCGCTGCCGTCCGGGAGGCGGTCGAGGTGCACCACGTCCCCGGTGACGAGGGTGACGTCGACGGGCGCGGTGGCGTCGTCCTGGCCGAATTCCACTGCGGCCGTGGGAGGCTGGGCTTGCGCGGGAGCGGCGACGGCGACGCTCAGGGTCGCGGCGATCGCGACGGCGGTCGCGGCGGCGAGCGGGGTGCGGGGCAGTCTGCGGGCTGGGTGTGTCACGCCGACTCCTTCGGGGAGTGTGTGGTTTGTCGACCATTCTCACGGCGCCTCCCGCCCATGATCAACTTCCTTGCGTGGCGGACTTCGGCCATGGCAGAATCCCGCCATGCTTCAGACCTTGGGCGTGAGCGAGTCCGACGAGGCGCTGTACCGCGCACTGCTGCGGTCCCCGGGGTCCACCGCCGACGAGCTCGCCGAGGCCCGCTGCGAGCCGGTCGCGGCGGTGCGGCGGGGCCTGCACCGGCTCGAAGAGCTGGGCATGACCTCGCGGTTGACCGGCTCGCCGCTGCGGTTTCAGCCGACCCGGCCCGACGTCGCCGTGGACGTCCTCGTCGCGTTGCGGCGCAGAGAGCTCGCCGAGACCGAGGCGGCGGCGCAGTCCTTGATGGACGAGATCGCGCCCGAGCACCGGGCCGGCCCGGAGGAGCTGGTCGAGATCGTCCAGGGCCGGCAGGCGGTGGCCCACCGCTTCCTCCAGCTGGAGCAGTCGGTCACCGAGGAACTGCTCGTCCTGGACCGGCCCCCGTACTCCCAGTCGGTGGACCAGGCGAGCGACAGCGAGAACGAGCTGCTGGCGCGCGGGGTGACGGTCCGCGGCATCTACGCCGCCGAGGGACTGGAGGAGCCGGGCCGGATGGCCGAGCTGGAGCGGCTGGTCGCGGCGGGGGAGCAGGCGCGGGTCTCGCGGCTCGTGCCGATGAAGCTCGCCGTCGCCGACCGCTCGGTCGCGCTGCTGCCCTTGAGCTATGAGCGCATCACCGAGCAGGCGATGGTGGTGCGCGGGTCCACGCTCGTCGACGCCCTGGTGGCGCTGTTCGAGGTCCTGTGGCCGCTGTCCCTGCCGCTGCACGAGATCGCGGGGCGCGCCGTGCCCGACTCCGGCGGGCCGGTGCTCGACGAGCCGGGCCAGCGGCTGCTGTCGCTCCTGGCGGCCGGCCTGAGCGACAAGGCGATCGCCCGGGAGCTGGCGATCAGCCCGCGCACGCTGAGCCGCCAGCTCGCCGTGCTCACCGAGGCCCTCGGCGCCCGGACCCGCTTCCAGGCGGGGGCGCAGGCCCGGGAGCGCGGCCTGATCTGACCGGGCCCGCCCGTGCCGGGCGTGTCAGGCGGCTGTCAGACCGGTGTCAGGACCGGCCGCGAGAGTCGGCGCATGACAGACACAGTTGTCGCGGTCTCCGGGCTGCGGAAGACCTACGGCCGCAGGACCGTCCTCGACGGCGTCGACCTCGCCGTGCCCGCGGGCGCGGTCGTCGCGGTGCTGGGCCCCGGGGAGTCCGGCAAGTCGACCCTCGTCGACATCCTCGCCGCCAGGACCGCCCCCGACTCCGGGACCGTCCTCGTTTGCGGACTCGACGCCGCTGCCGACCCGGCGGCCGTGCGGTCCGCAGTCGGGACGGCGGCTCCGGTCGCGGACCCCGGGCAGGCCGGCGCTGCGCTCCTCGAACGCGCAGGCCCCCCGCCGCCCGGTCTGCTCGACCGGCTCGGCCTGGCCGAGGCCCTCGCACGGCCCGTCGCGACGTACGCCGCCAGCGTGCGCCGCCGGTTCGAGCTGGCGCTGGCCCTGGCCGGGAGCCCGCCGGCGGTCCTCCTGGACGAGCCGACCGCCGGGCTCGACGCCGCCGACCGCCGGACCGTGCGGTCGATCGTGCGCGGCCTCGCCGCCGACGGCGCCGCCGTGCTCGTCACGACCAGGTGCCTCGCCGAGGCCGACCGGATCGCCGACACGGTCGCGGTCCTCGACCGCGGCCGCATCGCGCTGCGCTGCGACCCGGACGAGCTCCGGCGCCGCATCCCCCAGCGCCATGTGCGCCTGCGGTTCGCGACCGAGTACGAGTTCGCGGCGGCCTCCCGGGTGCTGAGCGACGCCGTCGCAGGGGAGGAGCCGCTGGTCCTGCGGGTGCCCGGCGACAGCGGGACCCGGTCGCTCCGGTCGCTGCTCGACCGGCTCGACGAGTACGCGCTCAGCGCCGCGGAGTGGTCGGTCCCCGAGTCCGATCTGGACGACGTGCTGGCGGCGCTGTCGGACGCCGCCTCCTCAGGGCGCTAGCACCGCGGCGACCGGCCGGTTCCGGTCGCCGGACGCGCCCGCGGCACTCGCCGGTTAGGGAGCCGGGACCGCGGCGACCGGCCGGTTCCGGTCGCCGGTCAGGGAGCCAGTACCGCGGCGACCAGCTTCTCCCGGTTCCCGGAGGCGCCCGCGGCGGTCGCCTCTGCGAAGCCCTTGTCGCCCAAGGCAGTCCGGGTCGCCGCCTCGATCCGGGACACGTCCGGGAGCGAGTGGTCCTGGAGCCCGCGCACGGCCGCGCCCGCCGCGAGCAGCCGCGCCGCCCCGGCGTGGTCGCCCGCGCGCAGCGCCTGGTCGGCGACGCCCACGAGGACCTGCGCGGTCAGCGGTGCGTGGGCCGCCTCCGCCGCCGCGGCGACCGCCGCGACCCGGTGGCCGCGAGCCGCCGCCGCGTCCTCGGCGAGGTACCCGAGGAGGTCGTGCCGTACGGCGCGCACGTGCGCGCGTCTGCTGTCGTCGCCGAGCAGCTCCGCGAACGCGTCGAGGCGCTCCCGCGCCTGCGCGGCGTCCCCGTTCCACCGGGCGAGTTCCGCCTGCGCGAGCGCGAGTTCGGCGAGCGCGTTCGGCCAGGCGACCCGCTCGGCGGTGCGCTCCGCCTCGGCCATGGCGGCGGCCGCGGCCCCGGGGTCCCCGGCCAGGAAGTGCAACTGGGCCTGCCTCGACCGCACCGAGACGGCGTCCTCGTTGGCGCCGAACTCGGCCATGACCGCGACGGCCCGCCCGTACAGTTCGCAGGCCCGCGTGAACTCCCCGCGCATCGCGATCCGGTTCGCGAGCTCGGTGAGCGCGAACGAGGTGCCCCAGCGGTCGCCGAGCGCGCGGAATGCGGCGAGCGCGGCCTCCAGGTGCGCGTCCGCCTCGGTGCCGTCGCGGCCGAGCACGATCCCCAGCCGCCCGAGGTGGAGCCGGGCCAGGGCCCCCAGCCACGGGTCCTCGTCGCCGAGGAGGTCCTCGAATGCGGGCGCGGCCTCCTCGGGGGCATGCACGAGCCGCTCCAGGGCGGCCGTGAACCGGATCGCCCGGTGGCCCGGCGGCACGCGCAGGCTGATCGCGTAGGCGTGGCGCAGCCACTCGTCGGCCTGCTCGCGGTCGCCGGGACCCCATGCGGCGAGGTCCCGGACGGTCCGTCCGTTGTGGATTCCAGCATGGACGGCGCGGGCGTACACCACCGCGCGCACCGCGTCGTCGACCTCGCCGGGGAGCGCGGTCGCGGCCTTGATCAGCTCGTTGCCCTCGGTCTTGTGCCCGCCCAGCCACCAGTACCAGCCCGCCGCGGCGGCGAGCCGCATCGCGTCCTGGGCCTCGCCCGCGCCGATCGCGCCGCGCATCGCCGCCGTGACGTCGTCGTGCTCGGCCTCCAGGGCCGCAAGCCATTCGAGCTGCTCGCCGCGGTACAGGTGCGGCTCGGCGGTCTCGACCAGTTCGGTGACGTGCGCGAGGTGCGCGCGCCGGGCGAGGACGGTCTCCCCCGCCTCGTCGAGGCGCTGGCGGGCGTACTCCTTGATGGTGCCGAGCATCCGGTAGCGGGGCGACCGGCCGTCCTCGGCGATGAGCAGGGACTTCTCGGTGAGGGCGGTCAGCAGGTCGAGGACGCGGCCCGGATCGACGGGCCCGCCCGCGCAGACCCGTTCGGCCGCTTCGACTCCCGCGCCCGAGGCGAACACCGAGAGGCGCCGCAGGACCAGTTTCTCGTCGTCGTCGAGGAGGTCCCAGGACCAGTCGATGACGGCCCGGAGGGTCTTGTGCCGCGGCAGCGCCGTGCGCGATCCGCCGGTGAGCAGGTGGAACCGGTCGTCGAGCCGGTCGGCGAGCTGCCGGAGGGACATGCCCCGCAGCCGCGCCGCGGCCAGCTCGATCGCCAGCGGCATCCCGTCCAGGGCCCGTGCGACGCGCGCCATCGCGGGCGCGTCGCCGTCGAGGTCCTGCCGGACGGCGCCCGCCCGCTCGCGCAGGAGCCGGACCGCGGGGGAGGCCGCGACCGCCTCCGGGCCGTCCCCGTCCTTCGGCAGCGCCAGCGGGGCCACGGCCCACAGGACCTCGCCGGTGATCCCGAGCGGCTCCCGGCTGGTGGCGAGCACCCGCAGGCCCCGGCATTCGCCGAGGACGCGGTGCGCGAACGCGGCGGCCGCGTCGATCACGTGCTCGCAGTTGTCGAGGACGAGCAGCGCCTCCTGTTCGTGCAGCGCAGCGACGGCCCGCTCGGTCGGGTTGTCGCCGGGGGCGTCGCCCAGCAGGCCGTCGCGCAGGCCGAGCCCGGCCAGGACCGCCTGCGCCACGTCCCCGTCGGCGCCGATCGCGGCGAGCTCGATCATCCAGGCGCCGTCGGGCAGGTCTTCGAGCAGTGTCTGCGCGGTCTCGGCGGCGAGGCGGGTCTTGCCCGAGCCGCCTGGACCGATGAGCGTGGTGAGCCGGTTCCCGGCGACGAGGGCGCCCACGGCGGGCACCTCCTCGTCGCGGCCGATGAAGCTCGTCAGCTCCGCGCGCAGGTTGGTGCGGCGCCGCGGCCCGCGCCTGACGACCTCGCCGCGCAGGAGCGCGACGTGCACGTCGGCCAGCTCGGGGGACGGGTCGGCGCCGAGCGCGTCGGCGAGG
>NZ_JBEYVY010000022.1:0-23313 GCF_040644205.1 Glycomyces sp. NPDC047010 | reverse complement strand
GCTCTTCCGGATCTGCGGCCGGCCCCGACCAGGGGGTCGGGGGAGAGGTCTACAGGGTCCCGAGGGTCTTCAGCGCGGGAGTCGCCTTCCACGCGTAGTCGAACAGCGCCTGGTTCTCCCAGCCGTTGCCGCTCGACGGGTTGGTCGGGTCCCAGCCGTTGCCCTTGACGGCGGTCCAGGTGGCCTCCCACCAGAACACGCCCGCGCCGCGGCCGTTCGGGACGGCCTTGACGACGTTGGCGATCGCCTTGAGCATGTTGGACTGCCCGGTGGTGCTGGCCGGGTAGCCGGACACCGGGGTCGAGGAGGAGATGATGTTCGCGAACCCGTCCGAGTCGGAGGCGGTGAACGGGTAGGCGGTCTCCACGACGTACACCGGCTTCGCGTACCGCGCGGCCACGTCGTTGAGGTTGGACTGGAGGCCCGAGAGGGAGCCGTGCCAGTACGGGTAGTAGGACGCGCCGATGGCGTCCCACCACACGCCGCGGCTCTTCATGGCGTCGAAGAACCACCGGAACAGCGAGTTGTTGCCGCCCTCGGCGAGGTGCAGCATGACCTTGATCCCCGGCACGGCCGCGTAGGCCGCGTTCGCGCCCGAGATGAGGAACTGCGCGAGGTTGTCGAGCTGGCCGTAGCGGCCGGTGGGCCACAGCATCCCTCCGTTGAGCTCGTTGCCGATCTGCACCATCTGCGGGGCCGCGCCGGCCGAGACCATCGCGCCGAGCACGTCGGCGGTGTGGTTGTAGACCGCGGTCTTCAGCTGCGCGACGCTGTAGCCCGCCCACGCCGCGGGCTTGGTCTGCTGGCCGGGGTCGGCCCAGGAGTCGGAGTAGTGGAAGTCGACGAGCACGTTGAGCCCTGCGGCCCTGGCGCGCTTGGCGAGTGCGACGACGCGCGTCTTGTTGTTGTAGCCGTCGGCGGGGTTGACCCACACCTTCAGCCGGATCCAGTTGACGCCGCTCTTCTGGAGGATCCAGACGGCGTCCTCCTTCCAGCCGTCCGGCCACATGTAGGCGCCGCCGAGCGCCTCGGACTTGGGCAGGCTGGAGATGTCGGCGCCGCGGGCGAACGCGGTCTGCGCGGAGGCCGCGGTGCCGCTGCCGAGGACAGCGAGTGCCGGGGCGGCCACTGCGGCCGTGAGGGCGGTTCTTCTCTTCATTGAGACACACTCCCTGAGGGTGATTTCTTCGTGGCGGCCCCGCGGGGGTGCGGGGCCGCCGGGGTCTTAGGCGTCGGCGAGGACCACGACCTCTCCGGCGCGGACCGGGACGCGGCCGTCGTACGCGGTGCCGTCGAGCGCGTCCACGCCCGTCCCCGGCACCTGGACGTCCTGCCCGGTGTGGTTGATGAGGAAGCGGTGGCCGCCGCGGCGGACCACCTCGACGCCGTCCGGGACGCCTTGCGGCCGTTCCACTCCGGCGGCGTCCATGGCGGTCGCCAGCAGCTCGTCCAGGCCCGTGCCCTCGTCCAGGGCGGTCGCGGTGTACCACGCGGTGCCGCGCCCGAGGTCGTGCCGGGTCAGCGCCGGGCGGCCCGCGTCGGGCCCGGTCGCGAAGCGCGCCACGGCCTCCGCGCCGTCGAGGCGCACGTGCTCGGACCAGATCCGGCCAGCGGAGCCGGAATCGAGTTCCAAGGACTCGTCCGCGTGGAGCGGGTGGAACTCCTCGATCCACAGGCCGAGGGTCTCCCGCAGCGCGCCCGGGTGGGGGCCGGGGTGGACGGTGTCGTGCTCGTCCACGATCCCCGAGAAGTACGAGACCACCAGGTGGCCCCCGTTCTCCACGTACCCGCGCAGGTTCTTCGAGGCGGCGTCGGTGAGCACGTAGGACGACGGCGCGACGACGAGGCGGTACCCCGACAGGTCCGCCTCGGGGTGCGCGAAGTCCACCGTGACGTGCTGCTTCCACAGGGCCGCGTAGTACGCCTCGACGCGCTCGCGGTACTTCAGGTCCACCGAGGGGCGCCATTCGAGTTCGAGGGCCCACCAGGACTCCCAGTCCCACAGGACCGCAACGTCGGCGGCCACGTCGGAGCCGACCACACCGGACAGCTTCTTGAGGTCGCCGCCGAGTCCGGCGACGTCGCGCCACACCTCGGTGTCGGTGCCGCCGTGGGGGAGCATCGCGGAGTGGAACTTCTCGGCCCCGGCCCGGGAGGCCCGCCACTGGAAGAACATGAGCCCGTCGGCGCCGCGCGCCACGTGCGCGAGGGAGTTGCGGCGCAGCTCGCCGGGGGTCTTGGCGATGTTGCGCGGCTGCCAGTTCACCGCGGACGTGGAGTGCTCCATGACCATCCACGGGCCGTTCGCCACGGCCCGGGTGAGGTCGGCGCTCATCGACAGCTCGATCTGGTGGTCGGCGCGCTCGGCGATGAGGTAGTGGTTGTTCGAGACGACGTCCACAGTGCCCGCCCAGCGGCGGTAGTCCATGCCCTCGCAGTTGGGGATCATGAAGTTCGTGGTCGCGGGGGCCTCGGAGTGGCGCGCGATGACCTCGCGCTGCATCCGGTAGTTGCGCACGTGCTCGTCGTTGGAGAACCGCTTCCAGTCCAGCTGCAGCGCGGGGTTGACGCCGGGCGGCGCGGCCGCGGGGGCCTCGACCTGGTCGAAGGACCGGTACACCAGGCCCCAGAACGCGGTGCCCCACGCGTCGTTGAGGCGGTCCACGTCGCCGTACTTGTCGGCCAGCCAGCCCCGGAACGCCGCGGTGGACGCCTCGCAGTAGCACTCCACATTGGCCCAGCCGTACTCGTTGTGGATGTGCCACAGCTCGACCGCCGGGTGGGCGCCGTACCGCTCCGCGATCTTGTCCACGATCGAGGCGCACGCCTCGGTGTACGCCGGGGCGGAGGGGCACACGCCGTGGCGCGAGCCCCCGGCGAGGGTCCGGCCGTCGGCGTCGACCAGGCGGATCTCGGGGCGGGCCTTGCGGAGCCACGCGGGCGGCGACGAGGTGGGGGTGCCCATGTTGACGCCGATGCCGTTGGCGTGCAGCAGCTCCACGATCGCGTCGAGGCCGCTCCAGTCGTACTCGCCCGGGGCGGGTTCGATGATCCCCCAGTTGAAGACGCCGAGGCTGACGAGGTTGACGCCCGCCTCGCGCATGAGGCGCACGTCTTCGAGCCAGATCTCCTCCGGCCACTGTTCGGGGTTGTAGTCGCCGCCGAAGCGAATGTCCTGCACTGCGGTCTCCTGTGAGGTTCCTTGCATAAATGCCTGTGAACGTGCACAGTACTCCACGCGCAGGGGCCGTGCAACCTGTGATCCGGTCGGCTCTCGTTTCGGAATTGTGATCGATTCATGAAGTACGTTTCACGTGAAACGGATATAAGCGGACATAGATATGTTGCTAACTGCGACCTGAGTCGCTAGATTCGTGTAAACGTTCACAGTCCGGTGGCGCACTCTCTCAGCCCAGCGGGCACTGGACTCCCTCTCACCGAGACAAGGACTTGACATGCGCAGCAACGGTGCTTACGCGGGACCCTCGATGAACCGCCGCCACCTCCTCGCCGCGGGCGGCGGCGTCGCCGCGGCCGGGACCCTCGCGGCCTGCGGCTCCCCCGAGGAGGAGCCGGAGGAGAACGGCGGCCTCGAATGGGACGACGCCGCCCGGCAGTACGTCATCGAGGAGGACATCGCCTCCGGCAAGGTCCCGCTCAAGCTGTGGTTCGAGAACGAGGACCTCGCCAAGGCCCAGATCGACGCGTTCAAGGCGGCCTTCAAGGACGTCTACCCCGACATCCAGTTCGAGTACGAGCTCGTCGCCCAGAACGACGCCGTCGGCGAGATGTCCCTCGCGGGCGAGGCCGGCAACGGCGGCGACGTCTTCATGAGCTTCTACGACCAGATCGCCCGCGCGATCCAGGAGGGCACCGCCGCGCCCCTCGGCGAGTACGAGACCGTCCTCAAGGAGCGCCTGGCCGAGACCTTCACCAGCGCCGTCTCCGGCGAGGACGGCCAGATGTACGCCGTGCCCGTCACCACCGAGTCCATCGCGCTCATGTACAACAAGACGCTCCTGTCCGAGCTCACCGGCTCCGACCAGGCGCCCGCCACGTGGGAGGACGTCAAGTCGATCGCCGCGGGCTACAACGACTCCGCCGCCAACACCTGGACCATCCGCTGGGTCCCCGGCGAGATCTACTACTCCTACTCGGTGCTCTCCTCCATGGGCTGGCAGGCGTACCCGGGCGGCGACGTGAACGAGCCCGGCTTCGACGACCCGGCGCTCGTGGAGGCCCTCGACTACTACAAGGGGCTGCGCGAGGTCTGGAACGTGCCCTCCGCCGACGCCACCCCCGAGACCGTCGAGGCCGAGTTCGCCGCCGGGAACACGCCGCTCATCATCACCGGCCCCTGGGCGTTCTCCGCGTTCGACACCGGCGCCGCCGAGAACGGCTTCGAGTACGGCGTCACCACCATCCCCGCCGCCCCCTCCGGCGACCCGGCCTCCTCCTTCGCCGGGATGCACGTCATCGCCGTGTCCGCGTACACGAAGTACCCGGCCGCCGCGCGCGTCTTCGCGAACTTCCTCGCCTCCGACGCCGGCGCCGCCGCGCTCTACGCCACCACCGGCCAGATCCCGGCCCTCAACGCCGACCTGCTCGCGAACATCGCCGGGCTCTCCGAGGACCCGCACGTCGCCGGGATCGTCGCCCAGTCCACCCAGGCCGACCTGTTCCCGCAGCTGCCCGAGTACTTCTGGTCCACCGCCAACGAGATGACCGTCGCCGTCTGGGACGACCTCACGTCCTCCGCCGACGCCGCCGCCGCGGCCGTCGCCGGGTACGACGAACTCGCCGGACTCTAGGGACGCGCGCACAGATGAGCACTGCTCAAGGGATCCCCGCACCGGTGCCGGGCGTCGCCTCGGCCCTGGTGTGGGGCGCCGGCCAGCTCCTGAACCGGCAGGCGGGCAAGGCCGCCTTCTTCTTCGCCTTCTTCGCCGCCCTGATCGGCTGGGAGATGGGGACCGGCAACTACTACGCCGGGATGGACTTCACGCCGCGCGGCAACGGCGGGTTCTTCGTCAAGGGCCTGTGGGGCCTGTTCACGCTCGGCACCCAGCCGCGCCAGATGACCGTCACCGGCCTCACCGACGGCGACAACTCGATCGTCCTCATGGCCAACGGCCTCATCGCGCTGCTCACCCTCGCGCTCCTGGCGATCGTGTGGGTCTGGAGCGTCCGCGACGCCCACGCCTACCGCCGCCGCCTCAACGAGGGCGACGACCGCGAGACCTCCCTCGCCTACTTCAAGCGCGTCTGGGAGGGCGCCTTCGCGTACATCGTCCTGTCGCCCGGCGCAGTCCTCATCGTGTTCATGTCGGTCCTGCCGGTGCTCTTCGGCATCCTCGTCGCCTTCACCGACTACAACCGCGACAACCTGCCGCCCAAGAACCTCGTCAACTGGGTCGGCTTCGACAACTTCGCGACGATCTTCGCCGTCCCCTCCTGGACCGCCACGTTCCTCGGCGTCCTCGGATGGACCTTCGTGTGGGCCATCGTCGCCACCGCCACCACCTACGCCGCCGGGTTCCTCCAGGCCGTGCTCCTCGCCAACAAGAAGGTGAAGTTCCCGCGGGTGTGGCGCTCGGTGTTCCTGCTGCCGTGGGCCGTCCCCGGCATCGTCTCGGCCCTGGTGTTCCGCTCGATGTTCAACGGCCAGTTCGGGCCCATCAGCCAGTGGCTCGTCGACGTCGGCCTCACCGACGAGCGCGTCTACTGGTTCACCGACCCGTCCCACCCGAACCTCGCACGCGTCATCGCGCTCCTCGTGAACCTGTGGCTCGGCTTCCCGTTCTTCATGGCCCTCGTCGGCGGCGTGCTCACCAACATCCCCGACAGCTACTACGAGGCCGCCCGCATGGACGGCGCCGGACCGCTCCAGCAGCTGCGCCACATCACCTTCCCGGTCGTGCACCGCACGGTCGCACCGCTGCTCATCCTCGCGTTCGTCTCCAACTTCAACAACTTCGGCGTCATCTACTTCCTCACCCAGGGCGGCCCCGACAACGCCGACTACCGGTTCGCCGGGAGCACCGACCTGCTCATCACCTGGCTGTTCAACCTCACCCTGGACAACCGGCTCTACAACATCGGCGCGGTCATGAGCATGCTCATCTTCGTCATCGTCGGCACCATCTCGGTGTGGAACCTCAACCGCTCCAAGGCGATCCGGGAGCTCTGATCACATGACCACCGAAACCGCACGCGCCCGCAGGCGCCGCACCACGCCCCGCGGCGAGAAGGCCGCGAGCCTCTTCCTCCACCTGGAGCTGCTGGTCGTCGCGATCATCGTGATCTTCCCGCTCATGTGGATCGTCGGCGCCTCCTTCAGCCCTGGGACGGGCCTCGCCAACGCCAGCCCCATCCCCACCGACGCCACCCTCGACCACTACGTCAACCTCTTCACCGAGACCGACTACGGCCGCTGGTACCTCAACTCCCTGTACGTCGCCGTGCTCAACATGATCGGCTCGGTCGTCCTGTCCGCGCTGTGCGGCTACGTGTTCTCCCGCATCCGCTTCCGGGGCCGCAAGGCCGGGCTCCTGGGGATCCTCATCCTCCAGATGTTCCCGACCTTCCTCACCGCCATCGCGGTGTACATGCTGTTCCTCAACTTCGGGCTGCTCGACTCCCTCACCGGCCTCGCGCTGGTGAGCATCGCCGCCGCCCTCCCGTACAACACGTGGCTCATGAAGGGCTACACCGACAACCTGCCCGCGAGCCTCGACGAGGCCGCCGCGATCGACGGCGCCAGCCGCTGGACCATCTTCGTCAAGATCGTCCTGCCGCTCATGCGCCCCATGCTCACCTTCGTGGCGATCACGCAGTTCACGGTGCCGTGGATGGACTTCATCCTCCCGCGCCTGCTGCTCCAGAGCCCCGAGAAGCAGACCGTCGCGCTCGGCCTGTTCGCGATGATCGAGGACGTCTACCAGAACGCGTTCACGACCTTCGCCGCCGGAGCCGTCATCCTCGCCGTCCCGATCACCATCCTCTACATCGTCCTCCAGCGCTACCTGGTGACCGGCGCGTCCGCCGGCGCCGAGAAGGGATAAACGAATGCTGCCCATGCGGGGTGCCGACGTCTCCATGACCGCCGAGATCGAGGAGCGCGGCGCGGTCTTCCGCGCCGACGGGACCGAACGGGACCTGTTCGGGCTCCTCGCCGACTCCGGCGTCAACTGGATCCGCCTGCGCCTGTGGGTGGACCCGCGCGACGAGTCCGGCGAGCCGTACATGGGCGGCACCAACGACCTGGAGACGACGATCGCGCTGGCCCGCCGCGCCAAGGCCGCGGGCCAGCACCTCCTCCTCGACCTGCACTACTCGGACTTCTGGACCGACCCGAAGAAGCAGTCCACGCCCAAAGCCTGGCGCGGCCTCACCGGCGCCGACCTCGAAGCGCGCGTCCACGACTGGACCGCAGAGGTCCTCGCGGCGCTCGACGCGGCCGGGGCCGCGCCCGACATGGTGCAGATCGGCAACGAGACCACCAACGGGATGCTCTGGCCCGAAGGCAAGACCCCCAAGTTCGACGACCGCGAGCGCCGCTTCACCGGCGAGGACCCGGCCGCGTGGGACCGCCTCGCGGGCCTGCTGAGAGCGGGCGCCTCCGCCGTGCGCGAGGCCGGGGACGCGAAAACGGTGCTGCACCTGGACTTCGGCGGCGCGAACGAGCTGTACCGCGGCTGGTTCGACGAGATCACGACCCGCGGCGTCGACTTCGACGTCATCGGCCTGTCCTACTACCCGTACTGGCACGGGACCCTCAAGGACCTGGGTGACAACATGTCCGACCTCGCCTCGCGCTACGGCAAGGAGCTCGCGGTCGTGGAGACCGCGTACGCGTGGACGGGGGAGGAGCCCGAGGGGCACTTCCAGGTCTTCAAGCTCCCGATGGCCGAGACCGGCGGCTACGAGGCGTCCCCGGCGGGGCAGGCCGCGTTCCTGCGGGACCTGTACGCGGTCGTGGCGGGCGTCCCGGGCGGGCTGGGGATCGTCTACTGGGAGCCGGCGTGGCTCCCAGTAGCGGGCACCACCTGGGCGTCGCGAGCCGGGATGGAGTACGGCGACGACGTCGTGGACGAGGCCGGCAACTCCTGGGCCAATCAGGCCCTCTTCGACTTCGACGGCAATGCACTGCCGTCGTTGCGGGCGCTTGGCGGCGCCTGAACCCCCTTGTCAATCGCAAAGGAGCGAAGCTTGAAGCGTAACAGCTTGAAGCGCACACTCGCGGGCCTCGCGGTCGGCGCCCTCTCGGCGGCGTTCATCGCCGTCGGGGAACCGGCGCAGGCCGTCCGCAGTGACTTCATCATGGGCGCCGACGTGGGCATGCTCGGCGAGGTCGAAGACCTCGGCGGGCAGTTCTACGACGGCGGTGTCGAGGGCGACGCCCTGGAGATCATGGCCGACCACGGCGTCGACACGGTCCGCCTGCGCCTGTGGAACGACCCCTACGACGCGAACGGGAACCCGTACGGCGGCGGCACCAACGACCTCGCCTCCACCGTCGCCATGGCGCAGCGCGCCAAGGCCCTCGGCATGGACGTCCTGCTCGACTTCCACCTCTCCGACTGGTGGGCCGACCCGGGCACCCAGACCAAGCCCAAAGCCTGGCAGAACCTCACCTACACCCAGCTCAAGACCGCCGTCCACGACTACACGGAGTCGGTCATCAATACGATGGAGGCGGCCGGGGCCACCCCGGACATCGTGCAGATGGGCAACGAGACCTCCTCGGGCGTCCTGTGGGAGGACGGGCGCATCGGCGGCACCGTCACCGACTTCACGCAGCTCGCCGAGCTCCTGTCGGCCGGGATCGACGGCGTGAACGACGCCGCGAGCGGCATCGAGATCGCGCTGCACCTCGACATGGGCGGCGACAACTCGCTGTACCAGTGGTGGTTCGACGGGATCACCGCCGAGGGCGTCGACTTCGACATCATCGCGCTCTCCTACTACCCGTTCTGGCACGGCACCATGGGCGAGCTGAAGCTCAACCTGAACGACATCTCGGAGCGGTACTCCAAGGACGTCCTCATCGTCGAGACCGCCTACGGCTGGACCCTCGGCGACGGCGACGGCCTCGGGAACTCGTTCTACACGGCCGAAGAGGCCACCGGCGGGTACGCCGCCTCCGTCCAGGGCCAGATCGACTTCCTGCGCGACCTGCGCGAGGTCGTCGCCGACGTCCCCGACAACCGGGGCCGCGGCATCATCTGGTGGGAGCCGACCTGGCTCCCCGTCGAGGGCGCGAACTGGGGCACCGAGGAGGGGAAGGCCGACAACAACGACACCGGCGTCCTCTCGAACCCGTGGGACAACCAGACCCTCTTCGACTGGGACGGCGAGGCCCTGGACACGCTCGACGTGTTCGGCGAGGACCCCGCGACCCAGCGGGTCAACCTGCTGACGAACGGGTCGTTCGAGGCGAACGGGACGTACACGAACACCCCGTCGGGGTGGACCGTGGTCTCGGCGAACTCCAGCTACGCGAACGCGACGTTCACCTCCGACGCCTGGCCCGCCCACGGCGACTGGACGCTGAACCACTACTGGGCCAGCGCGTACACCGTGTCGCTGTACCAGAACAAGACCGGGCTGACGAACGGCACGTACACGCTCTCGGGCTGGGTGCTGTCGGGCGGCGGCCAGAACTCGGTGTACATGTACGCCAAGAACTACGGCGGCACCGAGAAGCAGGCGGCGATCCCGACCAGCGCCTCCGCGTGGACGTACGTGTCCATCGAGGGCATCCAGGTGACCAACGGCCAGATCCAGGTCGGCTTCTGGGACAACGCGAACGCGGGCAACTGGCTGAACATCGACGACGTGAAGCTGTACCGCACCGCTTAGCGGGAGCGGGGAGGCCGTCACCCCCCTTGGGCGGCCTCCCCGCTCCTCCGCCCCCGCCCGGTCGCCGGGCGGGGACATAATGACCGAGACACAAGGGAGAGCTGAGCAACTTGGCAGCACGGAAACGACCGACGATCCACGACGTCGCCGCGGCAGCGGGCGTCTCGCGGGGGACGGTCTCGCGGGTCCTCAACGGCAAGTCGAACGTCTCGCTCTCGGCGGAGACCGCGGTGCGCCGCGCGGTCGCCGAGACCGGGTACGTCGTCAACCGCGCGGCGCGCAGCCTGGTGACCAGCCGGACCGGCTCGATCGTCATGGTCCTGTCCGAGCCGCAGGAGCGCCTGTTCGAGGACCCGAACTTCTCGGTCCTCATGCGGGTCGCCACGAATCAGCTCGCCGAGCGCGACATGTCGCTGGTGCTCATGATCGCCGGGGACGACCGGGGCCGCGACCGCGTGGCCCGGTACCTGCGCGGCGGGCACGCCGACGGGGCGCTGCTGGTGTCGACGCACGCGGGGGACCCGCTGCTCGACGAGATCGAGCGCTCCGGCATCCCGGCCGTGGCGTGCGGCGCGGTCCTGGGCCGCGAGTCGGTGATCCCGTACGCGGCCGCCGACGACCGCGGCGGCGCGCGTGCGATGACCGAGTACCTGGTGTCCTTGGGCCGCCGCAAGATCGGCATGATCACCGGCCCGCTCGACACGCCCGGCGGGGCGCTGCGCCTCGAAGGCTTCACGGGGGTGCTGGGCCGCAAGGCCGCCAAGCAGCTCGTGGTCCACGGCGACTACACGCAGGCCGCCGGTGAAGCGGCGATGCGCCGCCTGCTCGACGCGGTCCCCGACATCGACGCCGTGTTCGTGGCCTCGGACCTCATGGCCGCCGGGGCGCTCCAGGCGCTGCACGAGGCGGGCCGCCGCGTCCCCGAGGACGTCGCGGTCGGCGGCTTCGACGACTCGGTGATCGCCTCCGCGACCCGTCCGGCCCTGACGACGGTCCGCCACCCGCTCGCCCGCGTCGCCGAGGAGACCGTGCGCCTCCTCATCGAACTGCTCGACGAGCACGAGGTCGAGCCGGTGGTCCTCCCGACCGAACTGGTCGTCCGCGACTCAGCGTGACCGGATCTCGGTTGAGTGAAACTCCTGTTCGAGATAATCGTTTCCAATAAGGAATAAACCGGGCACACAGTGCTAGCTTGGCATCACTTTCTGTAATCAACACTGTTGAACAGGGTGATCCGAGTGAGCCTGTCCGTGCGCATGCGCCGTGCCCTCGTCCTCGTGCTCTCGGCGGTCCTCGCGACCGCCGGAATGCTCGCGGCGCCCGTCCCGGCCCAGGCGGGCACGTTCGCCACCCAGATCAACAGCGTCTACCTCAACCCCACCGGGCACCCGACCCTGTGCGTCACGGCCGCCTCCGCGAGCTCCGGCGCGCTGCTCACCCTCCAGACCTGCGGCTCCAACCCCTCGCTCCAGCGGTGGACCATCACCACCGACGACCGGATCCTGTTCTCCGCCAACACGTCGCTGTGCCTCGACAACAACAGCAACGGCAGCAACAACAACGTCCAGCTCAATCTCACCACCGGGTGCGCCTCGGGCGCCGCCAACGCCACCTGGCCGTACCAGCTCCAGGCGAACGGCACCACCGGCGCGCCCCAGGGCTCGTTCTACAACGCGCGCGGCGCGATCTGCATCGACAACACCAACGGCCGGTTCGCCGTCGGCAACCCCGTCAGCCGGTACCAGTGCTCCACCACCAACACCAGCCAGATGTTCTCGATCGGCTACTCCGACATGGAGGTCACCGGCTCGACCAACCCCACCGGCCGACCCGGCGCCACCGTCACCGCGCAGCTGCACACCCTCAACCGCGGCCCGCAGACCGGCTACTTCAACCGCATCGCGATCACCGCCGACACCGGCCTCACCATCGGCTCGGTCACCCGCTACTACGGCTCCAGCGGCGGCTACGGCAACTGCACCACCACCAGTGCCACCGCCGCGAACTGCGCCGCCGGCGCGGGCGGGTGGGCCAGCGGGAACGACGGGCTCCTCTACGTGCCCGTCACCATCCCCGCGAACGCCGTCCCCGGCACCGTCTACAACGTGTGCGGCACCAACAGCATCACCCCTACCAACGACAACGTCCCCGGCAACAACCGCGGCTGCGCCACCGTCACCGTCGCCTACTACGACTCCGACCTGGCGATGACCAACACCGGCAACGGGAACCAGACGGCGACCACCGCCGTCGACCCCGGCGCCTCGGTCCAGGTGCCGTTCACGCTCACCAACCGCGGCCCCGACACCGCGGGCACGCCCAGCGTCACCTTCACCGCGCCGAGCGGCTTCACCGTCACCGGCCTCACCGGACCCGCGAGCGGCTGGACCTGCACCGCGTCCACACTCACCTGCGCCGGCCCGGTGAACAGCCTCGCGAACAACGGCACCGCCGCGTTCACCGTCACCGGCACGATCGCGAACGACCTCACCGCAGGCGGCGCGATCGGCGACGTCACCGCCACCTCCGCCGTCGGCGGCTACTCGCGCGACGGCAACGCCGCCAACGACACCGCGACGAACACGCTCCGCGTCAACTCGAACGTCACCATCGACGTCGCCAAGACCGGGCGCGCCACCGCCGACCCCGGCGACCCCGTCGAGTACACCGTCACCGTCACCAACAACGGCAGGTCCCGCCTCACCGGCGCGACCCTCACCGACACCGTCCCCGGCGGCGTCACCGTCACCTCCTGGACCTGCACCGCCACCGCCGGCTCCTGCGGCACCGCCTCCGGCAGCGGCAACGACGTCTCGACCACCCTGGACCTTCCGGCCGGGGCGAGCGCCACCGTGACGATCACCGGCACCGTCGCCCGCTCGGCCTCCGGGACCACCGTCACCAACACCGCGACGATCGCCATGCCCTCGGGCCTCACCAACGGCGGCACCGCGTCCGCCTCGGCCGCGACCACCGTACGCGCCCTCACCGACATCACCGTCGCCTCCGACCCGGTCACCATCGCGCCCGGCGCCTCCGGCACCGTCACCGCCACCGTCCGCAACGCCGGACCCGCCGACGCCGCCGAGAACACCACCGCCACCGTCACGTTCCCGACCGGCGTCACGATCACCGACCTGGACTCGCGCTGCACCGACAACGGGAACGGGACCGCGACCTGCACCATCCCGGCCGCGACCCTCCGCAACGGCGCCTCCACCGGCATTACCTTCACCGCCACCGTGCCCGCCGACGCCGCCACCGGCACGCAGTACACCGGCAAGGCCGAGGTCAGCTACAAGCTCGACAGCGACACGACCAACAACACCGCCGACCTCGTCGTGAACACCGGCGCCGCCGACTCCGACTTCGGCATCACCGCCTCCGGCCCGCAGACCGTCGTCCCCGGCGAGAACGGCACCGTCACCTTCACCGTCGCCAACCACGGCCCGTCCGTCTCCGTCTCGGCCGCCACCGTCACCCTCACCGCGCCCGACCAGGCCGTCTTCTCCGGGACGCTCCCCGACGGCTGCGTCCTCGAATCCGGGAACCGCCGCGTCACCTGCACCGTCGCCGCGGGCACCGCGGTGAACTCCGCCACCGACTTCGCACTCCAGTACACCGTGGACCCCGGCGCCGCCGCGGGCACGATCACCGGCACCGGCCGCGTCGCCAACGCCGACGACCACAACGCCGCCAACGACACCGCGGACTGGACCGCCACCGTCGCCGCCGCCAGCGCCGACCTCGCCATCACCAAGGAAGGACCGGCCGACACCGTGCGGCCCGGCGAGACCTTCGACTACACGCTCACCATCACCAACAACGGCCCGTCCACCGCCGTCAACGCCGCCGTCACCGACGTCCTCGCCGACCAGCTCGCGTTCGTCTCCGCCGACGGCTGCACCGCCTCCGGCCAGACCGTCACCTGCGCCATCGCGAGCTTCCCGCCCGGAACCCGCACCCTCACCATCACCGTCCGGCTCGACGCGGCCTACACCGGCACCGGCGCCGACCTTCCGAACTCCGCGACCATCGGCGCCGACACGCCCGACCCCGACGAGTCGAACAACCGGTCCGGGACCGTCACGCCCGGCGTCGGCGACCCCGCCGCCGACCTCGCGATCACCAAGCGCACCAGCGACGACACGCCGGTCGCGCCCGGCGAGACCTTCACCTACACCCTGCACACCGCCAACCTCGGCCCGTCGGCCGCGACCGGCGCGCGCATCACCGACACGCTCCCGTCCGCGCTCGCGTTCGCCTCCTCCGACACCGGCTGCACCGGCACCGCGGGGGAGTACGGCGGCACCGTCGCCTGCGACCTCGGCACCATCGCGGCCGGAGCCGGGACCGACTCCCACGTCACCGTCCGGCTCGATCCGTCCTACACGGGCACCGGCACCGACGCCGCGGCCACCAACACCGCCACGGTCGCGGCCGACACCGCCGACCCCGACGACGCCAACAACACCGACACCGCCGCACTGCCCGGCGGCACCGTCGCCGCGCCCAGCGCGGACGTCGTGCTCAGCAAGGAGCGCGAGACCACCGGCCCGGTCGCGCCCGGCCAGAACGTCACCTACGAGATCATCGTCAGCAACCGCGGGCCCTCCACCGCCACCGGCATCGCCGTCACCGACACGCTCCCGGACGGCATGGCCTTCGCGTCCTCCTCCAGCGGCTGCACCGCCTCCGGGCGGACCGTCACCTGCCCGACCGTCGCGACCCTCCTCCCCGGCCGCGCGACCGGGTTCCACGTGACCGCCACAGTGGACGCCGGGTACACCGGGGACGGCACCGATCTGGTCAACGCCGCGACCGCGGACCCCGAGACCGCCGACCCCGACGAGTCGAACAACTCCGACTCGGTCGCGCTCGCGCCCGGCGGCGTGACCGCGCCGTCCGCGGACCTGTCGATCGCGAAGTCCAGCTCCTCGGACACCGCGGTCGCGCCCGGCCAGACCTTCACGTACACGCTCACCGTCACCAACCACGGCCCGAGCGACGCCGTGAACGCCTCGGTCGCCGACTCGCTGCCCAGCGCCATCGCGTTCGTGTCCGCCGACGACTGCACCGGCACCGCCGGGGAGTACGGCGCCACCGTGACCTGCGGCCCGGCCGCCACCGTGCGCGCGGCCTCCGGGTCGAACACCGTCGCCTACGCGATCACCGTGCGCCTTGACCCGGCCTACACCGGGGACGGCTCCGACATCGTCAACAACGCGTCCGTCACGGCCGACACCGCCGACCCGAACACCGCGAACAACCGGACCAGCCTCGCGGGCGTCCCCGGCCTCTCCGACTCGGAGGCCGACCTGTCGATCGAGAAGACCGTGGTCGGCTCGCCGTCGATCGCGCCCGGCGGGACCTTCGAGTACGACGTGACGATCACCAACCTCGGCCCGTCGACCGCCCTCAACCCGAGCGTCACCGAGACCCTCGGCGAGGGCCTCACCTGGACCGCGTACCCGCAGGGCTGCTCGGTGGACGGGCGCACGCTCACCTGCCCGGCGGCCGCGCTGGACGCCCAGACGCTGCCCGACGAGGGGCAGGCGACCATCCGCGTCGGCGTGAAGCTCGACTCCGGGTACACCAGGGACGGCTCCGAGCTGACCAACACCGCCGTCGTCGCCTCGGACACGCCGGACCCGGTGTCGGACAACGACACCGCGACCGCCACCGGCGGCGTCGCGGTCACCGGCCCGTCCGCCGACCTGCGCGTCGCGAAGACGATCGTGTCACCCGCGACCGCCACGCCCGGCGGCTACATCTCCTACCGGATCACCGTCGCCAACGACGGCCCCTCCGACGCCGCGGACGTCGTCGTCACCGACGACCTGCCGGCCGGACTGGCGTTCGCGGGCGCGGTCGACGACGAGTGCACCGCCTCCGGGCAGGCCGTCACCTGCGGTCCGGTCGCGGTCCTCACCGCTGGGAGTACCGCCGAGTACCGCTTCCGTGTGCAGCTCGACGCGTCCTACACCGGCGACGGCTCCGACCTCGGCAACGCCGCCACCGCGTCCTCCGGGACCGACGACCCCGACGAGTCGAACAACACGTCGGACACCGTGTACCCGGTCGTGGGCGCGGCCTCCGCGGACCTGTCGATCGCCAAGCGCCTCGACGCGACCGGCCCGGTCACGCCCGGCACCGCCTTCGACTACACGCTGACGATCGCCAACGCCGGTCCCTCGACCGCCCGCAACGCCGCCGTCACCGACACGCTGGACGACTCGCTCGCGTTCGTCTCGGCCTCGCCCGACGTGTGCACCGCCTCCGGGCAGGACCTCACGTGCGGCCCGGTCGACCCGTTCGCCGTGGGCTCCACGACGATCGAGCTGACCGTGCGCCTCGCCGCCGGGTACACCGGGGACGGCTCGGAGATCACGAACACCGCGGTCGTCGCCTCCGACACCGCCGACCCGGACGACTCGAACAACACCGCGACCTCCGGGGCCCTCGCCGCAGGACCGGCGAGCGCCGACGTGTCGCTGCGCAAGGCCGCCGTCGGGGACGGGCCGCTCGCGCCCGGCGAGTCCTTCGAGTACACGCTCACGATCGCCAACGCCGGACCGTCCACCGCGGTCGACACCGCCGTCACCGACACGCTGCCCGTCGGCACCGCCTTCGTCTCCAGCGACGACTGCACCGCCTCGGGCCGCGACCTGACCTGCACCGCGATCGCGTCGCTCGCGGTCGGCGCGCAGACCGTCTACCGCGTCACCGTCCGCATCGACCCGTCCTACACCGGCGACGGCTCCGACCTGGTGAACACCGCGACCGCGACGGCCGCCACGCCCGACCCGGACCGGTCCAACAACACCGGCACCGCCCCGGTCCCGGGCGGGAACACGGGCGAACCCCGTGCGGCCGTGTCGATCACGAAGACCGCCGTCAGCCCCGTCACCGCGGGCGGCACCGGCGAGTTCACGATCACCGTCGCGAACACCGGGCCGTCGACGGCCACGGGCGTCACCGTGACCGACACGCTCCCCGACGGCCTCGCCTACGCGGGCGCCGACGGCGCGTCCTGCACCGCCACCGGCCACACCATCGCCTGCGACCTCGACACGCTGGACGTGGACGAGACCCGCGAGTTCACGGTCTCGGTCGACGTGGACGCCGCCGTCCCGGACGGCACGGTCCTCACCAACACCGCCGCCGTGACCACCGCGAGCCGCAACACGTCCGCGGACACGACCGCGACCGCCGACGTCACCGTCCGGGCCGAGGCGAACGTGTCCATCGTGAAGGCCCAACCCGCGGCGATGACCGCCGGAGCCGAGGCCGTCTACACGATCACCGTCGCCAACGGCGGCCCGTCCGCCGCGGTCAACGTCCGCGTCACCGACCAGCTCGACCCGAGCCTGTCCTTCGTGTCCGCCGACGGCGCCGACTGCGCCGACGACGACAACCTGGTCACCTGCACGCTCGGGACCGTCCCGGCCGGGGCGACCCGGACCTTCACGGTCACCGTCCTCATCGCCGCCGACACGCCCGCGGGCACGCGCATCGCGAACTACGCGGAGGTCGCCACCGACACCGGCAACACCTCGGACCGGACCCGCTCCGGCGGCGACGGCCCGCTCACCGGCACCGCGGCCGACCTCGCGATCACCAAGACCGCGAACAGCACCGAGCACGTCGTGCCCGGCGAGACCTTCGAGTACACGCTCGCCGTGGAGAACCGCGGGCCCTCGGACGCGCAGGACCCGGTCGTCACCGACACGCTCCCGGCCGAACTGTCCTTCGTCTCCGGCGACGGCTGCACCGCCGCCGACCGGACCGTGACCTGTCCGATCGGGACGGTCCTCGCCGCCGGGGCCGACGCCTCGTTCACCGTCACCGTGGAGCTCGACGAGGCGTACACCGGCGACGGCACCGCGATCACCAACACCGCCGCGGTCGCCTCAGACACCGACGACCCCGACGAGTCGAACAACACCGCCACCGCGGGCCTGCCCGGCGGCCGCGCCGCCGCACCGAGCGCCGACCTGTCGATCACCAAGCGGCTCAACGCCACCGGGCCCGTGACGCCCGGCGACCGGTTCACGTACACCGTGACCGTCGCCAACGCCGGACCCTCGGCCGCCACGCAAGCCGTCGTCACCGACACGCTGCCGCCCGCGCTCACCTGGGACGGCACCGATCCCGAGTGCGCCATCGACGGCCGCGACGCCGCCTGCGACGCCGGTGCGATCGCCGTCGGCGCCTCGGTCGAGTACACGTTCACCGTGCGCCTCGACCCGGCCTACACCGGCGACGGCTCCGACCTCGTCAACACCGCCCGCGTCAAGGCCGCGACCGCGGACCCGGACGAGTCCAACAACACCGCGACCGCCGACGCGGCGACGCCCGGCACGCCCAGCGCGGACCTGGCCCTCGCCAAGGCATTCGACGGCACCGGCACCGTCGCGCCCGGCCAGACCGTGCCGATGGTCCTCACCGTCACCAACAACGGCCCGTCCACGGCCACCGGGATCGCGGTGACCGACACGCTCCCCGCGGAGCTCGCGTTCACCTCCTCTCAGGACGGCTGCACCGGCGAGCCGGGCGCCTACGGCGGGACGGTCGAGTGCGCGACCCCCGAGCCGCTCGACCCGGCCGAGGCGCGGACCTTCCGCGTCACCGTCCAGCTCGACCCGTCCTACACCGGCGACGGCGCCGACATCGCCAACACCGCGACCGTATCCGCCGACACCGACGATCCGGACCTCACGAACAACACCGCCGTGGCCGACCTCACCGGCCGCGTCGGCGGCCCCGTCGCCGACGTCCTCATCGCCAAGACCGCACCGCGCGAGATGACCGCCGGGCACGAGGCGACGTGGACGGTCACCGTCACCAACAACGGCCCGTCGACCGCCACCGGCGTCACCGTCGCCGACCGGCTCCACGACGCCACGTCGTTCGTCTCGGCCTCGCCCGACCTGTGCACCGCTTCCGGCCAGGACGTCTCGTGCGACCTCGGCTCCATCGAATCCGGGCGCGCCGTCGCGGTCGAACTCACCGTCATGGTCGACCCGGACACCCGCGCCGGGACGGCGATCGAGAACACCGCCGCGGTCCGCGCCGACACCGACCCGCCGACGCGGCCCGCGCGCCGCGCCACCGCCGTCGCCCCGGGCGTCCAGGTGGTCGCCGACCTCGCCGTCGCGAAGGACTTCGCCGACGCCGACGCCGGACCGGTCACGCCCGGCACGGACTTCGACTACCGGATCACCGCGACCAACCTCAGCGGCTCCACCGTGGACGGCGAACTGCGGTTCGCCGACCGCCTGCCGGGCGGCCTCGCGTTCACCTCGGCCCGCCACGCCGCCACCGGCGACGCCGTGGACTGCACCGCGAGCGGCCGCGACGTTGAATGCGCCCTCGCCGCCCGGCTCCGGCCCGGCGACGCGACCGCGTTCCTCATGACCGTCACCCTCGACCCGTCCTACCGCGGCGACGGCGCGCTCACCAACACCGTCGTCCTCAGCTCGACCGCCGTGGACGACCCGGACCTGAGCAACAACACCGCGTCCGTCACGGGCGTCCCGGGCGGCGTGGGCGCCCCCGAGTACGACCGGCACCTGACCGCCGAGGACGCGCCCGCGGTCCTGCCCGGGGCCGAGTCCGCGATGTCCTACCGCATCGTCAACTACGGCCCGTCCACCGCAGACGGGGAGATCCGCGCGGTCGTCACCATGCCCGAGCACGTCACGGCGCTCGCGACCGGCCAGCCGCGCGGCTGCACCGCCGCCGCCGACGGCCGCACGGTCACCTGCGTGCACACCGGCGGGATCGCCGTGCGCGGCACCGAGGCCGCCCCAGCCGGGGCGCTCACCGAGAGCCTCCGCACCGAGGCGCTCCCGGTCGCCGAGGCGGCCCCGGCCAGGGAGCTGACCGGCGAGATCCGCGTCCGCGTCGACGCCGACGCGCCCGCCGAAACCGTCTTCGAGGGCGGCTCGGTGGCGGTCAACGCCGACGGGTCCGACCCCGATGACAGGAACGACACCGTGTCGTGGCAGGCCGGATCGCTCAAGCCGGGCGGCTCCGGTTCCGGCTCCGGCACGGGAACCGTCCCGGTCACCGGCGGCGACACGCTCAGCCTGCTGCTGACCGGCGCGGGCGCGGTCCTCGCGGGGCTCGCCCTCGCGGCCGCCGCCGGGCGCCGCCGCAACGCCTGAGACGGACGGGGCCGGGAATGCACCCGGCCCCGCGCCGTGTCGCGCGGTCCGTCGCACGGCCCGCTCGGCTACAACGGACCCGGAACACTGCACTCAGGAGGAGCCCCATGCAGCACTGGAACCTGACGGCCGCCATCGGCACCGGCCTGGCCGCGGCGGTCCTCACCGGGGCCGCCGCCCACGCGAGCGGGATCGCCGTGACCGTGGAGCGCACCGCCGAAGCCGACGTCGTGCGCGAAGGCGAGACCGTCGAGTACGCGATCACCGTCGCCAACACCGGCGAGGAGTCCTACGAGGACCTGCGCGTCTCGCACCTGCTCCCGGCCGGGTTCACGCTCGCGGCGGCCGAACCCGCGACCGAGACCGACGGCGGGGCCGCGTGGCGGATCTCCATCGGCCCCGGCGAGACCGTCGAACTCGGCGACACCGTGGAGGCCGGGACGGGGGAGCAGCTCCAGGAGGGGCGCCTGGTCGTCGTGGAGCAGCCGGACCTCGGCGCCGCGGGCGACGGGACCGGGTTCACGACCACGGTCTGCGTCGCCACGGCCGACGAGGTCCACATGCTCGACTGCGCCAGTGACCAGGCCGCGCTCGTCGCGCCCGCCGAGGGCGGCGCGCACTGGTGGCTGTGGGCCGCGGCGGCGGGCGCCGCCGGGGTGCTGGCGGTCGGACTGTGGGTCCTGCTCACCCGTTCCCGCGGCGCCCGCGCCTGAGATTCCTTGCGGCTCAGCGGTTCTCGATGAGGCCGCGCACGTAGGCGGCCTGCCCGCCGTGCTGCTGGTTGTCGTCGATGACGCTGACCAGCCGCACGCCGAGCGTCACGTGCGGCGTCCAGCGGGTGTCCACGACCCGGTCGAGGTCGGCCGCGGTCAGCCCGGCCACGTACGCCAGCGTGTTCGCGTGGACCGCCTCGTAGTAGTCGAGCAGGTCCGTCCCGGACACGCCGCGGACCTGCGCGACCTGCTCGGGCGTGTGCCCGTACCCGGTGTCGCCGGGCGGCAGGCCGAGGCCGAACCGCCCCTCCCAGCCGCCCGCCGTCCACGCCTGCTCCCGGTCCGCCACTTCGGACACGTGGTCGTCCTGGACGCGCGCGATGTGCCACACCAGCCACGCGATCGAGTTCGCCCCCGGGCCCGGCATGGCCTCCAGGTCCTCCTGCGACAATCCGTCGAGGACCCCCGCGACCTCGCCCTGGACGCGGCCGAACGCGTCGGCCAGCAGTTCGCCGATCTCCATGCGGACTCCCTTCTCTCCGCATGGAAACCTACCGCGCCCGGCCGGGGTCAGCGCCCGAAGCCGTCGACGCCCGTCAGCTCCGCGGACAGCGACCACAGCCGCTCGGCCTGCTCGGGGTCGACCGCGTGCTCGGCCACGCCGCCCTCGCCGACCTCCGCGACGTCGCAGTCCTGGAGGTACACGCCGCCCTTGCCGTCGAGCTGCGGTGAGAACGCCGCCCACGTCTGGGTCGCGGCGCCCTGCTCGGTGTCCTTGAACCGGGTGCTCGCGACCGGGCTGCCGTCCTCGTGGATCCAGCCCAGCTCCACCTGCTCCTCGTGCGGGATGTGCCGCTGGAGCGGGGTGAGGATGCCGCCGGGGTGCAGCGCGAACGCCCTGACGCCCCGGTCCTTCCCCAGCCTGTCGAGGTGGACGGCGAACAGGACGTTGGCGGTCTTCGACTGCCCGTACGCCTCCCAGCGGTCGTAGCCGTTCGCGAAGTGCGGGTCGTCCCAGCGGATCGCCGACCTCCAGTGCGCGCCGGACGACACGGAGACGACGCGCGCGCCCTCATCGAGGAGCGGCGCGAGCCGGTTCACCAGCGCGAAGTGCCCGAGGTGGTTGGTCGCGAACTGGAGCTCCCAGCCGGGGCCCACGCGGGTCTCGGGGCAGGCCATGACCCCGGCGCTGTCGATGACCGCGTCGAAGTGCCGCCCGGCGGCGAGGCGCCGGTCCGCGAACGCGGCCACGCTCGCGAGGTCGGCGAGGTCGAGTTCGTCGGTCGCGACGCCCTTGATCCCGTCGAGCGCCTCGGCGGCGGCCTTGGGGCGCCGCGCGGGGACGAGGACCTCGGCGCCCGCGGCGGCGAGGGCCTTCGTGGTCTCCAGGCCGATCCCGGAGTACCCGCCGGTCACGAGGACGTGCTTGCCGGCGAGGTCGATGCCGTCGAGGACTTCGGCCGCGGTGGTGTCGGCGCCGAATCCGGAGTTGATGCTCTGCTGCGGTGTGCTCATGAGAGGAGCGTAGAACCTAGAGCGCGCTCTAGGTCAAATGCTTCGCGGGACGCGGTGGGCGCGAGGGGCCCGGAGGCTCCATACTGGTCCCGTGCCCACTTCCCCTCCGCCGGACGCCCGGTCCCGCGCCGCCCGCCGGGTCGCGACCCTGCTCCCCGTGTCCGCAGTACTCGCAGTCGCCGCCTGGTGGTTCATCGAGGAGGGGACCCGCGTGGGCCACCTCATCGCCTGGTCCTGCTGGGGCGGGGAGTGCTCCACGAACGACGCCCGCGCCGTGCTCCCGATCGTGGGGATCTTCCTCAACATCGGCCTCCTCGTCGCGCTGACCGCGCTGGCGAGGGCCTTCGGGTTCGGCCTCGCCGTCATGACCGGTCCGCTCGCCGCGCTGCGCGGCTGGAGCGAGGCCGTGGCCGAGGGCACCACCACCCCCGCCGCGATCGGCGTCGAGCAGCGGATCGTCGCCGCGGTCGCGGCCCTGGGCGCGCTGGTTGCCCTCCTGGGCCTGTTCTCGGAGCTGAAGACCACCGGCTACGGCGCCGTGCTCACCGGTGCGAAGCGCGTCCCCGCCACGCTCGCCGACTTCGGTGCCGCCGAAGGGGACTACGGCCGCGTCAGCGCCAATGACGCCGCCGCGCTCGGCTTCGGCACCGCGACGCTCGTGTTCACCGACAACGGCCGCTACCACCGGGTCAAGGTCCGCGCCCGCGAGCAGTGGGTCGACACCCCGGTGTACGCGGTCTTCCGCGAGACCCGCCCCGAGCGCGCCCGCATCGGCCTGCCGTGGACCCGCAGCTACCCGGCCCCGGAGAAGCCCGAGTCCGGGGCGGCGGCCGTCGGCTCCGGGGGCTCGATCGTCTCGGAACTGGAGCGCCTCACCGCGCTCCGCTCCCAGGGCCACCTGACGCAGGAGGAGTTCGAGGCGGCCAAGCGCCGCCTCCTCGGGAACTGAGACGGCGGCGGCACCGTTCGGTGGCGGCGCCCCCGGGGTTTGGGGGGCCCCCGAGGGGGTTAGGGAGAGCCCACCGGAGTAATACAATGACCACTATAGG
>NZ_JBEYVY010000021.1:0-28001 GCF_040644205.1 Glycomyces sp. NPDC047010 | reverse complement strand
ACCCCCCCCTCTCCCCACCGCCCCCCCGCGCCCCAAACACCCCCCCCCCCCACACCTAAACCCCCCCCCCCCGGTTGGGGCCCCCCCGCATCGCGGGGCCGCCCTTCCGCGTTCAGGCGGTGCAACCGGTATCGGAAACAACGCGTGTAGTCCATGTCGGACCCCACGACTCCCTCTCTGCACCCAACTGAACAGGAGCCCCATTGCACTCCGAACCCCGCATACCGGGGCGAACGGCCGCGCGCATCGCGGCACTCGCCCTGACGGCCCCGATAGCAGCGATCGCCTTCGCGGCCCCCGCGGCAGCGGATCTCCCGGACGTCGTCGGCGTCGAAAGCGCCTCGATGAGCCCGGTCCTCCCGTACTCGATCACGCCCGGCGAAGACCCTGAGCACTCGGTGGTCGAAGTCGAGTACACCCCGTCGGCCGGGTACGAGGACCTCGACCACACCGTGACCGTGATGATCGAGTTCGACGGTCCGAGCGGGACGCTGAACATCGAACCCGGTGACGGCTGCGAGGCGTTCGCAGGCGTGCAGGTCTACTGCACCGAGCCGAGCGCAGGACCCTACTGGCTCTTCGACTTCGAACTCTCGGCCGATGAGCCGGGAGAGGACACGACCTTCCCGTACACGGTCACCGCGAGCATCGACTCCGTGGTGTTCGCCACCGAGACCGGCACCCTCCTGGTCCACGGCGAAGGCGAACCCGACCCGCACAAGCCGTTCTTCCACGGCGACCCGGCGGCCGTCACCGGCGCCGCGCCCGGCTCGACCGCGACGGTCGTACCCGTGTTCCGCCAGGACCGCGACCTGTCCGGTGCGGCGGCGGCGGTGATCGCCCATTTCTCGGACTCCTTCTCCCGCATGGGCCTCAGCCAGAAGGGCGCGTCGGTCGTCGCCGACTACGACAACTGCCGCCCGGTCGAACAGGACCAGATCCACGGCGGCGTCGAGTGCGTCATCACTGACTTCGCCGGACTGACCGGTTCCGCGCTTACCTTCACGCAGCCGATCGAGTACGCGATCGACGCCGATGCGATCGGACCGTTCGAGGTCTGCGGCTGCGTCTACTCCGTCCGCACGGTCGACGCGAACACACTCGCTGAGGACTTCGGCGACCTGACCTGGGACCCGGTGTCCGAGAACCTGCTCGGCATCGAACCGGCCGACACGTGGACCGACCCGGGCGACCCGGAAATGGCGGAGTGGGAGGGCGTCATCTCCATCGCCACCTCCGCGAACCCCTTCGACCTCAACGTCTCCGGCGGCGACCTCGAAGGCAACGTCGGCAAGACCTCCACGATCACGCTGCCGGTCGGCAACGGCGGGCCCGCGACGGTCTACAACCGCGAGGACGACTTCGGGTCGGCCTCGATCCGCGTGGAGCTGCCCGTCGGGACCGAGCTTGCCTCGATCGACTCGGACGGCACCGACGACTGGAGCTGCCTCGACCCCGAGTCGCTGGCGGACGAATACGCGCGCACCGAGACCGTGCTCGACCGGTACGACCTGTACTGCTTCCTGATGACGCCGCTCGCGGCCGGTGAGACCGCGGACTTCACGTTCACCGTCGACCTCACCGGTGACGGGTTCGACCTGGGCTACGCCGAGATCGTGGGCCTCACGGAGGGCGTCGGCGGCGCCGACCTCGAAGCGGACTTCATCGACAACGTCGGTGCGATCCAGAACATGGCCGAGGCCGTCGAGGTGCCCCGCAACGACTTCGACGAGGACGGGGTCGAGGACCTGATCGCGGTCCGCAAGGCCGACGGCGCGCTCGTGCTCTACCCCGGCACCGAGGCCGGGACGCTCGGGTCCGCGAAGGTCCTCGCGACCGGCTGGGGCCACATGGACGTCGTCATGGCCGGGGACGTGAACGGCGACGGCCACTCCGACCTCCTCGCCCGCGACACGAGGACCGGCGGGCTATACACCTACCCCGGCAACGGGAACGGCGGCTTCGGCACGCGCATCACCTCGGGCTCCGGCTGGGGTCCGATCGAGGTCTTCACCGCCGCCGACACCGACGGCAACGGGACCGTGGACATCGTGGCCACCCGCAAGCACGACGGCCGCCTCTTCGAGTACTCCGGCGGCGGGAACGGCAAGTTCTCCCTGGCCGGGACCTACGGCGACGGCAACGAGCAGATCGACGCCATGACGAACCTCGGGGACATCGACGCCGACGGCATCGACGACCTCGTGTACCGCCTCGCGCCCGACCAGGAGTACTGGGTCTTCCTCTCGACCGAGGACGCGCCCGTCGAGTACGAGCGCTGGTTCGGCAGCCTGGACGAGAACCGCCGCTACAGCCAGATCACGGGCCTCGGCGACCCGGACGGCGACGGCAGCGCCGAGCTCGCGCTCACCGACGCCCGCACCGGCGCGCTCTACCGGGCGTCGATCACCGCCTCGGGCACCGTGTACGACTACGTGACGCTGGCGTCCTCCGGCTGGGGCGGCATGCGCCTCCCCGAGGTCGACGCCCACCGCGAGTACGACTTCGACCAGAACGGCACCGCGGACCTCCTGGCGCGCAACGCCTCGACGGGGACGACGTACCTCTACCCCGGCGCCCTCGCGGGCGGGTTCGGGCCCCGGGTCTCCTGGGGCGCGGAGTTCAGCGGCATGAACCTGATCGAGGCCGCGGGCGACCTCACCGGGGACAACCTCCCCGACGTGCTCGCCCGGACCTCCGCGGGCGTCCTCTACACCTACCCCGGCGACGGCTTCGGCGGCCACGGTACGCCCGTGAAGACCGGCACCGGCTGGAACGTCATGAGCGCCATCGTGTCCGGCCACGACTTCAACGGGGACGGCCGGGTCGACATCGTCGCCCGCGAGGCTTCGACCGGAGTCCTGTGGCTGTACCCGGGCAAGGCCGACGGCACGGTCGGCACCCGGGTCAAGATCGGGACCGGCTGGAACGCGATGAAGGAGATCACCGCGCCGGGCGACCTCGACCACGACGGGATCGCCGACGTCCTCGCCGTCCGCACCTCCGACAACTGCATGTACTTCTACGCGGGCAAGGCGACCGGCGGCGTGAAGAACGGCGTCAAGGTCGGGTGCGGCTGGGCGGCAATGGACGCGCTGACCTCGGTCGGCGACTACGACGGCGACGGCCACGCGGACCTCGTCGCGCGACGCAAGTCGGACGGGAAGCTGTTCATGTACAAAGGCGACGGCAAGGGCGACTTCGGTGCGTCCGTGCAGATAGGTTCCGGCTGGAACGCCATGAACCTCATCGCATAAGCGGCGAATCAGGATTATTCCGGGCGGCGGCTCCATTCGGGGCCGCCGCCCTTCCGCGTCTCCGCTGCCGTACCCAGGGTGCAACCGATTTCTGAAAGAATGCGTGTAGTCCATGTCGGACCCCCCGGCATCCCCTGGCACGAACCCCACCCTCCAATTGAACAAGGAGCCAGATGAACCCCGATTCCCTCGGGCGCGTCGCCACGCGCCTGGTAGCGGGTGCTGCCGTCGGCCTGATGGTCGCAGCGGCATTCGCGGCACCGGTGGCCGCACAGGAGGACTACGAGCCGTTCCTCCACGGTGACGTCACCATCACCGGGGCGGCGGCCGGCGCGACCGCGAACGCCACCCCGGTCTTCTTCCAGCAGCAGGACCTCGCCGCCGACACCGCGGCCGTCGTCGTGTCGTTCAGTGCGCCGACCGTGCCCGGCACGGTCGCCGACGTCGCCTACGACAACTGCACCTCCGTCGAGACCGGTGCGGTCGACTGCGTCTTCGCGGGCTTCACCGGGACGACCGGCACCGCCTACACGCTGACCGGCCCGATCGGGTACGCCGTCCCCGCCGGGACGCCCGGGCCGATCGAGGTGTGCGGCTGCGAGTACACCGTCGCCACGATCGACGAAGCGGAACTCGCCGAGTACCCGGACCTCCCCACGGACCCCGAGGACCCGAACCTCCTCGGGATCACCGAGGCCGGGACCTGGGACGACCCGGCCGCGACCGCCGACGCCGGTTCGGTCTCCGTGGTGAGCGCCGAGAACAAGTTCGACCTCTACATCGAGGGCACCGAGCAGGTCGGGACCGCGATCGGCACCGAGCCGATGGTCAGCCTGTTCGTGCGCAACGCCGGCCCCGCCGACGCGGCCGACCTCGCGGTGGACGAGCCCGGCTCGTACGTGCTGCGCGGGCGGCTGCCCGACGGCACGGAGCTCACGCAGCTCAACTCCGACGGGAACGCCGCGTGGACGTGCCTGGACGAGAGCGAGCTCGCGGCCGAGTACGCGCGCACCGAGAACACGCTGCTCGACCGCTTCGACTTCGTCTGCCACGTCCAGTCGATCGCCGCGGACGACCACGAGACCCTGCGCTTCTACGCCGAGATCACCGGGGGCGCCAACGAGCCCGGCCGGTTCGAGGTCGCCCCGACCTACACGAGCGAGTACAGCGAGAACCTCGACGCCGTGCCGTACAACGACATGTGGTTCGTGCTCTCCGGCATGCCCGCGGTGCCGCTGGCGCGCAACGACTTCAACGACGACGGCCTGGACGACCTGATCTCGGTCCGCGAGACCGACGGCGCGCTGCGCCTGCACGCCGGCAACGGCGACGGCACGTTCGACGGCGCGGTCACCGTGGCCACCGGCTGGGCCGGCTACGACGTCGTCATGGCCGGGGAGGTCAACAGCGACGGGTACGCGGACCTCCTGGTGCGCGACAACGCCGCCGGAATCCTGTACACGTACCCGGGCGACGGGAACGGGGGCTTCGGCACCCGCATCCGGTCCGGTTCGAGCTGGAACACCATGGGCGTCTACACGACCGCCGACGTCACCGGCGACGGCATGACGGACGTCCTGGCCGTGCGCAACTCGGACGGCGGCATGTACGCCTACCCGGGCAACGGCGACGGCACGTTCGGCGGCAGCATCCTGTTCGGCCTGGGCTACAACTACATCGACGCGATCGTGTCCGTCGGCGACGTCGACAAGGACGGCGCCGAGGACCTCATGATCCGCGACAGCCAGACCAAGGGCTACTGGGTGCTCGCGTCCACGGCCGAGACCTGGATCGAGCTGTCCCCGTCCCTGGACGACGGCTCGGGCCGCGTCTACCGAAGCGTCACCGGCGCAGGCGACCTCGACCGCGACGGGTACGTGGACCTGCTCTCGGTCGACACCCGGACCAGTGCGCTGTACCGGCACTCGTTCGAGCTGAACGGGTACGTCCAGCCGGAGCCGCCGGTGCAGTCCTCGGGCTGGATCGGCGTGAGCCTGCCGATGGTCACCACCGACCGCGCGCACGACTTCGACGAGGACGGCGGCGACGACATCATCGTGCGGCGCGAGTCCGACGGGAACACGTTCGCCTACTACGGGAACGGCGCCGGCGGCTTCACCGCCAGCTACTCCTGGGGCACGACGTTCTCCGGGATGAACCTGCTCGCGACCGCGGGCGACTTCACCGGCGACGGCCTCGCGGACGTCATCGGCCGGGTCGGCTCCTCCGGGGCCCTGTATGTCTACCCGGGCACCGGCATCGGCGACTACGACTACGACGCGCGCATCCGGATCGGCACCGGCTGGAACATCATGAGCGCCATCGTGTCCGCGTACGACTACAACGGCGACCTCAAGGTCGACATCATCGCCCGCGAAGCCTCGACCGGGGTGCTCTGGCTGTACCCGGGCAAGGCGAACGGGACGGTCGGCACCCGGATCCAGATCGGGACCGGCTGGAACGCGATGAAGGAGATCACCGCGATCGGCGACCTCGACAACGACGGCACCGCCGACCTGATCGCGGTCCGCACCTCGGACAACTGCCTGTACTTCTACGGCGGCAAGCCGACCGGCGGCGTCAAGAACGGCGTGAAGATCGGGTGCGGCTGGGCCGCGCTCGACAACCTCACGGCCGCGGGCGACTTCAGCGGCGACGGCCACATCGACCTCGTGGCCCGGCGCACGTCGGACGGGAAGCTGTTCATGTACAAGGGGAACGGCCAGGGGAGCTTCGGCTCCTCGACCCAGATCGGCTCCGGCTGGGGCGGCTTCGACCTCTTCGCGTAGCGACTGAGCAATGAGGACGGGCGGCGGCTCTTCGGAGCCGCCGCCCGTTCCGTGCGTTCAAGCCCTCAGCAGGAGGTGCGCTCGGCCAGCCAGGCCGACATGGCGCGCACGCCGTGGGCGATCGCGCCCTCGTCGGGGGTGAACGTCGGGAAGTGCGGGTACGAGGTGACGATGTCCGCGCCGGGGGAGCGGACGCCGAGGTACGTGTAGGTGCCGGGGATCTCGTCCAGGTACAGGGCGAAGTCCTCACCGCTGAACGGGATCGCGGCGTGGACGACCGCCGTCTCGACGTCCCGGCGGTCCAGGAACCGCTTGAGCCCGTACGCCTCCGGGGCCGGGAGCACCATCGCCGGGAACGGGTCGTTCGGGAACACCGCGGTCCCGCCGTAGGACCGGGCGAGGGCGTCGATGTCGGCCCTGACCTCCGTGTACCGGTCCTCGGGCCAGCACCGGGACGCGAAACCGACCGTGCCCTCCTCGGCCTCGGCGCGGGTGTACACGAACTCCGCGAGGGGGCCGTCCTCGATCTGGAGGTCCGCGATGAGCCGCTCCAGGTCGGCCGAGCCCTGCGGGACCGACACGGTCGCGAGCGCGGCGATGTCGGCCGCGAGCCGGGCGGCCCGGTCGGCCGCGTCGGCGCCGTCGAGGACGACCGTGCCGCGGTCCTGGCCCGGGAGCCCGGAGCCGGGGTTGATCCCGAGCATCCCGACGGGCATGGGGCCGCAGTGGAGCGCGTGGATCTCCTCGGGCCGGTACGTCGAGAGGACGCCCGCGTCGATCATCGCGCGGGCCCCGGCAAGGGTCTCCTCGGCGGGCTGGAACACGAACACGACGGTGCCGTGCAGCCGGTGCCGCAGCCGCGAGAGCACCAGCGCCGCACCGACGCCGACGGTGGTGTGGATGTCGTGCCCGCACAGGTGCAGCGGCGCGGTGCCGCCGCCGATCTGGTCCTCGGCGGGGACGGCGTCCATGTCGGCCCGGTAGGCGACGGTGCGGCCGCGGTGGCGCCCGCGCAGGACGCCGACGACGCCGTGCCCGCCGACGCCGGTGGTCACCGACAGCCCGGCGGCCCTGAGCTGCGCGGCGACCCGGGCCGCGGTGCGCGACTCGTCCCCGGGGCCTTCGGGGTGGGCGTTGAGGTCGCGGCGGAACGCGATGAGGTCGGCTTCGAGCCGGTCCACCTCGGCGTCAATAGCGTTGAGCCGCAACGACGCAGTGGCGGGGGACGGGAGTCCGATCGCGGCGGCGACGGCCGCGGAGCCGAGGAGCACGCGGCGGCTGAGGCGGGAGAGACGGGGTGCGTTCATGGTTTCCTCCGAACGGAAGTGGATGCCCCGATTCTCGATCCGCCACGGCCCCCGGCGCAGTCATGCAGGCCCCCGGAACGGCGGTCGGGCAGGCCCGTCATGACGTTCGCGTGAGCGATGCGTGGCGGGCGGTGCCACGATCACCGGACCCACTACCGCACAACCGCTTGCGAGGATCGCCGTGCAGACCGGATCGATGATCGCCGACCGCTACCGACTCGACGCCCCGATCGCCTCGGGCGGGATGGGCTCGGTGTGGAACGCCCGCGACACCAGGCTCCGGCGCGCCGTCGCCGTGAAGATCCTCAAGTCCGACCTGGAGCAGGACGAGACCGCACGGGCCCGCTTCGAGCACGAGTCGCAGGCCGTCGCGTCCCTGCGCCACCCGGGGATCGCCGCGCTCCACGACTACGGCGAGACCCCTGGCGAAGCGGGCGGGACGCTCGCGTACCTCGTCATGGAGCTCATCGAGGGCCCGACGCTGACCGCGCGCCTGCGCGAGGGCCCGCTGCCGCACGCCGACGCGATGCGCCTGACCGCGGAGGTCGCCGCGGCCCTCCACCACGCGCACGGGCACGGCATCGTCCACCGGGACATCAAGCCCGCCAACATCATCGTCGACCCGGGCGGCCACGCGGTCCTGGTCGACTTCGGCATCGCGCTCTCGCCCGGCCGCGGCACGATCACCGAGTCGGGGATGCTCATGGGCACCCTCTACTACGCGTCCCCCGAGCAGCTCGAAGGCCGCCCGCTCACCGGCGCCACCGACGTCTACTCGCTCGGTGCGGTCGCGTACGAGTGCCTCTCCGGCACACCGCCGTTCACGGGCGACACCGCCGGGACCATCCTCAACGGACACCTGAACCAGCCGCCCCCACCGCTCGACCCGGCGCTCCCGCCCGCGCCCGCCGCCGCGATCCTCCAGGCCCTCGCGAAGGACCCGGGCCAGCGGTGGGCCACCGCCGAGGACTTCGCGCGCGTGTGCCGCGAGGCGGTCGCCGATCCGCTGACGCCCCAGCCGGTCTCGCCGGTCCTGGCGATCCCCGGCGCGGCGCAGCCGTGGACGCCGCCCGCAGGGGCCGTGCCCTTCGAGCCCGTCACCGCCGCGGTCCCCGCGCCCCGCCGCCGGGCCCGCCGCCTCCTGTTCGCCGCCCCGGCGGCGGTCGCGGTCCTCGCCGCCGCGGTCGTCCTCGCCCTGTCGCCGTGGAGCCGGGCCGACGACAACGGGGACGGCGCGACGGGCGTCATCGAGACCCGCAGCGCCGCAACGGAGACCACCACCCAGGCCGCCACCGGCACCGGCTCGCCCTCGGCCGACCCGTCGTCCCCCGCGACCGAGTCCCCGACGGCGGACGCGACGTCCGAGGCCGCCGCCTCCGAGTCCGAGGACGACGGCGGCGGCTCCGAAGGCGGCGGTGGCGGCACCGACCCGACGGAGGACGAGGGCGGCCAGGTCGAGCCCGGCGCGGCGTCCGTCCCGGACGTCACGGGCATCTGGTACACCGACGCCCGGGACGAACTCGTCTCCGCCGGTTGGGAGTCGGTCGCCTACGACACCGTCACCGACGACCCCGGCAACGGCCAGACCGAATGCTCGGTCGTCTACCAGAACCCCTCCGGAGGCACCCCGACCTACTACGACAGCACCGTGACGCTGACCTACTGGGAGACGTTCCCCGGCGCCTGCTGACCGGCGCGGGGTCGTTGACAGTGCGTCCCGGTTCGACCACACTGGAGGCCGTTCGCGCCGCCGGAATGCCGAGGAGATCCATGCCGTTCGAGGACCCCACGCACCCCGCGCCCCTGTACCGGCTGGTGGAGTCGGCCTTCGGGCGCGCCTACCTGCGGCTGCTGGGGCGGCCGGACGGGGAGGACATGGTCTACCGGATCTCGGGCTCGGTGTACGCCGACGTGCCGGGGGACGCGCTCGCCCCGGACCTGCGGCACGGGGCGAAGCTGTTCGGCTTCGAGGGCTTCAACATCCGGCGCCTGCACCGCGAGCCCGGGACGGACCGGCTGCACCTGCTGACGCGCGAGATCGTCTTCTACACGGACCCTGCGAATCCGGCGAAGATCCTGACCGAGTGGGCGAACCCGGTGGACGGGCGCACGTACCCGGTGGTGCCCGTGAACAACGACGCGGTCAACCAGGGGCCCTTCCCGATCGGCGCGTCGTTCACCGGTCCGCCGCCGCGGGCCGCGCACGGGCAGTTCGTGTGGACCCTGGACATCCCGCCGCGCACGGACCTGCGTGCGACCCTCGGCGACGACTTCGGGCTGCCGGGCGGGGTCTACACGACGTTCGAGCTGTTCGACTTCATGGTCGCAGAGGACGTGGTGGACGCGTGCCGCCACCGCCGGGTCCCCGAGGGCGCGATGCCGGTGGTGAACACGTGGACCCGCTCCAGTCCCTGGCCGCCGTTCACGGGCCTGGCGGAGTCCGAGACCGGCGGGGCGGGCGTCGTCTACCACGCGCGGTCGTGGACCCTCGGCGGTTTCGAGGAGCTGGAGCAGTGGCTCAAGGACGCCGTGCGCGCCGACTACCCGCTCTACACGGCCGCCCCGGAGGAGCCGGGGCCGAGCCAGACGTCGTGGAGTTCGTTCTGGGCCAAGCAGCTCGGTGAGGGCGCGATGACGTGGGACGAGTGGCGCGAGGTGAACGGCGCCTGAGAGGCGAAGCCGCACAGCGGGTCCGGCGCGCGGGCCCGATGGGCGGTACGGTCGACTGCAGACCCCCTGCGGGGCCCCGGCCCCGCGCCTCCGTTGCTTCGAGCAGGAAGGCCGGCCATGCACGACGACCAAGACATCGAGCTGCCTCCGGGCACCGACACCTCCGTTCCGGCAACGGCGCGGGTGTACGACGCGCTGCTGGGCGGGACGACGAACCTCGCGGTGGACCGGGCCGCGGCCGACGTGTTCGCGCAGCACATCCCGCAGGCGCGCGAGTGCGCGAAGCTGAACCGCAGCGCCCTGATCCGGGGCGTGGAGTACCTGGTGCGGACGGCGGGGATCGACCAGATCCTCGACATCGGGTGCGGCCTGCCGTCGGCGCAGAACACGCACCAGGTGGCCGCGGGCCTGAACCCGGCGGCGAAGGTCGCGTACGTCGACCACGACCCGATGGTGGTGGCGCACGCGGAGATGATGCTCGCTGACGCGCAGGGCGCCATGGTGTTCGAGGCGGACCTGCTCGATCCGGACTACATCCTGTCGCGCACGGAGCTGCGGGCGTTCCTGGACTTCGACCGGCCGGTGGCGCTGCTGCTGGTGGGGATGATCATGCAGATCAGCGACGAGCAGCGCCCGAACGACATCATCGCGGCGCTCATGGGCGCCCTGCCGACGGGCAGCCACCTGCTGCTGTCGTCGTGGCCGGACACGGGCGAGGCGGCGCAGGCGGCGCTGTCGGCGGCGTGCATCGAGACGCTCGGGAACGGGTGGATGCGGCCGGTCCCGGTGCTGGAGAGCCACTTCCTGGGCATGGAGATGGTCGCGCCGGGCCTGGACTACATCCCGCGGTGGTTCCCGGAGGAGCCGGACCGGCCGGTGCGGGCGGTGGAGGACCTGGAGCCGTACGAGCGGACCCAGATGGCCGGCATCGCCCGGAAGGTCTAGGGACGCAAGGGAAAAGCAGGGCCCGCGCCGTGAGGCGCGGGCCCTGCCTTCTCATCACTTCAGATCGTTAGCCCAAGCTGTGCTACTGGAGAAAAGCCGTGTTCAGCAGCAGGTTCGGGCTGCCGTTGACGCCGGAGACGGCGTCGGGGACGGCGCCTTCGGTGAGGGCGGCCGCGACCTCGTCGGGGGTGGCGTCCGGGTTGGACTCCAGGAACAGCGCGGCGACGCCCGCGACGTGCGGGGTGGCCATGGAGGTGCCGGAGATGGTGTTCTCGGCGTCGTCGGCGCCGATCCACGAGGAGGTGATGCCCACGCCGGGGGCGAGGATGTCGACGCACTCGCCGAAGTTGGAGAAGGACGCGGCGGCGTCGTCCTCATCGGTGGCGCCCACGGTGATCGCGGAGGGCTCGGAGCCGGGGGACACGTTGCAGGCGTCCTGGGACTCGTTGCCGGCGGCGATCGCGAAGGTGACGCCGGAGTCGACGGCGGCGGCGATGGCGTCGTTCAGGGCCTGGCTGAAGCCCCCGCCGAGGCTCATGTTGGCGACGGCCGGGCCGGTGGCGTTCTGGGCGACCCAGTCGATGCCGGAGATGATCCCGGAGTAGGAGCCCGAGCCGTTGTCGTCGAGGACGCGGACGGCGCGGATGGTGACGTCCTTGGCGAGGCCGTAGGTGGTGCCGCCGATGGTCCCGGCGACGTGGGTGCCGTGGCCGTGGCCGTCGGCCGGGTCGGTGTCGTCGTCGACGAAGTCGTAGCCTTCGCCAACGCGCCCTTCGAACTCGGTGTGGGTCGCGTTCAGGCCGGTGTCGAGCACGAACGCCTCGACGCCGGAGCCGGTCTGCGTGTACTCGTAGGAGGCGTCGAGCGGGAGCGCGTCCTGGTCGACGCGGTCGAGGCCCCACGACGGCGGGTCGGTCTGGACCTCGGAGACGTAGGCGAGCTGGTCCTGCTCGACGTAGGCGACGTCGTCGTCGGCGGCGAGTTCGAGGGCCTCGGACTCGGTCAGCTCGGCGACGTAGCCGTTGACGGTGTCGAGGGTGTGCTCGATGTCGACGTCCACGCCGAGGTCGTCGGCGAGGGCGCTCAGGCCGGGGGCCTGGTCTTCGAGGACGACGATGTAGGACCCGTCGATGGCGTCGGGGGAGTCGGCGCCGATGATGGTCGCCTGCGCGGGCTCCTCGGCGTTCGCGAACGAGGTGGCGGCGATGGCGGACCCGCCGGCGGCGACCGCTGCGGCGGCGATGGCCGCGGCGGTGCGCACGTGTCGGCGCTGGGGCTTTCTGGTTCCTGCCGTAGACAAGAGGAACTCCTTCGGTTGTCCCCGGCGGGCGCGGTGCTTGGGTCGCGCCGCCCGGGGGGAGGGTTTTCGGGTGGGGCCCGGTGCTCTGGGGGGAGCGGGGGTGGGCCCCGGGGTCCGGCGGCGTCGCCGTGCGGCCTGCCGTGCCGCCCGGTTCGAGATCGGGCGGCCCGGCGAAGCGCGGACCGGGCCCCCTCGGCCCGGCCCGCGTCACCCGTCCGGGCGCTGCGGCCGTGCGACGGGCCGTCAGGCCCTGGCAGTGAGCCTAAACGAGAGAACAAATCGTGTAAAGGGTCCGTACCGGATTTATAGTTCAGTGAATGAACAACTACCGCCAAGTGTCCGAAACAGACGAACGGGCTGAGGCGCTGCGCACCAGGGGGTGCGCAGGGCTTCAGCCCGTTCTGGTCAGCGGCCTGTCGCGGGGCCGCTCACCGGGTTAGAGGTAGGTGTAGAGCAGCCGGTTGGGGCTGCCGGTGCCGGGGCTGGTCACGACGCCGGTGGTGGCGTTGGAGGTGATCCAGCTGGAGACCGCGGACGGGGACGCGCTCGGGTTCGCCTGGAGGTACAGGGCGGCGACGCCCGCGACGTGCGGGGAGGCCATCGAGGTGCCCGAGATCGTGTTGGTCGCGGAGTTGGACGAGTACCACGCCGAGGTGATCGACGAGCCCGGCGCGAAGACGTCCACGCAGGTCCCGTAGTTCGAGTAGGAGGCGCGGGCGTCGGTGGAGGTGGTGGCGCCGACGGTGATGGCCGAGGGCGTGGAGGCGGGGGAGCGGTTGCACGCGTTGGTGGACTCGTTGCCGGCGGCGACCACGAAGGTGACGCCGGAGGAGACCGCGGAGGCGACCGCGCTGTTGAGGGACGCCGAGTAGCCGCCGCCGAGGCTCATGTTGGCGACGGCGGGCTTGATGGCGTTGGTGCGCACCCAGTTGATGCCGTTGATGACCCCGGCGGTGGTGCCGGAGCCGGAGGCGTCGAGGACGCGCACGCCGTGGAGCGTGACGCCCTTGGCGACGCCGTAGGTGGTGCCGCCGACGGTCCCGGCGACGTGGGTGCCGTGGCCGTTGCCGTCCTGCGGGGTCGAGTCGTTCTGGATGAAGTCGTAGCCGTTGCCGACCCGGCCCGTGAACTGGGAGTGGGAGGCGTTGATGCCCGTGTCCACGATGTACGCGTGGACGCCCGCGCCGGTGTAGTTGTAGGTGTAGGTGCCCGACAGGGGGCGGTTGCGCTGGTCGATGCGGTCGATGCCCCAGGTCGCGCCGGTCTGCGTGGCCTGGGTGGTGAACGCGGCGTTCTGCTCGACGAACGCGACGCCGTCCTGCGCGGCGATCTCCCGGGCTTCGAGCTCGGTCGACTCCACGAGGAACGCGTCGACGCCCCGGTAGGTCTCGACGACGTCGGCGCCGCCGCCTTCGACGCTCTTGACCTGGGTCGAGAACGACGCGTCGTCTTCGAGGACGACGATGTACTCGCCCGCGATGGCCCCGGCGGCGTCGTCGCCGAGGATCGAGCCGTACTTCGGGGCGGCCTCGGCCGCGGTCGCGGTGAACGCGAGGGCGGTGAGGGCCGCTGCGGCGAGCGCCGCTGCGGCGCTCGTCCTCTTTCTGATGGGTGACATTGGACATCGGTCCCTTCGGGTGGTCCCGGCGAGTCCGGTGCCGGGACGGGGGTTTTTCAGGGTGGTGCGGGGATCGGTGCGGCGCCCGTCCGTCCGGGGTGGACGGGCGGGCACCGGGTCCGGTGCGATCGTACGGGTGCCGGGCGGCCCCGGTCCGCTCCCGCCGGGGCGACGGCTCCAGGTCGCGGTCTCCGGCGGTCGCGGCCGACGGGGAGGGTCCGCCGCGGTCACCCGCTATTCAGTTGTGGGGGGGCGGATCAGAGTTCGAGGGTCCAGTTGTTGAGCGTCCCGGTGTCGCCGGAGTAGGCGTCGGTGACGCGCAGCGTCCAGGTCCCGGCGGCGGTCTCGTTCGCGAGGTTCACCGTGTAGGTCGCGTTGACGTTGTCGGCCGAGTCGCTCGCGGAGGAGGTCTTCAGCGTGTAGGCGGTGCCGTCGGGGGCGATCAGGCTGATGGCGAGGTCGCCGCGGTAGGTGTGCGTGATGCTCACGGCCACGGTGCTGTTGGAGCGGGCGGTGCCGTCGCAGGCGAGCGTCAGGGTCGAGTTGACGGTGGCGCGGTCGGCGATGGCGGTCGCGGTGGAGTTGGTGGCGGCGCAGTCGCTCGGCTCGGGGTCGCCCCCGCCGTCCTCGTCGCCGGTGTACAGGAGCAGGTTCGGGCTGCCCTGGACGTCGGAGACGCGCCCGGCGCCGGCGTTGCCGGTGATCCACTCGGCCACGTCGTCGGTGGTCGCACTCGGGTTGAGGCCCAGGTAGACCGCGGCGGCGCCCGCGACGTGCGGGGAGGCCATGGAGGTGCCGGAGATGGTGTTGGTCGCGGTGTTCGAGGAGTACCACGCGGAGGTGATGTCCACGCCCGGCGCGAACACGTCCACACAGGACCCGAAGTTGGAGAAGTACGCGCGGGTGTCGGTGTCGTCCGAGGCGGCGACGGTGATCGCGGAGGGCGCGGAGGCCGGGGACACGTTGCACGCGTCCTGGTCCTCGTTCCCGGCGGCGACCGCGAAGGTCACCCCGGCGTCCACGGCGGCCTCGACGGCGTTGTTGAGCGTCGCGGAGTAGCCGCCGCCCAGGCTCATGTTCGCCACGGCGGGCTCGATGGCGTTGGCGGCCACCCAGTTGATGCCGTTGACGACGCCCGCGGTGGTGCCCGACCCGGCGTTGTCGAGGACGCGGACCGCGTGGAGGGTCGCGTTCTTCGCGACGCCGTACGTGGTGCCGGCGACGGTGCCGGCGACGTGCGTGCCGTGCCCGTTGCCGTCCTGGGGGGTGGAGTCGTTCTGGATGAAGTCGTACCCGGCGCCGACGCGCCCGGTGAACTCGCTGTGCGAGGCGTTGATGCCGGTGTCCACGATGTACGCGTGGACGCCCGTCCCGTCGCCGAGGTACTCGTAGCTCCCGTCGAGCGGCAGGTCGAGCTGGTCGATCCGGTCGATGCCCCACGTGGCGTTGGGCTGCACGTCCGCGATGGAGACGACCGCGTTCTGCTCGACGAACGCGACGCCGTCCTGCGCGGCGATCTCCCGGGCCTGCTCCTCAGTGGACTCCACGAGGAAGGCGCCGACCTCGCCGTAGGAGGCGACGACGTCGGCGCCGCCGCCCTCGATGCTCTTGTTCTGCGCGGAGAACGAGGCGTCCTCGTCGAGGACGACGAGGTACTCGCCGTCGATGACGTCGGGGGAGGCGGCGTTGAGGATCTCGCCGAGCGGTTCGGCGTGGGCGGCGAGGCCGCCGAAGGTGAGCGAGCCGACGGCCGCCGCGCCTGCGATGGCGGCGGCGGATATCCGGCGGACGGAACGGTGCGAGACGGTCATAGGGGGGTACTCCCTCTCGGTTCAGTTGTTCACCGCGCGAAGCGAAAAGATGGGACGCATCCGTGCGGAGCACACAGTTCGGTGGAACCGGCCCTTTCGGGCTTTCACACCGAGGTTAGGGAAGTCACAACATAAAGTGAAGACCCTGGAAGACCCCCATAAATCAGTGAATGAAGAGTCGGTTACCAACCGGTATGACCGGGTCGGGAACTGGTAGGATGTTTGGTCCGCCCGCGGCGCCCTACTCCGCGAGCTCCATCCACCGCTCCTCGATCCCGTCCCGCTCCTCTTCGAGCGCCGCCAGCTTCCCTTGCAGCTCAGACAGCTTCGCCGGGTCCGTGGCGAACTCGGCCATCTCGGCGTGCACGACCGCGATCCCCGCCTCGGTCTTCTCCAGACGCCGCTCCAGTTTGGACAGCTCCTTCTGGACGGCCCGGTCCACCGCCCCCGACGCCTTCGCCGCCGGGGCCGCCGCCTGCGCGGCAGCGGCGGGCCGGTCGGCCTTCGGGGCGTCCCCGCGCCGCTCCAGGTACTCCTCGACGCCGCGCGGCAGCATCCGCAACCGCCTGTCCCCCAAGAGGGCCCACGTCTCGTCGGCGACCCGCTCGGTGAAGTACCGGTCGTGGCTCACCACGATCATCGTCCCCGCCCAGTCGTCGAGCAGGTCCTCCAGCTGCGTGAGCGTCTCGATGTCCAGGTCGTTCGTGGGCTCGTCGAGGAACAGCACGTTCGGCTCGGCCATGAGCAGCCGCGCCAGCTGGAGCCGCCGCCGCTGCCCGCCCGAGAGGTCCCGCACGTGCGTCCGCTGGCGCCCGCCGACGAACCCGAGCCGCTCGGCGAGCTGCCCGGCGCTCATCTCCTTCTTCCCGAACTGGACCCGCTTGGCCACCAGCTCGATCGCCTCCAGGACCCGCCAGGACCCGTCGAGGTCCTCCATGTGCTGCGTCAGCCACGCCAGCTTCACCGTGCGGCCCACCTTGACGCGCCCGGCGGCGGGCTGCCGCTCGCCGGTGCCGTCCCAGTCGGCGGCCTGCGCGAGGGTGCGCAGCAGCGAGGTCTTCCCGGCGCCGTTGACGCCGAGCAGCCCGATCCGCTTGCCCGGGCCCAGGATCCAGTCCAGGTGCTCCAGAAGCGTCTGCTCCCCGGCCTTGACGGTGACGTCCACGGCCTCGAACACGGTCTTGCCGAGCCGCCCGGTCGCGAAGGACACCAGCTCGGCGGTGTCGCGCGCGGGCGGCTCGTTCGCGATGAGCTCGTTGGCCGCGTCGATCCGGAACTTCGACTTCGACGTGCGCGCCTTGGGGCCCCGGCGCAGCCACGCCAGCTCCTTGCGCATGAGGTTCTGGCGCTTCTCCTCGGCGACGTTCGCCTGCCGCTCGCGCTCAGCCCGCGCCAGCACGTACGCCGAGTAGCCGCCGTCGTACTCGAAGACGCTGCCGCGCTGCACGTCCCAGATCCGGTCGCAGATCTCGTCGAGGAACCACCGGTCGTGCGTCACGACGGTGATCGCCGCGCGCGTCGAGTTCAGATACCTTGCGAGCCAGGCGATGCCCTCGATGTCGAGGTGGTTCGTCGGCTCGTCCAGCAGCAGCAGGTCGGCGTCCGCGGTGAGGACCCGCGCGAGGTCGGTGCGGCGCCGCTCGCCGCCCGAGAGGACGCCGATGACGGAGTCGAGGCCTGCGGGGAGCAGCGGCGCGTCGAGGCCGCCGAACAGGCCGGCGAGGATCTCGCGGACCTTCGGGTCCGAGGCCCACTCGTGCGCGTCGAGGCCGCCGAACAGGGCCTCGCGCACCGTCCTGGCGTCGTCGAGGCCGTCGGTCTGGCCGAGCACCGCCACCCGGGTGCCGCCGGTGTGCACGACGCGGCCCGTGTCGGGCTCGTCGGCGCGCGCGATGAGGCGCAGCAGGGTGGACTTCCCGTCGCCGTTGCGGCCGACGACGCCCACGCGCTGGGAGGCGGCGATGCCGAGGGAGACCGCGTCGAGGATGACCTGGTCGGGGTAGGCCTTCGAGACGGCTTCGAGATTGACGAGATTGGGCGCTGACACGAGGGACAAGCCTACCCGCCGCCCCCGCCCGCCCCCGGGCCGCGGCGACCGGCCGTGCCCCGGCCCGTCTTGACCCGACCCCGGCCCGCCGCGACCCGGCCGCGATCCGGCCCCGGCCCGCCCTGACCCAGCCCCGATCCGGCCCTGACCCCGGCCTGATCCGGCCCCGGTGTGGTCGCCGCCCCACCCGACCGGGTGACACCGGCGCCTCCGGGGCCCGTTTTCGTCGGACCCGGCGCGGAACATCGCACCTACCTTTCCCCTCGGGAGGGTGGGGGCTGGGGACGGCCGACGGGGATGCGCCCGCGCCGCGACCCTGATATGGTGTCATCGCAAAGTCATTATGACGTCATGAATGGATTCATATGGCACCCCCGCTGAACCCGCGCTTCGAGGCCGCCCGCGCCGTCCTCGCCGTCGTCCGGCTCCTGCCCCGCATCAGCCGCCCCCGCACCGCCCTCTTCGCCGCCACCACCGTCCTCACCGCCGCCCTCCCCCTCGCCATGACCATCGCCACCGGCCTCCTCATCGGCGCCGTCCCCGCCGCCGCAGCGGCCGGACCCGGCTCACCCGAAGCCCGCACCGCCTACCTCCTCCTCGCCGCCGGCGTCGCCGCCCTCCTCCTCGGCCGCCTCGCCGCCAACCTCCACAACGCCGTCGCCTTCAACCTCGGCCGCGACCTCGAACTCCTCCTCCAAGACCGCCTCCTCGCCGCCGTCGCCCGCCCCGTCGGCATCACCCACCTCGAAGACGACGAAGTCCTCGCCCTCCTGCGCATCGCCCGCCAGCTCGGCGCCGACTTCATCCGCCCCGAACGCGCCATCCGCGGCCTCGCCGCCATCGCCCCCGAATTCCTCGCCGCCGCAGGCGCCTCCGTCGTCCTCGGCTTCTTCAACATCTGGATCGGCCTCGCCTGGCTCCTCGCCTGGCCCGCCATCTTCATCGCCATGCAGGCCGACTACACCCGCGTCGGCAAGACCGCCTACCTCCGCTCCACCGAGATGCGCGAGACCGAATACCTCCGCGACCTCGCCATCACCGCCGAACCCGCCAAAGAGATCCGCGTCTGGGGCCTCATGGGCTGGCTCCTCGACCGCTACGACCGCCAATGGGCCGACCGCATGGACTACTCCGCACGCCACCAGCGCCTCAGCCCCCGCACCGCCGTCGGCGTCATCGGCACCCTCCTCGCCCTCACCGTCACCACCGCCGTCGCCCTCGCCGACGCCGGACTCACCGGCGCCGTCGGCTTCGCCGCCCTCGCCGTCTACCTCGTCGCCCTCACCACCATGTTCAACTTCTCCGCATTCGACGACACCGCCGCGTTCCTCAGCCTCGGCTCCCTCCCCGTCCCCAAAGTCCTCGCCCTCGAAGACCGCCTCACCGGCGGCGAGCACCCCGCCACCGCCGAACTCCCCACCGCCGCACCCCAGCACGCCATCCGCTTCGAGAACGTCGACTTCTCCTACCCCGGCGCCGCCCGCCCCGTCATCGAAGGACTCGACCTGGAGATCGCCGCCGGCACCTCCCTCGCCATCGTCGGCCACAACGGCGCCGGCAAGACCAGCCTCGTCAAACTCCTCGCCGGCCTCTACGAACCCACCGGCGGCCGCATCACCGCCGACGACACCGACCTCGCCCACGTCGACCCCGCCGCCTGGCGCACCCGCCTCTCCGCGCTCTTCCAGGACTTCACCCGCTACCAGCTCACCGTCCGCGACAACATCGCGTTCGGCGCCCCCCACCTCGCCGGGGACACCGACCTCATCTGGAAAGCCTGCGAGCCCATGGGCATCCGCGCCCTCATCGAATCCCTCCCCAAAGGACTCGACACCGTCCTCTCCAGCGAATACGGCGGCGGCACCGACCTCTCCGGCGGCCAATGGCAGCGCATCGCGCTGGCCCGCGCCCTCTTCGCCGTCCAGGCCGGGGCCTCCGTGCTCATCCTCGACGAGCCCGCCGCCGCCCTCGACGTGCGCGCCGAAGCCGAGCTGTACGAGCAGTTCCTCGACATCACCGCCGGACTCACCACCATCGTGATCTCCCACCGGTTCTCCACCGTGCGCCGCGCCGACCGGATCGTCGTCCTCGACGGCGGCCGCGTCGTGGAGGACGGCTCCCACGACGAGCTCATGGCCCTCGGCGGCCGCTACGCCGAAGCGTTCACCCTGCAGGCCAACCGCCTCGCCCGCACCGCGCCCCTGGAGTCCGAATGACCACCCGCATCCGCAACGGCCTCCGCGGCCTGAAGTACGCACTGGCCGTGGGCTTCCGCTCGCACCCCAAGGCCACCACCGCGCAGATCGTCCTCGGCGTCCTCCAGGCGATCCTCATGCCCACCACGGTGTACCTCACCAAGGTCATCATCGACGCCGTCCAGAACGGACAGACCCGCGAGGCGTGGCTCGCCGCCGCCGGGCTCGGCCTGGGCGTCGCGCTCATCTGGGCCGTGGTCTTCGCCTACGTCAAGCTCGTGTTCCTCGTCCTCGACCACACCGCCCGCGCCTCCGACCGGGAGATCATGGAGCTCATGGGCACCCCGCCCGGGCTCGACCACCACGAGCGGCCCGACCACCTCGACCAGGTCCAGCGCATCCGCGAAGACCGGTGGCTGCTCTCCGGGGCCGTCAACTGGCTCGCCCAGTGCCTGCGCGCGTTCGTGACGATCGTCCTCGGCGGCGCGCTCCTCGCCGCCGTCCACCCGCTGCTCCTCGTCTTCCCGCTCGTCGCCCTGGGCGCCATGGCCATCGCCAAACGCGCCGGCGACGTCGAAGTCGAAGTCCAGGAGGCCACGAGCGAACCCGAACGCCGCCGCCGCCACCTCTTCGAAGTCGCGACCCTCGCCGAATCGGGGAAGGAGCTGCGGGTCTTCGGGTCCGCCGCCGAGATCCGCCGCCGCCACCACGAGACCGGCACCGCCGTCGTCGCCGAACGCAACCGCGGCCAGTGGAAGGCCGCGCGCATCGCCACCGGCGAGGGCCTCCTCTCCGCCGTCGGCATGGCCGCCGGCATCGGCATCGTCCTCTACCTCGCGATCCGCGGCCAGGCCACCGCCGGCGACGTCGTCCTCCTCGTGTCCCTCATCGGCATGGTCGCCAACGCCGCGGGCGGCATCGCCATGCAGTCCGCGCTCCTCGTCCGCACCGGGAAGCTCGGCACCCGCCTCATCTGGCTGCGCGCCTACGCGACCGAGTCCAGCGGCCCCGCCGTCCCCCTCCCCGTCCCGGCCCGCCTCGACGACGGCATCCGCCTCGACGGCGTCACCTTCGCCTACCCCGAGTCCGAACGGCCCTCCCTCGACGACGTCACCCTCACCCTCCCCGCCGGGAAAGTCGTCGCGCTCGTCGGCGAGAACGGCGCCGGGAAGACCACCCTCGTCAAACTCCTGTCCGGTTTCTACCGGCCGACCTCCGGCGCCATCAACGTCGACGGCACCGACATGGCCCACTTCGAGACCGACGAGTGGCGCGAGCGCATCGGCGCGACCTACCAGGACTTCACCCACTTCGAGTTCACCGCCCGCGAGACCGTCGGCATCGGCGACCTGAAGAACGGATACGACGACGACGCCGTCCGCGCCGCCATGACCCGCGCCGGCGCCGAGGACGTCATCGACGACCTCCCCTCCGGCCTCGACACCCGCCTCGGCTCCCGCTGGGACCACGGCACCGACCTCTCCGGCGGCCAGTGGCAGAAACTCGCCATCGGCCGCGGCCGCATGCGCCGCGACCCGCTCCTCGTTGTCTTCGACGAGCCCACCGCCGCCCTCGACCCGCAGACCGAGCACGCCCTCTTCGAGCGCTTCGCCGAAGAGGTCCACGCCGGACGCGCCCGCGGCACCGTCACCGTCCTCGTCTCCCACCGGTTCTCCACCGTCTCCATGGCCGACCTCATCGTCGTCCTCGACGGCGGCCGCGTCGCCGAATCCGGCACCCACGACGAACTCATGGCCCGCGGCGGCGCCTACGCCGAGCTGTACACCCTCCAGTCCTCCGCCTACCGCTGACGAACCCCGCCCCGCCGCCTCCATACAATGCGCAAGGTCCCGGCCCGCCCGGGCCGGGACCTCACCTCTCCGAAACCGGATGCGCCCCAATGGAACACGAACCCGACGAACCGCGCACAGACACCGCAGCGCCCGCCGTCCAAACCCCCGCCGCCGACACCCCCGGCACCGCCGACGGCGAAACCGACACCAGCGGCACCGAACCCGCCGAGACACCGGCCCCTGAAGGCGCCATCGGCGAGATCACCGTCGAACCCGGCACCCCCGGACCCGGAACCGAAGCCGCCCAACCCGACCCCGAACCCGAACCGGGCCCCGACCTCTGCCTCCACCGCGTCCGCCTCCGCGACCTCACCCCCGGCGGCCGCGCCCTCGTCGCCCTCGGCCTCCTCGCCATCGTCCTCGCCGGACTCGTCCAACTCGCCGCCCTCTTCGCCGGCGGCATCTTCGTCACCCTCGGCGCCGACTTCGACGAACGCGCACTCGCCCAAGGCATCCTCTTCATCCTCGGCTCCATGTTCGGCATGATCGGCGTCCTCGCCCTCCCCGGCACCTGGCGCCGCCTCCACCGCCCCGAAGCCCCCATCCTCTGGCTCACCGTCGCCGGCGCCCTCCTCACCGTCGCCGCGTTCTACCTCATCGGCCACACCGCCGCCCTCCCCTGGGCCGCCGCCGCCGTCGCCCCCAACCTCGCCGTCGCCGCCCTCCTCGCCTACCTCCGCACCGTCCTCGACCCCCGCGAAACCTGCGACACCAACCCCGCCCTCCCCAACCGCTCCCGCTACCTCCGCCACCCTTGACGCCCCCGCCACCCGCCCCCTAAACTTCCCTCACCCCACCCGCCCCCACGGCCGGGACCTTGCCCTTCGCGTCACTGAAAGCCCCAATATGGATAACCAAACGCCGGAATCGGCGCGAATCGACCTGCCCATAACCGTCGAATCCGCCGAACCCCAGACCCCGGCCGCCCCGACCCGCGCCGCCGCGGCCCACTGCGTCCACCGGGTGCGCTGGAGCGACCGGGCGTTCCTGTCGAAGTACGCGACCGCCCGGCACTCCCTCGTGGCCATCGCCGCGTTCGCCGTCGCAGCGGGGTGCATGGCCGAAGGGGCCCAGGCGATGAGCGCGGGCCTCGACAGCGCCGCGGACTTCCAGGCGCGTTTCGGCATGTACCTCGGCCTGCTCGCCATGTTCGCCGCGACCACCCTCGCGGCCGGCCCGATCGAGTACTTCCGCACCCTCCGCAGCGCCCACCGGCCGAACCGCCGCGTCTTCATCCTGCACAACATCGGGCTGATGGCCCTGGGCGGCTTCGTGTTCACCATGTCCCCGGACCGGGAGTGGCTCGTGTTCGTGCTCGTCCCACCGGTACTGATGATGCAGTTCCTCGGCGCCCTCCGCCTCCAGCTCACCGAACGGTCCTCCTGCGCCGCGGACCCGGAACTCCCGCTGGTGCTCCGGCGCGCGCGCCGCGGCGTGCAGCCCGAGCCCGCCACCGACGAGGAGCGCACCCACTCCTTCGGGCACAGGGTGGTAGTCGAGGGCTTCGACTCGTGGAAATGCCCCCACATGATGTGGTGGCGGCAGCTGCGGCGACGGGCGCAGCTCCAAACACTCCTGGCCGACGGGGTCCAGAACGTGTACCTGCTCGGCGCGATCGCCGTCGCGACCGCGCTGGTCGTCAACGACGACCGCCTCGGGATCCCCGAACTCGAAGGCGTGGGGCTGATCCCGTTCGTCCTCGTCGCCGTCCTCGCGGTCCTGAACAACCTCGCCTACCAGGCCGCGATCGCCGGCCCGCACCTGCACCGCGCGCCGATGCACGTCGTGGTCTGGTCGGCGGCCGCCTACCTGCTCACCGCGTCGCTCGCGGCGTGGACCGCCGTCCAGCTCGACCGCCCGTACCTGTGGGCGGTGGTCCCGCTGGCGCTGTACCTGACGTACCTGCTGATGGAGCGGACCGTCACGCAGACGCCGGCGTCCCAGTGCAAGGCCCGGCCCGGCCTCCACCCGCGCATCCTCGCGGAACTGAAACCCTGACAGCGCCTCAGAACATCACGGCCCGGTTGGGGTGGTCCTCTGCGGCGGGGCAGTAGTAGAGCTGCAAGGTGTAGCCGCGGCCGATGAGGACGTCGACCGGGTCGGCGAACTCCCAGCCGGTGTCGGCCTCCTCGACCGGCTGCCAGCTGCCGGTGCCGCCGTCGAACTCGCCCGATACGGCCGTGAGCAGCGGCAGTTGCAGCTCCCCGCAGTCGCACGCCACCGGGAACGGGTCGATGATCCCCCAGACCCCGCCGTGGCCGAGCGCCTTCCAGCCCGGCGCCTGGGCGTCCCGGTGCGGGTACTCGGTGATCGCCTCCGGATGGAGCACGCACCGGGTCGGCACGTAGTTCTCGTTGCAGACCAACGGAACCGGCGCTGACTCGATCGTTGCCCCGACCGAACGGGCGGTGCGCCAGCGCACGAGGAACTCCGGGTTGTACGGCGCCTCGCCCTCCGGGTGGTCCCGCGGGCACCACAGGACCTGGAGGAGGTCGAACCGGTCGGGCCAGGGCAGGCCCGGCACGTCCCGGTAGTACAACTGCGCCACCGGGATCAACGCCTCCGGCACGCGCTCGCCCGGATCCGGGAACGGTTCGTCGCACAGGTCCTCGTGCTCCAGACCGCATACGGGCCACGGTTCGTCGGCGGGCCACCGCAGCGGGCCGCCGATCGAGCTGGTGTCCACGGTGGGCTCCCCGAGGCGGGGGTGGAGGCGGATCGCGGTGCGCGCCTGGGCGTCGAGCTGCGGGAAGAGCCCGAGGAGGTCGTGGGGCCGCGGCGGGGTCGTGCGGGTCACCGGTCGTCGCCGTTCTCGGGGAGGCGGAGGACGTCGCGGTCGTCGGCGAGGTTGAACACCGGCGGGTGGGACCAGTCGGCGACGCGGGAGAAGTCGAGGACCGCGGCGTCGATCTCGGGGCGGTCGAAGATGACCGACGTGCCGGTGAAGCTGGCGCCGTTGAAGTCCAGCAGCGGCGCGGGACCGACCACAAGGGATGCACACACGGTCTTCGTGAAGTGGACCTGGCCGCCGGTGAACGCCGTCCCGTCGAACGCCACGTCCCGGGCGAAGTGCGCCGAGCTGAAGTCGAGGAGCCCCGCGGCGATCGTCATCTCCGACAGCAGGACCGGGCCCGAGAACCGCGTCTCCGTGAACCGCAGCCGCGCCCCCAGGAACCGCGCCCGCGTGAAGTCCACCGGGCCCTCGAAGCGGACCCGCGAGAAGTCGATCGTGCCCGCCGTGAACCGCCCGAACGCGAACGAGACGCGGCCGAGGAACAGGGCGTCGTTGAGGTTCCCGCCGTCGAGGTTCGTTCCGGTGAAGTCGAAGTCGTGCTCGTGCCAGGTGCGGCCCGGCACCGGCGCGCGGCGCAGGCGGCCGCCGACGACGTTGATGACGGTGTGCCGGATCAGCCGCTCCTCCAGGACCGCCCGGAACCGCGGCGGGTCGTTGGCGGCCTCGCGCTCGTGGCGGAACGGGGGCGTCTCGTACGGCATCCGCACGTACGCGCAGAGGACGTTGATGCAGGTCTGGCGGCCCGCGTCCCAGTCGTCGGCGAGCGCGGCCATGGCGTAGACCCCGGCGAGGCGGTTCGCGGCGTGGTCGGAGGACAGCTGGTCGGCGGCCGAGGCGAAGCGCTCGTTGAACAGCTTCGTGGCCTCGCGGACCTCCGTGGCCTCCGTGATGCGCTGCTTGCGGTAGGAGACGGTGAGTGCGATGACGCCGCCGACGCCCGCGATCGCGTAGAGGGACAGGCGGATGACCTCAAGGGTGGTGCGGTCGTCGGGGTCTGTGCTGAGTGGAGAGGTGAGGTCGCTGGTGAGCAGCCACAGTAGACCCGAGAGGAGTGCCGACGCCAGGACGACCATGAGGAGGACGTGCACGGAGAGCGGGTAGGTGGGCCGCTCAACACCGCTGCGTTTGAACGCGGTGCGGAAGGCGCTCATGGGATCGCGAGGGTTCGGCATCGTTCGGTTGTACCAGACGGAGGCGACAATTCGGTATCCCGAACGGTTCAGCCCCCGGTCACAGCGCTGTTGGACACGCCGCCGATCGCCTTCCCGAACGCTCGCCGGTACGCCGCGGGCGTCGTCCCGAGCCGGTCCCGGAACCGCCTGCGCAGGTTCAGGGCCGAGGACAGTCCCACCCGGGCGGCGATGGCCTCGATCGGGAGGTCCGTGTCCTCCAGCAGCGCCTGCGCGGCCGAGATCCGCTGCGCCAGCAGCCATCTGCCCGGACTGACGCCCAGCTGCTCGTCGAACCGCCGCGCCAGCGTCCGCACCGACACCCGCCCCCGCTCCGCGAGATCCTCAACGGCCAGCGGCTCGTGCAATCTCTCGGAGGCCCACTCCAGCACCGTCCCAAGCGATTCCGAGGGCTCCCCGGCGGCCCCTACCGCGTACTGCCGTTGCCCGCCCTCCCGGTGCGGCGGCATCACCATGTGCCGCGCGATCCGCCCAGCCAGCCCGGCCCCGTGGTCGCGCCGCACCAGGTGCAGGCACAGGTCGATCCCGGCCGCCGTCCCCGCGCTCGTCGCGATGTCGCCCAGGTCCACGTACAGCGCATCGCAGTCCACCTCGACCTCCGGGTACCGCGACGCCAGCTCCTCCGCGTACCGCCAATGCGTGGTCGCGCGGCGCCCGTCGAGCAGCCCCGCCTCCGCGAGCAGGAACGCCCCGGTGCAGATCGCGACCATCCGCACCCCGCGCGCATGCGCCGCCCGCACCGCGGCCAGCACCGCGGGACTCGCCTCCGAGTCCTTCTTCGCCCACGCCGGCACAAGCACCGTGTCGGCCGCCTCCAACGCGTCGAGCCCCTCGGTCACCGCGAGCGCGCACCCGCCCGACTTCGTCGGCACGATCCCCGGCCGCTCGGTGCACACCGTGAACGAGTACCGGCTCGGCAGATGCGGCCGGTCCAGCCCGAACACCTCGGCGGCGCTCGCCAACTCGAACTCGGCCTGCGGGGGTTGGACGAGGGCGACGACCCGGTGGAGCTCCATGGCATGAAAGTACTCCATGATGACGATCCTGTCACTGTCGCGCACGCCCGCCACCGGGCAGACTCGGACCCATGAACGGGACCATGAGCAAGGCGCGCAACGGCATCCAGGCCGCCCAGGTCGACGCGGTCAAACCCGTCGAGGTCGCCCCGGGAGTCATCTGCCGCCACCTCCCCGGCGTGGGCCCCGCCGACGGCTGGCTCTACGACCTCGTCCCCGGCATCGAATGGCCCGAATCCGACCTCCACCCGGGCCTCGCCCGCGCCTACTACGTCCTCTTCGGCGAGATCACCTTCGACGACCGTCACCTGGGCCCCGGCGCCTACCTCGTCCTCGCCTCCGACGACCACTTCCACCCCCGCACCACCACCGGCGCCCGCCTCCTCGGCACCACCCTCCCCGGCTGACCCCACCCGGCAGGCCCCACCCCGCGCCCACCGGCCCACCCGGGATCGGGGCCCCGGGTGTCGGTCCGGGTTCGTATGCTCGGGGCATGGAACTGGAGTTCAGCGGCGAGATCTGGCACTGGCGCGGCCCCGCGCCCTGGTTCTTCGTGTCCGTCCCTGAGGACGGCTGCCGTGAACTGGCGGCCGCCTCGGCCGTGGTCAGCTACGGCTGGGGCATGGTCCCCGTGACCGCCGCGATCGGCGACGTCACCTGGTCCACCTCCCTGTGGCCCAAGGACGGCGGCTACATCGTGCCCCTGAAGGCCGACATTCGCAAACGAGCCGGGGGTGTCGACGAGGGCGACACGGTGACGGTCCGCCTGGAGGTCGACATGTGATGGGCCCGGACGGGCTGGTTAGTGGTTTGCGGGCGGCCGACCTGGTGTGGTCGGCCGCCCGCGGCTTGCCCCGCGGGGGCTGGTACCGGCGGGGACCGGGTCGCGGGTGGCTTCCCGCGTCTGGCCTTGGTATGGCGACGTTCGCGAATTCCCCTCTGTCGCCGCCATCCCGCCGATACCGGATGGCGTTTTTGCTATCTACTACAACAGGTGGGGCAGCGAAGTGTCGAATGTGAAGGAGCTACTTGTGGATAACTCTGTGGGTAGTGGTGTCGGCGCTGGTCGCGGGGGTTGTGGATAAGTCTGTGGATGCCGGAGGGGCGGACCGCGATGCGGTCCCCCCCACCCGGCCAATTGATGGTTTGTAGCTGGTGCGTTGTTTGTGCGGGTGTGGCTTTTTGCATTTACGGGTGCGGCTTTACATG
>NZ_JBEYVY010000020.1:0-46884 GCF_040644205.1 Glycomyces sp. NPDC047010 | reverse complement strand
GCCGCCCCCGCCGCCATCGCGGCCTACCTGGAGTCGCACGCCGGTAAGCGCTCACCCAGACCTCGCCACACCAGGAACCCCGGCCGGCGGCGGACACCCGTCCGCCGCCGTCTCTTGTGGTCTTCGGCGCCCGTCCGACGCGAGTTCGTTCCGCGTTCACCCCGTTGGGGTTGCACTCTCGGGGCATTTGTCGTGAACTTGCATTCCACCCGGTTTCATCCTGAGATATAGAGGTTCAATGACAAACGTCCTCAGTCGACGCGGCGTGCTCGGCGCCGGCCTCGCCGTCGGCGCGACGGCCGTCGCCACCGGCGCCTTCTCGAACACCGCGCAAGCGGAGGAGTCGTTCGGCGGCCCCCTCATCGGCGAGCCGCGCCGCGACCAGCTCCACCTGCTCACCTTCAACCTCCGCTTCGAGGGCGGCGACGCCTCGCCCCACACGTGGGACGAGCGCCGCCCCCTCGTCAAGACCGTCCTCAAGCGAGAGAAGCCCTCGATCCTGTTCACGCAGGAGGGCGTCTACGGGCAGCTCCAGGACGTGCGCGAAGACCTCGGCGACCAGTACGACTGGATCCACCTGGGCCGCATGGGCGGCTCCAGGTCCGAGGCCACCGCGGTCTACTGGAACACCAAGCGCCTCAAGGTCGTCGAGTACGACCACCAGTGGCTCTCCGACACCCCGCTGCTCATCGGCTCCAAGGGCTGGGGCAACAACGTGGTGCGGATGCTCACGTGGGTCCGCTTCCTGGACCTGCGCACGGGCAAGGAGTTCTACGTGGTCAACAACCACTTCGACCACCAGTCCGAGGACGCCCGGCAGAAGGGCGCCCAGATGAACCTCGACGTCATCGCGCCCTGGGTCGAGGCCGGAACCCCCGTGATCGCCGCGGGCGATTTCAACCAGGTCCCCGAGACCCCCACCTACACGATCCTCACCGACGGCGGCCTGGTCGACACCATGCTCGCCGCCGAGGAGCAGGTCACCCCCGTGTGGGGCACGTGGAACGGGTGGAACCCCGTCCCCAGCGAGACCGAGCGCCGCATCGACTGGATCCTCGCGACGCCCGGCGTCCGCATCCTCAAGGCCGGGGTCAACACGTACGCGAAGGACGGCCTCACCCCGTCCGACCACTGGCCCGCCCAGGCGCTCGTCGAACTGCCGTAAACATGAAGGCCCAGCGGGGCGGGGGACCCGGCGCTATGGTCGCGACCATGGACACCGTTCGGAACGCCGCCCCGCCGGACCGGCCCGCGCTCGCCGGCGTCCCGCTCGTCGGCCCGGTCGCGGCCCCCGAGATCCAGGTCATGACCTACAACCTCAAGACCGCCTCGGGCCGCGCCCCGCACTCGTGGTGGAAGCGCCGCCCGTTCGTGGCGCAGGTCGTGCGCGACGAGCGGCCCACCGTCCTGTGTACACAGGAGGGACAGTTCTACCAGCTCCGGGAGCTGCGCGAAGACCTCGACGGCTACGACTGGGTCCACCTCGGCTGCGCCGGGGGCTCCCGGTCCGGGTCCACCGCGATCCTCTGGGACGCCGCGCGGGTCGTGCCCGTCGCCTACGACCACCTCTGGCTCTCGCGCCACCCCGACCGGATCGGCTCGCGCGCCTGGGGCACCGGCGCGGTCCGGATGCTCACCTGGGTCCGCTTCGAGGACAAGGCCACAGGCAAGGACTTCCACGTCGCGAACGTCCACCTCGACCACCGCTCCGAGAAGGCCCGCCGCAAGGGCGCCGCGATGTGCCGCGACCTCATGCGGGGCTTCCAAGGGCCCGCGATCCTCGCCGGGGACTTCAACTGCCGTCCCGACTCCGAGGCGTACGCGGTGCTGACGCGCGACTTCGCCGACGCCTGGGACGCGGCGCCGCTGCGGCTCACCCCCGACTGGGGCACGTTCAACCGCTGGAGGACCACGCCCGCCGAGGACGGCCGCCGCATCGACTGGATCATGGCGAAATCCGGACCGAAGCGGCAGGAGCTGACGGTCCACAGGGCAGGCGTCAACACCCGGACCGGGGACGGGCTCACGCCCTCCGACCACTGGCCGGTCCAGGCGGTGTTCACGATCGGTCGTTTATGCTGCCTTTAGGTGCTGCGGTCGAGGTACTCGCGGATCTCCCGCACCGCCGCGCGCCCGGCGCGGTTCGCGCCGATCGTGCTCGCCGACGGGCCGTAGCCCGCGAGGTGGATTCTGGGGTCGGCCGCGACCCTGGTGCCGTCCATGACGATCCCGCCGCCCGGCCCGCGCAGCTTCAGCGGCGCGAGGTGGTCGAGCGCGGCCCGGAAGCCGGTGGCCCACAGGATCACGTCGGCGGGCACGAACTTCCCGTCGTCCCATGCCACGCCGTCGGGCTCGATGCGGTCGAACACCGGGTGCCGGTCCAGGACCCCCGCCTCCCGCGCGGCCCGGATCTCGGGCGTGAGCGGGACGCCGGTGACGCTGATGACCGACTGCGGCCGCAGGCCCTTGCGCACGCGCTCCTCGACCATCGCGACGGCCTCGCGGCCGCGGTCGGGGTTGAAGTCGCCGCTGCGCCACTGCGGTTCGCGCCGCGTCACCCAGGTGGTGGCGGCCGCGACCGGGTGGATCTCCATGAGGTGCTGCATCGCGGAGATCCCGCCGCCGACGACCACGACGCGCTCGCCCGCGAACTCCGCGGGCCCGCGGTACTGCGCGGTGTGCAATTGGCGGCCCCGGAACGTGCCCTGCCCGGTGTAGCGGGGCCAGAACGGCCGTTCCCACGTGCCCGTGGCGTTGATGAGCGCCTTCGCGATCCACGTGCCGCGGTTGGTGGCGACTTCGAGCCGCTTGTCGGGGAGGGACCGCACGGTGCGGACCGAGACGGGCCGCTCGACGCGCAGGTCGAACTCGCGCTCATAGGCGGCGAAGTACTCGGAGATGACCCCGGCGACCGGGGTCGACTCGTCGGGTTCGGGGACCGGCATGCCGGGGAGCTGGTAGACGCCGTTCACGGTCTTGAACGTGAGGGTCGGCCACCGGAACTGCCACGCCCCGCCCGCGTGCGGCGCGTGGTCGAGCACCGCGAAGCCCGTCCCGGGCTCGAAGTGCCGACGCAGGAAGTACGCGGCCGACAGGCCGGCCTGCCCGGCCCCGATCACGACGACGTCCACTTCCCGGATCACACCAGGCAAAACGCCTCAAGGGGGCCGGGGATTCCACCCGGTGAGGGCCCTCACTGCGGCCCTACGCCTCCGGAGCCGGGAACGTCTCCTTCATCGTGAACGCATCCGCCGTGGGCCCCTTCTCCCGCAGCATCGTCAGCCGCTTCTCCGCGTCCCCCACCGTGGGCCGCTCGCCCGCGGGCACCCACCACAGCACGGTCACGGCCTCCTTGAGGTGCTCGAACCACTCGCGGCGGCGCTGGAGGTACGGCCGGTGCACCGCGCCGTACACGTAGGCCCGGAACGTCTCGGGGTCCTCCCACACCGACATGTTCACGATGAGCCACTCGTCGCCCCAGAACCGGAACCCGGTCGCCCCCTCGCCCTCCCCGTCGGCCAGCCGCCACACGAACCCCTCGTGCGCGTCCGCCGCCGCGTTGACCTCCGCGAGCCCGTCCATGAAGTCCTTCATCACGGGCGAGTCGAGGGGCGCGCGCATCCGCCCGATGTTCACCTGCGCCAGTTCATAACCCGCACTCATGCCCCCGAGCCTGCCAGCGCCCCGCCCCCACCGTCAACGCCCGCAACCGAATCCAGGTACCACCCCAGTCGACTGGGTTTCCGGAGGACCGGATCTACTCGGCGGGGGAGAGGAACTCCAGGCGGTTGCCGAACGGGTCGCGGGCGTAGAAGCGCCGGAAGCCGATGAACAGGCCGTCCCACTCGACGGCGTGCCCGGCCGCGTCGAGCGCGGCGGCGAGCCCGTCGAGGTCGTCCACGAGGATGCCCGGGTGCGCCTTCTCCGAGGGCACGAGGCCCGGTTCGACGCCGAGGTGGATCTCCAGGGCGTCGGTGCGCAGCCACAGACCGCCGCGCCTGGCGAGGTCGGGGGGCTTGGGGACCTCGGTCATGCCGAGCACGCCGACGTAGAAGGCGCGGGCGGCGTCCTCTGCGGCGGGGCGGATGGCGATCTGCACGTGGTGGAGGCCGTAGCCGAAGGTCATGTCGCTCCTCGGGGGTAAGCGGAAAGGGGCGGGCCCGCCGGGCCCGCCCCTCTACTCGTGTTGCGCTACTTGGCGAGCAGGCCGCGGAGGACGTACTGGAGGATGCCTCCGTTGCGGTAGTACTCGGCCTCGCCCGGGGTGTCGAGGCGGACGACGGCCTCGAAGGTGGTGACGGCGCCGTCCGGGCTGGTGGCGGTCACGGTGACCGTGTCCGGGATGCCCTCGTTGACGGCGGTGACGCCGGTGACGGCGACGGTCTCCTCGCCGGTGAGGCCGAGGCTCTGGTGCGACTCGCCCTCCGGGTACTGGAGGGGCAGGACGCCCATGCCGATGAGGTTCGAGCGGTGGATGCGCTCGTAGGACTCGGCGATGACGGCCTTGACGCCGAGGAGGCGGGTGCCCTTGGCGGCCCAGTCGCGGCTGGAGCCGGTGCCGTACTCCTTGCCGGCGAGGACGACCAGCGGGGTGCCCTCGGCGGCGTAGTTCTGGCACGCGTCGTAGATGGTGGCGACGGGCCCGCCGGCCTGCGTGAAGTCGCGGGTCCAGCCGCCCTCGGTGCCGGGGGCGAGCTGGTTGCGCAGGCGGATGTTCGCGAACGTGCCGCGGACCATGACCTCGTGGTTCCCGCGGCGCGAGCCGTAGGAGTTGAAGTCCTTGGGGCCCACGCCCTGGGCCTTGAGGTACTCGCCCGCGGGCGAGTCGGCCTTGATGGACCCGGCGGGGGAGATGTGGTCGGTGGTGACCGAGTCGCCGAGCTTCGCCATGATGCGGGCGCCGTGGATGTCCTCGACGGCGTCCGGCGTGGCGGGCATGTTCTCGAAGTACGGGGCCTTGCGCACGTACGTGGAGGACTCGTCCCACTCGAAGGTGTTGCCGGTCGGGATCGGCAGGGACTGCCAGGTCTCGTCGCCGTCGAACACGGAGGCGTACTCGGTGAGGAACATGTCGCGGCCGATGTGGCCGTCCACGACCTCGCGGATCTCCTCGGCGGAGGGCCAGATGTCGCGCAGGAACACGTCCTGGCCGTCCTTGCCCTTGCCGATGACGTCGGTCGTGAGGTTCACGTCCATGGTCCCGGCGAGCGCGTAGGCGACGACCAGCGGCGGGCTGGCGAGGTAGTTCATCTTGACGTCCGGGTTGATCCGGCCCTCGAAGTTGCGGTTGCCCGAGAGGACGGCCGCGACGGCGAGGTCGCCGGCCTGGACCGCGGCCGAGGTCTCCTCGGGGAGCGGGCCGGAGTTGCCGATGCAGGTGGTGCAGCCGTAGCCGACCAGGTTGAACCCGAGCTTGTCGAGGTAGGGGGAGAGCCCGGCGCGCTGGAGGTACCCGGTGACGACCTGGGACCCGGGCGCGAGCGAGGTCTTCACCCACGGCTTGGACAGGAGCCCGGCCTCGACGGCGTTCTTGGCGAGCAGGCCCGCGCCGACCATGACGTACGGGTTCGAGGTGTTGGTGCACGAGGTGATCGCGGCGATCACGACGGCGCCGTGGTCGAGCTGGAACTCGCCCTCGCCGGTCTTGACGGTCTGCGGGTTGTGCGGGCGCGAGCCGTTGGGGGCCTGCGCGGGGGCGTCGGAGCCCGGGAAGGACTCGATGCCCGGCTCGTCGGCCACGTAGTTGGCGACGTCGCGGCGCCACTGGTGCCCGGCGTTGTCGAGCTGGATGCGGTCCTGCGGGCGCTTGGGTCCGGCGATGGAGGGGACCACGGTGGAGAGGTCGAGTTCGAGGTACTCGGAGTACTCGGCCTCCTGCTTCGGGTCGTGCCACATGCCCTGGGCCTTGGCGTACGCCTCGACGAGGGCGATCTGCTCCTCGGAGCGGCCGGTGAGGCGCAGGTAGTCGACGGTGCGCTCGTCGATCGGGAAGATGCCGCAGGTGGACCCGAACTCGGGGGCCATGTTGCCGAGCGTGGAGCGGTCGGCGACGGGCACGGAGGAGACGCCCTCGCCGTAGAACTCGACGAACTTGCCGACGACGCCGTGGTCGCGGAGCATCTCGGTGATGGTGAGGACGAGGTCGGTGGCGGTGGTCCCGGGCGGGAGGTCGCCGGAGAGCTTGAAGCCGACGACGCGCGGGATGAGCATGGAGATCGGCTGGCCGAGCATCGCGGCCTCCGCCTCGATGCCGCCGACGCCCCAGCCGAGGACGCCGATGCCGTTCTCCATGGTGGTGTGGGAGTCGGTGCCGACGCAGGTGTCGGGGTACGCGAGGCCGTCGCGGGTCATGACGACGCGCGCGAGGTGCTCGATGTTGACCTGGTGGACGATGCCGGTGCCGGGCGGGACGACCTTGAACTCGTCGAAGGCGGTCTGGCCCCAGCGCAGGAACTGGTAGCGCTCGCGGTTGCGCTCGTACTCGCGCTCGACGTTGCGCTGGAAGGAGTCGGGGTGGCCGAAGAAGTCGACGATCACGGAGTGGTCGATGACCATCTCGGCGGGCGCGAGCGGGTTGATCTGGGCCGGGTCGCCGCCGAGGTCGCGGACGGCCTCGCGCATGGTGGCGAGGTCGACGACGCAGGGGACGCCGGTGAAGTCCTGCATGATCACGCGGGCGGGCGTGAACTGGATCTCGGTGCTGGGCTTGGCGTTCGGGTCCCAGGAGCCGAGGGCGCGGATGTGGTCGGCGGTGATGTCCGCGCCGTCCTCGTTACGCAGCAGGTTCTCGAGGAGGACCTTGAGGCTGTACGGCAGCCGCTGGTGCCCCTCCACCTTGTCGATGCGGTAGATGTCGTAGTCGTGTTCGCCGACCCGCAGCGTTTCGCGGGCGCCGAAGGAGTCCGTACTCACCATGAGAGCTCCTCGATTCAGAACTGAAGGTCGGTCTCAGTCTGCCGCAACCCGAGAGGTCGGGGACCACGGTCGGGCAGAGCCGCCGACTCTTAAACAGTACGTCCGTCTTATTTAACGGTTCCAACTGTAGCACCCGCGTTGAGTTGAGCGGTGCTTAGCCGAGCCTAAGAGGCATCGAGTGGCATGGATCGCCAAGAGGGGGACCGCAACGGGGACGTTGAAGGCCGGCGGCGGGGAGCGGTTGTGTGCGGTGATGCCCCCGCCGCCGGCCCGGTGCGGTGGATATAAGCCTGAAATCGGACTATACGCTCCGGGCCTGCGGGGCCGTCACCGGCCCTGCGGTGCCCGGAGCGACCTGCGGAAAGGCTAGTTCGCGCCCGCGATCCGGGGTCCGGCCTCGCGCTGCTCGGCCAGCCAGGTCTCGACCTCGTCCGAGCTCCGCGGGAGCCCGTCCGAGAGGTTCTCGCAGCCGTCGGCGGTGACCCGCACGTCGTCCTCGATGCGGATGCCGACGCCGCGCAGCTCCTCGGGGACCAGCTCGTCGTTGGCCTGGAAGTACAGCCCCGGCTCCACGGTGAGCACGAAGTCCTCCTGGACCGCGCCCTTGTAGTAGTGCTCGGGCCGCGAGGCCGCGCAGTCGTGGACGTCGAGGCCGAGCATGTGCCCGAAGCCGTGGAGCGTCCAGCGCCGGTAGATCAGCGAGTCCTTGTCGAGCGCCTCGTCCACCGAGCCGGGCAGGATCCCCAGGTCGCTCAGGCCCTCGGCGAGGACCCGCATGCACGTCTGGTGGATCTCCTGGAACTCGGTGCCGGGCCGGATGACGTCCATGCCCGCCTGCTGCGAGGCGTGCACCACGTCGTAGACCTGCTTCTGGAGCGGCGTGAACCGCCCGTCGACGGGGATCGTGCGGGTGACGTCGGCGGTGTAGAGGTGGTGGTTCTCCACGCCCATGTCCATGAGCAGCAGCTCGCCGGTCTTGGTGGCGCCGTCGTTGGTGATCCAGTGGAGCGTCGTCGCGTGCGACCCGGCGCCCACGATCGAGTCGTAGCCGAGGCCGTTGCCCTCCAGGCGCGCGCGCGAGCGGAACACGCCCTCGATGAGCCGCTCGGAGACCGAGCCGGTCGCCGGGATGATCCGGGCGACGTCCTCGAAGCCGCGCACGGTGATGTCCACGGCGTCCTGGAGCTGCTCGATCTCCCACGAGTCCTTGCGCAGCCGCAGCTCCGAGAGCACCGCCGCGAGCTCGCCGTCGCGGGTGAGGCCCTCCTCGGGGGCGTCCTCGTCCGCGAAGCGCGCGTCCAGCGCGGAGTCGAAGCCGCGCAGGATGCGGGTCCGCGCGCGGTCGGCGCCCTTGAGCGCCTCGTCCAGGCCCTCGACGTCCTTGCACGGCAGGCCCAGGCGCACCTCGGTCTCGTCGAGCGAGTGCTTGCGGCCGATCCACAGCTCGCCGTACTTCGCCGAGCGGAAGAACTCGTCGGAGTCGGTGCCCTTGCGGGGCCGGCGGTACAGGACCGCCTCGTGGCCGCCGCCGCTCGGGTGCAGGACCAGCACGCCCTCGGGGTCCTGGTCACCGGTGAGCCACACGAAGTCCGAGCCCGCGCGGAACGGGTAGAAGGTGTCGTTCGAGCGCCGCTGCTCCTCACCCGTGGGGACGATCAGCACCTCGCCCGGGAAGGCCGACGAGAGCGCCTCGCGGCGCCGCGCGGTGAACGCCGCCTGCGGCAGCGGGGCGGCGTCCAGGTCCAGCGGTCCCCACCCGGAGCGCATGAACTCCAGGAACTTCTCGGGGAACTTCGGGTCGTGGGGTCGCTCCCCGGACTTCGTCTCGGCCATCGCCGTTCCTTTCCATCGACTCACTTGTCGCGCGACTAGGGGCGCTCGCAGATGACGGTACCGCGTCCGCACTCATTTACGGCACGCAAGCTTTGCCATGGCCGAAGGACTCATGACGGTCCTGGCCGCTCGTGCATTGCGCAGCGGCCCCGCTACCCTGAGAATCGTGACCGATCGCGCCAATTCGTCGCTCAACCCGCCCTCCGGCACGGGGGCGGCGCCGTCGCGGCCGAGCGTCACCCTCCCGCAGGGGCAGCTGGAGCAGATCCGCCGCCTCGTCGCGGTCGGCCGGGCGGGCTCGGTCGACGAGTACGTCGGGGCCGCCGTCGCCGAGCGCCTCGAACGCGACCGCTCCCTCACCGAGCTCCAGGACCTGTTCGAGCGCAAGGGCCAGGGGCCCAGCGCCGAGCACCTCGCCTGGGCCCGCGAGGTCCTCGGCGTCGAAGGGAAGGACGACGGGGAGGCGCGCCCATGATCGGCGGCCGCATCCTGGACGTCTCCGCCATCGTCGGCTTCGCCACCTCCATGCCCTACCCCCAGGCCGTCGTCTTCACCGCCCTGGAGCAGAACGTCGTCCTCGCGATCCCCTCCGGCGCGCTCGCCGAGGCGTGGTCGCAGGCCCGCCGCCGCGACCGGGACGCGCTCCTGGTGCTGCTCGGCCTGCCCGTCACCGTCATCATGGACCTGGACCAGAAGTCCGCCCGCGACGTCGGGCTCATGTTGTCGCGCTCGCGCCAGCACGGGAACATCGCCGCCGGGCACGTCGCCTGGTGTGGCCTGAACCGCCCCGGGTGGCCCATCGTCACCGGGGAGCCGAAGACCCTGCTTGCATTCGATGCGAGCCTGGAGATCGACCAGCTCCCGTGAGGGGCCGGACGAGGGACAATAGAGGAGCAGCGTGACCGCCGTACAGGAGCAGGAACCCATGCCCACCACCGGCCCGCTTGAGACCGAGCCTTTCGAATACCGGCCCCGGAAGTCCCGCATCGGGGCCTGGATCGGTGCGGCCGTCGCGTTCTTCGGGTTCACCGCCCTGTCCTTCACCCTCGGGACGACCACCGTCGAGGGCGGCGCGGTCACCGTCGCCGACCAGGCCGCGATGATCGGCCTGGGCGTCGTCGGCGCCGGGATCGCCCTGAGCTTCCTGCGGCTGCGCGTGCGCGCCGACGCCAAGGGCATCGAGGTGCGCAACGTCACGGGCACCCGCTTCTTCCCCTGGCAGGTCGTCACCGCCATCAACTTCACCGACAAGATGACCTGGGCGACCGTGGAACTCGCGGACGACGACGAGATGTCGATCATGGCGATCCAGGTCAGCGACAAGGACCGGGCCGTGACGGCGATCAAACACCTGCGGGCGCTCTTGGAGCAGTCCCGCAGCTAGGTGCTACCATGGCTTGTCGATCGCACCGCGCCGTCCTTCGGAATGCGCACGGTGCTAGCAAGCGGAGTCCAGCTCCCACCCGCAGCCGGGTCCACCGAATCCCAGTGATTCAGGACCGACTGGCGACCGGGTCACAAGACGGCGGATGACGTCCGCCGTGCTTTGGAGTGGACCCCGGCATACGCTGGGGTCTTTCTTTGTTGGGACCTCATGCCCGAGGCCGCTGGGTCACGCTTGCGCGACGAGCCGCCGGTGCACCCGCGCCGGCGACGACCCGAAAGCCACAGGGGCGCCGGCGCGAACGCGCCGGCGAGAATCGCAACCAAGGAGGCCCCATCAGCGATTTGCGCGTGAACGACCAGATCCGGACCAAAGAAGTGCGCCTGGTCGGCCCGCAGGGTGAACAGGTCGGCATCGTGTCGATCGACAAGGCCCTGCAACTGGCCGCGGACGTCGACCTGGACCTGGTCGAGGTCGCACCCACCGCCCGTCCGCCGGTCTGCAAGCTCATGGACTACGGCAAGTACAAGTACGAGTCCGCTCAGAAGGCCCGTGCCTCGCGCCGCAACCAGCAGCAGACGGTCATCAAGGAGATGAAGCTCCGGCCGAAGATCGACAAGCACGACTACGAGACCAAAAAGGGTCACATCGTGCGCTTCCTCACGGCCGGGGACAAGGTCAAGATCACCATCATGTTCCGCGGGCGCGAGCAGTCGCGACCGGAGCTGGGACGCCGCCTGCTGGACAAGCTGGCGGAGGAGATCTCCGACCTCGCGGTCATCGAGTCCGCCGCGAAGCAGGACGGCCGCAACATGATCATGGTCGTCGCCCCGATCCGCCCCAAGAGCGAGATCAAGGGCGGCGGACGCAAGGGCCGCGAGCGCGACGAGGCCGACCAGGCCCCCGCGGACGAGCAGGCCGAGCCGGTCCAGGCCGACGCCCCGGCCGAGGCCCCCGCCGAGAAGCCCGACGAGACGCCCGGGTCCTAGACCCCGGCGAACGGAAGGTGCCGGGCGCGGCGACGCGCCCGACCCGTCCGGTGCAACTAAGGAGAAACCAATGCCGAAGATGAAGTCCCACAGCGGTGCCAAGAAGCGGTTCAAGGTGACCGGGTCGGGCAAGCTGATGCGCCGCGGCGCCGGCAAGAACCACCTGATGCTGGCCAAGAGCGGCCGCTTCAAGCGCAAGCAGTCGGGCGACCAGGCGGTCTCCCCTGCCGACACCAAGCAGGTCAAGAAGCTGCTGGGCATGTAGCCCGACCCGATTGACTTCCAACCGCTTTTAACCGCAAGGAGACCAACTGTGGCACGCGTCAAGCGTTCGGTGAACGCCAAGAAGAAGCGCCGCGTCGTACTCGAAGAGGCCAAGGGCTACCGCGGGCAGCGCTCGCGCCTGTACCGCAAGGCCAAGGAGCAGCTGCTCCACTCGTACACCTACTCGTACCGCGACCGCAAGGCCCGCAAGCGCGAGTTCCGCAAGCTGTGGATCACCCGCATCAACGCCGCCGCCCGTGCGAACGGCCTCACCTACAACCGCTTCATGCAGGGCCTGGCCCTCGCGGAGGTCGAGGTGGACCGCAAGATCCTCGCCGAGCTGGCCGTCAACGACGCCGCGGCGTTCACCGCCCTGGTCGAGGTCGCCAAGGCCGCCCTCCCCGAGGACGTCAACGCCCCGGTCGAAGCGTAAATGCAGACCGATGAGCCCGGGCCGGACGCGTACACCTCGCGTTCGTCCCGGGTCGTCAACGCCCGCAAGCTCCAGCGCCGCCGCGGCCGCGACAAGGCCGAGCGGTTCCTCGCCGAGGGCCCCCAGGCCGTGCGCGAGGCGATCGGAGCGGGCGTCGTCACCGACCTGTTCTACGACCTCGACGCCGACACCCGCCACTCGGCGCTGATCGACGCCGCCGTCGCCGCGGGCGCCCACGTCCACCCCTGCACCGACGAGGGCCTCGCCGCCCTCGCCGAGACCGTCACCCCGCAGGGCCTCGTCGCCGTCTGCCGCTTTCTGGACCAGCGGCTCCCCGAGGACCCGAAGCTCATCGCGGTCCTCCACGGCATCACCGACCCCGGGAACGCCGGGACCGTGCTCCGCGCGGCCGACGCCGCCGGGGCCGACTGCGTCGTCTTCGGCACCGACTCCGTCGACCCGTACAACGGCAAGTGCGTGCGCTCCTCCGCCGGGAGCCTCTTCCACCTGCCCGTCGTGCGCGCCGCCGACACCGCCGACACCCTCGACGTGTTCGCCAACGCCCAGATCCTCGCCGCCGCCGCCGGAGGCGACGACCTCTACGCGCTCGACGCGGCCGGGGAGCTCGACGCGCCCACCGTGTGGCTGTTCGGCTCCGAGGCCCACGGCCTCGACGACGCGACCGCCGCGCTGGCCCACCGCCGCGTCGGCGTGCCCATCTGGGGGAGGGCCGAGAGCCTGAACCTCGCCGTCGCCGCCGGGGTGTGCCTCTACGCGAGTGCGGCCGCTCAGCGCAGGAAGTAGAATGACCTCATGTCTTACGGTCGCCGCGAATTTATCCAGCCCGCCGGGTGCGGGCTGGGCGGCTAGCCGACCACTCCTCCCCAGCGGGCTGCGGCCGCGCCGCGCGTCTTTTCTAGACTGCTGATGGTCCCGCCAGGAGAGAGACGAATGAGCACTGAGAACGAGGCTGGCCTGCTCCAGCCCGAGGCCCTCGCGAGGGCCGTGAAAGACGCCGCCGCCGCCATCGAAGCGGCCGCAGACCTCGAAGCACTCGCCGCAGCCAAGTCCGCCGTCCTCGGCGACAAGGCCCCGGTGTCGCTGGCCCGCAGGGCGATCGGTTCGATCCCCGGCCCCGAGCGCGGGGAGGCCGGACGCAACGTCAACGCCGCCCGCACCGAGATCACCGCCGTGTACGAGGCCCGCGAGGAGATCCTCAAGGCCGCCGAGGCGGCCCGGGTCCTCAGCGAGGAGACCGTGGACGTCACCGCGCGCACGCCCCGGCACCGCCAGGGCGCCCGCCACCCGATCAACGTCCAGATGGACCGGATCGCGGACCTGTTCGCCGCCATGGGGTACGCCATCGGCGAGGGCCCCGAGGTCGAACTGGAGTGGTTCAACTTCGACGCGCTGAACATCCACCCCGACCACCCGGCCCGCACGATGATGGACACGTTCCACATCGCCGACGGCGACGGGGAGTTCGGGTCGAACATGGTGCTGCGCACCCATACCTCCACCGTGCAGATCCACACGATGCTCACGCAGGAGCCGCCGATCTATACGGTCGCGCCCGGCCGCGTGTACCGCACCGACGAGGTCGACGCCACGCACTCGCCGGTGTTCCACCAGACCGAGGGCCTCGTGGTCGACAAGGGCATCACCATGGCCGACCTCAAGGGGACGCTCGACCACTTCGCGAAGTCCGTGTTCGGGCCCGACGCGAAGACCCGCCTGCGGCCCTCGTACTTCCCGTTCACCGAGCCCAGCGCCGAGGTGGACGTCTGGTTCGCCGCCCACAAGGACGGCGCCCGCTGGATCGAGTGGGGCGGCTGCGGCATGGTCAACCCGCGCGTCCTGCGCGCCTGCGGCATCGACCCCGACGTGTACTCGGGCTTCGCGTTCGGCATGGGGGTGGAGCGGGCGCTCATGCTGCGCCACGGCATCACCGACCTGCGCGACATCATCGACGGCGACGTCCGGTTCCCGGCCGGCCTGCGAGTGGAGGAGTAGACGATGAGGATTCCCGTTTCCTGGCTCGCCGAGTACGCCGCCCTGCCCGCGGACCTGTCCACCGAGGCGCTCGACGCCGCGCTGGTCGAGTCCGGGCTGGAAGTCGAGGAGGTGGACGACCTGCGCGGCCGCGTGACCGGCCCGCTCGTCGTCGGCCGCGTCGCGTCCGTCGAGGAGCTCACCGAGTTCAAGAAGCCGATCCGCCACTGCCAGGTGGAGGTCGGCGAGGCCGAGCCGCGCTCGATCATCTGCGGCGCACGGAACTTCGCCGAAGGCGACCTCGTCGTCGTGGCCCTGCCCGGTGCCGAGCTGCCCGGCGGCTTCAAGATCGCCTCGCGCAAGACCTACGGGCGCCTCTCGGACGGCATGATCTGCTCCGCCCGCGAACTCGGCGTCTCCGATGACCACGAGGGCATCATCGTCCTCCCCGAAGCCGTGCTTGAGCAGACCGCGGTGGGGGAGGACGCCCGCCCGGTCGTGGGCCTCGACGACGTCGTCTTCGAGCTCGCGATCACCCCGGACATGGGGTACTGCTTCTCCGTGCGCGGCATCGCCCGCGAGGTCGCCCACCGCCTCGGCGTGGCCTTCACCGACCCGGCGGCGAAGGCCGCGGAGCCGAAGGCCACCGAGCACCCGCCGTACCCGGTGCGCGTGGAGACCGACGGCTGCACGCGTTTCACGCTCCGCGAGGTGCGCGACGTGGACGCGAACGCCGAGGCCCCCGAGTGGATGGCCCGGCGCCTCGTCCAAGCGGGCATGCGCCCACTCGGTCTCGCGGTCGACGTCACGAACTACCTGATGCTCGAACTGGGGCACCCGCTGCACGCCTTCGACCGCGACGCGCTCGAAGACGTCCTCGTGGTGCGCCGCGCGCAGCCCGGCGAGACGCTGAAGACCCTCGACGACGTGGAGCGCAAGCTCGACCCCGAGGACATGGTCATCTGCGACGCCACCGGCCCGCTCTCGCTCGCGGGCGTCATGGGCGGCCTCACCTCCGAGGTCGTGCCGGGCACCCGGAACGTGCTCATCGAAGCGGCCCACTGGGACCCGGTCTCCATCGCCCGCACCTCGCGGCGCCACAAGCTCACCTCCGAGGCGTCCAAGCGGTACGAGCGCGGCGCCGACGCGGCCCTGAGCATGACCGCCGCGCAGCGCGCCGCGGACCTGCTCGTGGAGTACGGCGGCGGGACCCTCGTGGACGAGGTCGCCGACATCGACAACCGGAAGCCGATCCCCGCGATCGAGCTGCCCGTGGACCTGCCCTCGCGCACCGTGGGCGTCGACTACGACCGAGCCACGGTCGTCGCGATGCTCGAAGCCGCCGGGTGCACTGTGGACGGCGACGGGGACGTGCTCAGCGTCGTACCCGCGCCCTGGCGCACCGACATCACCGACCCCGTCGACCTGGTCGAGGAGGTCGTGCGGCTGCACGGCTACGCGCACGTGCCCTCGGCGACGCCCCGCGCCATCGCCGGGACCGGCCTCACCGCCGCGCAGCGCCGCCGCCGCCGCGTCGCCCGCGCGCTCGCGGACGGCGGGTTCGTGGAGACCTACACGTTCCCGTTCGTCTCGCGCGACCGCGCCGACGAGCTGGGCCTGGACGAGAAGGACCCGCAGCGCGAGGCCGTCGCCGTGCTCAACCCGCTCGACGACGCCGCGCCGCTGCTGCGCACCACCGTCCTCGCGAGCCTCGTGAACGCCGTGCGCATCAACCTCGCGCGCGGTGCGAAGGACCTCGCGGTCTTCGAGGAGGGCCTGGTCTTCCGGCCCGCCGACGGCTGGACCGAGCTCGACGCGGTCGTGCTGCCCGTCTCCAAGCGCCCCGACGACGAGGCCATCGCGGCCGCGATCCGGCGCCTGCCGGTGCAGCCGCGGCACGTCGCCGCGGTCCTGTGCGGGCAGGCCGTGCCCGCCGGGGTCGACTCGCCCGGCCGGGCCGTCGACTGGGCGGACGCGGTCGAGGCCGCCGAACTCGTGGCCCAGGCGTCCGGTGTGGAACTCGAAGCGGCCCAAGGCCAGGCCGCGCCGTGGCACCCGGGCCGCTGCGCCGAGCTGCGCGTGGACGGCGTCGTCGTCGGCCACGCCGGTGAGCTGCACCCCGAGGTGTGCGAGCGCCTCGGCCTGCCGCGCCGCACCGCCGCGATGGAGCTGGACCTGACCGCGCTGCCGCTGCCGGACCTCGCGCCCGCGCCGGTGGTCTCGCACTTCCCGGCGACGCTCATCGACGTCGCCGTGGTCGTGGACGAGGCCGTCCCCGCCGGGCAGGTCGAGGCCGCGCTGCGCGAGGGCGCCGGGGAGCTGCTCGACTCGCTGCGCCTGTTCGACGTGTACCGGGACGCGAAGCTCGGCGAGGGCCGCAAGTCCCTCGCGTTCAAGCTGGAGCTGCGCGCGAACGACCGGACCCTCACCAACGAGGAGGGCGTGGCCGTGCGCGACGCGGCCGTCGCGGTCGCCGCCGAGCGCTTCGGCGCCGGACTGCGCGCGTAGCGGAGGTTCGGAAGGGGCGCGGGGTCACCACGGTGGCACCGCGCCCTTACTGCGTGTCCCGGTAAGGCGTGATTTCGGAGTAAGGCCGGAGCCGCGGCATGTCGCATGGTCCGCGCCTTTTAAGGTACGTGGTGTGAATAACGGGAACCCCTCTCGCATCGGCAGGCGCCTGAGGCGGTCCGGCTCGGAAGGCGGACCCCCGGGGAGCCACCGGGCGGGCCTCGCGTACAGCGGGGCACGCCGCGCCGCGTGGAACCTCCCCCTCCCGGACCGGTTGCGCGACATGCAGTTCAGCAGGATGCACCTCGCCGTCGGCGGCGCCGCCGCGCTCGTCGTCGCCGTCGGCGCGTCCATCGTGCTCGGCAACCTCCCTGGAGGCGGCGGGGCCGGTGCCGGGGCGGACGACGCCGCGCTCCTCTACAACGACGGCCGCGCCCTCCCCGCCGACTTCGCCGACACCAACCCGTCCCTCGTCGAGCGCATCCACGCCGAACTCGAAACCCGCTACGGCATCACCGCCGACCAGCTCTACGACGAGGACGCCCGCCCCGACGGGTACCGCGTCGTCCTCACCCTCGACCAGGCCCTCCAGGACGCCGCCGAGGAGACCTCCGGCGAAGCGGGCGTCGTCGCCGTCGAACCCGGCACCGGCGCCGTCCTCTGCTACTACGGCGCAGAGGCCGAGACCGGCGCCGACCTCGTCGGCTCCGCCGCCCCGCACCCCTCCTCCTCCGTGTTCGACATGATCACCGCCGCGACCGCCCTCGAATCCGGCGCGTCCATCGACTCCTGGTGGAGCGACGACGACACCGACGTCACCCTCGCCGAAGCGGTGCAGCAGAACCGCGACGGCGCCATGGACACCATGGCCGGGGAGTACGGCGCCGACACCGTTCTGGCAACCGCGAACGGCATGGGCCTCACCGCGATGGCCGACGCCGACGGGACCCTCCGCGACCTCGCCGCCGGCGACTACGACGGCCTCGACCCCGCCGGGCTCGGCACCTACCCCGTGCCCGTCGTCGACATGGCCGGCGTCTACGCGACCATCGCCGCCGGGGGCGAGTACGCCGAGACCCACCTCGTGGACGCCGTCCTCGACTCCGGCGACGCCGAGATCGGCGCCGAGCAGGACATCCGCACCAACCAAGCGATTGCCGAGACCACCGCGCAGGACCTCCAGTTCATCGGCCTCGGCGAAGCGGACGCCATGGAGGACCGCGACTTCTTCGGCATCGGCGCCGACTTCCACGGCTCCACCACCCAGTCCTGGTACGTCGGCGCCATACCCCAGCTCAGCGTCGCCGCCTGGGCCAACGGGTCCGCCGCCGCCGACGGCGGGATGCCCCTGTGGCGCAACGTCATCGACACCGCCATCGAGACCAAGGGCTACGAGGCCGAGCGCCTCCCCGGCGCCTCCGGCGCGGGCGAGGACCTCACCGACGGCATCGAGGACGACGGCTCCATGGACCCCGACGGCGAGTACTGCCAGGCCCACCCCGACGACGCCGCGTGCGCCCCGTCCCAGAGCCCCAGCGAGGCCGAGTCCTCAAGCGAGGCCGAGGAGACCAGCGAAGAGCCCGAACCCGAGCCCACCACCTCCTCCGAACCCGAGCCCGAACCCACCACCTCCTTGCCCGAGGAGACCACCAGCGAGGAGTGCACCAGCTGGCCCTTCTGCTGAGCGGGCCCTCCGCAGGACCTACCATGCAGCCCATGACTCCCAACGGCTTCCCGAAGTCGCGCACCGCGCTCGCCCTGGCGGTCCTCGTCCCGCTCGGGGTCCTCGGGGACGCGATCTGGATCCGCCTCGCCGGGACGCCGCCGCTGCAGGGCCTCGACGACCGCTGGAACGCCCTCGTCGGCGGCCCCGCCGACGGCGTCCGCTGGCAGCTCGCGCAGCTCCTCAACCGCCTCGGCGGCGAACCGGGCCTCGCGCTCCTCGCCATCGCCGTCGTCGCCCTGCTCATCGCGAAGCGCTGGCGCTCGGCGGTGTTCGCGTGCGCCGCCGTCGCCGCGTCCTCGCTCGTCGTGGACCTCGTCAAGCTCGTGGGGGAGCGGCCCCGGCCCCTCGACGTCATGGTCCACACCGGCTCGTGGGCCTTCCCGTCCGGGCACTCCGCGCGCATGGCCGCGTTCGTCGTCATCGTCGCCGTGGTCTGGATCCCCGCCCGCCACCTCAAGACCTGGTGGCCGGTCGCGGTGTTCCTGACGGTCCTCATGATGGGCGCCCGCACCTGGCAGCACGCCCACTGGCTCACCGACACGATCGCGGGCGCCGCCGCCGGATGGGCCGTCACCGCGCTCGTGTGGTTCGCGTGCACGCCCCTGCTCGACCGCGAGCGCGCCGACCGCGAGGCCGAGGACGCGCCCCTGACGACCGACGCCGGTGGCCCCGGTGCCTTACGCTCGGCTGGATACCGGAAGCCCGTGATAGCAGAGGTGCCTGATGTCCACGCCCGACCCCACGCCCGACCCCCAAGGGCCGCAGATGCAGCCGCCCGGCCCGGCGGCCTACCCGCCGCCGCCGTACCCGCAGCAGTACCCGCCGCAGGGCCCTTACGCGCCGCCGTACGGGTACTACACCCCGCCGCCGCCCATCAACGGCATGTCGATCGCCGCGCTCGTCCTCGGCATCGTCGGCGTGTGCAACCCCGTCGGCGTCCTCGGCCTCATCTTCGGGATGATCGCCAAGCGCCAGATCGCCGAGCGCGGCGAAGGCGGCGACGGCTTCGCCACCACCGGGATCGTGCTCGGCTGGATCGGCGTCGCGTCGATCGTGTTCTGGATCCTGTACGCGGTCTTCTGGGCCACCATGTTCGGGGCGCTCTTCAGCGAGATCGACGACCTGCCGACGAGCGACCCTACCGACTGGGACTACAGCGTGGTGCTCACGCTCCTCGGGGTCGCCTGAAGTACGTGACGGCGGCCGTGTTCGCGGCGGCGAGCACCGCGAACGCGATTGCCGCCGCGGGCAGGCCGAGGCCCCACAGGGCCGCCGCGCCCGCGCCGAACGCGACGGCCTTGACCGCCACCGTCCCGGCGGTCGGCAGCGGCACCCGCGCCTTCGGGGCCGCGAACGCGCCCCACAGGACGATGAGCGCGCCCACCGAGGCCACGGCGATGAGGAGCCGCGTCCAGAGCGCGTGGTCGAGGTCGAGCGCCCACCAGGCGACGAAGACGAACAGGGCCAGTTCGAGCACGAGCGCCACGAACGAGTTGGCCATCACGAGGTTGCGGAGCACCCCGCTGTACCGTTCCCACTCGGGACGGGGCTCGGGAGGATTCACCTGGGTCACCCGAACATGATGGACCCTCCGAGACGGGTGGGGTCCGTTGGGTGCGACCAAAGTCGGAGCCCGGCTCCCCTCCCGGACCGAGGCCGCGGGCCCCCGGACGTGATGGGATGGGGGCATGACCAGTCCGCCCGGCCTCCTGCGGCGCATCCGCAGGGGCGACCTCATCGCCGCCGCGGTGATCTTCGTCCTCGGATCGCTCTTCATCGGCCTCGGCGTCTTCGAGCCCTACATGGTCCACCTGCCGCTGTGGGTGCGGTTCATCCCCTTCGGCCTCACCTGCCTCGGCGTCGTCGTCCGCCGCGCCTCCCCGGGCCTGTGCCTCGCCCTCGGCACCCTCGGCTTCGGCACCGAGGTCGCCATCGGGGTCACCTTCGCCACGATCTGCGTCTACACCGACAACCTCTACGCGTTCGCGCGCTACGGGCCGCGCCGCGGCGTCCGCATCCTCACCCCGGCCGTCATCGCCGGGGTCCTCCTCCTCGGCGGCCTCGTCCTCCTCGACGGCGCCGACACCGCCGCGGTCCTCACCACCCTCGCGATCCTCGCCGTCGTCCTCCTCTCCCCGATCGCCACGGGCATCATCGTCCGCCAGGCCCACGACCGCGCCCTCCTCGAACGCGAGCGCGCCGAGCAGATGGCCCGCCTCGCCGACGTGCGCCGCCGCGAAGCGGTCCTGCGCGAGCGCACCGTCATGGCCCGCGAACTCCACGACACCGTCGCGAACTACCTCTCCGCGATCGCCCTCCAGTCCACGGCCCTCCAGTCCCGCAAGGACCTCGACTCCGACGCCGTGCGCACCTCCATCGCCGCGATCCGCGCCTCCAGCGTCGACGGCCTCGCCGAACTGCGCCGCATCATCGGCATCCTCCGCGCCGGGGACGAAGGGGAGGAGCTCGCGTCCTACCGGATCGACCAGATCCCCGAACTCGCCGAGCGCATGAGGGCCGTCGGCCTCAAGGTCGAGTTCCGCACCGAGGGCCCGGCCCGCCCGCTGGCCGGCGAGGTCGAGCTGACCGCGTACCGGGTCGTCCAGGAGTCGCTCACCAACGCCCTCAAACACGGCCGCGACGCCGTCGCCGTCATCGAATTCCGACCGGGGACACTTGTCGTCACCGTCGTGAACGCCTTGGGCGACAAGGAGGAAGCGGTGCCCGGAGCCGGATCGGGCCTGGTCGGCATGACCGAGCGCGTCCGCCTCCTGGGCGGACAGGTCCACGCCGGACCGGACGGCGACCGCTGGGCCGTCCACGCCGAGATCCCGACAGGAGTCACCAATGATTAAGGTCCTGCTGGCCGACGACCACGGGGCGGTGCGCGCCGGGCTGCGGATGCTCCTGGAGAGCGCGGGCGCCGAGGAGGGCATCGAAGTGGTCGGCGAGGCCGCCGACGGGGTCGAGGCGGTCGCGCTGGCGAAGGAGCTGCGGCCCGACGTGGTGGTCATGGACATCCGGATGCCGCGCAAGGACGGGATCGCGGCGGCCGCGGACCTGCGCGGCGTCGCCGACGTCCTCGTCCTCACCTCGTACGGCGACGACGCGAACGTGTTCGACGCGCTCCGGGCGGGTGCGAGCGGGTTCCTGCTCAAGGACGCCGACGCGGCGACGCTCGTGGAGGCGGTCCGCACGATCGCGCGCGGGGACGGCCTCATCTCGCCTGCGGTCACCCGCGGCCTCATCGCCGAGTTCGCGCGCTCCAGGCCCGCTTATGCGCCGATCGAGGCGGACGGCGCGGGCCTGGCGGCCCTGACGCCGCGCGAGACCGAGGTGCTGTCACTCATCGGCGAGGGCATGTCGAACGCCGAGATCGCCGCGGACCTCGGCATGGCCGAGGCCACGGTGAAGTCCCACGTCACCCGGGTCCTCGCCAAGCTGGGCCTGACCAACCGCGTCCAAGCCGCAATCTTTGCGCGCGAGCAGGCACGTTGAGAGCGGGGCGGGGCCTTGGCGGCCAGCGGCCGTATGTCGCCCGGGAACAGGGGCGATAGTCACATCCCACCCAGCGGAATATCCCTGTCGCACCTCCTCTGAATGCTGATACAGTTCTCTGCATAGTCATTCAAGACGGAGGTTTCCAGTGACGTTCAAGGTCGCCGTGGCGGGAGCCAGCGGCTACGCGGGAGGCGAGGTGCTCCGGCTGCTGGCCGACCACCCGCAGCTCGACGTCGTCGCCGCGGGCGCGCACAGCAATGCCGGTGAGTACATCACCGCGGTCCACCCCCACCTGTCCGCGTACGGCGACCGACGTTTCACCCCGACCGCTCCGGAAGCCTTCGCCGACGCCGACCTCGTGATCATGACCCTCCCGCACGGCCAGTCCGCCGCGCTCGCCGCGCAGCTGCCCTCCGCGCAGAAGATCGTGGACCTCGGCGCCGACCACCGGCTCGAAGACGCCGCGGCCTGGGAGTCCTACTACCCCGGCCCGCACGCCGGGACCTGGACCTACGGCCTCCCCGAGCTCCCCGGCCAGCGCGAGAAGATCGCCGCCGCCGACCGGGTCGCCGCGACCGGCTGCTATGCCGTCGCGACCATCCTGGCGCTGCGGCCGCTCCTGGACGCCGGGATCGCCTCGGCCGAGGACGTCGTGGTCGTGGCCGCCTCCGGGACCTCCGGGGCCGGGAACGCCCCGAAGAAGGCCCTCCTCGCGTCCGAGGTCATGGGTGCGGTCAGCCCCTACAAAGTCGGCGCGCACCAGCACGTCCCCGAGATCAAGCAGGCCAGCGGCGCCGCGTCGCTGTCGATGACGCCGCTGCTCGCCCCGATGGCCCGCGGCATCCTCTCCACGGTGACCGCCAAGCCCCTCGCCGACGTGTCGGCGGCGGACGTGCGGGACGCCCTGACCAAGGCGTACGCGGGCGAGCACTTCGTGCGGGTCCTGCGGGAAGGCCAGTGGCCCTCCACCGCGGCCGTCTACGGCACCAACGCGGTCCTGCTCCAGGGCGGCACCGACAAGGACTCCGGGCGGATCATCGTGACCGCCGCGATCGACAACCTCGGCAAGGGCGCGGCCGCGCAGGTCGTGCAGTGCGCGAACCTCATGCTCGGCCTCGACGAGGCCGCGGGGCTCACCGTGAACGGAGTGGCGCCGTGACCATCACGACTCCCAAGGGCTTCAAGGCATCCGGCGTAACGGCCGGGCTCAAGGCGTCCGGCAAGCCCGACATGGCGCTCGTCGTCAACGAGGGCCCGCTCCAGGTCGCCGCGGGCAGGTTCACCGGCAACCGCGTCAAGGCCGCCCCGGTCAAGTGGTCGCAGCAGGTGCTCACCACCGGTGCGCTCAAGGCCGTGGTCCTCAACTCCGGCGGCGCGAACGCCTGCACCGGCCCCGAGGGCTTCCAGGACACGCACGCCACCGCCGAGAAGACCGCCGAGGTCCTCGGCTGCGGTGCGGTCGAAGTCGCGGTCTGCTCGACCGGGCTCATCGGCGAGCGGCTCCCCATGGACAAGCTCCTGCCGGGCGTCGAGGCCGCCGCGAAGGCCCTCGCCGCCGACGGCGGCCCCGAGGCCGCCACGGCGATCATGACCACCGACACCGTCGCGAAGAACGCCGTCGTCGCCAGCCCCGCGGGCTGGAGCGTCGGCGGGATCGCCAAGGGCGCGGGGATGCTCGCGCCGGGCCTGGCGACGATGCTCGTGGTGCTCACCACCGACGCCGTCGTGGACGCGCCGCTCGCGGACGCCGCGCTCGGCACCGCCTGCCGGTACTCGTTCGACCGGCTCGACTCCGACGGGTCGATGTCCACCAACGACACCGTGCTCCTGCTCGCCTCGGGCGCCTCCGGCGTCGAGGCCGCCGCAGACGAGTTCATCTCGGCGCTCACCGAGCTGTGCAAGGACCTCGCGCACCAGCTGCTCTCGGACGCCGAGGGCTCCACCAAGGACGTCGCGATCACCGTGTCCGGCGCGGTGACCGAGGACGACGCGGTCGAGGTGGCCCGGATCGTCGCCCGCGACAGCCTCGTCAAGACCGCCCTGTTCGGCTCGGACCCGAACTGGGGCCGCATCCTCGCCGCGGTCGGCACCTCCAAGGCGCCGTTCGACGCCGACGCGGTCGACGTGGCCGTCAACGGCGTGTGGATCTGCAAGGCCGGCGCCGCCGGGGAGCCCCGCGACCTCGTGGACCTCAAGGGCCGCGACGTGGCGATCGACATCGAGCTCCACGAGGGCGCCGCGTCCGCCACGATCTGGACGAACGACCTGTCCCACGACTACGTCCACGAGAACTCGGCGTACAGCACATGACGGACATCAGCGAACTCGCCCCGCACCTCCAGGCGGCCCTCGGCAAAGCGGAGACGCTCATCGAGGCGCTCCCGTGGCTCCAGCGGTTCACCGGCTCCATCGCCGTCGTCAAGTACGGCGGCAACGCCATGATCAACCCCGAACTCCAGGCCGCGTTCGCCGCGGACATGGTGTTCCTGCACTACGTCGGCATCAAGCCCGTGGTCGTCCACGGCGGCGGGCCCCAGATCTCCGCGATGCTCGACAAGCTCGACATCGCCTCCGAGTTCAAGGGCGGCCTGCGCGTCACCACCCCCGAGGCCGCCGACGTGGTCCGGATGGTCCTGGTCGGCCAGGTCGGCCGGGAACTGGTGGGCCTCATCAACAACCACGGCCCGTTCGCCGTCGGCATGTCCGGCGAGGACGCGCAGCTGTTCACCGCGAAGCGCCGCTGGGCCCAGGTCGAGGGCGAGCGCGTCGACGTCGGCCGGGTCGGCGACGTCGCCTCGGTCAACACCGCCGCGATCGACGACCTCATCGCCGCCGGGCGCATCCCCGTGGTCTCCACCGTGGCCCTCGACCACGACGGCGTCCTCTACAACCTGAACGCCGACACCGCCGCGGCCGCGCTGGCCGAGGCGCTCGGCGCGCAGAAGCTCATCGTCCTCACCGACGTCGAGGGGCTCTACGAGAACTGGCCGGACAAGGACTCGCTGCTGCGGCAGATCTCCACCGACCGGCTCGCCGAGATCCTCCCGTCGCTCCAGGCGGGCATGGTCCCGAAGATGGAGGCGTGCCTGCGCGCCGTCAAGGGCGGCGTGCCCCAGGCGCACGTCATCGACGGGCGGGTCCCGCACTCGACCCTGCTGGAGATCTTCACGTCCGACGGCGTCGGCACGATGGTGATGGAGGAGCAGTGACCTACTCCGAGCAGATCAAGGCCCGGTACGCCAAGGCGCTCATGGGCAACTACGGCCTCCCGCCCGTCGCGATCCGCGAGGGCTCGGGCACCACGGTCACCGACGTGGACGGCAACGCCTACCTCGACATGATCGGCGGCATCGCCGTCTCCAGCCTGGGGCACAACCACCCCGCGCTCGTGGAGGCGATCGGCGGCCAGGCCGCGCGGCTCGCGCACACCTCGAACCTCTTCCTGCACGAGAAGGAGGTCGAGCTCGCCGAGAAGCTCCTCGAACTGTGGGGCAACCCCGGCCGGGTGTTCCTGTGCAACTCCGGGACCGAGGCCAACGAGGCCGCGCTCAAGCTCGCGATCCTCCACGGCAACGCCAACGGCAAGGCCAAGATCGTCGCCACCGAGCACGGCTTCCACGGCCGCAGCCTCGGCGCGCTCTCGATCACCGGGAAGGCCGCGATCCGCGAGCCCTTCGGGCCCTTCGCCCGCGAGGTCGTCTTCGTGCCCTACGGCGACGCCGACGCGCTCAAGGCCGCGATGGACGACACCGTCGCCGCCGTGTTCCTCGAACCAACCCAGGGCGAGACCGGCGTGGTCCCCGCGCCCGCCGGATACCTCAAGGCCGCACGGGAGCTCACGGCCGCGAGCAACGCCCTGCTGATCCTCGACGAGATCCAGTCCGGGTTCGGGCGCACCGGCGCCTGGTTCGCCCACCACGCCGAAGGCATCGTCCCCGACGCCGTGACCCTCGCGAAGGGCCTCGGCGGGGGCGTCCCCATCGGCGCGGTCCTCGCCACCGAGGCCACGGCCGCGCTCCTCACCCCCGGTACGCACGGCTCCACGTTCGGCGGCAACCCGATCGCGTGCGCGGCGTCCCTCGCCGTCATCGACACGATCGAGCGCGACCACCTCTTCGACAACGTGCTCGCCCTCGGCGCGCACCTCGAAGCGCGGCTCCTCGCCGACCCCCGGGTCACCGAGGTCCGCGGCCAGGCCCTGTGGCGCGGCATCGGCCTCACCGAACCCGTCGCCGCCGACGTCGTGAAGCACCTCATCGGCCTCGGCGTCCTCGCCAACGCGCCCCGGCCCGACACGGTCCGGATCGCGCCCCCGCTGACCATCTCCCGGACCGAGCTCGACGCGTTCTGCGACAAGCTCACCGCGGCCCTCGACGCCGTCACCCCTGCACCCGGAGGACGACCGTGACCCTGAAGCACTTCCTCAAAGACGACGACCTGACCGCCGCCCAGCAGGCGGAGGTCCTCGACCTGGCCGCGAAGCTCAAGGCCGACCGCTACGCCTACCCGGCCCTCAAGGGCCCCAAGTCCGTCGCGGTCGTCTTCGAGAAGCCCTCGACCCGGACCCGGCTGTCCTTCGACGTCGGCATCGCCGAGCTCGGCGGCCACTCCGTCGTCCTCGACGCCCAGTCCACCCAGCTCGGCCGCGGCGAGTCCATCGCCGACACCGCCCGGGTCCTCTCCCGGTACGTCAGCGCGATCGTCATCCGCACCTTCGGCGACGACCGGATCGCCGAGCTCGCCGAGCACGCCGCCGTCCCGGTCGTCAACGCCCTCACCGACGGCTGGCACCCCTGCCAGCTCCTCGCCGACCTCCAGACCATCGCCGAGCACAAGCCCCTCAAGGGCACGAGCGTCGCCTACGTCGGCGACGCCGCGTTCAACATGGGCAACTCCACGGTGATCGCCTCCTCCCTGGCGGGCATGCACGTCCGCATCGGCGCCCCCGAGGGCTACCAGCCCGCCGACGAGGTCCTGGAGCGCGCCGCCCAGATCAACGCCACCACCGGCGGCTCGGTCACCGTGACCGCCGACCCGGTCGAAGCCGTATCCGGCGCCGACGTCGTCTCCACCGACGCGTGGATCTCCATGGGCATGGACGACAGCGCCCGCCGCTTCGCCGACCTCGGCCGCTACCAGCTCAACGCGGAACTCCTCGCGCACGCCGCCGACGACGCGATCGTCCTCCACTGCCTCCCCGCCCACCGCGGCCAGGAGATCACCGACGAGGTCATCGACGGCCCCCACTCGCGCGTCTTCGACCAGGCCGAGAACCGGCTCCACGCCCAGAAGGCCCTCCTCGCCTGGATTCTCAAGGAATCCGCGTCATGAACCAGCCGACCACGAAAGCCGCACGCCAGGCCCGCATCGTCGAGCACATCTCGAACGGCGCCGTCCGCTCCCAGACCGAGCTCGCCGCGCTCCTCGCCGCCGACGGGATCGAGGCCACCCAGGCCACGCTCTCGCGCGACCTCGAAGAGCTCGGCGCCGTCAAGGTCCGCGGCACCGACGGCGGCTCCGCCGTCTACTCGATCTTCGCGGAAGGCGAACGGCCCCTCCGCGACGCCGAGGCGGCCCCCGACCGGCTCCAGCGCCTCCTGCGCGAACTGCTCGTCGGCGCCGACCACTCGTCGAACATGGCCGTCCTGCGGGTCCCGCCCGGCGCCGCCCAGTACCTCGCCTCGGCGATCGACCGCTCCGGCCTCGCCGACGTGATCGGCACCATCGCCGGAGACGACACGATCGCCGTCATCGCCCGCGACGGCGTCACCGGCAAGCACGTCGCCGACCAGATGCTCAACTGGGCCGGCCAGGGCCCGGACCCGTACCACGCCAACACCATCGACGCCATGCACTTTAAAGGAAGCAAGGAGAACCAGAAATGACCGAGAAGGTAGTGCTCGCCTACTCCGGCGGCCTCGACACGTCCGTCGCGATCCCGTACCTGGCCGAGCAGCTCGACGCCGAAGTGATCGCCGTGGCCATCGACGTCGGCCAGAACGGCGAGGACATGGAGGTCATCAAGCAGCGGGCCCTCGGCTGCGGCGCCGTCGCCGCCGAGATCGTGGACGCCCGCGAAGAGTTCGCCGCCGACTACTGCTTCCCCGCCGTGGCCGCCAACGCCCTCTACATGGACCGCTACCCGCTCGTCTCCGCGCTCTCCCGCCCGCTCATCGTGAAGCACCTCGTGGCCGCCGCCGAGAAGCACGGCGCCACGATCGTCTCCCACGGCTGCACCGGCAAGGGCAACGACCAGGTCCGCTTCGAGGCCGGCCTCGCCGCCCTCGCCCCGCACCTCAAGGTCGTCGCGCCCGCCCGCGACTTCGCCTGGACCCGCGACAAGGCCATCGCGTTCGCCGAGTCGAAGAACCTCCCGATCGACGTCACCAAGAAGTCCCCGTACTCGATCGACCAGAACCTGTGGGGCCGCGCCGTCGAGACCGGCTTCCTTGAGGACATCTGGAACGGCCCCATCGAGGACATCTACGACTACACGCAGAACCCCGCCGAGGAGCGCGAGCCCGACGAGGTCGTCATCACCTTCGTCTCCGGCAAGCCCGTCGCCCTCGACGGCGTCGAGAAGTCCGCGTTCGAGCTCATCAAGGAGCTCAACGAGCGCGCCGGCGCCCAGGGCATCGGCCGCATCGACATGGTCGAGGACCGGCTCGTCGGCATCAAGTCCCGCGAGGTCTACGAGTCCCCGGCCGGCATCACCCTGATCGCCGCCCACATGGAGCTCGAAAACGTCACCATCGAACGCGAGCAGGCCCGGTTCAAGCGCACCGTCGACCAGCGCTGGGGCGAACTCGTCTACGACGGCCTCTGGTTCTCCCCGCTCAAGCAGAGCCTGGAGACCTTCGTGAACGACGTCCAGACCTACGTCACCGGCGAGGTCCGGCTGACCCTCCACGCCGGCAAGGCCACCGTCACCGGCCGCCGCTCCGAGACCAGCCTCTACGACTTCGACCTCGCCACCTACGACGAGGGCGACGCGTTCGACCAGTCCAACGCGCGCGGCTTCGTCGAGCTGTGGAGCCTCCCGGCCAAGCTCGCCGCCGCCCGGAACGAGCGGATCAAGGCCGAGGCCGAGTAATGGCGAAACTGTGGGGAGGCCGCTTCACCGGCGGCCCCGCCGCGGCCCTCGAAGCGCTCAACGCCTCGATCGGCTTCGACTGGCGGCTCGCACCGTACGACCTCAAGGCGTCCAAAGCCCATGCGCGCGTGCTCAACCGCGCAGGGCTCCTCACCGCCGACGAGCTGTCGCAGATGCTGTCCGCCCTGGACGCGCTCGGCGAGGACGTCGCGAACGGGACCTTCACCGGGACCGTCGCCGACGAGGACGTCCACACCGCGCTCGAACGCGGCCTCGTGGAGCGCCTCGGCGACCTCGGCGGCAAGCTCCGCGCCGGACGCAGCCGCAACGACCAGATCGCCACCGACCTGCGCCTCTACTGCCGCGACCACGCCCGGGGCCTGGCCGCGGACGTGACCGCGCTCGTGGACGCGCTGGCCGGGCAGGCCGCGGGCCTCGTGGACGCGCCCGCGCCGGGCATGACGCACCTCCAGCACGCGCAGCCGGTGACCCTCGGGCACCAGCTCCTCGCGCACGCCCAGGGCCTCCTGCGGGACCTGGACCGCCTGCGCGACTGGGACAAGCGCGCCGCGCTGTCCCCGCTGGGGGCCGGGGCGCTCTCGGGCTCGTCGCTGCCGCTCGACCCGGTCGCCGTGGCCGAGGAGCTCGGCTTCGACGCGCCCGTCGCGAACTCCATGGACGGCGTCTCCGACCGCGACTTCGCGGCCGAGCTGCTCTTCATCTGCTCGATGATCGGCATCCACCTCTCCCGCCTGGGGGAGGAGGTCATCCTCTGGTCGAGCCAGGAGTTCGGCTGGGTGACCCTGGACGACGCGTTCTCCACGGGCTCGTCGATCATGCCGCAGAAGAAGAACCCGGACGTGGCCGAGCTGGCCCGCGGCAAGTCGGGGCGCCTCGTCGGCAACCTGACCGCGCTGCTGGTGACGCTCAAGGGCCTGCCGTTCACGTACAACAAGGACCTCCAGGAGGACAAGGAGCCGGTCTTCGACTCCCTGGACAACCTGGCGCTCCTGCTGCCCGCGGTCACCGGCATGGTCGCGACCATGGTGTTCAACGTGGAGGTCCCGCGCGCCTCGGCGCCGACGGGCTTCAGCCTCGCCACGGAGATCGCGGACTGGCTGGTGCGCAAGGGCATCCCGTTCCGCTCCGCGCACGAGATCGCGGGCGCCTGCGTCGCGCACTGCGAGGCCCGCGGGATCGGGCTGCACGAGATCGCCGACGCGGACTTCGCGCAGATCTCGCCGCTCCTCGACCCGTCGGTGAAGGCCGTGCTCGACGTGGACGGCGCGCTCGCGGGCCGCACCACGCCCGGCTCGACCGGCCCGAAGGCCGTCGCGGATCAGCTCGCGCAGGTCCGCGACCAGATCGCCGCCTGGCGCGCCTGGTCCGAATAGCACTGTCACGAGTCGGCGGCCCGCGCTTCGGCGCGGGCCGCCGTCGTGTCGCCGGTGCTACCAGCCGGTGGCCTCCAGGACCGTGCGCTCCACGACCGGTGCGAGCGTCGCCGCGTACGTGTCCGTCAGGTGCGAGGTGTCGCGGTAGACCAGGATGTTCCCGATCGTCGCCGGGCACTCGCCGCCGGGGCACACGTACTCGGTGAGGTCCGCGAAGCTGACGTTGGCGGGCACGTCCTCCAGGTCCCCGGTCGGGTCCACCCGGTCGTGGCTCGGCGCGGGGTCGAACACGCAGGCGTCGGCGCCGTTGCGCGCCACGCACTCCGGGACCGGGTCGGCGAACCGCGGCAGGTCCCGCAGCGCCAGCACCGGCACGCCCCAGCCGTCGAGGACCCGCCACTGGTCGGCGAATCCCGGGTAGGCCCGCTCGTCGTCGGTGTGGGCCCGGTCCGCGAGCGTCACCACCAGGTCCGGTCGCACCTCCTCCAACTGGCCCAGCGCCCACTCGTTGTACGCCGCGCACTCGGGGTCGGGCTCGTGGTCCGGCTCCTCCACGCCCGGCTCGGACGTGAACTGGCAGCTGCTCTTGGACAGGACCAGGAGCCGCCAGCCGTGCTCCACGGCCGCCGCCTCGAACGCGGGGAAGTAGTGCGCCACCCGCGACGCCCCGACGAGCGCGATCGTCTGCGCCCCTTCGGGATCGCCGAACACGCACAGGCGCCTCGCGCCGTCGCAGTCGTCCTCGCCCTTGTACGGCTCGGGCACGTCCTGCTCGACGGTCTCCAGCGGCGGCACCACGGGCATGTCCGCGGGCAGCGCGGCCGCGAGCGCGGGGTCGTCGAGGACCGCGGCGCCCGGGTAGGCGTCGCCGTCCTCCAGGGCCGCGGCGATCTCGGCCTCCATGCGCTCCTGCCGCTCGGCGAGCTGCGCCTGCGCGGCCCCGGCGGTGGCGACCACGGGCACGAGGAACGCGGCGGCGACGGCCACCGACCACCGGCGTCCCCTTCTCCGCGGCTCGCCCGCGGCGAGGTCCTCGACGTACCGCTTCGTCAGCCACGCGAGGCCGAACGACAGCGCGAGCACCAGCAGCCCGCCGAGGAGCGTCGCGGTGGACCGCCCGGCGATGTACAGGTACGCCACGAGGACCGGCCAGTGCCACAGGTACAGCGCGTACGAGTGGTCGCCGACCGTTCGCATTGCCTGCAATGTGAGGAGCCGGTCGGCGCCCCAGCGGCTCCCGGTGCGGCCCGCGACGATGACGAGGACCGCGGCCCCGGTGGGCCACAGGGCGATCCAGCCGGGGAACATCGTGGACACCTCCAGGAGCGCCCCGCACGTCAGGAGCGCGGCGAGCCCGGCCCAGCCGAGCACGACCCGCACGCGGGCCGGGAAGTGCAGCAGCGGCAGCAGGATCGCGAGCATCCCGCCGAGCGCGAACTCCCACAGCCGGGCGCCGGTGTCGAAGTACGCCCACTGCTGCCGTTCGGCGGTCGTCACGACCGAGTAGGCGAGCGACCCGGCGAACACGACCGCGCAGGCCGCGAGCACGGTGGCCGCGGGGGTCGCCTTGAGCGCCTTGGCGGCCAGTGCCGCGAGCGCGATGACCGCGAGCCACACCAGGTAGAACTGGCCCTGGATCGACAGGGACCAGAAGTGCTGCAAGGGGCTCTGGGGGTCGTCGCGGGCGAGGTAGTCCACGGTGTCGGCCGCGAGCGCCCAGTTCTCGAAGTAGAGGCCGGAGGCCACGGTCTGGGAGGCGATGGCGTACAGGCGGTTCCCGGGCAGGAGCAGCCATCCCATGAGGAGCACGGCGAGGAGGACGACGGCCGCGGCGGGGAAGAGGCGGCGGGCGAGGCGGGCGAGGAACGCGACGGGCTTGACGCGCCCGTCGCGTTCGACGGCCCGCAGGAGCGAGCCCGTGATGAGGAAGCCGGTCAGGAGCAGGAAGACGTCGACGCCGCCGGAGACCCGGCCGAACCAGACGTGGTAGGAGGCGACGAGGAGGACCGCGACCGCTCGCAGTCCTTGGATCTCGGGGCGGTACGTGGTGGGGGAGGACACGTGAGCATCCTACGGATGTCCCCCTACGTCTGGGTTGTCCCGATCTGCACTGCGCGTGAACAGGGCATGTCCGCCGGTCAGATCTCCTTGGAGAGGCGCCGCAGCCGCACGCTGGTGATGACGGTGAGCAGGCCCCAGATGATCGCGAAGAACCCGATCGTCACGACGAGCGCGATGGCGCCCTCGCCGGGCTTGGCGAGGAGGAGGATGCCCAGGACGATCCCGGCGATGCCGGAGAGGATGAACAGCCAGCGCCCGCCGGTGTCGCCGGTGAGGCCGAAGCCGTTGACGAGCGAGCCGATGCCGGTGACGATGGCCCAGAACGCGATCACGTACAGCAGCGCGAGCGCGGAGATGCCCGGCCACACGAGCGCGATGAGGCCGGCGATGACGCCGAGGACGCCCATGAAGATGAGGAAGCCGCGGCCGGTGTGCCGCCGGAAGCCCATGACGATCGCGGTGATGCCGTCGACGAGGGCGTAGGCGCCGAACAGGATGACGAGCGCGAGGAGCGTGATGCCGGGCCAGAAGACCGCGAGCGCGCCGAACACGATCGTGAAGATGCCGCGCACCAGGACCCATGCCCAGTTCTTGGCGAGCAGTTCCAACATGCCGTCCACCCCGTTCCACCTGCGATAACGCGTGTACCTGCCACGCTAGCCCCCGCAGGGTCGGAACGCGTGGAAACGGCACGAAACGGGCCCCGGCGCACTGCGCCGGGGCCCTGGGTTCCCTGTTGCTAGACCTTGGCGGGCTCGGGCGCCGTCTCGCGCTCGGGCTCGACGGTGACGTGGGGGAGGACGCGGTCGAGCCACTTCGGCATCCACCAGGCCGAGCGCCCGAGGACCTTCATGATCGCGGGCACCAGGAGCACCCGGATCACGAACGCGTCGAGGAAGATCGCGGCGGCCATGCCGACGCCGAACTGCTGGAGCATCCGCGACTCGCTGAACACGAACGCCCCGAACACGGCGATCATGATCGCGGCCGCCGCGGTCACGACGCCGCCGGTCGACGCGAGTCCCCTGCGGACGGCCTCGCGGGCGTCGCCGCCGCGGACCCACTCCTCCCGCATGCGGGACATGAGGAACACCTCGTAGTCCATCGAGAGCCCGAAGATGATCGCAAAGCTCATGACGGGCACGAACGCCTCGATCGGGCCCGGCTCGGCGCCGAGGGCCCCGTCCTGGAACATCCAGGTGACGAGGCCGAGGCTCGCGCCGATGGTGAGCAGGTTGAGGATCGCGGCCTTGACCGGGATGAGCACGGACCGGAACACGACCATGAGCAGGAGCATCGAGAGGCCGACGACGAGGATCAGGAACAGCGGGGCGCGCTGCTCGATGATGTCGCTGAAGTCGATCGCGGCCGCGGTGGCGCCGCCGACGTACTGGTCGCCCGCGACGCCGTCGAGGTCGTCGCGCAGCTCGTGGACGAGGTCCACGGTGGCCTCGTCGCTGGGCCCGCCGGTGCCGAACACGGTGGACATCCACAGGTCCTCGCCGATCGGGAACGCCGGGGTCGCGTACTCGACGGCGTCCAGTCCGCCGACCGCGTCGTAGGCCGCCGCGGCTTCCGCCTCGGTCCCGTCCGTGACGACCAGGAGCGGCCCGTTGAAGCCCTTCCCGAACCCGTCGGCGAGCATGTCGTACGCCTGGCGGCTCTGGAGCTCCTCCGATTCGGTGCCCGCGTCGGCGAAGCCGAGCCGGATGCCCGTGAGCGGCGCGGAGAGCGCCACGAGGCCGACGGTGACGAGCACGATCGCGAGCCACGCCTGCTTCTCCACGAGCCGCGACCACGCGTTCCAGCGCCGCCCGGGCACGCCCTTGGCCTTCGCCGCGTGCTTCTTGACGCGCTTCTCGATCCGCTTGCCGAACATGGCGAGCAGCGCGGGCAGGAGCGTCACGGACGCGAGCATGGTCACCAGCACCACGAGCGCGACGGCGATCGAGACCGACTGGAGCGCACCGAGTCCGAGCGCGTACAGGCCGATGAGCGCCACGATCACGACGGACCCGGCGAAGAGGACGGACCGGCCCGCGGTGTCCAGGGCGGTCGCGGCGGCGTCGCGCCGGGCCGCGCCGCCGAGCAGCTCGGAGCGGAACCGCGCGAAGATCAGGAGCGCGTAGTCGATGCCGACGCCCAGGCCCACGAGGAACAGGATCGGCGTCAGGTACGTCGGCAGGGTCGTCACGTGGGACACCAACTGCGCCAGGCAGAACGTGGTCCCCACGGCGAACACGGCGGTGATGAGCGGCAGGCTCGCGGCCAGGAACGACCCGAACATGAGCACCAGGATCACCAGCGCCGCAAGGACGCCGATGCCCTCGGCGGCCCCGCCGCCGCCCTCCTCGGCCTCGCGGACCGGGTCGCCGCCGAGCGCGACGCCGAGGCCGTCCCCGGCCGCGTCCTCGGCGAGCGGCAGCAGGTCCGCGGCCTCCTCGGTGGTCCCGTCGAACGCGGCGGTCGCGTACCCGACCGTGCCGTCCTCACTGATCGCGCCGGGCTCGGCGTACGGGTCGGAGACGGCCCCGACGCCGGGCATCGCGGCCAGGTCGTCGAGGAGTGCGTTCACGCGGTCCTGTTCCGCCGCGACCGAATCGGCGGCGAAGACGACCTGCACCGTGACCGGGTCCGCGTCGGGCGCGCGGTCGGCGAGCAGGTCGGACAGTTCCTGGGACTCGGTCCCGGGCATCGAGAAGTCGTCGTCGAACGCCGAGCCGACGGCGATGGCGGCACCGATCGAGGCGGCGAACACGAGGACCCAGGCGAACAGCGCGACGAGCGGCCGGCGCTGCGTCCAGTCGGACAGGCGGGCCATGCGCGAGCGGGCGGGGGAGGGATCTCTTTCCATGCCGCGACTATCGCCGCCGCGAGGCCCGCGGCGCATCGTCCCGGCAGCGGCATTCGCGCTACCCCCGCGGGATCAGGCCCGTGCGGGCCCGTACCACCCCGGTAGCATCACTGCCCGTCGGTCCACGTGGGACGGACGAGCCCGGCCTCGTACGCGGTCACCACCAGCTGCGCCCGGTCCCGCGCCGTCAGCTTCGACATGATGCGGCTGACGTGCGTCTTCGCCGTCGCGGGCGACAGGAACAGGGCCCCGGCGATCTCATCGTTGCTCATGCCCGTCGCCACCAGCTTGAGGACCTCGGTCTCCCGCTCGGTCAGCGCGCCGAGCTTCGAGCTCGGCTCGGGCCGCGCCACGCGCCCCGCGAACTCGGCGATGAGCCGCCGCGTCACCTTCGGGGAGATGAGCGCCTCCCCGGCCGCGACCACCCGGATCGCGTGGACCAGCTCATCCGGATCGGTGTCCTTCACGAGGAACCCGCTCGCACCCGCGCGCAGCGCCCGGTACACGTAGTCGTCCTCGTCGAACGTCGTCAGGATCACGACCTTGACGCCGTCGAGCTTCGCGTCCCGCCCGATCCGCTCGGTCGCCTCCAGGCCGTCCATGCGCGGCATCCGGATGTCCATGAGCACCACGTCGGGCCGCTTGCTGCGCACCAGCTCCAGGGCCTCCGCGCCGTCGCCGGCCTCCGCGACGATCTCCACGTCCTCCTCGTCGCCGAGGATCGACGCGAACCCGGCCCGCACCAGCCGCTGGTCGTCGACGAGCATCACCCGGATCACTTCGGCACCTCCAACGGCCACGCGGCCTCCACGGTGAAGCCGCCGTCCTCGCGCGGCCCCGCGTCGAAGGTACCGCCGAGCCCTTCCGCGCGCTCGCGCATCCCCGCCAGTCCGTTCCCGGCCCGGTTCGCGCCCTTGGCATCCCCGACGCCGTCGTCCGCGACGCTGATCGCCAGCGTCGACGTCCCGATGACCACGTTCACCTGGACGCGCGACGCCCGCGCGTGCCGCAGCACGTTCGTCAGCGACTCCTGCACCACCCGGTACGCCGCGGCGTCCACGGCCACCGGCACCTCCGCGCTCCCGTCGACGCGCAGGTCCACCTCCAGGCCCGACGCCCGCGCGGCCTCCGCCAGAGCGGGCAGCTGCTCGATGCTCGGGCCCGGCCCGGTCGGTGCGTCCTGCCCGGCCTCGCGCAGCACCCCGACCATCGCGCGCAGCTCCCGCAGCGACATGCGGCTGGTCTCGGCCACGACCTCCAGGACCTCCCCGGTCGCGTACCCGGGGTCCTTGCGCAGCCGCCGCAGCCCGGCCGTGGCCTGCACGTTGATGAGCGACAGGTGGTGCCCGACGGCGTCGTGCAGGTCCCGTGCGATCCTGATCCGCTCCTCGGCCACCGACCGGCGCCGCGTCTCCTCCAGCGCCACGAGCGTCTCGGCCCGGTACCGCCGGTGGTGCGCCACGACCGCGCCGATCGCGGGGACCGCGATGATCCAGCCCGAGAGCATGAACGTCTCGCTCGCGGTCATGTGCGCGAAGTCCGCGAGGACTTCCGAGACCACGACGATCACGAACGTGCTCGCCGCGATCACCGACGCCGCGACCAGGTGCCCCAGGGCCGCGAGCGTGTACAGCGACACCACGAACGCCGAGAGCATCGGCCCGTCCGTGGACGACGCCGGGTAGTAGACCATCGTCGCCGCCCACGTCACGAGCGTGACCGTGAGCGGGAACGGGGTCCGGAAGAACAGCGCCACGACCGAGACGCCCATCATCGCCCACGCCAGGCCCTCGTTGAGGCCCTGCGTGTCGGTGATCCGCAGCTCCCACTGCACGAACGACCAGGTGAGCACGACGACCGCGTTCACCGCCCCCGCGACGAGGTCGCCGGGCCGGAACAGTGTGGCGGGTGGTTTCACACGCCAAGCCTATGGGGAGCGCCCGGCCCCCGCCGGGCGCTCCCGCGGCTCACTTCGTCAGGCCCGCGCGGCGCAGCGCCTCGGCCATCGCGCTCTCGGGCGCGGCCTGGCGGCCCCCGCCCTGGCGCGGCTGCTGGCGCCCGCCGCCCTTGCCGCCCTTCTGGTTCCGCTCCCCGCCGCCGCCCGGGCGGCGCTGGCCCTGGCCGCCGCCGGCCTCGGGCTCGTCCTCCAGGCGCATCGTCAGCGAGATGCGCTGGCGCTGGAGGTCCACGGACAGGACCTTGACCTTGACGACGTCGCCGGGCTTGACGATCTCGCGCGGGTCCTCCACGAAGCGGTTTGCGAGCGCCGAGATGTGGACCAGGCCGTCCTGGTGGACGCCGATGTCGACGAACGCGCCGAACGCGGCGACGTTCGTCACGGCCCCTTCGAGGAGCATCCCGGGCTTGAGGTCGGCGACCTTCTCGACGCCCTCCTTGAACGCGGCGGCTTTGAACTCGGGCCGCGGGTCGCGGCCGGGCTTCTCCAGCTCCGCGAGGATGTCGGTCACCGTGGGCACGCCGAAGCGGTCGTCGGCGAAGTCCCCGGGCTTGAGCTTGCGGAGGGTCTTCGCGTCGCCGACGATCCCGGCGACCGAGGCGCCCGTGGCCGCGATGATCCGCTCGACCACCGGGTACGCCTCGGGGTGGACGGCGGACACGTCGAGCGGGTTGTCCCCGCCCGGCACCCGCAGGAACCCGGCGGCCTGCTCGAACGCCTTGGGGCCCAGGCGGGGCACGCTCAGCAGGCCCTTGCGGTCGGCGAAGCGCCCGTGCTCGTCCCGGTACGCCACGATGTTCGCGGCCACGGACTCGCTCAGGCCCGACACCTGCGACAGGAGCGGCACGGAGGCGGTGTTCAGGTCCACGCCGACGGCGTTCACGGCGTCCTCCACGACCGCTTCGAGCGAGCGCGTGAGCTTCGACTCGGTGAGGTCGTGCTGGTACTGGCCCACGCCGATGTGCTTGGGCTCGATCTTGACGAGCTCGGCGAGCGGGTCCTGGAGCCTGCGGGCGATGGAGACGGCGCCGCGCAGCGACACGTCCATGCCCGGGAGCTCCTTGGTGGCGTACGCGGACGCCGAGTAGATCGAGGCGCCCGCCTCGGAGACGACGATCTTAGCGATCTCCGCGGTGCCCGCGAACGCCTTGACGAGGTCGGTGGCGAGCCGGTCGGTCTCGCGGGAGGCGGTGCCGTTGCCGATGGCGATCAGCTGCACGTCGTGCTTCTTGACGAGCGCGCCGAGCACGGCGAGGGAGTCGTCCCAGCGGTTCTGCGGCTGGTGCGGGTAGATCGCGGTGGCGTCGAGGACCTTCCCGGTGGCGTCGACCACGGCGACCTTGACGCCGGTGCGGTAGCCCGGGTCCAGGCCCAGGACGGCCTTCGGCCCGGCCGGGGCCGCGAGCAGGAGGTCCTTGAGGTTCGCGGCGAAGACCTTGACGGCCTCGTCCTCGGCCTGCTGCCACAGGCGCATCCGCAGGTCCACGCCGAGCTTGACGAGGATGCGGGTGCGCCAGGCCCACGAGACGGTCTTGGCGAGCCACGGGTCGGCGGGCCGCCCGGCGTCCCTGATCCCGAACTTCGCGGCGATCACGGCCTCGCAGTCGACGCCGTCGGTCTCGGCCTCGCCCGGCTCCAGCGCGAGCGAGAGCGCCTCCTCCTTCTCGCCGCGGAACAGCGCGAGCACGCGGTGCGAGGGGAGCGTGGTGAACGTCTCGGCGAAGTCGAAGTAGTCGGAGAACTTCGCGCCCTTCTCCTCGGCCCCGTCGCGGACCTTCGCGACCACGCGTCCCTTGCGCCACATGCGTTCGCGCAGGTCGCCGATGAGGTCGGCGTCTTCGGAGAACCGCTCGGTGAGGATCGCGCGGGCGCCCGCGAGCGCGGCGGCCGCGTCGGCGACCTCCTTCTCGGGGTTGAGGAACGCCGCGGCGGCGGTCTCCGGGTCCTGTGAGGGATCACTCAGCAGGAGTTCCGCGAGGGGCTCCAGGCCGGCCTCGCGGGCGATCTGGGCCTTGGTGCGGCGCTTGACCTTGAAGGGCGCGTAGAGGTCTTCGAGGCGCGCCTTCGTGTCGGCCGCGTCGATCTGCGCCGCCAGCGCCTCGGTGAGTTTGCCCTGCTCACCGATCGATTCGAGCACCGCCTTGCGCCGGGCCTCCAGTTCCCGCAGGTACCCGAGGCGCTCTTCGAGGGAGCGGAGCTGCTCGTCATCGAGGCCCCCGGTGGCCTCCTTGCGGTACCGGGCGATGAACGGGACGGTGGAGCCGTCGTCGAGGAGCGCGACGGCCGAGCGGACTTGGTGGGCGCCGACCGAGAGTTCTTCGGCGATGCGTTGATCGATAGCTTGAGCCACGGGAGGATTCTGCCAGAGCGCTGCGACAACACCGGGCCGAGTCGCACGACCCGACCCCCCGGTGGACGGTCCCCGACCCGTTGGGTAAAGTTCTATCCCGTCGCCGGGGAATGCAAAAACCCTGGAAGACATGCGGACGTAGCGCAGTTGGTAGCGCGACACCTTGCCAAGGTGTAGGTCGCCGGTTCGATCCCGGTCGTCCGCTCGGAGCTCGAAAGAGCGCTATCCCGGACGATTAGCTCAGCGGGAGAGCACTCCCCTGACACGGGAGAGGTCACTGGTTCAATCCCAGTATCGTCCACCGAAGTGAAAGGCCCAGGTTCGCAAGTCCTGGGCTTTTTTCACATCAGGGTGGGTTGTCCGAGCGGTTAGGTAACGGCCTGCAAAGCCGTGCACACGGGTTCGAATCCCGTACCCACCTCCAACACATCTGTTCTGGAATGAAGCCCGGTGGCCCCGGGCTTTTTCCATGTCCTCCTCCTTTCGTGTTCTCGCGCTTCTCCTTCGCTCTCTTTCGTCCGCTCCCGGGCCGTTTCGCGGCCTGTCACTCGGCGTGCCCCCGCGGTCGCGGGGAGAGATTTATTGACATCACTGCGCTTCGGAATTAAGCTCTGGAAATTACCGGTAAAGGTTCCGAAAGTTTCGGTCGAAGTCGTGGTGTGATCGTGCGCATTCGGGCGGAACCGGGCCGATCTCAAGGAGGAGACACATGTCGGACGTGTACGGGCGAACGCCCTTCAAGGCGACCCGCCGCGGGCTCATCGGGTTCTCGGTGGCCGCCTCGGGTGCGATGGCGCTCGCGGCGTGCAGCGACGACGGCGACGGCGAGGTCGACCTCGACGCCCAGTCCAAGGGCGCGATGGACGGCTTCGAGGCCGACACGCAGTTCACCGCGACCGAGCCGTTCACCCTCTCGCTGCTGTGGACCGAGTGGCCCGACCTGCCGGTGACGGACACCTGGACGTTCTTCGACGAGATCGAGAAGCGCACCAACGTCAAGTTCGAGCTGACGACCATCCCCTTCAGCGATGCCGTCGAGAAGCGCAGCCTCCTGCTCAGCGCCGGCGACGCCCCCTCCGTGATCCCGCTCGTGTACACCGGCGAGGAGGACTCGTTCGTGTCCTCGGGCGCGATCGTCCCGATGAGCGACTACGTCGAGCACATGCCGAACTTCCAGAAGTACGTTGCGGAGTGGGACCTCGGCGACATGATCGACAACCTCAAGCAGGCCGACGGCAAGTACTACATGCTGCCGGGCCTCCAGGAGGTCTCCGTCCCTGTGTTCACGCTCGTGGTCCGCAAGGACGTCTTCGAGACCGTCGCCGGGGGCATCCCCGAGACCTGGGACGAGATGCGCGAGGCCCTCGTCAAGATCAAGGCCGCCTACCCCGACTCCTACCCGCTCGCCGACGGCTTCGAGGCGCAGTCGATGCTCAACTACGCCGCGCACGCGTTCGGCGCGCAGGCCGGATGGGGCTTCGGCGACGGCATGATGGACGACGGCAACGGCGGCCTCCAGTACACGGCGGCCTCCGAGGGCTACAAGCAGATGGTCGAGTTCTTCCGCGGCCTCGTCGCCGACGGCCTCGTCGACACCGACTCCCTCACCGCGGCCGACGCGGGCGGCGGGGGCGCCAGCGTCCCCGAGAAGTTCGCGAACGAGCTGGTCTTCGCCGCGTCCGGCTCCAGCGGCACCGCGATCGAGTTCGCGCAGGCCCTGAGCGCCACCGTCGGCGACGGCAACTTCGAGGTCCTCCAGATCGCCCCGCCCGGCGGCCCCGCCGGGCAGGTCGTGGAGCCGCGGAACTTCTGGAACGGCTTCATGCTCAACACCGAGGCCACCGAGTCCGAGTACTTCCTCGCCACCCTCCAGTTCCTCGACTGGCTCTACTACAGCCCCGACGCCCGCGAGCTCATCCGCTGGGGCGTCCTGGACGAGACGTACACGAAGGACGCCGACGGCACGATCACCCTCAAGCCCGAGTTCTCCCTCGACGCCTACAACATCAACCCCGGCGCGGCGACCGACATCCAGGCCGACCTCGGCTGGTCGAACTCCGTGTTCGCCGACTCCACCGAGGCCCGCGCCCTCAAGGAGTCCTACAACACGCCCACCTTCGTGGAGTACATCGACTCCGTGCTCTCCACGCGCACCCCGCGCGACCCCAACCCGCCCGCGCCCCTCGACGAGATGGAGCTGGAGCAGGCGTCGCTCCTCGCCACCCCGCTGAAGGACACCGTGGACACCAACACCCTCCGCTTCATCATGGGCGACCGCGACATCGCCGAATGGGACGACTACGTGGCCGAGCTCGAAGCCCAGGGCCTCCAGCAGTACGTCGACCTCGTCAACGGGGCCCGCACCCGTTTCGAGGAGGAGAACTCCTAGTCCGCCCGCCGGGGCCCCACCGGCCCCGGCCCGGACCGGAGGCGCACGCATGACCCTCACCGACACCGAGCGGCCGCCCCTCAAGGCCGCCGCCCCGCCGCAGCGGCGCCGCAAGCGCCGCCAGACCTGGCGCGAGGCGTTCCGCCGCGACTGGCAGCTCTACAGCCTCGCCCTGCTGCCCCTCGTCTTCTTCGCGATCTTCAAGTACGGCCCCATGGTCGGCAACGTCATCGCGTTCCGGAGGTTCCGCCCCGGCGGGAGCATCTTCGGCGACGAATGGGTCGGCTTCCGCTACATCGAGATGTTCGTCAACGACCCGTCGTTCTGGCACGTCTTCGCGAACACCGCGATCCTCGGCGGCCTCACCCTCGTGGTCTGCTTCCCCCTGCCGATCGTCCTGGCGCTGCTGCTCAACGAGGTCCGCAAGCGGCACTTCAAGAAGATCGTCCAGTCGATCTCGTACCTGCCGCACTTCCTGTCGGTGGTCATCGTCGTCGGCATGCTCATGCAGCTCCTGTCCCTCCAGGGCACCGTCAACCAGATCATCGAGGCGTTCGGCGGCGAGGGCATCCCGTTCCTCCAGCGCCCCGAGTGGTTCCGCACCGTCTACGTCGGATCGGAGGTGTGGCAGACCGTCGGCTGGGGCACGATCCTCTACCTCGCGGCCCTCACCTCCGTGGACGACTCGCTGTACGAGGCCGCGCGGATCGACGGCGCGGGCCGGTGGCGCCAGACCTGGCACGTGACCCTCCCGGGCATCCGCCCGACGATGATCACGCTGCTGATCCTCAACATCGGCACGTTCCTCAACGTCGGCTTCGAGAAGGTCCTGCTCCTGTACAACCCCCTGACCTACCAGACCGCCGACGTCATCTCGACGTACCTGTACCGGGTCGGCCTGGTCTCGAACAATCTCAGTTATGCGGCGGCGATCGGCCTGTTCCAGGCCCTGATCGGCCTCGTGATGGTGCTCTCCGCGAACCTGATCTCGCGGCGGATGGTGGGGACGAGCCTGTGGTGACGACCAGAATCGACCCCGAGCGGGTCCTCCGCGGCCCCAGCCGCGGCCGCGAGACCCGCGGGACCCGCGTCTTCGGCGCGTTCAACGCGGTGTTCCTCGTCCTCCTCTGCGCGGTCATGCTGTACCCGTTCATCACCGTGCTCGCCCAGTCGTTCTCCTCGCCCGGCGCCATCAAGGCCGGGCAGGTGTCCTTCTGGCCCGTCGGCTTCAACACCGACACGTACGCCGCCGTCATGCAGAACGAGACGTTCTGGCGCAACTACGGCAACACCGTGCTGTACACCGTCGTCGGCACCGCGATCGCCATGGTCCTCACCACGACCTACGCGTTCGTGCTCTCCAAACCGCACCTGAAGGGCCGCAAGGCCCTCATCGGCATCGCCGTGTTCACGATGTTCTTCAACGGCGGCCTCGTCCCCAACTACGTGCTCATCTCCTCGCTCGGGATGAAGAACACCATGTGGGCCATCGTCCTGCCCGGCGCGATCTCGGTCTTCAACCTCCTGGTCATGAAGTCCTTCTTCGAGAGCCTCCCCAAGGAGCTCGAAGAGGCCGCGCAGATCGACGGCCTCGGCTGGTACGGGATCTTCGGGCGCATCGTGCTGCCGCTGTCGAAGGCCGTCATCGCCACGATGATCCTGTTCTACTCGGTCGCGTTCTGGAACGACTGGTTCGCCGCGTTCCTGTACCTCGACAAGAGCGAGCTGTTCCCCGTGACCCTGTTCCTGCGCAACCTCATCGCGGGCGCCTCCACCTCCGCGTCCGAAGGCGCCGCCGCGGCCGGGACCACGACCGCGCTGGTGTCCTCCAATATCCAGGCGGTCACGATGATCCTCACCGTCATCCCGATCCTGTGCATCTACCCGTTCGTGCAGCGGTTCTTCGTCACCGGCGTGATGCTGGGCTCGGTGAAGGGATGAGCCGAGTCGACGCCGACGAGATCGGCCCCGGGACGCTCTCCCGGGCCACCGCCGCGGTCTACCGGTACCTCGTCCTCGCCGCGTTCCTCGCGGCAGCGGGCCTGCCCACGGTGGCCCTGTGGACGCTCCTCGCGCCCGAGCCCGGGAACGCCGTCCTCTTCACCGCGGCGCTCCTGCCCGTCGCGCCCGCCCTCTCGGCGGCCCTGTACGCCCAGCGCGCCTGGGCCGCCGAACCGGACCTGAGCCCGGCCCGGCCGCTCCTGCGCGGCCTGCGCCTCAACCTGAAGGACACCCTCGCGTGGTGGGCGCCGGTGCTCGCGCTGGCCGCCATCCTCGCCGTGAACGTCCTCTTCGCGGGCACCGTGCCGGGCGGGGCGGTCCTGCGCCCGGCCGCCGCGGTCCTGCTCGTCGCACTCGCGGTCTGGTCGGGCCACCTGCTCACGGTGACGTCGTTCTTCTCGTTCCGCTTCCGCGACGTGCTGCGCGTGGCCGCCGCCGAGTTCTTCCTCTCCTGGAAGACCTCCCTCGGCGTCCTCGCGCTCCTCGTCGTCGCCGCGGCGGTCGTCGTCACCGGCTCCGAGGCGGTGCTCCTGCTCGCCGGGTGGGCGTTTGCCGCGGGCCTGTGGCTCGTCGTCCGCCCCGCGATGGACGACGTGACCGCGCGGTTCACCAAGCCCTGAACGCCCCGGAGCGGTCGGGAGGCCATGCCCCCCAACCGCTCCGGGGCCTCTCCGTTCATCACCGAGCCCCGGTCCGCGGCGCGATTGAACCGATTCAAGGCCGACGCGCCGAACACCCCTCCACAGTGGTCCGTTTCGGGGCCTTGCGGGCGATACCTGCGCACTGTTGACGCGGAGTTGATCGTTAACTATTGTGTCAATCACGTTTGAATCCTTTCAACTGTGTGTACTACCCGCGCCTCCCTGACGCGGCACCCCTCGCCGGGCCCCTCGCCCGGACGCATCGACGAAGATGTGGAGCACGCGCATGACGACACTGGACACCCCTCGCGGTCCGGCGGCGCCCGGCGGGTCGCGGACCGAGCGCTGGTACGGCCGGCTCGACGCGATCGCCTACGTGGGCACGCTGAACCTCCTGGTGATCGCCTCCACCCTGGCGGGCGGGATCGTCCTCGGCTGGGCCCCGGCGCTCGCCGCGGCGGCCGCGTGCAGCCGCACCCGCCTGCGCGGCGACACCCAGAAGCTCGTGCGCGCCTTCGCCTCCCAGTGGCGGCGCCGGTTCGTCCACGCGAACCTCCTCGCGGCCCCGTCGGCGCTCGTGCTCGCCGCCCTCGGCTGGAACCTCGCCGCCGCCGGGACCCCCTGGCTGCGGGCCGCGCTCGTCGCCGCCCTCGCCGTCGCCGTCGCGCACCTGCTCCTCGCCCTCGCGATGGACGCCCACTACGAGCTGCGTCGCGGCCGGTGCCTGCGCCTGGCCTGGGAGTTCCTGCTCCGCTTCCCCGGCGCCCCGCTCCTCCTCATCGCCACGACGGCGCTCGTCGGCGCGCTCACCGCGCTCGTCCCCGGCCTCCTGCCGGTGCTGTCGGTCGGCGTGTGGATCCACCTGTGCACCGCGCTGTGCCTCTCCTTCTTCGCCGCGAACGACCGGAACCTGCCGGACGCGGCCTGACGGTCCGCCGGCGCCGCCGCCGGACCGCGAACTGGAAATCCCCTTGAGAAAGGAAACCCCCATGTTGAAAAGAAAGCGCATACCGGTGGCGATGCTCGCGGTCGCGACCCTCGCGCTGACCGCGTGCTCGGACGGCGGCGACAACGCTGAACCGCTGGAGTCGCTCACGATCATGGCGCCGTTCTTCTCCGCGGTCCCGCCCGAGGAGGACGACCCGGTCGACAAGGCGCTCAGCGACCTCGCCGGGCTCGACCTCAGCGTCCAGTGGGTGCCCAACACCGACTACGGCAGCAAGACCAACACCGTCCTCGCGGGCGACGACATCCCCGACGTCATGGTCATCCAGGGCAAGGACCAGTCGTTCGTCCAGACCGCCGAGGCCGGCGGGTTCTGGGACCTCACCGACTACCTCGCCTCCGGCGACTACCCGAACCTCGTCACCGAGAACCCGCAGGTGCAGGAGGCGTCCAGCGTCAACGGGAAGGTCTACGGCGTCTACCGCGCCCGCGACGTGGTGCGCACCAGCGTCATCCTCCGCCAGGACTGGCTCGACAACCTCGGGCTCGCCCAGCCGGAGACCACCGAGGACCTCTACGAGATCGCCCGCGCCTTCACCGAGGACGACCCCGACGGCAACGGCGAGGACGACACCTACGGGATCATCAACCCCGCCTGGGGCGGCATCGGCAACGGCAGCCCCTACGACGCCATCGAGACCTGGTACGGCTCGGGCAACCTGTGGCGCGAGGAGGGCGGCGAGCTCGTCCCCGCCTTCACCAGCGACGAGTGGCTCCAGGCCCTCCAGTACGAGCGCGACCTCGTCGCGAACGGCTACGTGAACGCCGACTACGCCACGATGGACCCCGCCACCTGGAACGAGCCGTTCCTGAACGGCAAGGGCGGCATCATCATCGACGTCCAGTCGCGCGCCACCCAGCTCGCGGGCCTGTTCAAGGAGCAGGACCCCGAGAACTACGACCAGTACGTCGCGCTCGTCGGCCAGCTCGACGGACCCAACGGGACCTACGCGCTGCCCACCTCCGGGTACTCCGGCTTCCTCGCCGTCCCCCGCTCCGGCGTGCAGACCGAGGACCAGCTCAAGCAGGTCCTCACGGCCCTCAACGAGCTCAACAGCACCGAGGCCCAGAACCTCATGAACCACGGCATCGAGGGGGACAACTTCTCCGTCGTGGACGGCGAGGCCGTGTTCGACACCGCGAAGCAGGACTTCACCGACCAGGTCACCGGGGCCTGGGCGCAGCTCGGCATGAACGTCGCCGGCTACAACGCCTACCCGATCCAGCAGGAGACCGAGTACGACCAGGCGCTCTACCAGCAGCGGCTCGACCTCCAGGCCGAAGACCTCGCGAACGCGGTGTTCAACCCGGCCGCCGGGCTCGTGTCGCCGACCTACACCACCAGCGGCGCCCAGCTCGACACCATCATCGCGGACGCCCGCATCCAGTACATCGCGGGCCAGATCGACGACGCCGGACTCCAGGCGGCGATCGACACGTGGCACTCCAGCGGCGGCGACGACGTCGTGCAGGAGATGAACGACCTGTACGCCGACCTCGACTGACCGACGGTGCGGGGCCGGACCGACCCGGGGGGGGGCCCCCCCCCCCCCCCCCCCCCCCCCCCCACACGGAGGCCGAAGCACAACCACAC
>NZ_JBEYVY010000019.1:0-57362 GCF_040644205.1 Glycomyces sp. NPDC047010 | reverse complement strand
TCACCCCGGGGGCGGCCACCTGTTCTGTCTGTTTATTAACGACTTGACCCCCCCCCTCGACTCCCCGCGGGGGGGGGCCCCCCCCCCCCCGCCCCCGCACCCCCGAACCCCCGAACCCCCAAGGAGACTGCGATGACGACCGCCCTCGCGGCCGACCGCGAACCGCCCCTCGCGCGCAGGCCCGGCCGCCTGCGGCGCCTGCGCAGGGACTCGGTCCGCTACCGCTGGCTGTTCCTGCTGATGCTCCCCGGCATCGTCTACTTCGCGCTGTTCCGCTTCTGGCCCATGTACGGCGCGCGGATCGCGTTCAAGAACTACATCCCGTTCCTCGGCATCGACGGCAGCGAATGGGTCGGCTTCGCCCACTTCCAGGCGTTCCTGTCCAACCCGGACTTCTCGCGGCTGCTCACCAACACGCTGGTGATCGCCGCGCTGAGCCTGCTCGTCGCGTTCCCGCTCACGATCGTGCTCGCGCTGCTGCTCAACGAGCTGCGGCTCCAGATCCTCAAGCGCACCGTGCAGACCCTCGTCTACATCCCGCACTTCCTGTCCTGGACCGTCGTCGTCTCGATCACCGCGCTGCTCTTCGCGATCGACACCGGCCCCCTGTGGACGTTCTTCGCGGGCCTGTTCGGGACCGACGCGAACATGCTCGCCGACCCCGACTGGTTCCGCCCGCTCGTGCTCATGCAGATGGTCTGGAAGGACACCGGCTGGGGCACGATCATCTTCCTCGCCGCGCTCGCGGGCGTCGACCAGGAGCAGTACGAGGCCGCGATCATCGACGGCGCGGGCCGCTGGCACCGCGTCCGGCACATCACGATCCCCTCGATCCTCCCCACGATCACGGTCCTGCTGATCCTGCACACCGGGCAGATCCTCAACACCGGCTTCGAGCAGATCTACCTGATGTCGAACTCGCTCAACCGGACCGTGGCCGACGTGTTCGACACGTACGTCTACTTCGCGGGCATCGAGCAGGGCGCCTACAGCTACTCCACGGCCGTGGGCCTGTTCAAGGCCATCGTCGGGCTGGTGCTCATCTTCGGCACCAACTGGCTCGCCAAGCGCTTCAACCAGCAGGGGATCTTCTGATGTCCACGACGCACAAGCGGTTCAACACCCCGGCCGGCCGCGCCTTCGACGTCCTCAACGTCGCGATGCTCACCGGCGTCGGCCTGCTGGCGATCCTGCCGTTCCTGTACGTGCTCGCCGGGTCCTTCGCGACGGAACTGGAGATCACGACCCGCCCGTTCTTCGTGTGGCCGAACGAGTTCACCACCGCCTCGTACGAGTCGATCCTGTCCTCGGACGTGTTCGTGCGCGCCTTCGCGACCACCGTGGTCGTCACGTTCGTCGGCACGTTCGTGCAGCTGGCCCTGACCGCGCTCATGGCGTACCCGCTCGCCAAGCCCGACCTCCCCGGGCGCCGCACGATCCTCGCCCTGGTCGTGTTCACGATGGTCTTCAGCGCCGGGATGATCCCGACGTTCCTGGTCGTCAAGGACCTCGGCCTGCTCGACACCTACTGGGCGCTCATCCTGCCGATGGCGATCAACCCGTTCAGCCTCATCATCATCAAGAACTTCTTCCAGCAGCTCCCCAACGAGCTCGAAGAGTCCGCGAAGATCGACGGCGCCAACGAGCTCCAGGTGCTCTGGCACGTCATCCTCCCGCTGTCCAAACCGGTGCTGGCGACGTTCGCGCTGTTCTACGCCGTCGGCATCTGGAACGACTACCTCTCGCCCCTGCTGTACCTGAGCGACACCAGCAAGTGGACGCTCCAGATGATCCTGCGGCAGGTCACCGCCGCGGCCTCCCTCTCGGCCGACGAGATGGCGACCGACGTGCCGCCCCCCGCGCAGGGGATCAAGTTCGCGGTCGTGATCATCGCGACCATCCCGGTGCTCCTGGCGTACCCGTTCCTCCAGAAGCACTTCGCCAAAGGCATGCTGATAGGAAGTGTGAAGGGCTGATGACGATCCACCTCGCCGGCGACTCCACCGTCGCCCCCACCGACGGCGGCGCCACCGCCGGACGCCCCGACCTGCCGCTCCTCGGCTGGGGCGACGAGCTCCAGCAGTTCACCGCCGAGCCGGTGCGCAACCACGCCAAGGGCGGCGCGACCACGCTGTCCTTCCGCGAGGAGGGCCGCTGGGACGCGCTCGCCGCCGAACTCCGACCCGGCGACACCGTCGTGATCCAGTTCGGGCACAACGACCAGAAGGAGCCCGAACTCCTCGCCGCCGACGGCGGATACCGCGAGCGCCTCGCCGCGTTCACCGCCGAGACCCGCGCCGCCGGGGCCCGCCCCGTCCTCGCCACCAGCGTCGAGCGCCGCATGTTCCACGAAGGGGCCCTTCGCCACTCGCACGGCCCGTACCCGGCCGCGGTGCGCGCCCTCGGCAAGGAGCTCGACGTCCCGGTCATCGACCTGACCCCGTTCACGCGCTGGCTGTACACCTGGCTCGGCGAGGGCGAGTCGGCCGCGCTGTTCGTCCACGGCGCCGCCGCCGACCTGCGCATCGAGGTCGACGAGAAGCTCCAGAAGGACAACACCCACTACACGACCGCCGGAGCCGCCGCGGTCGCCCGCTTCGTCGCCGAGCACCTGCACGTCCTCAATGGCGTCGGCGACGACCAGGAGCCCCTGGGTCAGTGGCTGGTCCGGCCGTGACCTACCGCAACCCGCTCGCCGCCCCGGCCGACCTCGACGGCTGGACCGCCGAGGGCCCCGCCGGGACCGCGCACGCCGACGGCGGCCTGGTCCTCTCCAGCACCGCCGACGAGGCGGCCCTGACGGCGGCCGGTCGCGGCGACCACGCCCACTTCACCCTCTGGTGCCCCGAGGTGTTCCCCGCCGACGTCGCCGTCGAATGGGACTTCAGACCCCTTGCTGGCGAAGGACTCGCGATGCTGTTCTTCGCCGCGACGGGCACCGAGGGCCGGGACCTGTTCGACCCCGCGCTCGCGCCGCGCACCGGCTTCTACCCGCAGTACCACTCGGGCGACATCGCCGCCCTGCACGTGTCCTACCTGCGCCGCAAGTGGCCGACCGAGCGCCGCTTCCGCACCTGCAACCTCCGCAAGAGCCCCGGCTTCCACCTCGTCGCCCAAGGCGCCGACCCGCTGCCCGGCCCCGAGGACGCCGACGGCCACTACCGTGTCCGCGTCGCCAAGCGCGGCCCGGAGGTGTCGTTCGCGATCGACGGCCTGACGCTCTTCACGTTCCACGACGACGAGCCGCTCGGCGCGGGCCGCATCGGCTTCCGCCAGATGGCCCCGCTCGTCTCCCACTACCGCGACCTTGAGGTGACCGCCCTGTGACCACTGTCGACGTCCCCCTGCGCTGGCTCGACGACGCCGCGCCCGACCTCGCCCTCGCGGGCGTCACCTGCGGCGTCCCGCTCGCCCCCGGCACCGTCGCCGACCCCGCTGAACTGTCCGTAGTGGACGACTCGGGCGCCCCGGTGCCCGCCCAGACGTGGCGGCTCGCCGCCTGGCCCGACGGCAGCGTCAAATGGGCCGGGATCGCGCTCGGCGCGGGCGAACCCGCGGACGGCTACCGGGTCGTGCGCGGCCCCGGGCCCGCCCCGGCGGCCCCGATCGCCGTCACCCAGACCGCCGATACCGTCGAGGTCGACACCGGCGCCGCCCGCATCACCCTGTCCCGCAACGGCACCGACCTCGTCCGTTCCATCCGGATCGGCGACGCCGAAGTCGCCGCCTCCGGCCGCCTCGTCTCCAGCCGCCAGGACCGCCCCGAACCCGACGTCCCCGGCCGCACGCGCGCCACCGGGCACGTCACCGGCTGCGAGGTCGAGCAGGACGGGCCGCTGCGCGCGGTCGTCCGCGTCACCGGCGTCCACCGCGAGGACTCCGGCCGCGAATGGCTCCCGTTCACCGTGCGGCTCGTGTTCGCCGCCGGGGCCGCGACGTTCCGGATCGTCCACTCCTTCACCTGGGACGGCGACCCCGAGCGGGACTTCCTCTCCTCGCTCGGCCTGCGGTTCACCGTGCCGCTGCGCGCGGACCTCCACGACCGCCACGTGCGCCTCGCGGGCGCCGACGGCGGCTTCCTGCGCGAGGCCGTGCGCGGCCTCACCGGCCTGCGCCGCGACCCCGGGCCTGACGTCCGGGCCGCGCAGCTCGACGGCCGCCCCGTCCCCGACCCGTCCACGTGGGACCGCGACGTGGAGCGCCTGTCGCGCTGGATCCCCGCCTGGGCCGACTACACGCTCCGTCAGCCGGGTGCCAACGGCTACGCGATCCGCAAGCGCACCGCCGCCGACCGGCCCTGGATCGACGTCGCCCAGGGCACCCGCGCCGACGGGCTCGCCTACCTCGGCGACACCTCGGGAGGACTCGCCCTGGGGCTCAACGGGTTCTGGCAGTCCCACCCCACGGGCATCGACGTCGCCGGTGCCGACACGGACGCCGCGACGCTCACCCTCTGGCTGTGGTCGCCCGACGCCGAACCCATGGACCTGCGCTTCTACCACGACGGCCTCGGCCAGGACACCTACGCCGACCAGCTCGACGCCCTGGAGATCACCTACGAGGACTACGAACCCGGCTTCGGCACCGCCCACGGCATCGCCCGCACCCATGAGCTCACCGTGACCCCGTACGCCGCCACGCCCCCGGTCGCCGACCTCGCCCGTCTCGCCCGCGGCACCGCCCTGCGCCCCCAGCTCGCGGCCGCGCCCGAAGCGCTCCAAGGCGTCCTCGGCGACTGGGACCTGCCCGACCGCGCCGACCCGGCGCGCGCCGCCCTCGAAGACCGGCTCGACTTCCTCCTCGACTTCTACGTCGGGCAGGTTTCACAGCGTTCCTGGTACGGGTTCTGGAACTTCGGCGACGTCATGCACGCCTACGACGCCGACCGCCACACCTGGCGCTACGACGTCGGCGGCTACGCCTGGGACAACTCCGAGCTCTCCCCGGACCTGTGGCTGTGGACCTCGTTCCTGCGCACCGGCCGCGCCGACGTCTTCCGCCTCGCCGAGCGCATGACCCGCCACACCGGCGACGTGGACGTCTACCACGCCGGCCCCTGGCAGGGCCTCGGCACGCGCCACAACGTGCAGCACTGGGGGTGCAGCGCCAAGCAGGTCCGCATCTCCACGCCCGCGTACCGCCGCGTCCACTACCTCCTCACCGGCGACGAGCACACCCGCGACCGGATGCTGGAGCTGCGCGACTCCGACGCCACGTTCCTCGCCCTCGACCCGACCCGCAAGGTGCGGGCCGACGCCGCGACCTACCGGCCCGAGCGCGGGGCGCTCGCGGTCGGCCTCGGCACCGACTGGAGCGCGCTCGCGGCGACCTGGCTCGCGGACTGGGAGATCACCGGGAACGAGCGCTCCCGCGACCGCCTCGTCGGCACGATGCGCGACATCGGATCGCTCCCCAAGGGCTTCTTCACCGGCGAGGCCCTCTACGACCTCGACACCGGCCGCTTCGACACCGGCCGCGACCGCGTCGCCGTCTCGCACCTCTCCGCCGTGTTCGGCCTGGTCGAGGTGTGCAGCGAACTGGTGTCCCTCATCGACGCCGGGCTCGTCGACGCCCCCGGGTTCAAGGACGCCTGGCTTCAGTACTGCCGCCTCTACCTCGCCGAGCCCGAGGTCCAGCTCGCCGAACTCGGGGTCGCCCCCGCGGGAATCCACCTGGAGCAGGCCCACTCGCGCCTCACCGCGTACGCGGCGCACCGGCTGGGGGACGACGCGCTCGCCGACCGGGCCTGGCGCGCCTACTTCAAGGGCGGCGAGTTCATGGGGGAGGACGCGTTCCGCACCGTGAAGATCCTCCCGCCGGAGGTCCTCGCCCCCGTGGACGAGGCCCGCACGCTCTCCACCAACGACGCCGCCCAGTGCGGCCTGGCGACCATCCAGAACCTCGCCCTCATCGGGCACCGCCTGCGCTGAGCCGGGCACGCGGAAGGCCCCGGATCACTCCGGGGCCTTCCGCTGTACTCGTACTACTCGGTCTCGGCGTCCTTCGCCTCGGCCTCGATCTCGACGGGCGCGCCCGTGACGGGGATGCGCTGCGCCGTCGGGGCGGGCTTGACCGCTCCGGTGACGCGCACCGTCAGGATGCCGTCGGCGACCTCGGCGCCCAGCTGCTCGGCCGCGATGCCCTCCGGGAGGGTGAACTCGCGGCGGAACGAACCGGCCGACAGGCCGCGCACCAGGTACCGGTCGCCCTCGGCGGACTCGCGGGCCTTGCGCTCGGCGGTGATGGACAGGCGGCGGCCTTCGAGCTCGACCGTGACGTCCTCGGCGCTGACGCCGGGGACCGCGGCGCGGACGACCAGGTCCTCGCCCTCGGTGTAGACGTCGGCGCGCAGGGAGTACTGCACGGCGCCGCGGCCGAAGCCGAGGCGCACGAGGCGCTCGAACTCGCGGTCGAACTGGCGGAACGCCGCATAGGGGTGCTGGTAGCGAACGATCATGGTGGTCTCCTTAGCCCTCTGCGTTAGCACTCTCGGGTGTTGAGTGCTAACGACCTATACGACGCCCGAGCCCCGCCGAATATTTCAGCCGTGACCGGCGTCACCGGGCTCGCGGGGTCCATCCCGGACCCGAGGAGTTCTCCAAAAGCGCCCGACCTGCGACGACGCACTCCTAGACTGACTTCGTTTCCGACCGAACGGGGGTGCGGTCCGCGATGACCCGCATGGGAAGCCGCACGGCTGCGGCCCTGACCGCCGCGGCGCTGGCCGCCGCCGCCCTCCTCGGGCCCGGCACCGCCGCGCGGGCCACGGCGCCGATCACCCTCTCCGGCCCGATCACCGACCAGGTCGGCGCGCTCGGCGACCGCACCGGCGACGTCCAGGACGCCATCGACGACCTCGACTCCTCCACCGGCATCGGCCTCTACGTCGCCTACATCGACAGCTTCGACTCCTACTCCCCGCAGACCTGGGCCGACACCAGCGCCGTCGACTCCGGGCTCGGCTCCGACGACATCCTCCTCGCCGTCGCCACCGGCGACCGCCGCTACACCTGGTCCGTCGACTCCGCGTTCCCGCTCTCGGACTCCCAGCTCAACGAGGTCGCCTCCAGCCTCATCGCACCGCAGCTCCAGGACGAGGACTGGGCGCAGGCCGCGATCGACGCCGCCGCCGGGTACGAGGCTGCCGCCAGCGGCGACAGCGTCTCCGGCGCCGCCTCAGGCACCAACTGGCTCGGCGTCGTCCTGTGCCTCCTCGTCGTCGCCGCGCTCGTCATCGGCGCCGTCGTCTGGATGCGCCGCCGCCGCAGGGCCGCCCCCGCCGCCGCGGGCAAGGGCGGCAAGCCCGTCGACCAGCGCTCCACCGAGGACCTCAACAGCGAGGCCAACCGGCTCCTGGTCGAGACCGACGACGCCATCCGCACCAGCGAGCAGGAGCTCGGCTTCGCCGTCGCCGAGTTCGGCGACGAGGCCACCGGCGGCTTCACCACCACGCTCCAGGGCGCGAAGGAGCAGCTGTCCCAGTCGTTCCGCATCCGCCAGCTCCTCGACGACGACAAGCCCGAGACCGAGGACGAGCGCCGCCGGATGCTCGCCGACATCATCGACCGCCTCACCAAGGCCAACGACGACCTGGACGCCGTCGCCGGGGACTTCGACGACCTGCGCGACCTCGGCCGCCGCGCCCCCGAGGCCATCAGTGCGCTCAAGGACCGCGCCGGGCGCATCGACCTCGACGCGGCCCGGACCGCACTGGCCGCCATGGGCACCGCCTACCCTGCGACCGCCGCCGCGACGGTCCGCGAGTTCCCCGACAACGCCGCCGACCGGCTCCGCTTCGCGCAGGAGCAGCTCGCCGAGGCGGAGGCCGCGGTCGCCGCCGACGACGGCGGGAAGGCCGCCGTCCTCGTCCGCGCCGCCGAGGAGGCCGTGGGCCAGGCCGAGCAGATGAGCCAGGCCGTGGTTCGCCGCGGTACCGAGCTCGACACCGCCGCCGCCCAGCTCCCCGGCGTCCTCGCCGAAGCGGAGCAGGACGCCGCCGAAGCAGAGCGCCTCGCCGGAGCCCAAGGGGGCCAGGCGGTCGCCGCGAAGGCCGCGAACCTGCGGGCCGTGATCGCCGACGTCAAGGCGCAGACCGGACCGGTCGACCCGCTCGCCGCCACCGGCCGCGTCGAGCAGGCTTCGCTCGACCTGGAGAACGAGGTCAGGACCCTCCAGGGGGCCGTGCAGAACGCGCAGAAGGCCCGCGCGCAGCTCCAGCAGATGCTCCTGTCCGCGCAGAGCACCGCCGCGGCCGTCGAGGACTACGTGACGACCAACCGCGGCGCCGTCGGCCCCGAGGCCCGCACCCGCCTCAACGAGGCGAAGCAGCAGCTCGCCCAGGCTCGCGCGCTCGCCGACACCGACCCGGTGCAGGCCCTCGCGCTGGCCCAGCGGGCCGACCAGCTCGCGAACGCCGCCGCGCAGCTCGCGCAGCAGGACGTCCAGGGCTACCTGGCCCCGTCCAACCCCAACAAGGGCTCGAACCCCATGGGCGGCAACGCGGGCGCGATGCTCGGCGGCATCCTCCTGGGCCAGATCCTCGGGGGCGGCGGACGCGGTGGCGGTGGCTTCAGTGGGGGCGGCGGCTTCGGAGGCGGGGGAGGCGGCGGCCACCGCCGCGGGCCCGGGTCGTTCGGCGGATCGGGCACCCGCGGGAGGCGAGGGGGTGGGGGCCGGTTCTGACATCCGGGCCGGAGGCCCGTCTTCCGCAAGCACTGTGAACCAAGGAGTGGACATGTCGAAGAAGCAGTCGATCTTCGGGAGGATCTCGCAGCTCGTCAAGGCGAACATCAACGACGCCATCGACAACGCCGAGGACCCCGCCAAGATGCTCGCCCAGATCGAGCGCGACTACAAGAACAGCATCGTGGACGCCGAGAACGCCATCGCCGAGACCATCGGGAACCTGCGCCTGATGGAGGAGGACTACGCCGCCGACCAGAAGGCCGCCGACGAGTGGGGCGCCAAGGCCAAGAACGCCAGCCAGAAGGCCGACCAGCTGCGCGGGGACGGCAACACCGCGGAGGCCGACAAGTTCGACAACCTGGCGAAGGTCGCCCTCGGCAAGCAGATCGCCGTCGAGAAGGAGATGTCCGACGAGGCGCCGCTCATCAAGAGCCAGCAGGAGGTCGTGGACAAGCTCAAGACCGGCCTGGGCCAGATGAAGGACAAGCTCACCGAGCTCCAGGCCAAGCGCTCCAGCCTCTCGGCCCGCGCGAAGACCGCCGAGGCGCAGAAGAAGGTGAACGAGGCGATCGGCTCCATCGACGTCATGGACCCGCTCAGCGAGGTCAGCCGCTTCGAGGACAAGGTCCGCCGCGAGGAGGCCAAGGTCCGCGGCCACCAGGAGCTCGCCATGTCCTCGCTCGACAGCCAGTTCGAGGCCCTCGACAGCGTCAGCGACGACGCCGACGTCGAGGCCCGCCTCGCGGCCCTCAAAGCGGGCTGAGGCGACAGCGGCCCGACGGCCCCGGAGCGCGGTGCTCCGGGGCCGTTCGGCGCCCTGGGAACGGTGTTGCGCGCGTGGAGTGGGGCCGCGAGAATGGCGTGATGTCTGAAGTCGCCATCCGCCCCCGCCTCGACCGCGCCGACGTCGAGCGGATCGTCCGCGACGCCCTCGGTGCCGACCTGGAGTTCACCGGCCACGAGGAGTTCAAGGACGGGTTCTTCAACGCCGCCCACGCCCTCGACCTCGCCGACGGGCGCCGCCTCGTCGTCAAGGTCGCCCCCGACAAGGGCCTCAAGCTCCTGAGCTACGAGGTGGACCTCATGGCGACCGAGATCGAGTGCTTCGAGCGGGGCCTCGCCGCCGGCGCCCCCATGCCGCGCGTGTGGCACGCCGACCCCGACGCCGGGGTCCTCGTCATCGACCGCCTCGAAGGCGTCCCGCTCTTCAAGGTCCGCAGCGAGATCCCCGCGGACCGGCTCCTGGCCCTCCGCAGGGAGATCGGCGCCCAGGCCGCCAAGTTCGCCACTGCCACCGGCGGGCACTTCGGCTACCCGCGCAAGAGCGGGAACACCATGGCCGACACGTGGTCGGACGCGTTCCTCGCGATGATCGGCGACGTCCTGGACGACATCGAGGAGCAGGGCACCGGCCTCCCGCGCCCCGTCGCCGCGATCCGCGCCTTCCTCGAAGGCGAGCGCGCCCTCCTCGACGAGGTGACCCGCCCCGCGCTCGTCCACTTCGACCTGTGGGACGGCAACATCTTCGTGCGCCGCGAGGGCGACGACTGGGCTTTCGAGGCGTTCATCGACGGCGAGCGCGCCTTCTACGGCGACCCGCTCGCCGAGCTCGTCTCGCTCCAGATGGTCCCCGAGGAGGAGTTCCCGGCCGCCGTCGAGGGCTTCCTGGGCCGCCCCATGACCGCGGGGGAGGAGCGGCGCCTCGCCCTCTACCGGACGTACATCATGCTCATCCTGGTCGCCGAGTGCAAGATCCGCGGCTTCGACGCCGAGGTCGAGGCGAACCAGCTCAAGTGGGCCTCCGAGACGCTCGAACGCGACTTCACCGCGTTCGGCATCGGGGAGTCCTGATGGAGGTCGCCGTCCGGCCCCGCCTCGACCGCGCCCGCGTCGAAGGGCTCGTGCGCGACGCCCTCGGGCCCGTCGAGTTCACCGCCCACGAGGAGTTCACCGACGGCTACTTCAACGCCGCCCACGCCCTCGACACCGCCGACGGGCGCCGCCTCGTCGTCAAGATCGCCCCCGACAAGGACCTCAGGCTCCAGCGGTACGAAGTGGACCTCATGGGCGCCGAGATCGACTGCTTCGAGCGCGGCATCGCCGCGGGCGTCCCCATGCCGCGCCTGTGGCACGGCGACGCCGACCGGGGCCTCATGATCATGGACCGCCTCGAAGGGACCACCCTCCTCAGCGTCCGCGACGGCCTGACCAGGGACGAGCTGCACGGCCTGCGCCGCGAGATCGGCGCCCTCAGCGCCCGCTTCCGCGACGTCACCGGCGAGCACTTCGGCTACCTCCGCCCGAGCGGCCGCACCGCCGCGGGCACCTGGTCCGCGGCCTTCGCGGCGATGACCGCCGACGCGGTGGCCGACGTCGCCGACGGGCCCGAGACCCCCGGGCTCCCGCTGCCGCTCGGCGTGATCGCCGCGAAGCTCAACGGGGAGAAGGAACTCCTCGACGAGGTCGACCGGCCGTCCCTCGTCCACTTCGACCTGTGGGACGGGAACGTGTTCGTGGTCCGCGAGGACGGGCGCTGGCGGGTCGAGGCGTTCATCGACGGCGAGCGCGCGTTCTACGGTGACCCGCTCGCCGAACTCGTGATCCTCAAGTTCAGCCCCGACGACGAACTCGCGCCCACGGTGGACGGCTTCCTGGGCCGACCCCTGACCGCGGGGGAGGAGCGGCGCCTGTCGCTGTACCGCGTGTACCTGTCGCTGCTGATCCTCGGCGAGCTGGGCGTGCGCGGATACCGGCCCGAGGACGCGGCGTTCTTCGCCGAGCGCGAGTACCGGTGCCTGGAAAGGGAGTTCGCCGCCCTCGGCTTCTAGTGGTGGTGGTGCTCGTGGTCGTCGGGGTCGGTGCGCGCGGCGGCCTTCTCCTTGGTGGCGCGCGCGAGTCCGAAGGGCGGCATGTTGAAGTACGAGGTCTCGTACGCGCCCGCGGGCACCTGGTACAGCTCGTGCCACAGGCCCACGTCGCCGTTGTCCTTGACGTTGCGGTTGAACCACTTCCAGAAGCCGCGGTGCAGCCGCTCCTGCGAGTGCGCGTACTCCTCCAGGTGGTCGCCGCTGCGCCAGTACTGGACGACCATGACGACGCGGCCGCTGAGGGCGAACCGGGAGTCGAGGAGCCCCAGCTCCGGGTCGGACGCCAGCTCCCGCAGGATCTTGCGGAGCGCGATGAGGACCGGCAGCCACCGGCCGACCTTCCACAGGCGGTTGATCCGCATGCCGCCGGTGAAGACCACGAGGTCCTCTCCGTAGTCGACCACGACGCGTCCGGGCCTGACCTTCGCCACGTGAGGACCTCCAGGGGGTGAGCGGTAGTTAGCCTCCCCTAACAGGTTAACGAAGCGTGTTCGGGACGCGTCAAGCGGTCGCATCCGCGACATGCGCCACTTGTGTTGCACGGCAACCTAACCCGGCCAGCTCCAGTCGGCGACCTCCGGCACGTCCTCGCCGTGCTCCCGCGTGTACTCCCGGGCCGCATGCCGCGCGTCGACCATCTCCTGCCGCAGCCCCGCCGCGTTCGCGCCCAGGCCCGGCACCCGGTCGATCACGTCCATGACCAGCCGGAACCGGTCGAGGTCGTTGAGCATGACCATGTCGAACGGCGTGGTCGTGGTGCCCTCCTCCTTGTACCCGCGCACGTGGATGTTGTCGTGGTTGGTGCGCCGGTACGTGAGCCGGTGGATGAGCGTCGGGTAGCCGTGGAACGCGAACAGCACCGGCCGGTCGGCGGTGAAGATCGTGTCGAACTGCCGGTCGCCCAGGCCGTGCGGGTGCTCCGACTCGGGCTGGAGCCGCATCAGGTCCACCACGTTCACCACCCGGACCTTCAAGTCCGGCAGGCGCCTCCGCAGCAGGTCCGCGGCCGCCAGGACCTCCAAAGTGGGCACGTCCCCGGCGCACGCGAGCACCACGTCCGGTTCGCGCCCGGCGTCCGTCGAGGCCCACTCCCAGATCCCCAGGCCCCGTTCGCAGTGGCGCACCGCCTCCTCCATGCTCGTGTACTGGAGCGCGGGCTGCTTCCCCGCGACCACCACGTTCACGTACTGCCGCGAGCGCAGGCAGTGGTCCATCGTGGACAGGAGCGTGTTCGCGTCCGGCGGGAGGTACACCCGCACGATGTCGGCCTTCTTGTTCATCACGTGGTCGATGAAGCCCGGGTCCTGGTGCGAGAACCCGTTGTGGTCCTGGCGCCACACGTGGCTCGACAGGAGGTAGTTCAGCGACGCGATCGGCCGCCGCCACGGGATGTCCCCCGAGGAGTCCAGCCACTTCGCGTGCTGGTTGAACATCGCGTCCACGATGTGGATGAACGCCTCGTAGCTGGTGAACAGGCCGTGCCGGCCGGTCAGCAGGTACCCCTCCAGCCAGCCCTCGCACAGGTGCTCGGAGAGGACCTCCATGACCCGCCCGTGCGGCGCCTGGTGCTCGTCGGTCGGCAGGATCTCCGCCTGCCACTGCCGGTCCGTCACCTCGAACACCGAGCCCAGCCGGTTCGACTCCACCTCGTCGGGCCCGAACAGCCGGAACCGGTCCGGGTTCGCGGACATCACGTCCCGCAGCCACGACCCCAGCACCCGCGTCGCCTCGCCCACCGTGCGCCCGTGCCCCTCGATCGCCACCCCGTGGTCCCGGTAGTCCGGCAGCACCAGGTCCCGCAGCACCAGGCCCCCGTTCGCGTGCGGGTTCGCGCTCATCCGCGCCTCGCCCTCCGGCGGCAGCCCCAGCAGCTCCGGCGCCGGCGCGCCCGTCGCGTCGAACAGCTCCTCCGGCCGGTACGAGCGCATCCACTCCTCAAGCATCGCAAGGTGATCCGGATTCGTGCGCACCGCCGACAACGGCACCTGGTGCGCCCGCCACGTCCCCTCCACCGGCACCCCGTCCACCTCGGACGGACCCGTCCAGCCCTTCGGCGTGCGCAGCACGATCATCGGCCACCGCGGCCGCACCGGCGAACCATTGGCCTTCGCGCGCGCGTCCGCCCGGACCTCCGCGATCCGGTCGAAGCACGCGTCCAGCGTCGCCGCCAGCTCCTGGTGCACCGCCGCCGGGTCGTCCCCGTCCACCAGGAACGGCTCGTACCCCGCGCCCCGGAAGAAGCTCGCCCGGTCCTCGTCCGAGATCCGCGCGAACACCGTCTGGTTCGCGATCTTGTACCCGTTCAGATGCAGGATCGGCAGCACCGTCCCGTCCGACACCGGGTTCAGGAACACGTTCGAGAACCACGACCCCGCCAAGGGCCCCGTCTCCGCCTCCCCGTCGCCCACCACGCACGCCACCGTCAGGTCCGGGTTGTCGAACGCCGCCCCGTACGCGTGCGACAGCGCGTACCCCAGCTCCCCGCCCTCGTGGATCGAGCCCGGCACCTCCGCCGCCACGTGCGACGGGATCCCGCCCGGGAACGAGAACTGCCGGAACAGCCGCCGCATCCCCTCCTCGGAGTGGTTCACCGACGGGTACAGCTCCGGATACGTCCCCTCCAGCCACGTGTTCGCGACCATCGCCGGACCCCCGTGCCCCGGCCCGCACACGTAGATCATGTCCAGCCCGCGCGCCTTGATGCACCGGTTCAGGTGCGCGTAGACCAGGCTCAGCCCGGGGCTCGTGCCCCAGTGGCCCAGCAGCCGCGGCTTCACGTGCTCCGGCCGCAGCGGCTCCCGCAGGAGGGGGTTGTCGAGCAGGTAGATCTGCCCCACCGTCAGGTAGTTCGCGGCCCGCCAGTAGGCGTCCACGAGCGCCAGCTCCTCAGCGGAGAGCGGCGCGCTGGAACGATCGGTCTTCGCGGTGTCCATGCGTCAGAGCGTGCCCCATAACGCGCGCACTGACCGCGATTCGCAAGAATAATTCGCGCTCGGCCCGGTCCCGGTCCTTCAGCAGCCGCTCCACCGCCGCCAACCGCCCCTTGACCTCGATCAGCGCCGCCCGGACCTCCGTCGCGTCGACACTCGCCTTCTCCGCCAGCTCCCGGTACCCCTCGGCCCGCTCCTCCGCCGCCCGCGACTTCGCCGCCGCCGCCGCGAACGCGATCCCCGTGATGATGATCGCCGTGACGAGCAGGGACATCCCGAAGACGAACAGCATCCCCGACTGGCCCATGTTCATACCGCGCTCCCCTCGTCCGACGTCCCGGAAAGTCTATGGCCCCGCGCGGCGTCGGACCACCGAGGCACAATCGCAGGCATGCTCGCCGACTACCTGCCCGTGTACCGCATCCGCCTGCGCACCGAACGCCTCGAACTGCGCCTCCCCGACCACGACGACCTCGCCGCCCTCGCCGGCCAGGCCGCCGCAGGCGTCCACGACCCCGACTTCCAGCCCTTCAAGAACGCCTGGACCGAAGCGGAGCCCCTCACCCGCGGCCGCACCGCCGTCCTCTGGAACCTCCGCCTCCTCTCCGGCATCACCCCCGAACGCTGGTGCCTCCCCTTCGTCGCCGTCCGCGACGGGCAGGTCGTCGGCAAGCAGGACCTCGCCGCAAAGCAGTACGCCCTCACCCGCGAGGCCACCACCTCCTCGTGGCTCGGCCGCGAACACCACGGCCAGGGACTCGGCACCGAGATGCGCGCCGCCGTCCTCGCCCTCCTCTTCGACGGCCTCGACGCCGAATGGGCCCTCAGCGACTCCCTCGACGGCAACGGCCCCTCCCAAGGCGTCTCCGCGAAACTCGGCTACCGGGCCGACGGCATCGACCACCAGGTCTACAAGGACCGGCGGGTCACCAGCCGCCGCTGGCGCCTCACCCGCGCCGACTGGGAGGCCCACCGCCGCCACGAAGTCCGCATCGAAGGACTCGACGACGACGCCAAGGCCATGCTCGGCCTCGCGTAACTCGATTGCGGCCCCAGCGCCCGCCCCGGAGAATCGAACCATGCTCGCCGACTACCTGCCGGTCTACCGCATCCGGCTCCGCACCGAACGCCTCGAACTGCGCCTGCCCGACTTCGACGACCTCGCCGCGCTCGCCGACCGCGCCGCCGAAGGCGTCCACGACCCGGACTTCATGCCGTTCCTCATGCCCTGGACCGACGCCGAGCCGGTCCAGCGCGGCCGCGGGACGATTCTGTGGCAGTTGCGGGCGCTCGGGGCGATGACCCCCGAGCAGTGGCTGCTGCCGTTCATCGTGGTCCACGACGGGCAGGTCGTCGGCATGCAGGAGGTCAAGGGCCACCAGATCGCCCTGACCCGCGAGGCGTCCACCGGCTCCTGGCTCGGCCTCCCCCACCACGGCAAGGGCCTCGGCACCGAGATGCGCGCCGCCGTCCTGGAGTTCATCTTCACCGGCCTCGGCGCCGACTACGCCACCAGCGCCTCACTCGACGGCAACGGCCCGTCCTCCGGCGTCTCGCGCAAACTCGGCTACCAGGCCGACGGCATCGAGCACCACGTGGTGCGCGGCGTGCGCCGCCAGGACAACCGCTGGCGCCTCTCGCGGGCCGACTGGGAAGCCCACCGCAAGCACGAGGTCCGCATCGAAGGGCTCGGCGACGAGGCGCTGGCGATGCTCGGCCTGGGCGACGCGCAAGCGTGATCTGAGCCCCAATCGGCGCCAAGGCCCCATGAAGTCCGATTGAACGGTGCGCTACAGTATGGTCGTTCGCAAGTCAAGGCTTGCGGCACGCGGACGTAGCGCAGTTGGTAGCGCGACACCTTGCCAAGGTGTAGGTCGCCGGTTCGATCCCGGTCGTCCGCTCAGATGAAGAAGGGGCCTCCCACTCGGGAGGCCCCTTTTCTCATGCCTTGGCGTCCTTCGGAATCCAGCGGACGCCCATCTCCTCGTCGCTCACGGGCTCGCCGGGCAGCGGTCCCGCCCCGGGGGCGCGGAGGGCCTGGAGGTGCAGTTCCAGGGTCCGCAGGCGGACCTCGCGGGTCCGTTCGGGGTCGCCGACGCTGATCGAGGCGACGGACTCGGTGACCATCTGGATGTCGCCGTTGTCCACGTCGTCGCGGAGCACCCCGTCGCCTTTGAACCGTGCGAGCATCGCCTTGTTCACCGCGTCGCCTTCGACCGCGGCCTGGAACATCTCGGGGCTGGGGGTGAAGGTCCCCGCGAGCCGCACCGTGATCGAGGGCGTGTCGGCGATGACGACCGCCCTCATGAAGGCGCGGAACGCCTCCCAGGGCTCGGCGTCGGACGCGACGGCCTCGCGGGCGAGTTCGATGTACCTGGCGAGGCCGTCGCCCGCGAGTTTGCGGAGCAGGTCCTCCTTGCTCGGGTAGCGCCGGTAGAGCGCGCTGATGCCGACCCCGGCGCGCTTGGCGACCTCCGCGATCGGCGCCTCCGGGTCGGCGACGAACACCTCGTGGGCGGCTTCGAGGATGAGCTTGTCGTTGCGGGCGGCCTGCGCCTTGCGCCCGCTGAGCGGCTTGTCGGTCATGGCACGCATCCTATCTGGAACAGAGCGGTTCATTCTGCTGTGCTTCTCTAAAGACGTACCTCAACCGGCCGTGCCCGAGGGCACGACCGGCGGAGGGGGCTTGCTGGGGGATCAGTGCCCGGCCTTGGCCTGCTTCGGCAGGCCGAACGCGACCAGGAACGCCACCAGCGTGAGCAGGACCGTCAGGCCCGTCACCGTCTGCGCGGCGCCCATCGACTCGGCCGCGCCGGACCCGATGGCGAACTGGCTGAAGAACACCGTCCCGAGCCCGGCGACGCCCAGCGCCGACGCGCCCTGCTGGAAGGACTCCAGGAGGCCCGACGCGGAGCCGACCTCGTGGTCCTCCAGCTCGCCGGTGATGATCCCGAAGAGCGGCACGAAGATCATGCCCATGCCGATCCCGAAGACGCCGAGCGCCGGGGACAGCGCCCAGGTGCCGGGCGCGGCCGAGGTGCCGAACTGGAACCACAGGACGACCAGGCCGATCGTCATGGTCGCGAGGCCCAGGTGGAGGACGCCGCGGCCGAGCTTCGGCGCGAGGGCCGCGGAGGAGCCGGAGCCGACGAACGCGCCGACCGCCCACGCCGCCATCGCGAGGCTCGCCTGGAGCGGGCCGAACCCGAGGCCGAGCTGAAGGAACAGGCCGACCGCGAGGGAGAACCCGGTGACGGCGCCGAAGAAGACCACGACGAAGGCGATGCCGGAGGTGTAGGACCGCTTCTTGAAGACGCTCAGCTCGACCAGCGCGGTGCGGCCGGAGCGGGCGCGGCGGGCCTGGGTCCAGGCGAACAGGCCCAGGACCGGCACGGAGGCGACGAGCGTCGCGATCGACCAGGCCGGCCAGCCGAGCTCGCGTCCCTCGACCAGCGGCACGAGCAGCAGGCACATCCCGGCGCCGGCGATGAGCGCGCCGCCGAGGTCGAGCTTCAGGCCCTTGACCGCCGGGGCGCCCGCGGGGAGGACCTTCGCGCCGAGGGCGATCGAGGCGAGGCCGAGCGGCAGGTTGATGAGGAAGATCGAGCGCCAGCCGGTGCCGAGGAGGTCCGCGTCAACGAGGACCCCGGCGAGGACCGGTCCGGCGATCGTGGCGAGCCCGATGGCGGGGCCGAACAGCGCGTACGCCTTGCCCATGTCGCGGCCGAACATGTCGCGGATGAGCCCGAAGCACTGCGGCACCATGATCGCGGCGAACACGCCCTGGACGACGCGGGCGGCGAGCAGCAGCTCGATCGTCCCGGCGGCGCCGCAGGCGAGGGAGGCGGCGAGGAAGCCGACCAGGCCGACCATGAGGACCCGCTTGCGGCCGAACATGTCTCCGAGGCGCCCGCCGGTGAGCAGGCCGACCGCGAGGGCGAGGGTGTAGCCCGCGGAGAGCCACTGGAGCGTCGCGGCGGTGCCGCCGAGGTCGCCGCGGATCGCGGGGGCCGCGACGTTGACGATCGATGCGTCGAGCAGGTTGAGGAGGGTCGCGGCGAGGATCGCGGTGAGGCCGAGCCAGCGGTGCGGGAAGGTCCGCGCGGGCGCGGCGTCCGCCGCTGCGGCGGGGGTGGGGGTCTCGACGATGACGGTCACGGGATGCCTCCGGCTGATCCGAGTTCAGTGGAACGGAACGTTTGATTCCACTATAGCAGAGCGGAACGATCTGTTCCAATAGCAGGGCCGAAAAAACCCGCAGCGATCTCGCACTGCGGGTTCGAGCTGCTGGAACGTCCCTGAACTAGGTCTCCTGCCCGGCGTTCAGGTAGCCGAAGATGATGATCATCGCGACCGCGACGATCACCAGCCACAGCGTCGCCTTCCGGAACTTGTGGCGCGCGCCGGGGGAGAACCACATGACCGCCGCGATGATGAGCAGGACCCCGACGACCACGCCGGGAGCGGCGCCCAGATTATCTTCCATCTTCAGACCAATCGCATCAGAGGGTGACTGTGCAGGAACTGTTGTACCGGTCGCCCGTTCCATCATCCCGACCGGGGCCCGGGCGGTCAACCCGAACGGCTCACCACTCGCACGAGGTGCCCTCGGCGTTGCGGCTGTGGTAGGACAGCGTGACCTGGTCGGCGTAGTCAACCGTGGACCCCGCCGTCGGGAACTGCTGCACCACCGTGCAGTGCGCGGGCTCGGGGGTGATCGCGTAGTAGCCGACGTCGGCGATGACGTTGCTGAACCCAAGGCCCTCAAGGTAGTCGCGGGCATCGAACGTGGTCCGGCCGGTCACGTCGGGCAGCTCGGTCGTCCCGGTCTTGGGCTCGTCCGGCTCCTCCTCGGTCGCCCCGCCGCCGCTCGTCTCGCCCGAGTTCCCCTCGGAGCCGCCGTCCTCTGTGCCTCCCGCGGCCTCGGACTCCTGCGACTCAGGGGACTCCGATGCGGACCCTGAGGGCGTCGGATCCGACGATGTCGTCGTCTCGACCGCCTCCGTCGTGTTCGCCGCGGCCTCCACCGTGGAGCCGTCCTCGGCTCCCAGCGGCCCCTCGCCGGTCCACGGGCTCCACGCCACGATCCCGAACACGGCCGCCGCCAGCACGACCGCGACTGCCACCAGCGCCATGCGCCGCCGCGGGCGCCGCTCGACGGGTTCGGCCGGTTCCACCGGCGTCATCGGGGCGCCGGGCTCCTCGGGGGGCGGGATCAGGATCTCCCCGGTCACCGCGGCCCGGCACGCCTCCGCGAGCTGCTCGCCCGACTCCCAGCGCTCCTCCGGGGCCTTGCGCAGCGACCGCGCGACCACCGAGGCGACCGGCGCGGGCACCGAGTCCGGGAGCGCCGGGGGCTCCTCGTAGAGGTGGCTGTGGATGACCGCCATGGGGTCGCGCGCCGGGAACGGCGGCGTCCCCGCCAGGCACTCGTACGCGACCGCGCCGAGCGAGTACAGGTCGGAGCTGCCGGTGACGTCCTGGTTCCGCAGCCGCTCGGGCGAGACGTACGGGACGGTCCCGAGCACTTCCTTGGAGTCGGTCAGCCGCGACTGGTCCACGAGGAGCGAGATCCCGAAGTCCACCACCCGGACCCGGTCGTCGGCGTCGATGAGCAGGTTCGCGGGCTTGACGTCCCGGTGGACCACCTTGCGGCGGTGCGCCGCGCCGAGCGCGTCGGCGGCCTCGGCGATGATCCGCATGGTCCGGCCCGGGTCCAGGCGCTCCTCGCGCGCGAGCAGCCGCGCCAGCGAGTCGCCCTCGACCAGCTCCATCGCCAGGAACTTCACGGTGCGGTCCCCGTCGAGCTCCTCGCCGTAGTCGTACACCTCGACGTAGTTGGGGCCCTTGAGGCTCGCGAGGGTCTTCGCCTCCCGCTCGAACCGCTCCCCGGCCCCGTCGAGGCCGGGCAGGAGGATCTTCACGGCGACGTCGCGGTCGAGCCGCTCGTCCCTGGCCCGCCAGACCGCGCCCATGGCGCCGGAGTCGATGGGCCGGTCGAGCCGGTAGCGGCCGGCGAGGAGGGTTCCGGGTTCCACGGTGACCAGTCTGACCGCCGCTTGCCAGCCGGCCGGTCCGGGGTCGCCGTTCGGGCCTTTCCGGCCCGAAATCCACTAGGCTTGCAACGAAACCGAGCGGAGGAGGACCCAATGCCCGAATTCATCGAAGTCCCCAAGGGCCTCGACCGCGTCATAGTCGCGGACACCGAGATAGGCGACGTCCGCGGCGAGGAGGGGTTCTACCACTACCGCCAGTACAACGCCGTCGAGCTCGCGAAGCACTGCTCGTTCGAGCAGGTCTGGTACCTCATGACCCACGCCGAGCTGCCCACCCGTGCGCAGCTCGACGCCTTCAAGGCCCAGGTCGCCCCCTACCGCACCCTCACCCCGCAGCTGCGCGACCTGCTCCCGCACCTCGCCGCCGCGTCCCCGCTCGACGGCCTGCGCACCGCCCTGTCGGCCGCGTGCGCCGCCCGCCCCATGAAGCCCGTCCTCGACATCGACGAGGCCGCCCGCGCCGACGACGCCCTGTTCGCGTGCGCCGTCACCCCCGCGATCCTCACCGCCATGTGGCGCCTCGGCCAGGGCCGGGAGCCGCTCGACCCGCGCGAGGACCTCGGCTACGCCGCGAACTACCTGTACATGATGACCGGCGAGGTCCCCTCGCCCGAGGCCGCGCGGGCGATCGAGCACTACCTGATCCTCACGATCGACCACGGCTTCAACGCCTCCACGTTCACCGCCCGCGTCATCGCCTCCACCGGCGCCGACACCGGCGCGGCCCTCGTCGGCGCGATCGGCGCGCTCTCCGGGCCGCTCCACGGCGGCGCCCCCGCGCGGGCCCTCGACGCGCTCGACGCGATCGGCGGCCCCGACAACATCGACGCGTGGATCCGCGGCGAGCTGGAGTCCGGGCGCCGCATCATGGGCTTCGGGCACGCGGTCTACAAGACCGACGACCCGCGCTCGCTACACCTGCGGGACGTCGCCGACGAGTTCGGCGGGGAGATCGTGGACTTCGCGAAGACCGTGGAGCGCCGCGTGGTCGAGATCCTCGCCGAGGTCAAGCCCGGCCGCAAGCTCTACACGAACGTCGAGTTCTACGCGGGGGTGGTCATGGAGCTCGCGGGCGTCCCGCGCCCCATGTTCACCCCGACGTTCACGACCAGCCGCGTCGTCGGCTGGTCCGCGAACATCCTCGAACAGGCCCGCGACTCGAAGATCATCCGCCCCCGGGCCAAGTACGTCGGCACCCCGCCGCCCGTGCCGGTCCCCGAAGGCGGCTTCGCCGACTAGGGCCCGACCTGGACGCCCGTGCCCCCGCGGGCGGTCACGCCGAAGCTCACAGGTGAGCCGGGGCGCAGATCGCCTGCGGGGCGCGCACGGGGTGGATAGCGTTGGAGCCGTGGCTCAAAGTCTCTACCTCGCCAGCCTGGACCCCGGCAGCGGCAAGTCGACGGTGGCCGTCGGCGTCATGGACCTGCTCACCAGGCGCGCCGGCTCAGTCGCCGTCTACCGCCCCATCGTCCGCGACGACCACACGGTCTCCGGCGACCCCGTCATCACCCTCCTCCGCGACCAGTACCGCCTCCCCGCGTCCTACGCAGCGTCGGTGGGCGTGACCTATTCGGACGTCCGCGCCGACGCCGAGGCCGCGCTCACCCAGATCGTCGAGCGCTACCACGAACTCGCCGACAAGCACGAGGTCGTCCTCGTCGTCGGCTCCGACTTCTCCGACGTGTCCTCACCGGTCGAGTTCGCGTACAACACGCGCGTGGCCGTCAACCTCGCCTCGCCGATGCTCCTCATCGTCACCGGGCACCGCAAGACCCCCGCCGACATCGCCGCCGCGCTCCGCTTCGGCACCGCGCAGGCCGAAGCCGACCACGCCACGGTGCTGGGCACCGTCGTCAACCGCGTCGAACCCGCCGACGTCGACCTCGTCAAGGCGGCCCACCCGGGCACCGGCGTCGTCGCCGAGGACGCCGAGCTCGTCGCGCCCACCGTCGGCGAGCTCATCGAGGCCGCCGACGGCACGCTCATCTCCGGCGACCCCGACGTCTTCACCCGCACCGTCGGCGACGTCGTTGTCGCGGCCATGACCCTCCCCAACCTCCTCACGCGCCTCGCCGACGACAAGGCCGTGATCCTCCCCGGCGACCGCTCCGAGGTCCTCCTCGGCCTCATCGCCGCCCACCTCGCCGAAGGCACCCCGAGCCTCTCCGCGGTGTTCCTCACCGGCGGCATCCGGCCCGAACCGCAGATCCTCGACATCGTCGCGGGCCTCGACTCGCGCCTGCCGATCGCGCTCGTCCCGCACGACACGTTCGACATGGCGAACCTCGTCGGCGACGTCACCGGCTCGCTCGCCGCGGGCGGCCAGCGCAAGATCACCCGCGCCCTGGAGGACTTCGCCGCGGGCGTGGACGGGGACGACCTGCTCGATCGGCTCGCGCTCGCCAAGCCCACGGTGGTCACGCCGATCATGTTCGAGCACTCGATGCTGGGGCGCGCCAAGGCCCTCGACAAGCACATCGTGCTCCCCGAGGGCGCGGAGCCGCGCATCCTCAAGGCCGCCGAGATCCTCATGCGACGCGACGTGGCCCGCCTGACGCTCCTCGGCTCCGAGGCCGAGATCCGGTCGCAGGCCGCGCAGCTGGGCGTGGACATCACCGGGGCCGCGATCCTCAACCCCGGCGACCACGAGATCCGCGAGCGGTTCGCGAAGGAGTACGCGCGGCTGCGGGCCCACAAGGGCGTCACCGCGGAGGCCGCGTACGACCAGGTCGCCGACGTGTCGTACTTCGGGACGATGATGGTCCACACGGGGATGGCCGACGGGATGGTCTCCGGCGCGGTCCACACCACGGCCCACACGATCCGGCCCTCGTTCGAGATCATCAAGACCCGGCCCGAGGTCGCGGTGGTCTCCTCGGTGTTCTTCATGTGCCTCGAAGACCGCGTCCTCGTGTACGGGGACTGCGCGGTCAACCCGAACCCCGATGCCGAGCAGCTCGCCGACATCGCGCTATCCTCGGCAGGCACCGCCGCCGAGTTCGGCGTGGAACCGCGGGTGGCGATGCTCTCCTACTCGACCGGCACCTCCGGCCACGGCGAAGCCGTGGACAAGGTCCGGGCGGCGACCGAGATCGTCCGCGCCCGCAGACCCGACCTTCCGGTGGAGGGACCGATCCAGTACGACGCCGCCGCCGACGCCGGCGTCGCAGGCACGAAGCTCCCGGACTCGCAGGTCGCCGGGAAGGCCACCGTCTTCATCGTCCCGGACCTGAACACCGGCAACAACCTGTACAAGGCGGTGCAGCGCTCGGCGAACGCGGTCGCGGTCGGCCCGGTGCTCCAGGGCCTGCGCAAGCCGGTCAACGACCTGTCGCGCGGCGCCACCGTGCCGGACATCGTCAACACGGTCGCGCTCACCGCGATCCAAGCGAGCCAGACCGCCTGAGCGCGGGCGCTCTAGAGGGGAAGTGCCATGGGCGCACCGGTCCTGGTGATCAACTCCGGTTCCTCGTCGATCAAGTACCAGCTGGTCGACGGCGAGACGATGGAGGCGTCGACCTCGGGCCTGATCGAGCGCATCGGACAGTCCGATTCGGTCCTCACCCACAAGCACGCAGGGGAGAGGGCCGTTCGGGAGGGGCGCCTCGCCGACTACGGCGAGGGCCTGGAGGCGATGGTCGCGGCCTTCGAGGAGGCCGGGACGCCGCTCGCGGACGCCGGGCTGATCGCGGTCGCGCACCGCGTCGTCCACGGCGGCGAGCGGTTCGTGCAGCCCGTCGTCGTCGACGACGAGGTGGAGCGCGCCATCGACGAGCTGTCGGCGCTCGCGCCCCTGCACAACCCCGCGAACCTGGAGGGCATCCGCACCGCGCGGAAGCTCTTCCCGAAGCTCCCGCAGGTCGCCGTGTTCGACACGGCGTTCCACGCGACGGTGCCCGAGCGGGCGCACCTGTACGCGGTGCCGAGCGAGTGGCGCGAGGAGCACGGTGTGCGCCGGTACGGCTTCCACGGGACGTCCCACGCGTACGTCTCGCGCAAGGCCGCGGAGATGCTCGGCAAGAGCCCCAAGGCGGTCAACGTGATCGTCGCGCACCTCGGCAACGGCGCGTCGGTGACCGCGGTCGAGCGGGGCCGCTCGATCGACACGTCGATGGGGCTGACGCCGCTCGAAGGGCTCGTCATGGGGACGCGCTCGGGCGACATCGACCCGGCGATCGTCTTCCACATGCACCGGCGGACCGGGGCGAGCTTCGCCGATCTCGACGCGGACCTGAACCAGCGGTCGGGGATGCTCGCGCTGAGCGGGCACCAGGACAACCGGGTGATCGAGCGGGCCGCGGCGGCGGGGGACCGGGCGGCGCAGGTGGCGCTGGAGATCTACTGCTACCGAATCCGCAAGTACATCGGCTCGTACATCGCGGCGCTCGGCGGGGCCGACGCGATCGCGTTCACCGCGGGGATCGGCGAGAACAGCGCGGAGGTGCGGGCGCAGGCGTTGTCCTCGCTCGTGGCGCTCGGCGTGGACCTCGACGAGGCCGCGAACGCCGCGGGCGGGCCGGTCATCTCGACGCCGCAGTCGCCGATCACGGTGATGGTCATCCCCACCAACGAAGAAGGCGAGATCGCCTCCCAGACGGCCGCGCTCCTGCGTAGTTGACAGGACGCACGGAAAGGGCGGGCCGGGTCTCCCCGGTCCGCCCTTTCCTTTTGTCGCCTGCGGCGGCTACACACCGCCGGCGAGCAGCTTCGTGAGGGTGGTGTCCATGTCCACATAGCCCGATTCGCGGCCGCGCGGGACCAGGCTGTACGCCCGGCGGAGGAAGCGCTGCACCACGCCGCGGTTGATCTCGAAGAGGGCGTTCCCGTCGGGCGAGGAGAGCGCCAGGGCCACCGACTCGCCCCGCGGGGTGGTCCAGGGCCAGACGCGCACGTCGCCGATGCCGGTGGGCTCCTCAAGGCCCTTGGCGAGCAGTTCCCGGGAGAAGGACCAGGCCACCTGGTCGGCGTCCGTCCCGTCCGGATGGAACATGACGCAGACCGCGTAAGGGTCGTCCGGGTCGTATCGCAGACTCGCGCGCACACTCACCGTCGCGAAATCGGGCGCGACGAGCCGCATGGTGGTGCCGATATCGACTGTCGCCGATCGTGCCATGCTCATAGCGTTACCCCCCAGTGTGCGGCCGGCTCCCCCGAAGCCGGCCGTCATTCCAGTCCGCCGCCGCACCGGAGGACCGGTTTCGCGACCGCGAACAAGTAGTGACTCAGGTCTATCATTCAAGCCGTTGCGCCGTACGACGATCGGCAAGACCGAGCCCGGCGCGTTCCGCTGATTCGGGGGCAAAATCCGACAAAAGACCACCGTTAATCTTCCGTCAATGCCGTAATTACAACAACAGGCTTCACCCATTCGCGGTACCATTCCGGGCGCTCCCCAGGCTGGGAGATGATAACGCGTTCGTCCCACTCGCCGGGAAAGTCCGAATTTAACGGAGCGAGTCCCGCGGGGTCGCGGTGATAGCGTTTCATCGACGTTCTCGGACCCGTCGGAAGGGGCGAACAATGGGCCAGGGGCAATGGACCGAAGTCGACGCGTTCCTCGGATCGCTGCTCGTCGGGGAGGACGACGCCCTCGCCGGGGCCACGGCCGCCGCGCAGCGGGCCGGGCTGCCGCCGATCTCCGTCTCCCCCGCGCAGGGCAAGCTCCTCTATCTCCTCGCGAAGACCCTGGGCGCCAAGCGCATCCTTGAGGTCGGGACGCTCGGGGGGTACAGCGCGATCTGGATGGCGCGGGCGCTGTCCGCGGACGGGCACCTCGTGAGCCTGGAGTACAGCCCGCGGCACGCCGAGGTCGCCAGCGGCAACGTCGCGCGCGCCGGGCTCGTGGGGACCGTGGAGATCCGGGTCGGCGCGGCCGCCGAGACCCTCCCGAAGCTCGCGGAGGAGGGCGGCGAGCCGTTCGACATGGTGTTCATCGACGCCGACAAGGGCGGGTACCCGGTCTACCTCGACTGGGCGCTCAAGCTGACCCGGCCGGGCGGCCTCATCATCGCCGACAACGTGGTGCGCGGCGGGGCCGTCGCCGACGGGCTCAGCCGCGACCCGAACGTGCAGGGCGTGCGGTCGTACCTGGAGAAGGTCGCCGCCGACCCGCGGCTGGAGGGCACGGTCGTGCAGACCGTGGGCGTCAAGGGCTACGACGGGTTGTCGATCGCGCGCGTCCTCGCATAGGGACGCTCGGGCAACGGGCGGCGGGTCTCCCGCCGCCCTTTTTGCTGCGCCCGAACCGATTCAGTTCATTGACATCGACATATTCCAATGTCTATGATGGGGTCGCTTAACCGATTCAGTGCCTGTTTCGCCTGCTCGTAACCCTGCCATCCCCTCCGCAGAAGGAGACGCAAGTGTCTGACACCTCTCCCCGCGCGCCCCGGCGCGCGGTCATCGCCATGGGGGCCGCCGCGGCCGCTGTGGCCGGCCTGCCGGCCCCGGCATCCGCCGCAGGCCGGCCGACCCCCGTGGACCTCGTCGACGACCAGGCCACCCGCGAGACCCGCGCCCTGTTCCAGTACCTGCGCCAGACGCAGGGCCAGGGCATCATGTTCGGCCACGAGCACTCCCTCTCCGACGGGTTCACGTTCAGCCAGATGGACGGGTACGCGTCCGACGTGGAGGCCGTCACCGGCGACTACCCGGCCGTGTTCGGCTGGGACACCCTCATCCTCAACGGCTTCCAGAAGCCCGGCGTGTACGGCGGCACCACCGCGGAGAACATCGCCGCGCTCTCCTACGCGCTCAAGGAGAGCGACGACCGGGGCGGCATCAACATCCTGTCCGCGCACCTCTACAACTTCGTGACCGGCGGGAACTTCTGGGACACCGCCGGGCGCGTCGTCAGCCAGATCCTCCCCGGCGGCCCCAAGAACGCCGACTTCAACGAGTTTCTCGACCGGATCGCCGCGGGCGTCAAGGGCGCCAAGCGCGCCGACGGCACGCTCATCCCGGTGGTCTTCCGGCCCTTCCACGAGAACAACGGCGGCTGGTTCTGGTGGGGCGCCGGGCACACCACCTCCGCGGAGTTCATCGAGATCTTCCGGTACACCGTGGAGTACCTGCGCGACCGCAAGTGCGTGCGCAACCTCCTGTACTCGTACTCCCCGAACTCCGCGTTCGGCGGCGACCCGACGAACTACCTGAAGACCTACCCGGGCGACGAGTTCGTCGACATCCTCGGGTACGACGCCTACGACGGGACCGCCGGCTCCGCCGAGTGGCTCGGCGCCACCGTCCAGGACCTCGCGATGGTCGTCGGCCTCGCCGAGGAGCGCGGGAAGATCCCCGCGTTCACCGAGTTCGGCGAGTCCGGAGAGGAGGGACGCGACCTCACCTGGTTCACCGACCTCCTCGCCGCGCTCAAGGCCGACGCCGGGGCGAGCCGCGTCTCCCACATGCTCACGTGGGCGAACTTCGGCGGCACCAACCGCGCGTACGTGCCGTTCCCCGGGCACGCCATGGAACCGGACTTCGTGGCCTACCACGAGGACCCGTACTCGCTGTTCGCGTCCGACCTGGACGGCGTGTACGACGCCCGCACCTCCGCGGTCCCGAACGCGCCGTTCCTCCACCTCGCCACCCCCACCGACCGCCAGCGGATCACCGAGGCGTCCACCAGGATCCGCGTCCGGCTCACCTCCGGGACGTCGCGGAAAGTGACGTACGCGATCAACGGCGGCACGCCCGTGGCGCTGCGCCTCGACGCCGACGGCTACCACTCCGGGACCTGGACCATCGACCCGTCCTGGCTGGACAACCGCAAGGTCGCGATCACCGTATCGGCCAAAGTGGACGGCACCACCTACACCGACGCCGCGGACGTGCTCCTCGGCGAGGTCGTGCCCCTCCCGGCCGGGTGGGTCGACGACTTCGAGTCCTACGCGGGCGACGACCCCTCGCTCTCGGAGGCGTACAGCCACGTCAACGCCAACACCCTCACCCACTCCACCGACCACAAGGCGGGCGGGAACTACGGGCTCGCGTACGCCTACGACTTCACCAGCGCCGGGTACACCGGCATCGGGAAGACCGTGGGCGCCGACTGGTCCGCGTTCACCGCGTTCAAAGCCTGGCTGCAGGGCGACGGGTCCACCAACGGGGCGACGTTCCAGATCGTCGCCAAGGGCGCCTACTTCGAGTACAACACCGGGCTCGGGAACACCGCCGCCCAGGACCTCGTCATGCCGTTCGCGGACTTCCGGCCCGCACCGTGGGACACCGGCCACGCCGGGGAGCTCCTCGACGCCGCGCACCTCGCGGAGGTCTCCGCGTTCTACCTGTACCTCGGGTACGGCGGCGCGCAGGCCACCGGCACCGTCCACTTCGACGACCTCCGCGCGGAGTGAGCCTCCGGGGCCCCGCTCCGGCGGGGCCCCTCACCGGTCCTGGTAGTCCGCGAACCGCTTGAGCACCAGGCCGATCAGGCGCGTCATGAGCTTGCGCGGGCGCCGCGGCAGCAGGTGCGCCTCCGGCCAGTTCTTCCCGTCGGGGACCACGTACCCCTTGTCCCGGTCGAGGGCCTTGAGGGACTGGTGCACGATCTTCTCCGGCTCCGCGAGGAGCCAGCCGAGGCGCCGCCGGTCGTACTTGATGCCGTTCGCGATCGGGAAGCCCGTGTCCACCGGCCCCGGGCACACCGCGAGCACCTTCACGCCGGTGCCGCGGGTCTCGGCCCACAGGCCCAGGCTGTAGTTCACGACGAACGCCTTCGTGGCCGCGTACAGCGCCATGTACGGCTGCGGCTGGAAGCCCGCCATCGACGCGACGTTCACGACCGCGCCCGAGCCGCGCTCGACCATGCCCGGCAGGAACCGCTTGACCAGGCCCGTCACGGCCACGACGTTCACCATCGCAGTGTCGCGGCTGTACTCGGCGCCGATCGACACGTCCCGCCCGAACGTCCCGATCCCCGCGTTGTTGACGAGGAGATCCACCTCGATCCCGGCGACCGCATCTGCGACCCGGTCGGCCGCGTCGGGGACCGCGAGGTCCTCCACGACCACGAGCGTCCCGACGCCGTGGGCCTCCCGCAGCTCCGCGGCGAGCGCCTCCAGCCGGTCCCGCGAGCGGGCCACCACGGCGACGTCCATGCCCCGCGCCGCCAGCTGCCGCGCGAACGCCGCGCCGATCCCCGACGACGCACCCGTGACGAGCGCCCACGACCCCATACGGCCCCCATTCCCTCGCCCACAGCGTAGCCGGGACAGCGCCGCAGGTCGCGGCCCCTGTAAGGGTAGGCTTGCCGCACCATGACGATGCCGGCACATCCGATCACGCGCCGACTGGCCCTCCCCGGCTGGTCGGTCCTGCGGTTCAGCTTCACGCTCATCGCCGCCGTCCTCCTCGCGGCCGCGATCGCCACCGGGGTCCTCGTCGTGTTCTGGATCGGCATCCCCGTGGCCGTCGGCGTGTTCCTCGCCATCCGCGTCTGGGCCAACTCCCAGCGGCGCATGATCGGCGAGCAGCTCGGCGTCCACATCCCCGTGCCCTACCGCGAGCGCCCCAAGGGCGCCCGCCTCGACCAGCGCGCCCTGTTCCTCGTGCGCGAGGCCGCGACCTGGCGCGACTTCGCGTGGCTCGCCATCGACGCGACCCTCGGGTTCCTCGTCAACCTCCTCTACCTCGGCGTGTTCGGCGTCGCCGTCTACTACCTCGTGCAGCCGCTCCTGCTCGTCACGCTGTTCCACACCGCGCCCAACCCGAGCGTCAACGACTTCGGGTTCTACGACTTCGACACCCCCGCGAAGACCCTCATGCTCGTGCCGCTCGCGCTCGGCTGCGGCGTCGCCTGGTGGCGCTGGGGCGAGCTGTTCCTGCGCTGGTACTCCCACCTCGGCGTGCTCCTCCTCGGCCCTACCGCGAAGGCCCTGCTCACCGCCCGCGTCTCCGAGCTGCGGCAGTCCCGCGACCTCACCGTCGACTACGCCGCCGCCGAGCTGCGCCGCATAGAGCGCGACCTCCACGACGGCGCCCAGGGCCGCATCGCCGCCCTCAGCCTCACCCTCGGCATGGCCGAGGAGCTCCTCAACCAGGACCGGCCCGAGCAGGCCGTCGCGCTCGTCGCCGAGGCCCGCCAGACCTGCTCCGACGCGCTGGAGGAGATCCGCGACCTCGTGCGCGGCATCCACCCGCCCGTCCTCGCCGACCGCGGCCTCACCGGCGCCCTCCAGGCCATGGCCCTCGACCACCCGCTCCCCGTGTCCGTGGTCGACCGGCTCGGCGAGAAGCTCCCCGCGCCCCTCGAAGCGGCCGCGTACTTCGCCACCAACGAGATCCTCACGAACATCACCAAGCACGCCGAGGCGAGCCAGGTGCAGGTCGTCGTCACCCACGAGCAGGGGCTCGTCCGCATCGAAGTGCGCGACGACGGGCGCGGCGGCGCCGCCGTCGCCCTCGGCGGCGGCCTCGACGGCGTCTCCCGGAGGCTCGCCGCGTTCGACGGGACTCTGGAGGTCGACAGCCCCGAAGGCGGCCCCACCACGGTCACGCTGACCATCCCCGCGTTCAACGCCGCCTCCGGCGCGGTCGAGAATAAGCGCGCGACCGGCAGCTGAGCCCGGACAACGGAATGCAAGGAGCCACGATGGACGTCGTCCTCGCCGAAGACCACTCGCTCCTGCGCGACGGCCTCACCCGGATGCTCGAAGCGCACGACTTCACCGTCGTCGAGGCCGTCGACAACGGCCCCGCGCTCACCGCCGCGCTCCTCAAGCACCGCCCCGACGTCGCCGTCGTCGACATCCGCCTCCCCCCGACCTTCAAGGACGAGGGCCTGCGCGCCGCCATCGAGGCCCGCCGCCACATCCCCGCGCTCCCGATCCTCGTCCTCTCCCAGTACGTCGAGCAGCTGTACGCCCGCGAACTCCTCGGCGACCGCCGCGGCGGCGTCGGCTACCTGCTCAAGGACCGCATCTCCAACGTCGGCGAGTTCATCGAGGCGCTGCGCCGCGTCGCCGCGGGCGGCACCGCCATGGACCCCGAGGTCGTCGCGCGCCTCCTCGGCAGGCAGCAGAACCGCCTCGACCCGCTCACCGCCCGCGAGCTGGAGGTCCTCGGGCTCATGGCCGAGGGCCGCACCAACGCCGCCATCGCCGCGTCCCTGTTCATCACCGAGAAGGCCGTCGGCAAGCACTCCGCGAACGTCTTCCGCAAGCTCGGCCTGGGCCAGTCGGAGGACGACAACCGCCGCGTCCTCGCCGTCCTCGCCTACCTTGAGGGAAACTGACGGCATGGACCTGGAGGACCTCGCCCGGCTGCGCAAGGCCCGCGACGCCATGGACCGCGACTACGCGAAGCCGCTCGACGTGGCCGCGCTGGCGCGGATCGCGCTCATGTCGCAGGGCCACTTCTCGCGCAGCTTCCGCGCCGCGTACGGCGAGACCCCCTACTCGTACCTCATGACCCGCCGCATCGAGCGCGCGAAGGCCCTGCTCAGGCGCGGGGACATGACCGTCACGGAGGTGTGCTTCGCGGTCGGGGTGAACTCGCTGGGGACGTTCTCGACGCGCTTCACGGAGCTGGTGGGGGAGTCCCCGAGCGCGTACCGGGCCCGCGACCACGACAACGGCGCGAACATCCCCGCGTGCATCGCGAAGGCGTACACGAGACCGGTCAGGAATCGAGAAGCGAAGCCGCCCGCGCCCTCGTAGGTTGGTCACATGAGCATCAACCTTTCCCAGTGCTTCATCGCCGTCGACGACCACGACAAGGCCATCGCCTTCTACCGCGACGTCCTCGGCATGGAGGTCCGCAACGACGTCGGCTTCGAGGGGATGCGGTGGGTCACCGTCGGCTCCCCGGACCAGCCCGACGTGAACATCGTCCTCGAACCGCCGCTCGCCGACCCGAACGCCTCCCAGACCGACCGCGCCACCATGAACGAGCTGCTCGCCAAGGGCCTGCTCCGCGGTGTGATCTTCGAGACCGACGACGTCGACGCGACCTTCGAGCGGATCAGCGCCGCCGGGGCCGACGTCCTCCAAGAGCCCATGGACCAGCCGTACGGGGTGCGCGACTGCGCGTTCCGCGACCCGGCCGGGAACATGCTCCGCTTCAACCAGCCCCGCAAGTAGGCGTTTGCCGCTCGCGACGACCGCGGGACTGTCGCCCGCCGCCGGTACGCTCGGCGGCGGGCCGCCCCGGCCCCGGAGACAGATGGAGACCACGACACCATGGCCACCGGAAACACACCCAACCCGGCCGACGCGCACGACCTGATCCGCGTGCAGGGCGCACGCGAGAACAACCTCAAGGACGTCAGCGTCGACCTGCCCAAGCGCCGCCTCACCGCCTTCACCGGCGTGTCCGGCTCGGGCAAGAGCTCGCTCGTGTTCAGCACGATCGCGGCCGAGTCGCAGCGGCTCATCAACGAGACCTACTCGGCGTTCGTCCAGGGCTTCATGCCCACGCTCGCCCGCCCCGAAGTCGACGTCCTCGACGGCCTCACAACGGCCATCATCGTCGACCAGGAGCGCATGGGCGCGAACATCCGCTCCACCGTCGGCACCGTCACCGACGCGAACGCGCTCCTGCGCATCCTCTTCAGCCGCCTCGGCGACCCCCACATCGGCGGGCCCGGCGCGTTCTCCTTCAACGTGCCCTCGGTGTCCGCCTCCGGCGCGATCACCGTCGAGCGCGGCGGCAAGACCATCGCCGAGAAGGCCAGCTTCAACCGCCTCGGCGGCATGTGCGCCCGCTGCGAGGGCGTCGGCTCGGTCAACGACTTCGACCTCACCGCGCTCTACGACGGCGAGAAGTCCCTCAACGAGTCCGCGATCCTCATCCCCGGCTACTCCATGGACGGCTGGTACGGGCGGATCTACCGCGCCTCGGGCTTCTTCGACCCCGACAAGCCGATCAAGAAGTACAACAAGCGCGAACTGCACGACCTGCTCTACAAGGAGCCCACCAAGATCAAGGCCGAGGGCATCAACGTCACGTTCGAGGGCCTCATCCCCAAGATCCAGAAGTCCATGCTCTCCAAGGACGTCGAGGCGATGCAGCCGCACATCCGCGCGTTCGTGGAGCGGGCCGTCACCTTCCAGACCTGCCCCGAGTGCGAGGGCACCCGCCTCGGCCCCGAGGCCCGGTCCTCCAGGATCGACGGCGTCTCCATCGCCGACGCCTGCAAGATGCAGATCTCCGACCTCGCCGCCTGGGTCTCCGGCCTCAAGGACCCCTCCGTCGAGCCGCTGCTCAAGTCCCTGCGCGACCTCCTCGGGTCGTTCGTGGAGATCGGCCTCGGCTACCTCTCCCTCGACCGGCCCTCCGGCACCCTCTCCGGCGGGGAGGCCCAGCGCACCAAGATGATCCGCCACCTCGGGTCCTCGCTCACCGACGTCACGTACGTCTTCGACGAGCCCACCGTGGGCCTCCACCCGCACGACATCGAGCGCATGAACGACCTGCTGCTCCAGCTGCGCGACAAGGGGAACACCGTCCTCGTCGTGGAGCACAAGCCCGAGGCCATCGCCATCGCCGACCACGTCGTGGACCTCGGCCCCGGCGCGGGCACCGAGGGCGGCACCGTCCAGTTCGAGGGCACCGTCGCCGAGCTCCGCAAGTCCGGCACGCTCACCGGCCGCCACCTGGACGACCGCGCCAAGCTCAAGGAGAAGCTCCGCGAACCGTCCGGGAAGCTCGCGGTGCGCGGCGCCAACGAGAACAACCTCCAGGACGTCGACGTCGACATCCCCCTCGGGGTGCTGTGCGTCGTCACCGGCGTCGCCGGGTCCGGGAAGTCCTCCCTCATCCACGGCTCCGTCGCCGGCCAGGAGGGCGTGGTCGCGATCGACCAGGGCGCCATCAAGGGCTCGCGCCGCTCCAACCCCGCCACGTACACGGGCCTGCTCGACCCGATCCGCAAGGCGTTCGCCAAGGCCAACGGCGTCAAGCCCGCCCTGTTCAGCGCCAACTCCGAGGGCGCCTGCCCCACGTGCAACGGCGCGGGCGTCGTCTACATGGACCTCGGCATCATGGCGTCCGTGTCCACCACCTGCGAGGACTGCGAAGGGAAGCGGTTCCAGTCCGCGGTCCTGGAGTACAAGCTCGGCGGGCAGGACATCAGCGAAGTGCTCGGCATGTCCGTCTCGCAGGCCGCGGCGTTCTTCGCCGACGGCGAGGCGAAGGTCCCCGCGGCGCACAAGATCGTGCAGCGCCTCAACGACGTCGGCCTCGGCTACATCAAGATCGGCCAGCCGCTCACCACGCTCTCCGGCGGCGAGCGCCAGCGCCTCAAGCTCGCGACCCACCTGGGGGAGAAGGGCGGTGTGTACATCCTGGACGAGCCGACCACCGGCCTCCACCTCGCCGACGTCGAGAACCTCCTCGGGCTCCTCGACCGGCTCGTCGAGTCGGGGAAGTCCGTGATCGTCATCGAGCACCACCAGGCGGTCATGGCCCACGCCGACTGGATCATCGACCTCGGCCCCGGCGCGGGCCACGACGGCGGCAAGATCGTCTTCGAGGGCACCCCCGCCGACCTGGTGAAGCAGAAGCAGACGCTCACCGGCAAGCACCTCGCCGAGTACACGGGCGCCTAGGGCCGTCCCGCGGATCGGGCCCGATCCGCGGGACGACACCCGCCGAGCGGAGCCCGCTCGGCGATGCGCCCGCCCGGGATGCCCTGTGTTCGCCTCGCCCGGCGGACCGGAACGCGATGCGTTCCGGCCCGCCGGGCTTCGTTGTGAGCCAGCTAACCGCACTTCACTGACGCGTTTTGTCAGTGAACCGGCCGCATCATCTCCACCATGACGACCACCGCCCAGGCCGCCCGCCCCGCCGTGCTGCCGCCCCGGAACCGGGCCGAGCGCCTGCTCCTGCCCGCCACGTTCATCACCAGCCTCGGCAACGGCGTGCAGCTCGTCGCCGCCGCCGTCCTCGTCTTCACCACGGGGCAGAGCGCGCTGGCCGTCGGCTGGCTGTACATCCTCGTCTCGGTCCCGCCCGCGCTCCTGTCGCTGTGGTTCGGCTCGATCGCGGACCGCTTCGACCGGCGCACGCTCTGCCTGATCGCGGACCTGGCCAGTGCGGTCGCGGCGGCGTTCCTGCCGGTGTGGATCCTCTCCGGGGGCGACCCGGGGCCGGTGGCGTACGGAACGGCGTTCGCGCTGTCGCTCCTGTCCGCGATGTTCACGCCCGCGGGCGGCGCGCTCATCAAGGAGCGCGTGCACCCGGCCCGGACGGGGGTCTTCAGCGCCCACTACGAGATCGCGATGCAGCTGGGGCTGCTGCTGTCGGCGGCCCTCGGCGGCATCCTCATCCACTACGTGGGGACCACGCCGCTGTTCATGTTCAACGGCGTCACGTTCCTCGCCTCGGCGGTCGCCTTGTGGGCCATGCGCAAAGCCCCGGCGCGGACCGGCGCCGCGGAGCGCGCGGCGGCGGACGGCGGGGTGCCGGGCGCGCCGCTACTGCGGCTGGGCCTGCTGTACGCGTGCGGGCAGATGCTCATCATGGTCAGCAACACGACGCTGATCGTGCTCGTCTACGTCGCGTTCGACCGCGGCGCGGGCGTGTACGGGATCGTCGATGCGCTTGCGGGCCTGGGGTTCTGCGTGGCGGCGGCGCTGTTCCCGCGGGTGGCCGCGCGGTTCGGGGAGTTCCGCGCGGCGGTGGTCGGGGGCGTGGGGTGCGCGCTCATGTCGTTCGTGCTGCCGCTGCACCTGGTGGTGCTGCTGCTGGCGGTGCCGCCGGCGGCGTTCATGGTCGGCATGTCGCGGGTCGGCCTGCGCTCGATCCTGCTCCGGTCGGTGCCCGAACGCCGCGCGGGGCGCCTCTTCGGCGCGGTGAACGCTGCGGGCCTGGGCCTGAGCGCGGCGATGACGGTCCTGGTCGCGGCGGTCGCCGACGCGACCCACATTCGCTACGGCTTCTACCTCCTCGGCGCGGTCTGCGCGGTGGCGATGACGGCCACGGCGCTCTCCTTGCGCGGCAAGGTGAAGGACGCTCTGCGCCCCGCGGTCGGGAGTGTCGCGGCCGAGGTCCCCCCGTTGCAACAGTGACACCGGGGTCCGACAGCGCATCAGGGTATGACAGTGCATCTGGGTCCGACAACGCATCAGGATCCGACAGTGCCGGTCACTTGTGGAGGTCGAGGACCGCTCGGGCTCGTTCGCGCATCATCGCGCGGAGGGTCGGGGGTTCGAGGACTTCCACTCCGGCGAGCTTCATGAGTTCGCCGGAGGCGACCCATTCGGTCTCGATGGGGATGGTGGCGACGGCCCAGTCGTGGGCGTCGCGGTCGGCCTTCGCGATGGCGGCGACGGTGTCGGCGTCGAGGTGGTCGGGGGCGCGTTCGATCGCCTCGGGGGAGAAGCGGACGACGGCCTCGCCGCGGTAGCGGCGGGCGTCGAACGCGGCGAGGTTCTCGGCCCACCAGGCGGCCAGGTCGAAGCCGTCGGGCCGCTCGAACAGGATGTCGGTCTTGGTGCCCGCCAGCAGGTTCGCGACCTTGTACGGCAGGACCGGCCCCGTCCCCTGCGAGGCCGCGAGGTACCAGCGGCCGCCCTTGAGGACCAGGCCAAGCGGCCGCAGGACGCGCTCGACCTCGCGCGGCTCCTTCCACCGCCGGTACCGGACCTTCAGTTCGCGCTGCTCCCACGCGGCGTTCGCGACCATCGCGAGCATCGGCACGGTCTCCGACCGCTGGAACCAGGCGACCACGTCGAGGTGGAACAGCCGCCGCGCCCGCTCGGCCCGGTCGCGCTGCTGCGGTGAGAGCGCCGCGGAGAGCTTGAGCTCCAGGGCCGCGAGCTCGGTCTGGAGGCCGAGGTCCGTGGCGGCCTGCGGGACGCCCGTGAGCACGAGGGCCTCCGCCTCGGTCTCGGTCACGCCGGTCAGCCGCGTCCGGTAGCCCTCCACGAGCCGGTACCCGCCCTCGTGGCCGCTCTCCCCGTAGATCGGGATGCCCGCGGCCGCGAGCGCCTCCGCATCGCGGTAGACGGTGCGCACGGACACGCCGAGCTCCGCCGCGAGCGCGTCGGCGGTCATCCGCCCGCGCTGTTGGAGCAGCAGCATCATCGACACCAGGCGGCCAGCACGCATACGGCAAGTATGCGCACGGGTCCGACGTCCCCGCGGCCCGATACCGCCTCCGGTGGGCGCGCGTCGCCGTTTCGATGAAACTCCTTGGACGGCTGGGGGAGTGCATAGAGTCCGGTGCGGCGACGGCCCCGGTCCGCTGTGGACCGGGGCGCCGACGACAGCAGGGAGCACCATGGCGAACGCACGACCCGTCCGATCCGTACGACTGCGCCACCCCGAACGCCTGCGCCGCCTCGCGGCCGCGGCCGCCGCGGTGCCCATGGCGGCGATCATGGGCGCCGCGGGGGCGTCCGCGGCCCCGCCCGAGCAGGTCAACGTCATCCCGGACGTCGACTGGACCCAGGTCGACCTGACCGGCCGCGCCGAGATCAGCCTGCTCGCCACGGGCGACGAGCGGTACGAGACCGGGAAGCTGAAGGGCACCGCCGACCTCGGGCGGCTGGCCCCGGAGGGGTACATGGGGGTCGACAACCTGTTCCTGCACCGCAAGAAGGGCTCGGGCGGCGACTTCGGGAACGTCGACGTCATGGTCGGCCCGGACCGGAGCGAGGACCTGGTCCCCGGCGACGAGGTGGCGATCATGGACTTCGCGACGGGCCTGACGTTCGAGGTCGCGCATCCGCCGTTCCGCACTGAGAGCGGCGGCGATCCGATCGCACTGGTCACGGACCCGTTCGTGCTCGAACCGATCTACCGGGCGGAGGAGTTCCCGCCGGTGAACCAGCAGTTCCGGCTGGAGGACTCGGTCGCGGTTTACCTGGAGACGGGTGAGGGCGTATACGAGCAGGTCGGTCTGCTCGAAGCGTTCGACGTGACCGTGAAGTAGGGCGGCGGGGGAGCGGCCGGGCGGGTTCCGCCCGGCCGCTCCGCGTTCCAGAAATCTCCGCCAGCCTATTGGAATGGAACATTCCCTTCTGCTATACTTGAACCATGAGGCGGTCCGATCCCCCGGGCCGGACCAGAACGCGAAGGGACGCGACATGACCACCACCGAATGGGCCCTGCTGGCCGAGGCCCACACCGCGCTGCTCGACGTCGTCAAGGGCGTCAAGGCCGACGACTGGAACCGCCCCACCCCCTGCTCGGAGTGGACGGTCGCGCAGGTCCTTCAGCACGCGGTCGGCGACCAGCTCGGCTTCGCCGCGGCCATCACCGGCGGCGAGGGCCCCTCGTGGAACCCGTTCGCGCCCACCGGCGAGCCGATCGAGGACCCGGTGGCGTCCACCGCCGCCGCGCTCGACGCCGCCGCGGCCGCCTGGGCCGGCGTCGCGAAGGACGCCGCCGAGGTCCCGGTCCCGGTGCCCCCGAACGTGCTCGACGCCGTGACCGGGGTCGGCGCCTGCGCCCTCGACGCCGCCGTCCACGCGTGGGACATCGCCGTCGCCACCGGCCAGCCGCAGCCGCTGTCCCAGTGGGCCGCAGGGGAGATCATCACCGCCGCGAAGCAGATCGTGGAGCCGCTCCGCGCCTGGGGCGCCTACGCCCCCGTCGTCGAGGGCGCCAGCGGCGACCAGGTCGCCGAGCTGCTGCGCTACCTGGGCCGCGACCCCGAGTGGGCCGCCTGATCCGGAACCGCTGCAGGGCCGCGGCACCGCCGCGGCCCTGTCCCGTGCCCGTTTCTCCCTTGCCTCAAGGCCGCCCGCGCCCTAGGCTCACACCCACGCACCACGACGGGAGACCCCTCGATGACGCAGACCCGCAGCGCCGACTGGGACTACGGCGAACTCTCCGCCCGCGTCTACGAACTCGACAAGCCCGTCGGCAGGTCCCTCAACGGGGACGTCGAGTTCTACTCGCGCCGCCTCGCCGGGACCGAGGGCGACGTCCTCGAACCGGCCGTCGGCACCGGGCGCATGCTCGTTCCGCTGCTCCGCCTGGGGCTCAACGCCACCGGCTACGACACGTCGGCGCACATGCTGAGCATCTGCCGCCGCAACCTCGACGAGGCCGGGCTCGACGCCGACGTGTTCGTCGGCGACATGACCTCCTACGTCAAACCCGGTGCGTACGAAGCGGTCCTGGTCCCCACCGGCTCGATCGTGCTCCTGCCCGACCGGTCGTCCGCCGTCGAGGCCCTGCGCCTCATGCACGCGAGCCTGCGCCCCGGCGGGCGCCTCTTCGTGGACCTGCCGCCCTACAGCCACTTCACCGAGCCGGGGCCGCTGCGCCACTGGGAGGACGGCGACGACCTCCTCACCTTGCAGACCATGCACGTCGACGTGGACGCCCTGCGCCAGCGCGTCGTCCGCTGGCTCCGCTACGAGCTGTGGCGCAAGGGCCGCCTGGTCGAGACGCAGCTCCAGAACAGCGGCCTGCTGTGCTTCGAGGTCGAGGAGTTCCTCCAGGTCCTCCACGAGGCCGGGTTCGCCGACGTGAAGGTCTACGGGAACTACGACGAGGACGCCGCGCCCGGCGCCGACGCGTCGATCTGGACCTTCGAGGCCCTCAGCACCGACTGACCGGAGCGCCGACCGACCCGCTACCGCAGTGCCGCGGCGTCGAGGCCGAGCAGCCCGTCCAGCGCCGCGGCGCCCGCGTCGGTGAGGCGCACGGCCCGCGTGGAGCCGATCCGGCGGACCCACCCCGATCCGAGGAACCGGGCGCACACGGCCGCGCCCGCGAGCCCCGCGAGGTGGCTGCGGCGCTCCGTCCAGTCCAGGCACTCCTTCGCCGCCGGGCGGCGGCTGCGCGACCACGTCGCGGTGTCGACGCCCAGGTCGGTCATCCACTCGCGTCCCTTGTCGCTCAACGCAAACCCCGCATCCCGGTCGATGAGCCCGCGGCCGGTCATCGCGTCGGTGACCGCGACGCCGAGCCGCCCCGCGAGGTGGTCGTAGCAGGTGCGGCCCCGCGCGAGCGCCGCCGAGGCGGTGGACGCCCGCAGGCCCGCGGGCGCGGCGGCCGGGAAGTGCCCGGCGAGCGACTCGATGAGGGCCGCGGTCTCGGGGTCGGCGAGCTGCACGTACCGGTGGCGGCCCTGCCTGCGCTCGGTGCACAGGCCGGAGTCCACGAGCCGGTGCAGGTGCCCCGTGGCCGTCGGCGCCGAGACGCCCGCGAGCCGCGCGAGCTCGCCCGCGGTCCAGGCGCGCCCGTCGAGGAGCGCGACGCAGAACGTGGCCCGCGTCGGGTCCGCGAGCACCGCCGCGACCTCCGCCAGCCTGGTCCCCTGCGCGCGATCGGTCATGCCCCGATTGTGCCCCCGCGACACTTCGGCGCGCACCGAACCGTCCGGAGCCTACGGTCGCCGCATGATCTCGTTCGGCGCCGACCGCGCCCCCGGACTCCTCGCCCACCCGGGCCTCGTCCCGCCGCCCGCCGCGCCCGGTCCGCCCGGCGGCCTCGCCTGGCTGCGCGCGGGCGTCGCCCGCTTCGCGTCCGGCGAGGCGCATGCGCGGCGGCGCGCGCTGGCCGCGGACCTGCTGGGGCCCATGGACCTCGATGTGCTGCGCCTGCGCGCGGAGGTTCTCGCCTGCATCGCCTTGGAGGACGCGCCGCTCGACGTCATGGACCGGATCGCCCGGGACGTGCCGGTCCGCGTCCTCGCCGAATCCCTCGACATCCCGGACATCGACGTGGCCGCCGTCCGCAGGGTCGCCGCGGCCTACCCCACCGGCGAGCCCGTGCCCGGGGCTGACGACGCCGTCGCGTCCCTGGTCGCGGCCTTCGGCGGCGTCGCCGACGAGCCCACCGCGGCCCGGATCGGTCTCCTCGTGCAGGCATGCGAGGCGACCGCCGCGCTCATCGGTGGCACCCTCGCCGCGGGCGCCGGGCTCGGCCCCGACGCCGTCGCCGCCCGGCTCCGCGACGACCCGCCCGTCAGGGCCACGATCCGCCAGGCCGCGACCGCGGTCGCGGGTCTCCAGCCCGGCGAACCGGCCCGCATCGAACTCGACGGGACCGTCCCGTTCGGCGCGGGCCCGCACGCCTGCCCCGGCCACCGGCAGGCCCTCGCCGTCGCGACCGGCGTCTGCGAAGCGCTCCAGCGCGTCCCGGCACCGACCGGACCCGTTGCGTACGAACCGCTCCCGAACCTGCACCTCCCCGCAGCGATCCACGTGAAGAGGCACCCGTGACGTTCCAAGATTTCGCCGCCGCCCACCGCGGCCCGCGCCCGCTCGTGCTCCCCAACGCCTGGGACCACGCCTCCGCGGCCGCGCTCGCCGCCGCCGGATTCGCCGCGATCGGCACCACCAGCCTCGGCGTCGCCGCGGCCCACGGCCTCCCCGACGGCGCCGGTGCCACCCGCGACCAGACCATCGCCCTCGCCCGCAGCCTCGGGCCGCTCCCGGCGCTCATCACCGTCGACATCGAAGGCGGCTTCAGCGACGACCCCGAGGGGGTCGCCGCGCTCGCCGCGGTCCTCACCGGGCTCGGGATTGTCGGCGTCAACCTTGAAGACGGCCGCCCCGACGGCACCCTCACCGACCCTGAGCACCACGCCGCTCGCATTGCGGCCGTGAAGGAACGCTGCCCCGGCCTGTTCGTGAACGCGCGCACCGACCCGTACTGGCTCGGCACCGCGAGTCCACTGGAGACCGCCCTCGCCCGCGCCGACCGCTACACGGCCGCGGGCGCCGACGGCGTGTTCGTCCCGGGCGCCACCGCAGAGGACGACATCCGCGCCCTCGCCGAAGGGATCGCCGTCCCGCTCAACATCCTCTACGCCCCAGGCGGTCTCAGCGTCGACCGGCTCGGCGCCCTCGGCGTCGCCAGAGTGAGCACCGGCTCCCTCCTCTACCGGGCCGCGCTGACGGCGGCGGTCCGCACTGCGGGCCTGATCGGAGCGGGGGAGCCGGTGGAAACGGACCAGATCTCTTACGCCGAGGTCACAGCGTTGCGAGTTCCTCGGGGGTGAACGCGCGCAGGATGCAGAACTCGTTGCCCGCGGGGTCGTTCATGACGATCCACGACGACGAGTCGTCCTGCCCGACGTCGGCCCGCTTGGCGCCCAAGGACTCCGCGCGCGCGACCTCCGCGGCCTGGTCGTCGGGGCGCAGGTCCAGGTGCAGGCGGTTCTTCACCGACTTGCCCTCGGGGACCTTGATGAAGAGGATGTCGGGGGAGACGCCGTCCTGCGGGCTGCCCAGCGGCGGCTCCAGCACGACCTCCTTCTCCGTGTCGTGGGTGACGCGCCAGCCCAGCAGCTCGGCCCACCAGGGGCCCAGCTCCTGCGGGTCGGCGCAGTCGACGATGATGCACTGCCATTGCAAACTCATCGCGCCACACTAGAGGGCATTCGCCGCAATGTCGAGCTAGCTTCCGAAACCCGCCAGCGAGAACCCCGCGAACCCCAGCGCCGCAAGCGGAACCGCGACCGCCAGGGCCGTCAGCCGCCTGCGCCACGTGCGGCCCAGCAGTCCGATCAGCAGCAGCCCGACCACCGCCATGATGACCGCCGTCGCCAGCCCGTCCGCCCGGTATTGCTCCTCGACGTTCGAGAGGCGCCGCAGCAGCACTCCCGCCTCCGCGAAGAACACCGCGCCCAGCGCCGCGAGCCCCGCGGTCGCCCGCCACGGGACCGAAGAGCGCGACCATGCGCCGAACGTCCCGAACACCGTCCCCGCGAGCACCCCGAACGCCATCCACACCAGCGAGGTCACCGCCCACAGGTTCGCCAGGTCGTCGTCCTGGATCAGCGTCGCCGCGACGTAGTACGCCCCGACCGCCACCACCAGCAGCACCGTCCCGGCCACCGCCGGACGCCACCGACCCGACCGCACCCACGCCCCGATCCCGAACGCCCCGACCGCCCACACCGCGCTCGAATTCGCCAGGTTCGCCCACGGGTACGCGAGCTCCCGCTGCGCGACCAGGTCCACCGCGCCGAGCGCGATCCCGCCGAGCACGGCGACGGCGAGGAGCAGCGGCCACCGCGGGCCGGCGAGAGTAGGCGAGTCCGACATGCGCGGAAGTATTCCACGCCCCGAACCCGCGCCCACATGAGGGATACCCGGTATTCAGTCGGTGCGGGTCCCGTCGATGAAATCGAGCATCTCCTCGAACCGCGCCTTCGTCGCCGCCGCGGCCAGGAACTCCGCCTCCACCCGCGCGTACTCCTCCCGGAGCACCGACTGCTGCTCCGGCGTCACCTCGTCGACGCTCTCGCACCGCCGCAGCTTCACGATCGCCCGGCTCGGCAGCCCGTTCGCGAGCATCAGCCTGATCCACTTGACCTGCTCGACCGCGTCGGCCGGATAGACGCGCTGGCCGCTCGAAGTGCGCTCGGGGTGCAGGAGGCCCTGCTCCTCGTAGTACCTGAGGGCGCGCGCCGTCGCGCCCGTCGTCTCGGCCAGCTCACCGATGCGCATCCGCGTCCTCTTCCTCGCTGTGGCTTGCGCCACCGTCGCTTGCCCCTGACGCCGGCGTGAGGTCATAGCTTCGACCGCATGGACATCAAAGGATCAATCGCATTCGTCACCGGCGCCAACCGCGGCATGGGCCGCCATTTCGCCCGGCAACTTCTGGAACGCGGCGCGGCCAAGGTCTATGCCGGTTCCCGCAACATCGAATCCATGGACCTTCCGGGCGTCGTGCCCGTGCGGCTCGACATCACCGACCCGGCCTCGGTCGCGGCCGCCGCGGCCCTGGCCGCCGACACCACGATCCTCGTCAACAACGCCGGGATCGCCACGTTCGAGAACCTCGTCCACGCCCCCGAGGAGGCCATCCGCCGCGAGATGGAGACGAACTTCTTCGGGACGCTGAACATGGTGCGCGCCTTCGCACCCGTGCTCGGCGCGAACGGCGGCGGCGCGATCCTCAACATGCTGTCGATCCTGTCCTGGCGCGCCGCCGGGATCGGCCACGCGTACTCCGCTGCCAAGGCCGCCTCCTGGAGCCTCACCAACGGCGCCCGCCTCGAACTCGCCGCCCAGGGGACGCAGGTCGTCGGCCTCCACGTCTCCGGCGTCGACACCGACATGCTCAAGGACATCCCCGCGGAGAAGAGCGACCCCGCCGACATCGCCCGCGCCGGGCTCGACGGCATCCAGTCCGGCGCCCTCGAAGTCCTCGCCGACCAGGACACCGTGGACCTCAAGGCGGTCCTGAACGCCGACCCGGCCACCGTCTACCCCGAGCTCGCCGCCATGCGCCCCGCGGCCTAGCATGTACGCCGTCGTGCGGATGGAGTGAGCGAAGATGCTGGTGGAACGGGTCAGGATCGACGGCGGGATCGACGAGTCCCAGTGGCCGTTCACGCTGGAACCGGTCCGGTCCCTCGCGAACGGGGGACTGGACCTCACCCGGCCGGTCACGTTCCTCGTCGGCGAGAACGGGTCCGGCAAGTCCACCATCGTCGAGGCGATCGCCGAGGGCTTCGGCCTCGACTCGCACGGCGGCCGCGCGGGCCGCAAGTACGGCAACGACCGCGAGGGGACCGTCCTCGGGGAGGCGGTCACCCTCGACTACACGCGGGCCGGGTCGCGGATGCAGACCGGCCCGCGGGCGAAGAAGCGCGGCTTCTTCCTGCGGGCCGAGACCGCGTTCGGGCTCCTCAACTTCGTGAGCGGGATGCCCGGGTACTGGGACGAGAACGTCGCCGAGATGAGCCACGGCGAGGGCTTCCTGACCGTCCTGGAGGCGATGTTCGCCGAACCGGGCCTCTACCTCATGGACGAACCCGAAGCGGCCCTGTCGTTCACGTCCTGCCTGCGCCTGGTCGCGATCATGCACCGGCTCGGCGAGATCGGCGCGCAGGTCGTGTGCGCGACCCACTCGCCGATCCTCGCGTCCACGCCCGGCGCCGACGTCGTCGAGGTCGGCGAGCACGGCCTCGAACGCGTCGCGTGGGAGGACCTGGAGCTCACCGCCCACTGGCGCAGGTACATGACCGACCCCGGTTCGTACCTGCGCCATCTCATCGGCGACGAGTCCTAAGCGGACCAGACCCCGGTCTTCGCGGTGTCGGCGGCCCAGTCGGCGAAGCGGATCGGGCCGCGGCCGAGGACGCGCTCGACGCCGTCGGCGGTCGCGGACATCGCGCCGCCGCGCATGAACTCGTACATGAGGTTGAGGAAGACGACCAGGTCCTCGGGGAGGCCAGCGGCGCGCAGGCCCGCGTCGTGCTCCTCCGGGGTCTCGGCCCTGAACGCCACCGGCTTGCCCGAGGCCGCGGCGATCGCGGCCACGGCGTCGGCCGTCGAGAGCGACTCGGGGCCGCTGAGCTCGTAGACGCGCCCGTCGTGGCCATCCTCGGTCAGGACCGCGGCGGCCACCGCGGCGATGTCGGCGGCCGCGATCAGCGGCTCGGTGGTGTCCGCCAGCGGCAGCGCGACCTCGCCGGCGAGCACGAACGGGTAGTAGTCGCCCTCGCTGAAGTTCTCGTTGAAGTTGTTGGGCTGCAAGACCGTCCACTCGACACCCGACGCCTCCACGGCCGCCTGCGCCGCGTACATGCCGATCGCCTCCGGGCCGACCCCGGCGAGCGCCGCCAGGTCCTGGATCCTCCGGCCCGACTGGGCGACGACGCGGCGCACGCCCGCCTTCACGGCGGCCGCGACGAACGCGTCGGCGGGGAACGGGTGGTCCGGCGCGATGATGTAGACCGCGGCGACGCCCTCCAGGGCGGCGTCCCAAGTGGACTCGTCGGTCCAGTCGAAGGGGATCGGGGTGCTGCGGGAGACCGCGCGCACGTCGTGCCCGCCGTCGCGCAGGATCTCGATGAGGCGGCGGCCGACCTTGCCGGTGGCGCCGGTGACGAGGATGGTTCCGTTCGTGGTGTGTTCGCTCATGGGACCAGTCAACCGCGGATTCCGTAGCGGATGAATGGTCGTGGAGCCACGTTCGATGCGTGATCGTCCACGGTTCGGCAGTGCTGCGCCCCTCGGTCAGGCCAGGCCCGCGAGGACCGCGGCGAAGCGCTCCGGGTGGACGAGGACGCCCGTGTGGCTCGATTCGATGGTGTGGACGTCGAACACGTTGTCCGGGGTGAGCGCGTCGGCCTCCTTGACGAAGAGGTCCTGGAGCTCGATCGGGATCGACATGTCCTGCGTCAGCCGCACGTAGCTGCGCGGGATGCGGCCCCAGGTCGCGGCGTCCGCGCGGTCCTCCGGACCGCCCGCGTCCCGGCTCTCGTCAGGGGTCAGCGTGGACAGGAGCACCCGGAACTCGTCGTCGGTGCCGTCGGCGAGCATCGCGTCCTTGAGCGCCCCGAGCTGCGCCGGGTCCGCGGTGCGCCAGTTCATGCGCACCGCGCCCACCCGGGCCGGGTTCGCCGCGGCCACGCCCGCGGCCCGGTCGAGGACGCTCCCCGCGTTCTCGGGGCGGGCCACGTACTCGCGCGGCGTGTGCTCGACGCAGCACCACGCCGAGGCGTAGACGATCCGGTCGAGCAGCTCCGGGCGGCGGTTCGCCACGGCCGTGAGGGTCACGCCGCCGCGGCTGTGCGCCACCGCGATGACCGGCCCGTGCTCCCTGGCGCGCTCCAGGACCGCGACCACGTGGTCGACGTTCTCCTGGAGCCCGACGCCTTCGAGGTTCGACGCCGCCACGGCCAGCTCCGCCGCGTCCTGGGTCTGGTACGCGGACGGGAGGCCCGCCGCGAAGCCGTGGCCCGGCAGGTCCACCGCGAGCGAGCGGTGGCCGAGGAGGGCCAGCTCCCGCATGAGCGGGGCCCAGGAGAACGAGTTGGCGTTGGAGCCGTGGATGAGGACGAACGTCGGTGTCATGGCGCTCATGATTGCAAAGACGTCGATGCCGCGGGGTCCCCGGTGGGCCGGGGTGTGGGGTCGCGGGGGAGGTCGTGCGGGCCGGGCCGCGGGTGCGGCCCGGCCCGGGCGCTAGACGAACGTGGCGCCGAGGTTCGGGTAGTTCTTCGGGACCAGGAAGTTCGTGGACGCGATCGAGCCGTCCGCGGCGCGGGCGCCGGTGGCGACCGACGCGCTGGTGTTCGCGAGGTCCGCGTCCACCCAGCTCGACTTGATGTTCCACGAGTTGCCCGAGCCCGTCGAGGACCCGAGGGCCACCGGCGTCGCGTTGTTCACCGCGAGGTTCGCCGTCAGCGTCGAGGTCGAGGAGTCGAAGTCGAACCCGGTCTTGCCGTTCTTCCACGCCGTGGAGCGGCTGACCTGGAGCGAGCCGGGGTTGCCGTTGTCGGTGAAGCCGTGCGCTGAGTTCTTCCACGCCATGGAGTTCACGACGACGTGGTTCGCAGGCGGGTCGACGTCCCCGCCGCCCATCTTGAAGCCGTTCCCGTCACCGGAGTAGTTCGGGAGGTTCCAGTAGTTGTACCCGTTGCCCCACGCGGCGGTGTCCTCGATGCGGATGGGGGACAAGAACTCCCACGCGTCGAAGCCGTCGTCGGCGTTGTTCCACAGCCGCGCGCCGATCACCTTGTTGCCGGTGCCCGAGCCCTCCTTGATCGCGAGGCCGTCGGCGCTCTCGCCGTTCTTGCGCGGGTCGCGGTTGCCGTAGGAGTCGAGGTTGAGGATCGTGTTGTTCGCCGAGGCGCCCTGGATGTGCAGGCCCGACTCGTAGTTGTCGCGGGTGGTGAGCCGGTCGTAGACGTTGCCGTTGGAGTCGAGCGCGAAGATCGCGTACGGGCCGTGGACGATCTCCAGGCGCTCGAAGCGCCAGTAGTCGCCCTCGACGTGGAGCGCGCCGCGGTCGGCGCGGGGGATCGAGGAGTCGACGGCCCCGGGCGTGTACGGCATGTTCTCGCCGTCGATGACCACTTTCTCGGTGCCGTAGGCGCGCATGGTGATCGGCGCGCTCGCGGTGCCGTTCGAGTTGACCTGGATGTTCGTGCTCGGCGCGTAGGTGCCGCCGCGGATCTGGATGACGGTGCCGGGGACGGCTTTGTTGACGGCGGCCTGAATGGTCTTGAGCGGGGCGGCGAGCGTGCCCGCGTTGGCGTCGTTCCCGTTGGTGGCCACAGTGATCGTGCTGGTCTGGGCCGAGGCCGCGGTCGCGCCGAAGGCGCCCGCGGCACCCGCCGCGACCGCCAGGACGACCGCGAGCGCGGCCTTCCTGAGCCGGCCCGGATGCTGATGGGTCATGTGAGGGTCGCTTTCTCGATGGTGCCGGTACGAGAAGTGGGAAGGCGCTTGCCATCCCGGGTTTCACGGTAACCATCTTCATCGAAGAAAGTCAATATAAGGGGCGCGAATGGCGCTCCAGGAACTGGTACACCTCGGTCTCGTCCACCCCCGGGAAGGAGCCCAGGGGCATGGCGGCGAGTTGGGAGCTGGCGGCGCGGGCGGTGGGCCAGACCTGGCCGGCCCAGGTGCGGGCGAGGTTGCGGGGCGGGTTGCGGCAGCAGTCGGGGTCGGGGCAGCGGGAGACCGAGCGGGCCTTGGTCTCCTTGCCGCGGAACCACTTCGCCGACTCGTACGGGACGCCGATCGAGAGCGAGAACAGCCCGTCCGCGCTGCGCTCGGTCCGGGCCGTGCACCAGTACGTGCCCGTCGCCGTGTCCGTGTACTGGTTGAACGCGTTGAACTTGTCCGGCACGTCGAACACCTGGCGGCTCGTCCAGTACCGGCAGATCGACTGCCCCTCGATCGCGCCCGTCGGGTCCGCCGGGAACGCCACGTCGTCGTTCTCGTACGCCTTGAAGATGATCCCCGACTTGTGGACCTTCTGGAAGTGCGTCCGGATGCCCAGGTGGTGCGTCGCCAGGTTCGTGAACCGGTGCGCCGCCGCCTCATAGGACACCGCGAAGTTGTCGCGCAGGTCCTCGACCGCCACCTCCTTGTCCGACATGGCGCCCCGCAGGAACGCCACCGCGCTCGACTCCGGGATCAGCAGCGCCGCCGCGAGGTAGTTCGTGGACACCCGCTGGCCCAGGAACTCCAGGTACGTGCGCGGCACCTCGTGCTCCAGGACGTAGCTCGCGAGGGCCTGGAGCAGGACCGTGCGGGGGTCGTGCGATCCGGTGCCGACCTGCGTCAGGTAGATGCGTCGGTGCTTGAGGTCGGTGACCGAGCGGGTGGAGTGCGGCAGGTCGTCCACGTGGTGCAGCGTGAACCGCAGGTGCGCGGCGAGGTCGGCGATCTGGTGCTGCGACAGCGGCCCGCCCGCGTAGTCGACCTTGCTCAGGAGCGTGCGGGCCTCGGCCTCGATGTCCGCGAAGTAGTTGTCCTTGTCGCGCATCCGCCGCCGCAGCTCGGTGTTCGCGCGCCGGGCCTCCTCGGGGGTCGCCGTGTGCAGGTTGACCTGGCGGTCCACCTCGCGGTGGAGCCCGACGAGGGCCTCCAGGGCCTCCGTGGGGATGCGGCTCGACGGCTTGACGGACGGCAGGCCGAGGGACCGGTACTGGCCGCTGCGCTGGGCCCGTTCGAGCTCGATCTCCAGGGCCACGCGCCGGTTCGGGGGCTCCGCGCCGAGGAGCTCGTCCGAAGAAACGCCGAACGCCTTCGCGAGGGCCCGGAGCATCGACAGCTTCGGCTCCTTCTTGCCGTTCTCGATGAGCGAGAGCTGCGAGGGCGCGGCGCCCACGGCCGCGCCGAGGTCCTCCAGGCTCATCTCGCGCTGTTTGCGCAGGTGCCGGATCTGCTTGCCGAGGCTGATGAGGTCGACCGAGACGTCGTCGGCGGCCAGCTCGGCGGCCTCGGCGGCGCCCCACGGGCGGTGCGGGGCGTCGGCGGCGCGCGGCGGCAGGTTCGTCATTTCCCCAGTATCGCGAAGAAACGCGATTCTTTCCACTCGGAACCGCTCCGTAGGCGTGCGGGAACGTGAAAGATTTCAGCTACCTGCAAGTAACGACCGCCGCGGCGGTCCCGACTTCTCGGAGCCGACGATGTCCGACAGCAAGCGCGACCCGATCGACACGCAACTCGCCGCCGAGCGCCTCGCCATCGAGTGGGAGTCCGACCCCCGCTGGGCCGACACCGCCCGCGACTACAGCGCCGCCGACGTCGTCCGCCTCCGCGGCCGCGTCACCGAGCAGCACACCCTCGCCCGCCGCGGCGCCGAGCGCCTCTGGTCCCGGCTCACCGAGGACGCCGCCACCGGCGGGTACACCCACGCGCTCGGCGCGATGACCGGCGGCCAGGCCGTCGAGCAGGTCAAGGCCGGCCTGCACGCGATCTACCTGTCCGGCTGGCAGGTCGCCGCCGACGCGAACCTCGCGGGCCAGACCTACCCCGACCAGTCGCTGTACCCCGCGAACTCCGTCCCGCAGGTGGTGCGCCGCATCAACAACGCGCTCATGCGCGCCGACCAGATCGAGGCCGCCGAGGGCGTCCAGTCCGTCGACGACTGGCTCGTGCCGATCGTCGCCGACGCCGAAGCGGGCTTCGGCGGGCCCCTCAACGCCTTCGAGCTCATGAAGGGCATGATCGCCGCCGGCGCCGCGGGCGTCCACTGGGAGGACCAGCTCGCCTCCGAGAAGAAGTGCGGCCACCTCGGCGGGAAGGTCCTCATCCCCACCGTGCAGCACGTCAGGACCCTGAACGCCGCGCGGCTCGCCGCCGACGTCGAGGGCGTCCCCAGCGTCATCGTCGCCCGCACCGACGCCGAGGCCGCCACGCTCCTCACCTCCGACGTGGACGAGCGCGACCGCCGCTTCCTCACCGGCGAGCGCACCGCCGAGGGCTACTACCGCGTCGACAACGGCATCGAGTCGTGCATCGCCCGCGGCCTCGCCTACGCGCCCTACGCGGACCTGCTGTGGATGGAGACCGGCACGCCCGACCTCGACGCCGCCCGCAGGTTCGCCGAGGCGATCAAGGCCGAGCGCCCCGACCAGATGCTCGCCTACAACTGCTCGCCGTCGTTCAACTGGAAGCGCCACCTCGACGACGACACGATCGCCAAGTTCCAGCGCGAGCTCGGCTCGATGGGCTTCACGTTCCAGTTCATCACCCTCGCCGGGTTCCACGCGCTCAACCACTCCATGTTCGACCTCGCCCACGGCTACGCCCGCGAGGGCATGACCGCGTACGTGGACCTCCAGGAGCGCGAGTTCGCCGCCGAGGAACTGGGGTACACCGCCACCAAGCACCAGCGCGAGGTCGGCACCGGCTACTTCGACCTCGTCACGTCGGCCCTCAACCCCAATGCGGCCACTCTGGCGCTCGCCGGCTCCACCGAGCAGGGACAATTCCACTAGCTGCCCAGCGACCAAGTCCGTTCGGGCGGGGCCCCGGCCCCGCCCAGCCACATAAGGAGTACTCAGTGGTCATCGATTCCCAGACCCGCACCGACGCGGGGATCACGGTCAACGGGCCCCGCGTCGCGCGCGAGGACGAGGTCCTCACGCCCGAGGCCCTGTCGTTCGTCGCCGCGCTGCACCGCAAGTTCGCGCCCCGCCGCCAGGAGATCCTCCAGGCCCGCCAGGAGCGCCGCACCCGCATCGCCAACGGCGCCGACCCCGGCTTCCTGCCCGAGACCGCGGACGTGCGCGACGACTTCTCGTGGAGCGTCGCGACCCTCGCCCCCGGCCTGGAGGACCGCCGCGTCGAGATCACCGGCCCCTGCGACCGGAAGATGACGATCAACGCCCTCAACTCGGGCGCGAAGTGCTGGATGGCCGACCTGGAGGACTCGTCCACCCCCAACTGGCACAACGTGGTCGACGCGCAGGTGAACCTGCGCGACGCCATCGAGCGGCGCATCGACTTCACCTCCGAGCAGGGCAAGGAGTACCGCCTCAAGGGGGAGTCCCTGACGGACCTGCCGACGATCATCGTGCGCCCCCGCGGCTGGCACCTCGCCGAGCTGCACCTGCGCGTCGACGGCCTGCCCGTCGCCGGGTCCCTCGTGGACTTCGGCCTGTACTTCTTCCACAACGCGCACCGGCTCCTGGAACTGGGCCGCGGGCCCTACTTCTACCTGCCGAAGCTCGAATCGCATCTCGAAGCGCGCCTGTGGAACGACGTGTTCGACACCGCCCAGGACCTCCTCGGGATCCCGCGCGGCACGATCAGGGCCACCGTCCTCATCGAGACGATCACCGCCGCGTTCGAGATGGAGGAGATCCTCTACGAGCTGCGCCGCCACTCCTCCGGCCTGAACGCCGGGCGCTGGGACTACATCTTCTCGGTCATCAAGAACTTCCGCGAGCGCGGCGCCCGCTTCGTGCTGCCCGACCGCGACCAGGTCACCATGACCGCGCCGTTCATGCGCGCCTACACCGAGCTGCTCGTGCGGACCTGCCACCGGCGCAGCGCCTCCGCGATCGGCGGCATGGCCGCGTTCATCCCCTCCCGCAGGGACCCCGAGGCCAACGCGATCGCGCTGGAGAAGGTCCGCGCCGACAAGACCCGCGAGGCCGACGACGGCTTCGACGGCTCCTGGGTCGCCCACCCCGACCTGGTGCCCGTCGCCATGGAGGTCTTCGACGAGACCCTGGGCGGCCTGCCGAACCAGATCGACAAGCAGCGCGAGGACGTCGTCCCGAACGCGGCCGCGCTCCTCGACGTGGCCGCCACGCCCGGGGAGATCACCGAGGCCGGCATCCGCAAGAACCTCGAAGTCGGTGTGCGGTACATCGAGTCGTGGCTTCGCGGCGTCGGCGCCGCGGCGATCAACAACCTGATGGAGGACGCCGCGACCGCCGAGATCTCGCGCTCGCAGGTCTGGCAGTGGATCAACGCCGGATCGAAGACGGACGAGGGCCGCACCGTGACCCGCGAGTGGGTCGGGCAGCTCCTCAAGGACGAGTTCGCGGCGCTCCAGCGCTTCGACGGCGACCGGTTCGACGACGCCCTGTCGGTCTTCACGGAGTGCGCGCTGGGCGAGGACTACCCGACGTTCCTCACCCTGCCCGCGTACACCCGGTTCCTCATCTGAGGACCGACTCCCCGGCCGACCCCGCCTGCTGGCGCGCGGGGTCGGCCGCCCCCGGGAGTCATAGATATATGTCGACATCGATGTAATGGCCTCCTCGAATTGACAAGTGGGCAACCGCCCACTAATAATGGGCACGCGGTCACTATCGATCGCGATGAGGGGAGTGCCCATGGAGGCTGCAACGGCGACCGAGGTCGTCATCGTCGGCGCCGGACCGGTCGGGCTCGTGCTCGCCTGCGACCTCGCCCGCCGCGGCGTGGGCGTGCGGATCATCGAGCGCGCCAGGGAGTTCCAGGTCGGGACCCGGGCCCGCGGCGTGCGCGGCCGCACGCAGGAGGTCTTCGAGGACCTGGGTGTACTCGACGCCCTGCGGGAGCACGCGGAGGCGCCGCTGCCCTCGCGCTTCTACGACAAGGACGGCAACTTGGTGCGGGAGGTCGTCATGTACGACGCCCCGCCGGTGCCGGGCGCGCCCTACCCCGGAAGCCTCATGGCCGGGCAGCAGCACACCGAGGCGGTCCTGCGCGAACGCCTTGCCTCCTATGGGGTCTCAGTTGAGCTGGGCGGCGAGTTCACCGGGTTCACCGAGGACGGCGACGGCGTCACCGCGGTCTTCCGGTTCACCGGCAGGCGCGAGGAGGTCAGGGCCCGGTACCTCGTCGGCTGCGACGGCGCCGGGAGCACCGTGCGCAAGCGGGCCGGGATCAGCTTCCTCGGCGAGACGTGGGAGCGGCAGCGGATGCTGTTCGGGAACCTCGCGGTGGACGGACTGGACGACTCGGTCGCGCACCTGTGGGCCGAAGGCCCCGGCGGGATGCTCAGCCTCTCCCCGATGCCGAAGAGCGGCACGTGGTTCTTCACCGCGCCGCTCCCGGAGGGCGGCGGCGGGGAGCCGGTCTCGGTGGCGGCCTTCGCGGACGTCTTCGCCGAGCGGGTCGGCCTGCCCGGGGTGACATTCCGCGACCCGGTCTACCTCTCGGTGTACCAGGTGAACATCCGCATGGTCGACCGCTACCGGGCCGGGCGGGTCCTGCTCGCGGGCGACGCCGCGCACGTCCACGCGCCCGCCGGAGGGCAGGGCATGAACACCGGCGTGCAGGACGCCTACAACCTCGGCTGGAAGCTCGCCCGCGTCCTGCGCGGCGCACTCGAGTCCCTCCTGGACACCTACGAGGAGGAGCGGATGCCGGTGGCCCGCCACGTGCTCGACACGACCACCGCCCGCGGCCGCCACTGGGCCGCCTCCGGGCCCGCACAGGTCGCGGACCGTATGATCGGCACCTTCCAGGGCAAGGACCCCTTCAGCGACGTCAGCGGCCTCGGCGTCCACTACCGCGGCTCCAGCCTTGCCCGGCAACTGGACGACGCGATCGGCGTCCGCGCGGGCGACCGCGCCCCCGACGCCCGTGCCGAGGACGCCGGCACGGGAGCTCCGGTGCGCCTCTTCGACCTGTTCCGCGGCACGCACTTCACCCTCCTCGTCTTCGGCGACCGGCCCGCGCCCGAGGCGGGCGACGAGATCCGCGTCCACCGGGTGTCGGGGGCAGAGGCGTTCGGGCGCTACGGGGTCCGAGAGCACGGGATCGTGCTCGTCCGCCCCGACGGCTACATCGCGCTCGCGGGAGGCGACTGGGACGCGTGGTGCGTTGCCGAGTACTTCGCGCGCCTGGCGGTAAAGTGACCGTGCGCCCACCACGAGTGGGCGCACGAGCCGCGAGGAGGACCCATGCCGACGGGTGTAGCCCTGCACGACGCGAGGGCGCGGCTGTTCGCCGCCGCCGAGCAGGTCCTTGAGCGCGACGGGGCGGGTTCGCTCACGAGCCGCGCCGTCACCGAGGAGGCCGGGGTCGCGAAAGGCGTGCTCCACCGGCACTTCGCGGACTTCGACGACTTCCTGGCCGAGCTGGTGCGCGAGCGGATCGCCCGGGTCAAGGCCGACATCGAAGGGCTCCGGGGCGCCGACCCCTTGGTGGCCAACGTGTCCAACGCACTGAGCTGGACGCTCGCCCCGGTGAATCTGCGGCTCGTGAACACCGTGATCGCCCGCGACGAACTGCGCGCCCGGCTGCGCGAGACGAGCCCGCAGGGACTCCCGATCCTCACCGAGGCCACCGCTGCGCTCGCGTACTACCTCGACGCGGAGCGGCGCGCCGGGAGGCTGAAGGCCGACACCGAGGTGCGGACCCTGGCGATGACCCTCGTGGGCACCGGCCACCTCCTGTTCGCCGGAGAACCGGACGGACGGCCCAGCACCGCAGCGGTCCAGGAGGTCGTCGCCTCGATGCTCGTGGGCGCGGAGACGGGCGCCCGCCGCTAGGACGCCATTGACACTGCCGTGCGCTGATTCGCGGGGCGGGTGCTAGTCGCCGTCGGCGACGATGCGGGTGAGTTCCACGCGGGACCTGATGCCGAGCGCCGCGAAGATGTTCCGCAGGTGGTGGTCCACGGTGCGGACGCTGAGTGAGAGCGACTGGGCCACTTCGCGGTTGGTCGCCCCGGTGGCGACGAGTCTTGCGATCCGCAGCTGGTGCGGGGTGAGTCCGGTGAGGGCCCGGGGCGCCGGGCTGCGCTTGTCACCGGCGGCGCGCAGTTCTTGGCGGGCCTGGTCGGCCCACGGGGCCGCGCCGCAGCGCTCGAAGCCGTGGAGCGCGTCGCGCAGGACCGCGCGGGCCGGGAGCGGGCGGCGCCTGCGCCGCAGCCACTTGCCGTAGTGGAGCTGGGTCCGGGCCCGCTCGAAGTCGCCGGTCTCGGGCGGGTGCAGGCGGATCGCGCGCCGGAACGCGTCCTCGATGCGGTCGGGGGGCGTGTCCGCGGGTGCGGTGAGCGCTTCGATGCGGGCCAGCTGCGCGGGGGCGGACAGGTCGAGACCTGAAGCGGCCCAGGCGCGGAGCTCGGCCGTCAGGGTCCGGGTCTCCCGGCCCGCGAGGGCCGCGGCCTCGGCGTAGCAGGGGAGGAGCAGGTGCCGGACCGCGAAGTGGCCCTGGCGGACCGGGTCGGCGAGGCGGGCGGCGGCCGCGGCGGGGTCGCCGCGGCCGAGGTCGGAACGGGCGAGTGCCCACTCGGCGAGGGCGGCGGTCTGGTTGAGGCCGCAGCGCCGGGCCGTCTCCAGGGACGCGGCGGCGTAGGACTCCACTTCGGCGGCGTCGCCTTCGACGGAGGCGCTGAGGGCGAGGACCGCGCGGTGGCGGGCGGCGGCGTTCGTGCGGCCGGTGCGCAGGGCGCCGTCGAGGCCCTCGCGCGAGTGGGCGCGCGCCCGCGCGTGGCGGCCCGCGCGCATCTCGGCGTACGCGAGGTATTCGAGGGCGCGGGCGACGAGGCCGGGTCGGTCGAGGCCGCGGGCGATCGCCAAGGCGCGCAGGCCGATCCGGCATGCGGCGTCGGTGTCGCCGAGGAGCAGGGCCGCGGAGGCGGCGCGGTGGAGGGCGTCGGGGGCGTCGCCGGTGTCGGCGGCGACGCGACGCAGCGGGCCGATCGCGTCCTGGGGATGTTCGCGGAGGAGGCCGGTGAGGCCGCGGAGGTAGTCGGCGAGCTGACCGGTCGGGGCGCCGACGGCGAGTGCGGCTTCGAGCGCGACGGCGCAGGCGGTGCGGTCGCCTGCGGCCCAGGCGGTGTCGGCGGCGAGGGTGTGTGCGGCGAGCGCGAGGTCCCGGGATGGCCCCGCGAGCGCTCCAGCGAGGGCTCCGGCGAGGGTGAACGAAGCGTACGCGTCGCCGAGCGGACCGTCCACGAGGGTGCGCCGGCCCCGGGCGAGTGCGGCCCGGGCCGCTTGTTCTGCGCTGCCGCCCGCGACGCGGAGGGTGACGGTGGCGCCGGAGCGGTTGGCCTCGTGGAGCAGGTGCGCGTCGGCCGGGGTGACGACGAGGGCCACGCTGCCGTCGTCGAGGCGGCGGAGGGTCGCTGCGAGTGTTGACCTGCGGTCATCAAGGGGCGCTTCATAATCGGGCGGAGCGGGCGGAGCGGGCGGAGCGGGCGGAGCGGGCGGAGCGGGCGGAGCGGGCGGAGCGGGCGGAGCGGGCGGAGCGGGCGGAGCGGGC
>NZ_JBEYVY010000018.1:0-62491 GCF_040644205.1 Glycomyces sp. NPDC047010 | reverse complement strand
AAGCGCATCGAGGACCAGCTCGTCAACCGCGACATGGCCCTGGAGCTGACGGACAACGCGAAGCTGTACCTCGGCCACAAGGGCTACGACCCGGTGATGGGCGCGCGGCCGCTGCGCCGCACGATCCAGCGCGAGATCGAGGACACGCTCTCGGAGAAGATCCTCTTCAACGAGTTCGTGCCCGGCCAGATCGTCATCGTCGACGTCGACGGCGACCCGACGGACGTCGAGAAGACGAGCCTGACGTTCAGGGCCGCGGACAAGCCCGCGAGCATCCCGGACACGCCCCCGGCCGAACTGGCCGGCGAGCGCGCGCCGAAGAGCCCCGGGGCAGGGACCGGCACGATGCCGCCCAAGAGCCCCGGAGCGGGCCCGCGCGGCGGCATGGCCGGCGAGGGCGCCGGTTAGACCGTGAGACAGTGAAGCGGGGCGGGACCTTTCGGTCCCGCCCCGCTGCGCGTCCCGGGGCTACGCGCAGTCCCAGACGACCGCGTTGGTGACCGGAAGGCCCGCGTCGTCGGTCTCGATGTAGACGTCCCCGGCGATGAGCGTCCAGTCGGCGCTGATCTCCTCGGCGGCGTCGCCGCCCCACTCAGGCACGGCCACGCCCGGCAGCTCCACGACCTCGTCGCCCGCCTGGTACGCGGCCTTGGTGACCGTGCCCGGGACGAACCCGGCGACAGTGCCGTCGGCGCTCACCGCGACCTCGTGGTCCAGGCCGGTCCGCTCCACGGTGCCCTCGGCGAGGTTCCAGCGGACGCCCGCCGCCTTCTCGCCCTCCCCGGAGACCCACAGCTGGCCCGAGGCCCAGTCGCCGTTGAGGTCCGTGGCGATCGCGAACACGCCCTCGACGCCTTCAGGCACCGGCAGGGCCGCGCCCTCGCCGTCGGCGGTCCACGAGTAGGCCGTCGCGGTCCCGTTCTCGTCGTAGTACGCCCCCACCACGAAGCCGTCGTCCCCGATGTCGTGCGCGACACCGCTCTTGGCGCCCTCCGGCAGCGGCAGCTCCACCGGGTCGGACCCGTCGGCGGGCCACACGACCGGGACGCCGCCGTCGAAGGTCTGGCGCAGGCCCGCGACGTCCCCGCCCTCGTTGATCCCCATCGCCCGGCCGCCGTCCTCGCCCGCGGGCAGCGCGGTCAGCTCGCCGCCGCTCCACAGGTACGGCACGTCGCGCCCGTTCGATCCCGTCGCGTACCCGGCGGCCTCGGCGGCCGAGTTCGCGTCGTACAGGCGCGGGTGGTCACCCGGCATCGGCACGTCGGTCACCTCGCCGTCGCTGTACAGGCGCGGGAACGCCCCGAGCCCGTCCGGCCAGCTCTGGTCCAGCGGCAGCGCGTAGTACGCGATCACGGACCCGTCGTCGCTCATCCCCGACACGCCCGTCGACACGAGCCCCTCCGGGATCGGCAGCGCCGTCCTCACGCACGCCTGCGCGTCCTGCGCGGCCTCCTCCGCGGACGCGAACTGCACGGCGAACACCGTCGCCCCCGCCGCCGCGGCCCCCGCGATCCCCGCGGCGAGCAGCTTGCGCCCCTTGCGCCTTCGATTCGTCTCCATCACCGGTTCCCCTGCCTCCTCGAAAGGCCGCCGGACGGTGCGATGTCCGGCGGCCGGTACCCCGAACAATCTGCTTCGGAGAACGCCGCTTTACAAGGCAGCGCACCGGCGGTTCAGCGGCAGGAACGGCACGAGGGGAAGAGGGCATGAAAAAAGCCGGGTTCGGAAACCCGGCCGTCGACCGTGCCGACCGTCGCCATGCGCTACGTCGGCCCCTGCCGGGTGCGACCCGCGCTCGCGTCTTATGGGCGCTGCCAATACGATCGTCCTCATGAGGGCGGTTGTGCCCAGGTGCGGCGGCACCGCTGGATTTGCCCTCTTCCTGACCAGTGGACCCATCGAGTCCGAGGGCGGCTTCGTGCCGGGAAGGCGGTCGAGCGGTGACCGGCGGTTTCGGCGAACTGCTGCGGAGGCGGCGCAGGCAGGCGGGGTTGACCCAGGAGGAACTGGCCGAGGCTTCCGGTATCTCGGTGAAGACCATCCGGGCGATCGAGAACGGCAAGCGCCTGAACCCCAACGTCAATACGATCCGGGCCCTGGCCGACGGGTTGGAGCTCAAGGGGGCCGACCGGGCCAATTTCCTTGCGGCCGTGGGTCAGGACACCGCACCGCCTCCTGAGGACCACCGCACGGTTCCGACGGGCCGCGAGGAGCCGGGCTTCACCGACCCGCTCCTGCAAGCCGCGGTGCGGCTCGCACGGAACGTCGGCTCCCGCTGGAAGACCGAGGAGGCGCACCAGCGGGTCCATGACCCGGTTCCGCTGCCCGTCCGGTGGAGTCCGATGTCCGGAGCGGACATCGACGACTGGGCCAGCATCTGCCAGGTCCCGCGCCGCGAGGACGCCGCACCGATCGACCTCGCCGGCCGACTCGGCGAGATCACCGAGACCTACCGGCGCATTCCCTCCGGACGGCTCATCGTCCTCGGCCGACCTGGCGCCGGGAAGTCCATCCTGGCCCTTCGATTCGTCCTCGACATGCTGGACACGAGGGGCCCGAACGAGCCCGTACCCGTCGTCTTCAGCTTCGCATCCTGGGACCCGGCGGCCAGCGAGCTGCGGCCCTGGCTGATCGACCAGCTGATCCGCGACTTCCCCGACCTCGGCGCTCCCGAACCCGGAGGCACGAGCACGGCCGCCTCCCTGGTGCAGGCCGGTCTGATCCTCCCGGTCCTCGACGGCTTCGACGAGCTGGCCGGGCAGCAGCGATCGCAGGCACTCGACGAGCTCAACCGGAACCCCACCCAGCCGCTGCTGATCACCAGCCGCGCCCGCGAGTTCAAGAAGGCGGTGAGCGAGGGAGGCGTGCTCAAGCAGGCCGCCGGCGTCGAGCTCGAAGACCTGGGCCCGGCCGACCTCGCCGAGTTCCTGCCCCGGACCACCCGGCGGACCATCGACGGCGCCCCCCTGTGGAAGACCGTGCTCGACCGCCTCCACGACACTGCCGGTGCGAACGTCGCCGCCGCGCTGGCGACGCCGCTCACGGTCTCCCTGGCCCGCACCGTCTACAGCGACTCGCCCGATCGCGACCCGGCCGAACTGCTGGACGCCGAGGCGTACCCCGACACGGCCGCCGTCGAACGCCACCTCCTGGCCGCGTTCGTCCCCAGCGTCTATCGGACCCGGCCCGGGCTCAAGGGCCACGCGCCCGAAAAGGCCGGACACTGGCTCGGCCACCTCGCCGACCATCTCGACCGCCAGGCGATCCAGGACCTGGCCTGGTGGCGGCTGGGCGACCACATCCCTCTGCGCAAGCGCATGCTCATCATGGCCCTCGCCACCGGACCGGTCTTCGGACTGGTCGACCTGGCCGTGGAGTCCTACCTGAACGGCGGCGTGAGCATGTACATCGTCGTCTTTGCCGCCGCTTTCGGGCTGGTGACCGGAGCGGCCTTCGGCCTCGCGCACGGACTCTCGGTCCGGTTCAGGGGCCGCACGATCGAACCGTCGCGCATCCGCATCCATATCGGAGGCGGTGCCGACCGCACCCCCCTGACGGTCGCGCGCCGGTTCAGGACCGGCTTCGTCAGCGGCCTCGCCGTGGGACTCGGGTACGGACTCCTCCGCGGCCTGCTCAACGTGCTCGGCCGCGACATCGGCTTCGCCGAGAGCCTGACGCTCGCCTCAGTCGACACGTTCCTGTTCGGGCTGGTGTTCGCCCTGTCGGCCGGGTTCGTGCTCGCGCTCATGGCCCTGTGCGAAGTGCCGCTGGAGACCGAGTCCGTCGCCAGCCCCGAAGCCCTCCTGCGCTCCAGCCGCACTACGGTGATCGTCCAGGTGCTCGTGTTCGGCACCACCTTCGCGCTCGTCCTGCCCCTTGCCATCTGGCTGGTCATCGCGCTCCTGCAACCGCTGACGCCGATCGTCGGCGTCGCCTTCGTCTGGAACCCGCTCGCGGGCCTCATGATCGGCCTGGTCGGCGGTATCGGCGGCGGCCTGGCGTACGCGCTCAGCATGACCGCCTGGGGCCAGTGGCTGGTGTTCGCCCGCCTCTGGCTGCCCCTGACCGGACGGCTGCCATGGGCCGTCCCGACGTTCTTCCAAGACGCCTACCGGCGCGGCGTGCTCCGCCGCACCGGTGTGCACTACCGCTTCCGGCACGCGCGCCTCCAGCAGCACCTCGCCGCCACCCACCGCTCCACCCACCAGAACTGAACCTGTTCTCCCTGCTCAAGGCGACCGGACGTAAGTGACCGGTCGATGCCCTGTTCCCGGCCGCCCTCGTTCCGCATGCTCGAAGGCATCGAGGCCGCCCGATCCGGGCCGCCTCGGTGAGCATGTCGGGCCGCCGCCTTCCGCCGCGGCCCGCCCCGACCAAGGGAGCAACAGTGGCACGACCCTTCTTCAGATGGACAGCGGCAGCCGCGTGCACGATCGCGGCGGTGGCGACGATCGCGGCCGCACCCGCCCAAGCGGCCGACCACGAGCAGACCCGGACACTCCTGGAGCAGTACCAGGAGGCCGCCGGCCCCGGTGCGGCCCTGTACGCCGGCGACGACTCCGGCGCCTGGACGATCGGCAGCGGCTCCGCGACCATCACCGCGAACCGTCCCATCACGGCGACCGACCACTTCCGCATCGCCAGCCAGACCAAGACGTTCACCGCCGCGGTCGTCCTCCAGCTCTTCGACGAGGGCCTGGTCGACCTCGACGCGCCGATCGAGCAGTACCTGCCGGGCGTGGTCGACAACGCCCGCTACGACGGCGGCGCCATCACCGTCCGCCAGATCCTCCAGCAGACCAGCGGCATCGCCCGGGACGTCACCGGCGCCCGAGCCAACCCGGACGGCACCTTCGACCTCCCCGAGCTGGTCCGGGCGGGCCTGGCCCACCCGCCGCAGTTCGCCCCCGGCACCGGGTGGGGGTACTCCAACGTCAACTACCTCATCGCCGGGATGCTGATCGAGCACTTCACCGGCCAGTCGGTCGGCGAGGCGATCACCGCCCGGATCATCGAACCGCTCGGCCTGGCGGACACCAGCTTCCCCGCGATCGGCGACCAGTCGGTCGCCAGTCCTTACGTCCCCGGATACGTCGGCGGCCGGATCGGCTCGTTCTTCTTCTGGTACGACAACACCTTCGGCTACGAGATGTCCTCCGTCAGCTCCGCCGGGGCCATGACCTCCACACTGGCCGACCAGTCGGCGTTCCAACTGGCGCTCGCCGGCGGCGAGGTGGTCTCCCCCGAGGCCCTCGCCGAGATGCGCGGCACCGCCGCGGTGCCTCCCGAGTCGGGTTGGGCCGGATACGGTCTCGGCCTCATTCACCTGTCGCTGTCCTGCGGCGGCGACGCGTGGGGCCATTCGGGCGACCTCGCGACCGGGCACTCCTCGGTGACGATGGTGACCGACGACGGCCGGTTCGCGTCGATGATGACCAACTCGAACTCGCAGGTCGCCGGCTCGCCGACCCGCTACGAGGTCGTCGACGCCGCGCTCTGCGAGGAGGCTTCCGCATGAGGACGCTGAAGCGAGCCGCCTGCGCCGCCGCGCTCGCCGGGGCGGTCGCCCTGGGCGGGCCCGCCGTCCCCGCCGCGAACGCCGCGACCGCGCTCCCGCAGTTCGAGGACGGTTCCGGCCTGGTCGTCGCGGCCCAACCCGAGTGGGTCCCGGGCAGCGACCGCACGTTCACAGTCACGGTGTCGACCGAGCAGGTCCCCGCGTACTCGGTGCTGCCGGGCCAGGTCTCGGGCGAGCACGTCGTCCTCGTGACGCTCCCCGAGGGCTACGACGGCACCACCCGCTACCCGGTGCACTACACCCTCCACGGCGCCGGAGACCAGCCGCTCACCCAGCGGCACCTGGAGATCGTCGAGCAGTCGACCGCGGACCTCCCGCTGATCACCGTCACCCCCAACGGCGGCGGCCGCGGCTGGTACACGGACTGGGTCCGCCCGGGCCCGCTCGGGACCCAGAACTGGGAGACGTTCCATCTCGACCAGCTGATCCCGTTCATCGACGCCAACCTGGCGACGATCGCCGCGCGGGAGGGCCGGGCGATCTCGGGACACTCCATGGGCGGCTACGGCGCGCTGCGGTACGCCGAGCAGCGCCCGGACCTGTTCGACTACGTCGGGACCTTCTCCGGCGACCTCGACCTGCTGAACCAGGGGATGCGCGCCGCCGTGCTCGGCTCGACCCAGTCGACCGCCTTCGGCGCGCCGACCGTGGCCCCGGACGCGATCTTCGGTCCGCCGATCTGGCCCCTCGACGGCGTATGGAACGAGCGAAGCCCCGCGCAGCACGTCGAACCGCTGCGCGGCATGGGAATCGCCCTGTACGCCGGCGACGGCGGCGACCTCGCCGTCGACCCCTTGCAGGCCGTCGCGGAACACCTCGTGTGGCAGACGGCCGTCGCGACCGCCGACCACCTCGACGCGGCCGGCATCCCGTACCGGTTCCTCGACTACGGCGACGGCGGCGACTGGGCACCGGGCTGCACCGGCAAGCACAACCAGCGCGCCTGCCTCCAAGCCGACATGGACCACTTCACGTCCCTGCTGATGGAACGCCTCGAACACCCCTGAGCGCGAGGTGCGGCGGCGAGCCGACACGCCGCCGCACCACGCGATCCCATTGCCCCACAGGAGGAGCCCTTGTTCGCCGTACCGACACCAGTGCCCGATCCGACATGGCTGCAACTACTGGAGACCGGGCCCTCGGCCCAGATGTACGGATCGCTCGCCTCCGTGCTCGCCGGATTCGCGTTCACCGGGCTCGTGCTCTACCTCGAACGCCAGAGCGGTGCGGCAGAAGGCGGCGGGGACGCGGTTCGGCCGGTGCACATCGTCAAGACGCTGTTCTACGCGATGTGCGCGCTGACCGTCTGCGCTTTCCTCTACGCCCGACTCGCCGGGGAGCTCGGCTTCTCCGACCGGGTCCTACTCGGACTCTCGTTCTACGGGCTGGTCCTGGCCCCCGCGGTGCTGTCGCTGTTCTATGCGCTCAACCTGGTGATGCGGAACCATGAAGTCACCAGGGCGACCGCGGAATCCACCCGCTGGGTGGTGGCCGGTGCCGGGCCGGCGGTGGTCATCAGCCTGCTCGCCGATCCGCTGGACAACGCCTGGGACTACGGATGCGCTGGATCCTGCCCCGCCTGGGCGTCACCGCGGCTGTGGGGATGCGGACTGGCCCTGGCCTTTCTCGCGATCGGTCTCATGCTGACGGTCCCCGAACGGCCGAACCGCGCTCTGACCTGGGTCCTGCACCTTGCCTGGATCGACGGCGCCAAGACCCGATTGCTGGAGAAGCCGCACTTCCCCGCCCTCATGACCCTGTGGCTCGCATCGGCGACCGGCATGGCCTCGCTCCTGGTCCGCGGCACTCCCGACGTACTCGACCCGCGGCTCTGGGCGCACGCGGTGCTCGTCCTCGCCGTGGCGTTCATGGCGGTGTTCGCCTTCGCCACTGGTAGCGTCCTCGAACCGCGGCGGCATCCGCCGGACCGGGCCGGCGGGCCCGGCCGGCGGTTCCGGCCTCGTCCCCTCCGACGTCTCACCACCCCTGAACAGGAATGAACATGGAACCTGGATCCCTCCTCGCGGAGCGCTACCGCCTCGACCACCGGATCGGCGCCGGCGGCATGGGCTCGGTCTGGCATGCGACCGACACCCTGCTCGACCGCGCCGTGGCCGTCAAAGTCCTCCACCGCGGACTCGACCGGCCCCGGGCCTGGCGCGACCGCTTCGAACGCGAGGCCCGCACCGTGGCGAGCCTCGACGGCGACTGGTTCACCGAGGTCTACGACCTCGGCGAGACCTCTGACGGCGACGCCGTGATGCCCTTCATCGTCATGGAGTTCGTCGACGGGTCCTCGCTGTCGGCGCTGCTGGCAAGCGGCCCGCTGCCGCCGGACCGGACGATGCGGATCGTCGCCGGCGTCGCCGAAGCACTCGACGAGGTCCACCGCAACGGGATCGTTCACCGCGACATCAAACCGGGCAACATCCTCGTCGGCGCCGAGGACCGTGTACGCCTGGTCGACTTCGGCATCGCGACGCTGTCGGACGCCTCGGCCCTGACCACCACCGGCACCGTCCTGGGAACCGTGACCTACGTCGCGCCCGAGCAGATCGCCGACCGGGAGGTCACCAGCGCCGCGGACTTCTACTCGCTCGGCGTGGTGGCCTACGAATGCCTCACGGGCCGCCCGCCCTTCGAGTCCGATCACCTCCCCGGCGTCCTCCACGCACACCTCAACCTCGAACCCCCGGCCCTCCCCGCCACGGTCCCGCCCGCCGTGGCCGAGGTCGTGACCTGCGCCCTGCGCAAGGAGCCCGTCGACCGGTGGGGGTCGGGAGCCGAGCTCGCCGAAGCCTGCCGCGCCGCGATCGACGCCGGGACCACCGTCCCGCTGAACGGTCGCCGCGAGGCGGCGGCGCCGAAACGGACCGCACCGATGCCCCCTCTGGCAGCGGCACCCGTCTCCACCGGGCCGACCGCTGTTCTGCACGATCGCGCGACTTCCGGTGAAGAGCGGCAGCCGCGGCGTCGGCGCAGAAACCGGCTGCTGCTCCTCGCTGTGCCCATAGTCCTGGTGTTCCCGGCGACGACGACCCTGATCATGAGTCCTTGGGACGGCTGGGGCCCGGATGAGGGGCCCGTCGCGCAGGGCATCGGCGCCGACCCCACCGCCACCGCCTCGGGCACCGGAGGCGGAACCGACCCGTCGACCGCCGCGGCATCGACCGGCGCCCCGACGTCTGCGGTCGCCGAGACGCCCGCGGGCACCGAATCGTCCGCGGCCCAGCTGACCGAAGAGGCCGATACGCCCGACGACGATGCCGACGGCGCCCCGGAGGAACCCGACCCGGTCGAGGCGGCCCCTGAGAGCGGCCAGGTCCCGAACATCGGCGGCATGTCCGCGTCCGCCGCCCGCGACCTGCTTGAGGCGCAGGGATTCCAACTCGTCACGCTCTACAACCAGGCGGTGAGCTGGATCGGACTGCAGCCGGGCCAGTGCGAGGTCGTCGCGCAGGAACCCGCGGCCGGGACCACCGCCGCCTACACCGCCCAGATACGAGTCGGCTACTACGTCCAAGTCGGCGCGAATGACGACTGCGCCTGACCGTGCATGGATACGAACTGACGCGCCGTGCATGCACGACGCGTCGAAGAACGAGCTCTCACTATTGCGGGCACCGTGTGCGTTCCCGATGCCCCGTGGCGGAGGATAGGGGATTCGAACCCCTGAGAGCTTTCACTCAACACGCTTTCCAAGCGTGCGCACTAGGCCACTATGCGAATCCTCCGCGGAGTACCTTACCCGACGCCGCGAACGTCCTCCAACCGGGTTGATCGAGGTGACCTGCGTTGCAGTCCGCGGAGTGCGCACGCTTGGAAAGCGTGCGCATGTGAGCGCTGTCATGAGAGTGAGGCCGTTTCGTCTTGGGCGGCATGGTCGTTGAGCGGGTGTGCACCTGCGCTACCGGTTCCGGGTCTATCCGACGGCCCCGCAGCGGGACATGCTCGCGCGGACCTTCGGGTGCGTGCGGACGGTCTGGAACGACGCCGTGGCGGCCCGGAGGGCCGCGTACGCGGCCGGGCTGCCGTACCCGTCGACCGCGGTGCTCGACAAGGCGCTGATCACCCGGGCGAAGCGGCGACCGGACCGGTCCTGGCTCGCCGAGGTGTCGACGGTGCCGTTGCAGCAGACGCTGCGGGACTGCCACGCGGCCTATCGGAGCTTCTTCGACTCGGCGACCGGGCGGCGGAACGGGCCGAGGGTCGGGCCGCCGCGGTTCAAGCGGAGGACCGGCACCCAGTCCGCACGGTTCACCCGGCGCGGGTTCGCGCTGCCCGCCGGTGGTCGCCTCTACCTGGCGAAGATCGGGAACCTCAAGATCGCCTGGTCCCGGGAACTCCCCTCGGCGCCGTCGAGCGTGACGATCGTCAAGACCCCCACGGGCAAGTACTTTGCCTCGTTCGTCGTCGCGGTCGACGACGGCGCCGAGCTGCTGGACCCGATCCCCGACCCCGATGCGGAGACCGGAATCGACCTGGGCCTGAAGGACTTCGCCGTCCTCCGCGGCGGCAGGGTCATCGAGAACCCGCGGTTCTTCAAACGCATGGAGCGGCGGCTCCGGAAGGCGCAGCGGACGCTCTCGCGGAAGTCCGCGGGATCGGCCAACCGCGAGAAGGCGCGCCTCCGGGTGGCCGGAGTCCACGAGAAGATCAGGCGCACCAGGGGCGACTGGATCGACAAGCAGGTGGCGGCGCTGGTGGGCGAGAACCAAGCCCTCTACGTCGAACACCTGCATGTCGGGGCCCTCGCGCGGGGCCGGTCGGCGAAATCGGTGCACGACGCCGCATTCGGGATGTTCCTGAACCGGCTCGCCTCCAAGGCCGCCCGGGCCGGACGCACCTTCGTCCGCGTGGACCGGTACTTCCCTTCCACCAGGCTGTGCTCGGCCTGCGGTGCGCTGACCGGCCCGCAGGGCCTTGCCGGACTCGGCGTCAGGGAGTGGCGCTGCGGGTGCGGCGCGGTGCACGACCGCGACGCCAACGCCGAGATCAACATCAGACGTGAAGGCCGACGTCTCGTGGCCGCAGGGCGTGCGGACACGTGAAACGCCTGCGGAGCCCGCGTCAGACCCGGAGTCCGGGCGGCGGGCGTCGAACCAGGAACCCTCCCGTAGCGCCGCCCGCAAGCGGCGGCCGAGCCGGGGATCTCCGTCCCGAACGGGACGGAGAGGACGCCAATCGTGATGAATGGGTCGCCGACCCGGCGCCGACGGGCCGTGACCTCGGTGACGATGAGGGCTCGCCCGGGTCGGCGATGCGAGTCCGATGCGGTAAACTTCTGCCCGTCTCCCACGCGGCGTCATCTTGTGAACCTCCCCAGGGCCGGAAGGCAGCAAGGATAAGCGGGCTCTGGCGGGTGTGTGGGAGACCCAGCCGCCTTAGCTCAGTCGGCAGAGCGTGTTACTCGTAATAACAAGGTCGTCGGTTCGATTCCGACAGGCGGCTCAGACGGAAAGACCCCGGTTCCCACCGGGGTCTTTTTGCGTCTCCGCTAGGCGGCCGGGAGCGAGACCGTGACGATGAGGCCGCCTTCGGGGCGGGGGGTCGCGGTGGCCTCTCCTCCGTGGGCTTCGGCGACGGCTCGGACGATGGAGAGGCCGAGGCCGGCGCCTTTGGAGGCGGTGGCGAGGCGTTCGGTGCCGAGGCGGCGGAAGGGCTCGAAGAGGCCCGGGGCCTCGAAGGCGGGGACGACCGGGCCGGAGTTGGCGACTTCGACGACGGCGCGGCCGTCGAGGGTGCGGGTGGCGACCGTGACCCAGCCGCCCTCGGGGAGGTTGTAGCGGATCGCGTTCTCGACGAGGTTCTGGACCATGCGCTCCAGGAGGACGGGCTCGCCGCGGGCGGGCGCCTCGGCGCAGTCGGCGGTGACCGCGAGGCCCGGGGCGGGGGTCTGGGCCGTGACGTGGGCGGCGATGTCGGCGAGGTCGAGGTAGGAGCGCTCGCGCAGCTCCCGGTCGGAGCGCATGAGCAAGAGCAGGCCGTCGATGAGGCGCTCGTGGCGGGCGTTCACTTCCAGGAGGGTCTCGCCGAGCTGCCGCACGTCCGCCGAGGCGCCCTTGCGGTTCACCGCGACCTCCAGGAGCGCGCGGGTGACGGTGAGGGGCGTGCGGAGCTCGTGGGAGGCGTTGGAGATGAAGGAGCGCTGGCCGTCGAAGGAGTGGTCGAGGCGCTCCAGCATCCGGTTGAAGGTCTCGGCGAGTTCGCGCAGCTCGTCCTGGGGCCCTTCGATGTGGATGCGCTCGTGGAGGCCCTGCCCGGCGGCGGGGGCCTCGGCGATGCGGGCTGCGGTGTCGGTGACGCGGGAGAGCGGCCGGAGCATCCGCCCGGCGATGAGCCAGCCGAGGGCGATCGTGCCGATCGAGACGAGGCCGAGCGCGAGGGACCCCTGGGTCTTGACCGCCTCCAGGGCGTTGTCCCAGATGTCCTCGGTGAGGAGGACGCGGAACTGCTCCTGGGAGACCGCGGTCTCGCCGGGCCCGGGCACGGGCGCCTCGTTGTACGAGCCCTGGATCGTGCCGGGCCCGGGCGTGGTGTTCGCGACCAGGCTGTAGGTCAGGGCGAGCAGGAGGATGCCGCCGAGGACGAACAGGACGCCGTAGACGAGCGTGAGGCGGTTGCGCAAGGTGAGCGTCATCGGATGCGGTACCCCACTCCGGGTTCGGTGAGGACCACCGGCGGGTCCCCGAGTTTGCGGCGCAGCTTCAGGATCGTCATGCGCACGGCCTGCGTGAACGGGTCGGTGTGCTCGTCCCACGCCTTTTCGAGGAGCTGCTCGGCCGAGACGGGCGCGCCGTCGGCGCGCAGCAGCTCCGCGAGGACGGCGAACTCCTTGCGGGACAAGGGGACGTAGCGTCCGCCGCGGAACACCTGGTGGAGGTGGACGTCCAGGGTGATGCCGGCGCGGGTGAGGACCGGCGGCGCGGCGCGGCGGGAGCGCCGGCCCAGGGCCGCGACGCGGGCGGCGAGCTCGCGGAACGCGAACGGCTTCGGCAGGTAGTCGTCCGCGCCGAGGGACAGGCCCGTGACGCGGTCGTCGATGTCCGAAGCGGCCGTGAGCATCAGGATGCGGGTGTCGCCCCCGGCGGCGGCGATCTCGCGGCACACCTGGTCGCCGTGGACGACGGGCAGGTCGCGGTCGAGGACCACCACGTCGTACTCGTTGACGGCGAACCGCTCCAGGGCCGCGCCGCCGTCCGCGGCGACGTCCACGGCGTGCGCGTCGCCGCGCAGCCACTCCGCGACCGCGTCGGCCAGGAGGGGCTCGTCCTCCACCACCAGGATCCTCATGCCCCCATCTTGGCGCGTCCGGTGTTGCCGCGGCATTGCCGTTTCGGATTACGGCCGCGCAACGCCCCGTTCGCTGTACTGGCTTCGCGGCCGGGGCGCCTCCCGCCCCCGGCCGCGCCACTACTCACGAAAGGCAATCCGATGCGGCGATACCTCATCGCACTCCTCCTGTGCCTCACCGCCCTGACGGCGGCGGCCTGCGGCGACGACGCCGACGACGGGGGCGTGGCCTCCGTGGACGGCGACGCCTCCGAGTCCGCCGACGACGGCGGCGGGGACGGCGAGGACCTCAGCGGCTTCGAAGAGGCCCTCGCGTACTCGCAGTGCATGCGCGACAACGGGGTCACCGACTTCCCCGACCCCGAGCAGAACGGCGACGGCGGCATCAGCCTCGGCCTGCCCGAGGGGATCGACCCCGACGACGAGACGTTCAAGGCCGCCGAAGAGGCGTGCGAGGACCAGATGCCCGGCCCCGACGAGAACGCGACCATCGACCCCGAGCTGTACGAGGCGCTCCTGGCGTATTCGGAGTGCATGCGCGAGAACGGCGTCCCCGGCTTCCCCGACCCCGAGCCCAACGGCGGCATCATGATGAACGGCGACGAGCTCGGCGTGGACCCGCAGGGCCAGGAGATGAAGGACGCCCAGGCCGCCTGCCAGGACCTGGCCCCCGAGGGCCCCGGCGCCTCCAACGACAGCGGTGACGAGTGATGGCGGGCCGTCGACGCGGCCGCGGCCGCACGGGCAAAGTCGTCGCAGGCGCGGCGATCGCGGTCGCCGCCGCCGCGGCGGTCGCAGCGGCGCTCGGCGTGGACCTCCGCTCGTTCTTCGAGCGCCCCGAGGCCGAGGCGACGCAGGAGACCCCCGAGACCGCCGAGGTCACGCAGACGACCCTCACCGAGACCGTCGCCATCGCCGGGGACCTCGGCTACGGCGACGCGCTCGACCTGGGCTGCCTCCTCAGCGGCACCGTCACCGACCTGCCGTCCGCGGGCGACGTCATCGAGCGGGGCGACCGGCTCTACGCGGTCGACGACACGCCCGTGGTCCTCATGTACGGCGCGCTCCCCGCGTACCGGCCCCTCCAGGTCGGCACCGAGGGCGCCGACGTCGAGCAGTTCGAGGAGAACCTCGCCGCGCTCGGCTACGACGGGTTCACCGTGGACGACGAGTACACCGACGCCACCGCCGAAGCGGTCGAGGAGTGGCAGGAGGACCTGGGCCTGGACGAGACCGGCGCGATCGAACTGGGCCGCATCGTGTTCGCGCCCGACGCCGTGCGCGTCGACACCGTGGACCTCCAGCTCGGCGCCGCCGCGCAGCCCGGCTCGACGCTCCTCACCTACACCGGCCTCGACAAGGTCGTCAGCGTGGAGGTCGAACTCGACTACCAGGAGCTGGTGGTCGTCGGCGACCCCGTCGCCATCACGCTCCCCGACGGCACCGAGGCCACCGGGACCGTCACCGCCTCCGAGACCGCAGTCTCGCAGGACACCGGCCAGGGCGGCGAGACCGAGGACGTCACCTACCTGGACGTCACCGTCGCCGCCGACGACGCCGCGGTCTTCGACGCGCTCGACCAGGCCAGCGTGGACGTCGGCTTCGCGGGCGACAGCGCCGTGGACGTGCTCGCCGTCCCCGTCGAGGCCCTCCTCGGCCTCGCCGAGGGCGGCTACGGCGTCGAGGTCGTGGACGGCGACACCACCGAGATCGTCGCCGTGGACACGGGCCTGTTCGCCGACGGCTTCGTGGAAGTCAGCGGCGAGGGCCTCGAAGCGGGCCAGTCCGTGGTGGTGCCCTCATGACGGTCCTCGCCGAAGCCGCCGCGGCGCAGCCGCAGGCCGGGCCCCACCCGGTCGTGGAGCTCGACGCGGTCTCCAAGACCTACCCGGGCGGCGTCCAAGCCCTCCGCGAGGTCTCACTGCGGATCGACCCGGGGGAGATGACCGCGATCGTCGGCCCCTCCGGGTCCGGGAAGTCCACGATGCTGCACCTCATCGGCACGCTCGACCGGCCCTCCACCGGGACCGTGCGCATCGACGGGTTCGACGTCGCGAAGCTCCGCGACAAGCAGCTCTCGGCGCTCCGGTCGAGCCGGATCGGCTTCGTGTTCCAGCAGTTCCACCTCGCCGTGGGCCAGCCGGTCCTCGACAACGTCGCCGACGGCCTCCTCTACTCCGGAACGGCCGCACCGGAACGGCGCGCCCGCGCCGCCGAGGCCCTCGCCCGCGTCGGCCTCGATCACCGCATCGACCACCTCCCCAACGAGCTGTCCGGCGGCGAGCGCCAGCGCGTCGCCATCGCCAGGGCCGTCGTCGGCAACCCCGCGCTCCTCCTCGCCGACGAGCCCACGGGGAACCTCGACTCGGTCTCCGGCGCTGGCGTCATGGAGCTCCTGCACGAACTCCACGGCGCCGGAACGACCGTGGTGGTCATCACCCACGACCACGACATCGCCGACTCGCTGCCGCGGCAGGTCGCGATGCGCGACGGGCGGGTGGTCTGAATGGCGCTCGCCGACCGGGCGCTGCGCCCGGCCCGGATGCGACCGGGCGACGTCCTCAAGACCGGCGCCACCGGCCTGCGGACGCGCCCCCTGCGGGCCTGGCTCTCGGCCCTGGGCATCGCGATCGGCATCGCCGCGATGATCGCGGTCGTGGGGATCTCCTCCTCCAGCCGCGCCGAGCTCGACCGGCAGCTGGCGGCGCTCGGCACGAACCTGCTCCGGGTCCAGCCCGGGACGTCGATGCTCTCGGGCGAGGAGGGCGTCCTGCCGTACGAGGCGACGGCGATGGTCGCGCGGATCGATCCGGTCTACGCCGTGGCGGCGACCGGGGCCGTCTCGGACGCCAACGTGTACCGCTCCGACCACATCCCGGAGGGCCGCTCCGGCGGGATCACCGTGAGCGCCGCCGAGCTCGACGTGCTCGACACGATCGGCGCGGAGCTCGCGGACGGCGTGTGGCTCAACGGGGCGACCGCGCAGTACCCCGCGGTGGTCCTCGGGGCCACCGCTGCGGAGCAGCTGGGCATCACCTCGGTCGACGGGGGCGTGGAGGTGTACGTCGGGGGCCGCTGGTTCACCGTCGTGGGCATCCTCGAACCCGTGGCGCTCGCGCCGGAGCTGGACCTCGCGGTCCTGGTCGGATGGGACGCGGCCGCAACGTATCTGGGCTTCGACGGGCACCCGACGACGGTGTACGCCCGCGCGGAGGAGCAGTACGTGGAGCAGGTGGCGGGCGTGCTGGCGGCGACCGCGAACCCGGAGGCGCCCGACGAGACGTCGGTGTCGCGGCCCTCGGACGCCCTGGCGGCGAAGAACGCCGTGGACACGGCGTTCACGGGGATGCTGCTGGGCCTGGGCGGGGTGGCGCTGCTGGTCGGCGGGGTCGGGGTGGCGAACACGATGGTCATCTCGGTCCTGGAGCGGCGCAGCGAGATCGGCCTGCGCCGGTCGCTCGGCGCGACGAAGGGGCAGATCCGGGTGCAGTTCCTCGCGGAGTCGCTCCTGCTGAGCGCCTTGGGGGGTGTCGGCGGGGTGCTGCTGGGGACGGCGGTGACCGCGGTGTTCGCGGCGGTGCGCGAGTGGCCGACGGTGGTCCCGTACTGGGCGAGCGTCGGCGGCGTGGCCGCGACGCTGTTCATCGGCGCGGTCGCGGGGCTCTACCCGGCGGTGCGGGCCTCGCGGCTCTCGCCCACGGAAGCCCTTACCGCGCAATAGATCCTATATCCTATAGGATATAGGGTTTTCCGCAGGGAAGAGCGGTGCCCGCCCCGAAGCCGGGGCGGGCACCGCCGCGTTCTAGATGTACTGGTCGATGATCGGGGTCAGGCGGTTGGCGATCTTGAGGTGGCCGGCGTCGCTCGGGTGGACCGAGTCGACGAGGTCGCCCGCGTCCGGCAGCCAGCCGGTGGTGTCGACGAAGTGGACCTTGGAGTCGCCGGCGCTGGTGCGGGCGTTGACGGCGGCGAGGGTCTCGGGGACGTAGCGGCCGCGGAACGTCTGGAGCGCGAAGATGTGCGCGTTCGGGTAGGCCTGGCGGACCCGCTCCAGCATGGTGATGTAGTTGGCCTGGAACGTGGTCGTGGAGACCCCGTGTCCGACGTCGTTGGTGCCCAGATTGATCACGACGGCCGTGGCCTGGTACCGCGAGAAGTTCCAGTCGTCCGAAGTGGACGCCATGGAGGTGCGGCGGAACCAGTCCATCATCCCCCAGCACCCGTCCGAGGTGCTGACGAGGCACGCGCCGCCCTGCGCGACCTGCGTGTGGCCCGCGTTCAGGTTGTCGCCCACCAGGTACGGGTAGGCCGTGAACGGCCGGTTCCCGTTGGGCTGGCCCACGGTGATGGAGTCGCCGATGAACTCGATGAAGTTCGCCGGGCGGCTGATCGCGCTGGTGGCGCCGCCGGAGGCGAGGATGAGGCCGCCGAACGCCGGGTCGCCGGTGTAGGACCCGGCCTTCTCGCGGAAGCCGATGCGGATCGTGTGGGTCCCCGAGGAGAGCCCGGTGCGGATCGTGACGTTCCCGGAGACGGCCCGCAGCCAGGTCTCGGCGCCGCCGTCGACCGAGTAGTACAGGTCGATCGTGTTGCGGAGCTTCACGCCGATGGAGGAGCCGGTGAAGGCCCCCTCGACGTAGCCGCCGGCCCAGCCCATCGTGTAGAACGACGCGTCGGTGGTGTTCCAGCGGCCGTAGTACTGGAGGTTCGGGTCGTTGACCGCGCCGTTCCCGGCCGCGGCGATCGGGACGAGCTTCCAGTGCTGCGATTCGAGGTTGTTGCGGTCGTACTGGGAGACGCGCGGGCCCGCGCTGGTGGCCCACTCCCAGTTGTCGAGGGCCTTGCCGGAGTTGCGGTTCACGAGTTCGACGGAGCCGTCGGACTGGGTGTTGGCCTGCCACTGCTGGTTGGTGCCGTTGTTGTCGGTCCACTGCACGAGGTTCGCGCCGTTCTCGGTGGACTTGGCGTAGACGTCGAGTACCTGATTCGAGTGCCGGGCCTGGATCCGGTAGTAGCCGCTGCCGGAGTCGACGAATCGGAACTGCTGGTTGGTCGCCGAGGACGGCGCGGCGAGGACCGCGGCGGCGCCGGTCGTGGTGGAGGCGTCCTGGATGCTGACGGCGAGGCCGGAGAAGTCGTTGACGATCCGGTACCAGGTGCCGGTCTCGACGGCGGCCGCCGGGGCGGCGCCGAGGGCGGTGAACCCGGCCGCGGTGCAGACGGCCGCGACGGCGGCGGCCAGCCACCGGGCGAGCCGCGCGCGGCGGGTCGGAGCGGGAGTGCGCAAGGGGGAGCTCCTTTACATTGAAACGTTTAAATGTCTTGCGATTGTAAGAGGATACCGCTTTCATCCGTTCTGATCCACCCCTCGCGACGACGGGCGTATGACCGCCGCACCAAGACCCCCGGTCAGCCGCAGAACGTCGGACCCAGCCCGTACCCTGGCTTGAGGCGCGCCGTGCAGCGGCGCCGCCGAGGGGCGATCAGCAGGAGGAGAACGTGGCACTCGCGCTCTACCGCAAGTACCGGCCGCAGACCTTCGCGGAAGTGGTCGGCCAGGAGCACGTGACCGAACCCCTCATCAACGCCATCACCGCCGGGCGCCTCAACCACGCCTACCTCTTCTCCGGGCCCCGCGGCTGCGGCAAGACCTCCTCGGCCCGCATCCTCGCCCGCTCCCTCAACTGCGCCCAGGGCCCCACCGCCGAGCCGTGCGGCGAGTGCCGCTCGTGCGTCGCGCTCTCGGCCGCCGGGCACGGCTCGGTCGACGTCATCGAGATCGACGCCGCCAGCCACGGCGGCGTGGACGACGCCCGCGAGCTGCGCGAACGCGCCGTCTTCGCGCCCGTGGACTCCCGCTTCAAGATCTACATCATCGACGAAGCGCACATGGTCACCGCCGCCGGTTTCAACGCGCTGCTCAAGCTCGTCGAGGAGCCGCCGGAGTACGTGCTCTTCATCTTCGCGACCACCGAGCCGGACAAGGTCCTCCCGACCATCCGCTCCCGCACGCACCACTACCCGTTCCGGCTCATCCCGCCGCCCGCGATGCGCGAGCTGTGCCGCAAGCTCTGCGACGAGGAGGGCGCCGTCGTCGCCGACGACGTGCTCCCGCTCGTCGTCCGCGCCGGGGGCGGCTCCGCGCGCGACACGCTCTCCGTGCTCGACCAGCTCATCGCCGGTGCCGGGCCCGAAGGCGTCACGTACGAGCGGGCCGCCGGGCTCCTCGGCGTCACCGACGCCGGGCTCCTGGACGAGATGTGCGAGGCGTTCGCCGCCGCCGACGGCGCGGCCGTCATGGAAGTGGTCGAGCGCGTAGTCGAAGGCGGCCACGACCCCCGCCGCTTCGCCGGGGACCTCCTCGAACGCCTCCGCGACCTCATCGTCCTCACGCAGGTCCCCGACGCGGGTGCGAACGGCCTCGTGGACGCGCCCGCCGACCAGCTCGGGAAGATGACCAGCCAGGCCACCCGCATGGGCACCTCGACGCTCGCGCGCATGGCCGAGGTCGTCGCCGCCGGGCTCGCGGGGATGCGCGGCGCCACCGCGCCGCGCCTGCTCCTCGAACTCGCGTGCGTGCGCGCGATCCTCCCCGGCTCCGACGAGTCCATGGCCGGGCTCATGCAGCGCCTCGAAACGCTGGAGCAGCGCGCCGCCGGAGCGGCCCTCGCCGCCCCCGCGCGGCCCGTCGCGGCACCCGTCGAGCCCGCCCCGGCCGCGGTCCGCCCCGCGCCCGCCAAGCCCGCCGAGGCCCCCGCCGCACCGGCCCCCGAGCCCGCCGCCGCGCAGGCCGCGGTCCCGCCGTGGGACGACGCCGAAGCGCCGCAGGCGAAAGCGCCCGAACCCGCGCCCGCCGCGCCCGCGGAGGAGCCCCCCGCCGAGGAGTGGACCGCGCCCCCGCCGGCCCCCGTCTACGAGCCCGAGCCCGCCGGAGGCGGCACCTCCGCCGCCTCGGTGCGCCGCCAGTGGGACCGGATCATGATGGCCGTCAAGGACAAGAAGCGCACCACCGCCGCGCTCCTCCAGGACGCCACCATCGCCGACGCCGCCGCGGGCGAGCTGGTCCTCACCTTCAAGCACGCGTTCCACGCGGAGAACCTCCAGAAGGAGCCCGCCTACGGCATCGTCGTGGGCGTCCTCGGCGACGTCCTCGGCGGCACCTGGAAGATCCGATGCGAGGTGGGGGAGGCGGGGACCCTCCCAAAAGCCCCGGGGGGAGCGGCGCCGGCCCCGGCGCCTAGGTCCGCCGCGCCCGCGTCCCGGCCCGCCGCACCCGGCCGCCAGGCCGCGGCGCCCGTGGCCGAGGCCGTCGAGGAGCCCCCGCCGGACGACTACGACGAGCCCAGCCCCGACGACCCCGTGGCCCCCGGCGGCTTCGGGACCAGCGAGGAGCAGGCGATCAAGCTCATCACCTCCGCGTTCGGCGCCAAGCAGATCGCGCGCTGACCCGCCGGACCCGACGGTCCGGGCGTGCTCCACGGCCGCCGTCGCCCCGTGCGGCTAGGCTTGCCGCCAGACCAGGAGAACCGGAAACCGAAGGCGAGGAGACGACATGGACATGTTCCCGGGCGGAGACATGCAGAAGCTGCTCCAGCAGGCCCAGCAGATGCAGGCCGACATGCTGAAGGCCCAGGCCGAACTGGCCGAGAGCGAGGTCACCGCGGCCGCGGGCGGCGGGCTCGTCTCCGCCACCGTCACCGGCGACGGCGAGCTCAAGGCCGTCAAGATCGACCCGCAGGCGGTCGACCCCGAGGACGTCGAGACCCTCGAAGACCTCATCGTCGCGGCCGTCCAGGCCGCCGGCGCCGACGCGAAGCGCCTCGCGGCCCAGAAGATGGGCCCGCTCGGCGACGCCCTCGGCGGCATGGGCCTCCCGGGCATGTAGCCCGGCCCCACCACGCGGAACCACGGAGGAGAATCCTTGTACGACGGGGCTTTGGGCGACCTCATCGAGGAGCTCGGGCAGCTGCCCGGGATCGGCCCGAAGAGTGCGCAGCGGCTGGCCTTCCACCTGCTGGCGTCGGAGAGCGCGGACGTCGAGCGGCTCACCTCGGCGCTGGAGCGGGTGAAGGCCCAGGTCCGGTTCTGCGAGACGTGCGGCAACGTCACCGAGGGCGAGCAGTGCGGCATCTGCCGCGACCCGCGCCGCTCCGAGGCGCTCATCTGCGTCGTGGAGGAGCCGAAGGACGTCCTCGCCATCGAGCGCACCGGCGAGTTCCGCGGCCGGTACCACGTGCTCGGCGGGGCCATCAACCCGTTGGAGGGCATCGGCCCCGACGACCTGCGCATCCGCCAGCTCATGGTGCGGCTCCAGGCCGGGGAGACCACCGAGCTCATCATCGCCACCGACCCGAACACCGAGGGGGAGGCCACCGCCACGTACCTGGCGATGCTGCTGAAACCCATGGGGCTCAAGGTGACGAGGCTGGCCAGCGGCCTGCCCGTGGGCGGCGACCTGGAGTACGCCGACGAAGTGACCCTCGGGCGGGCCTTCTCGGGCCGCCGGGCCATGGACTGAGTGGACCCCCGGCGCCGTTCCGCGCCGCGCGTAGTCCGTTTTGAAAGGCGTTGTCGCACAACGCTTTTCACTTGCGCATGGTTGATGCGGATTCGGTAACAATAGCCCGCGGAACGGTCACGATCACATAACGCTTAACAGTGGTGTAACTCACCGTGTTCTAGTCTGTTTGGTACCTCCGAATACCCAACGACCGACGGGTGAGACAACCTATGCGCACGTCCCCAACCCCAGTCAGGCGCGCCCTGGCCGCCGCGGCGAGCGCCGCGATGGCAGTGGGCATCCTCGCCGCCTGCGGCTCCGACGGCGATGACGGCGGCGACGCCGAATCCGCCGAGGACTTCGACTTCTCCTGCCCGGAGCGGACCGACGGGACCCCCGAGGCGGACACCGCTGCCAACGAGTCGCAGCCGTTCGTCTTCGGCTCCCCGGGCGACCCGACCAGCATGGACCCGGTCCTCGCCTCCGACGGCGAGACCTTCCGCGTCACCCGCCAGATCTACGAGACCCTCGTCGACACCGACTGCACCGACAGCGTGCCGGGCCTCGCCGAGTCGTGGGACCAGAACCCGGAGGGCACCGAGTGGACCTTCCACCTGCGTGAAGGCGTGACCTTCAGCGACGGCACCGCCCTCGACGGCGCCGCGGTCTGCACGAACTTCGAGCGGTGGGCGAACTTCAAGGGCGGCTACCAGTCCCCGAACTTCACCTACTACTACTCCGCGATCTTCGGCGGCTTCACCGAGAACGACCCGGCCATGGGCATCGAGGCCGACCCGATCTACCAGGGCTGCACCGCGGACGGACTGGACGCGACGATCTCGCTGAGCCAGTACACCTCCAGCTTCCCGGGCGCGTTCTCCCTCAGCTCCTTCTCGATCATCAGCCCCGCCTCCCTTGAGGCGATCGCCGACGTCGAGCTGGCCGCCGCGGACTCGCCGCTGCCCGACTACTCGCAGACCGCCGGGACCCTCGCGGGCACCGGCCCCTACGTCCTCACCGACTGGGACCACAGCGAGCAGCAGGTCACGCTGACGCGCAACGACACCTACTGGGGCGAGGCCGCGAAGGTCAAGACCCTGATCTTCCGCACCATCTCCGACGAGACCGCCCGCCGCCAGGCCCTTGAGGCCGGCGACATCCAGGGCTACGACCTCGCCGCCCCCGCCGACGTGCAGCCGCTCATCGACGCGGGCTTCCAGGTCCCCGTCCGCGGCGTGTTCAACCTGCTGTACCTCGCGTACACGCAGGGCCAGGCGCCCCTTGAGGACCACGCGGTCCGCGAGGCCCTGTCCTACGCCGTCGACCGCGAGCGCATCGTCAACAACGTGCTCCCGCCGGGCGGCCTGGTCGCCACGCAGTTCATCCCGCCGAGCCTGGAGGGCTACTCCGACGACGTCAAGACCTACGACTACGACGTCGACAAGGCCAAGGACCTGCTCGCCGAGGCCGGCCAGGAGGACCTGACGCTGACGTTCTGCTACCCGACCGACGTGTCGCGCCCGTACATGCCGGCGCCGAAGGACATCTTCGACATGATCGCCTCCGACCTCGAAGCGGCCGGCGTCACGGTCGAAGCCCGCCCGATCACCTGGGTCGAGTACATCCCGACCACCCGCTCCGGCGAGTGCCCGCTGTACCTGCTCGGCTGGACCGGCGACTTCAGCGACCCGTACAACTTCCTCGGCACCTGGTTCGCCGCCGAGTCCACCGAGTGGGGCTTCGACAACCAGGAGGTCTTCGACTCGATCGCGGCCGCCAACACCGAGCCCGACGAGGCCACCCGCGTCGACCTGTGGAAGACCGCCAACGAGGCCGTGATGGAAGAGCTCCCGGGCCTGCCGCTGTCGTCCTCCCCGCCGTCGATCGCCTTCGCCGCCAACGTGTACCCGCCGACCGTCTCCCCGCTGACGCAGGAGAACTTCGCGCAGGTCTACTTCACCACCGGCTCCTAACCGAATCCCGACTAGCACAACATGCTGCGCTACACCGTCAAGCGCCTCCTGCAACTGGCCGTGGCCCTCTTGGGACTCTCGCTGCTGCTCTTCGCGTGGTTCAAAGCCCTTCCGGGCGGACCCGAGAACCGGCTGCTCCCCGAGAACGCCACGGACCAGCAGCGGGAGGCGCTGCGGGCGGCCCTGGGGCTCGACGAGCCCGTCTGGGTCCAGTACGGGGACTTCCTGGGACGGATCGTCCGCTTCGACTTCGGCAGTTCGCTGTCGAGCGGGCGGCCCGTCGCCACGGAGCTCGCCGACCGGCTGCCCGCCACCATCGAACTGTCCCTGGCCGCGATGATCATCGCCGTCGGCCTGGGCATTCCGCTCGGCTACCTCGCGGCCAGGCGCCGCGGGACGTGGCTGGACTTCACCGCCGTCTCCGGTTCGCTCCTGGGCACGTGCATCCCGATCTTCTTCCTCGCCGCCATGCTGAAAGTGGTGTTCGCGCAGGAGCTCGGGTGGCTCCCCACGACGTTCCGGCTCTCCGCCGGGGCCGACTACACGGAGGTCACGGGCCTCAGAGTGATCGACGGGCTGATAACCGGGGAGTTCGACATCGCCTGGGACGCGGTGCTGCACCTGGTGCTGCCCGCGATAGCCCTGTCGTCGATCCCGCTCGCGGTCATCGTGCGCATCACCCGCGCCAGCGTCCTCGACGTCGTCGGCGAGGACTACGTGCGCACCGCTGACGCCAAGGGCCTCAAGCCCTCCGTGATCCGCGGCCGCCACGTCATGCGCAACGCGATGCTCCCGATCGCCACGATCATCGGCCTGCTCCTGGGCAGCCTGTTCGCGGGCGCCGTGCTCACCGAGTCGGTGTTCTCCTTCGGCGGCATCGGCTCCTTCGTGTACCAGGCGACGACCGAGCGCGACTACCCGGCGCTCATGGGCTTCATCCTCGTGATCGCCATGTTCTACGTCGCCATCAACCTGATCGTGGACCTGTCGTACGGGCTCCTCGACCCGAGAGTGCGGGTGCGGTCATGACCGTCGCGAAGATCGAGAAGCTCGACCGGCTCATCGAGGCGAGCGTCTCCGCCCGCGAGGCGCAGACCGGTTCGCTGCTGCGCCAGTCGTTCCGGCGGCTCAAGCGCTCCCCGATGGCCGTCACGGGCGGCGTCATCGTCGGCCTGTTCGTGATCGTGGCGGTCCTCGGGCCGTGGATCGCCCCGTACGACCCGACCGCGCAGACCTGGGGCCGCGAGGTGTTCCTCAACCGGAACATCTTCCCCGGGCCGCGCGCGGAGAACTGGTTCGGCCTGGACCACCTGGGCCGGGACATGTTCTCCCGCATGATCGTCGGGGCCCGCCAGACGCTCCTGGTGGGCGTCGTCGCGACGCTCATCGGCTTCGTCGCGGGCGCGGTCATCGGCGGGGTCGCCGCCGCCGCGGGCACCTTCGGGGGCCGCTGGGGCGAGCGTATCGAGGCCGTCCTCATGCGCACCGTCGACGTGGCCCTCGCCATCCCGATGCTCCTGCTCGCCCTGAGCGTCGCGGCCCTCCTGGGCCCGTCGCTGAGCACCGTCATGGTCGCAGTCGGGGTCGCCCAGATCCCGATCTTCGCGCGGCTGCTGCGCGGATCGATGCTGGCGCAGGCGCACTCGGACTACGTGCTCGCCGCCGTCTCCCTGGGCGTCCCCAAGGGACGGATCGTCGTCTCGCACATCCTGCCCAACTCGCTCGGACCGGTCATCGTCCAGGCCACCCTGGTGCTCGCCACCGCGATCATCGAGGCCGCCGCGCTGTCCTACCTGGGCCTGGGCAACCCCGACCCCGGCAGCGCCGAATGGGGCACCATGCTCGCCGACGCGCAGCGGTTCCTTTCGGGGGCACCGCAACTCGCCATCTACCCGGCGGTCGCCATCATCGTGACCGCGCTCGGGTTCACCCTCCTCGGCGAGGCCATGCGCGAATCGCTCGACCCGAGGCTGAGGAGGCAGGAGTAGTGGCACTGCTCGAAGTAGAGGACCTGCGGGTCGCGTTCGGGGCGTCCACCGCCGTCGACGGCGTCTCCTTCTCCGTGGAGCAGGGGAAGATCGTCGGCCTCGTCGGCGAGTCCGGGTGCGGCAAGTCCGTCACCAGCCTCGCCGTCATGGGCCTCCTCCCGAGGGGCCGGGCCGCCAAGGCCCGCAAGGGGGACCAGCCGGTCCAGGCCGCCGCCGAAGAGGCGTCGCCCGGGTCCGTCAAGGCCAGTGTCGCCGCGCCCCAGGCCGTCCCGGCCGGGGGCGGGCGCCGCAAGGGCGGCGGCGCCGACGTCAGCGGCCGGGCCGTCTTCGACGGCACCGACCTCCTGTCGCTGCCCGCCTCCCAGATGCGCCGCCGCCGCGGCAAGGACCTCGCCATGGTCTTCCAGGACCCCCTGTCGAGCCTCAACCCGGTCGTCCCCATCGGACGGCAGATCACCGAGGTCCTCGAACGGCACCGGGGCCTCAAGGGCGACAAGGCGAACAAGGAGGCCGCCGCCCTCCTCGACCGCGTCGGCATCCCCGACCCGGTCCGCCGCCTCAAGGAGTACCCGCACCAGCTCTCCGGCGGCATGCGCCAGCGCGTGCTCATCGCGATCGCCGTCGCGTGCGCCCCGCGCCTGCTCATCGCCGACGAGCCGACGACCGCGCTCGACGTGACGATCCAGGCGCAGATCCTGGAGCTGCTCAAGGACCTCGTCGACCACGAGGGCACCGCGCTGCTCATGATCACGCACGACCTCGGGGTCGTCGCGGGCATGTGCGACGAGGTGAACGTGCTCTACTCGGGGCGCGTGGTCGAGTCGGCGCCGGTGCGCGAGCTGTTCGCGCGGCCCACGCACCCGTACACGGTGGGGCTGCTCGGGTCGATCCCGCGCCTGGACCTGCCGCTGCACGAGCCGCTGACGCCGATCCGCGGCTCGATCGCCGACGTCATCCGCTGGAAGGACGGCTGCGCGTTCGCGCCCCGCTGCGACCGCGTCGCCGACGCGTGCGTCGCGGGCGAGCCCGCGCTCATCGGGAGCGAGCACGCCCACCGCTGCGTCATGGCCGAGGAGGTCGCATGAGCACCGAGCCCGAGGACCTCGCCGAAGTGGCGGAGCCGCTCGTCCCCGCGCAGCGCGCCGAGGAGCCGGACCCGTCCGCCTCCGAGCCCGCGCTGCTGGAGGTCGAGGACCTGAAGGTCCACTTCCCGATCCGCCGCGGCGTGCTCGTGGAGCGCGTCGTCGGCCACGTGCGCGCGGTCGACGGCGTGAGCCTCCGAGTGGCCCAGGGCGGCACGTACGGCCTCGTGGGCGAGTCCGGCTGCGGCAAGACCACCTTCGGGCGGGCCGTGCTGCGCCTGGAGGAGCCCACGGCCGGCCGCGTGTGCCTCGGCGACGACGACGTGACGACCCTGAAGCCCGAGCGGCTGCGGAAGTTCCGCTCCCGCATGCAGATGGTCTTCCAGGACCCGCTGGGCTCGCTCAACCCGCGCCACAACGTGGACATGCTCCTCGCGGAGCCGCTCAAGGTCCACGGGGTCGGCTCGAAGGCCGAGCGCCGCAAGCTCGCCGTCGAGACGCTCGACGCGGTGGGCCTGCCCAAGACGGTGCTGGAGCGGTTCCCGCACGAGTTCTCGGGCGGCCAGCGCCAGCGGCTGGGCATCGCGCGGGCGCTCATGCTGCGGCCGGACCTGATCGTGTGCGACGAGCCGGTCTCCGCGCTCGACGTGTCGATCCAGGCCCAGGTCATGAACCTGCTCGACGAGCTCCAGGGCGAGTTCGGGCTGACGTACCTGGTGATCGCGCACGACCTGGCGGTGGTCCGGCACCTCTCGGACCGGGTCGGGGTCATGTACCTCGGGAAGCTCGTGGAGGAGGCCGACTCGGCCTCGATCTACGAGCACCCCCGCCACCCGTACACGAAGGCGCTGCTCTCGGCTGTGCCGCAACCCGATCCGGAGAAGGAGGCCACCCGCGAGCGCATCATCCTCAAGGGCGACCTGCCGTCCCCGGCGAACCCGCCCTCGGGCTGCCGCTTCCGCACCCGCTGCCCGTGGGCGCAGGACATCTGCGCGGAGCAGGAGCCGGAGTGGCGCGAGGCGGCGAGCGGCCACAAGGTCGCCTGCCACTTCGATCTTTGATCGAACAGAGGCGCAGTTACTTGTAGGACGAGATGACGAAGGCGCGGACCGCAATTGCGTTCCGCGCCTTCGTCATCAGTTGCTTATGCGGGCCCTTGCTCCGGGATGCCCATGCGCCCGCGGTACGGGTGGCGGATCTGCCAGGACGCCTCCCACTGGAGGAGGCCCTCCTGCCATTCGGCGAGGTCGGGCCGGTAGGTCCGGGGCGCGTTGGCGCGCTCGGGGGTCTCGACCATGAACTGCCAGAAGTCCTCCAGCGCGGTCCTGACGGTCTCGACGTCGTACTCCGCGCGCTGGCGGTTGCCGTAGACGGCCTGGATGGTGACGCCGGAGGGGTCGAACTCGACGTCCCAGCCCTCGGAGTCCCACTGCTCGAACGGCTGCCCGCCGCTGCGGACGTCGTCGATCATGGCGAGGGCGTCGAGGAGCACGCGGAACTTCCGGCCGATGTCGGTGCAGATCCAGGCGGCGAGGACGTCCTGGCCGGCGGGCGCGGCGTCCACGACCGGGCCGAAGTAGTCGTCCATTCTGAAGCGCATTGTTCAGCGGTGCCTTTCGTTACTGCTGGTCAGATGGGAAGCCGTGCGTGTATCCGCGGCCGTTGTTGCCGTCATAGTAGCCGCTGATCTTGACGCCGCCGGACTCCCCGACCCACATGTTCGGGTCGGTGGGGTGCGGCTGGCTCTTGCGGAACGCGGTGGCGATGTTCTTGTCGACGTCGGCGCCGGTCCACGAGTCGGGGAAGAAGGTGGAGGTGCCGCCGTTGCCGCCCTTGGGTTTCCAGATGGGCGGCGGTCCGGCGTCGAAGAACTCGGGGTCGGCCTGGTAGACGCCGTTGTCGCCGACGGGCCGTTTGGAGTCGGGTCTGATGCGGCGGCCGTCGAAGTCGTTGCCGCCGGGGCGCCAGTGGTAGCCCGAGCCGGAGGGCCGGCCGGGCCGGACGTCGCCGACGAGGGCGTGCTGGAGCTTGTCGTAGTCCATCTTGTTCTGCTGGGCGCGCCCGGCGCGCTGCTTCTTCGCCTTCTGGAAGAACTCCAGGGCGGCGCTGATGAGCTTGCCGCCGCTTTTCTTTCCGGTTCCCACGGGCCGCGCCTATGCGTCGATGAGCTTGAAGATGGCTTCCTGCACGAGGTTGCCGACGACGGTCCGCGAGATCTGCTGGAAGATCGGGACCTGGAGCAGGGACGCGCCGAAGGTGACGGCGGCCTCGGCGATCGCCATGGCGATCTGGACGGCGAGGATCACCAGCTGCACGATGACCATGATCTTGAGGCACAGCACGATGACGGCGCAGATGATGAGGCCGACGCCCGCGATCATGGAGCCGACGGAGCCGTCCCCGATGATCTTCTGGGGGCCGTCCTCGCTCTCCCACCATGCCTGGAACGCGTCGATGTCCTTGCCGACCTGCTCGGTCCACGCGGAGGCGGCGTTCTCGGCGGACTCGCCGTTGAGGTCCCCGAGCTTGCCGCCGAAGTCCATCCACGCCTGCCCGAAGTCCATGAGGTTGTCCTCATTGGACTGGGGCCAGTCGTAGCCGAGGATGCCGAGGAGGCTCGCGAGCTCGGAGGGCAGCGTGATCGCCATCAGGCGCCACCGCCGATCTCGGAGGCGATCTGCGCGAACGCCTGGGACACCGCGTTGTCGGCGTCGAGGTGCTGGGCCGCGAAGTCGCGCACGTCCACCCCGGCGTCGGCCATCGACTGGGCCGCTTCGGTGAAGCACTCCTTGGCGAACTCGAAGACCGCCTGGTGCGCCTGCTCGATGAGCCCGCCGATCTGGTCGCTCCCGCACGCGGCGGTGACGCCCTCGATGCTGGAGGCGAACTCGTCGATGGCGGTGAAGAACTTCTCCGCGGTGCCCTCGATGCGCTGCCCGCTCTGGTCGAGGGCGTCGGGGTCGATGCTGAGGTCGGGCATCAGCTCAGGCCCCGGCCGTCGGCGGCGGTCTGCACGATCCGCGCGTGGGACTCGGTGAGGGTGTTCATGAACGAACTGAGGCGCTGCACGGACTGCTGCTGGAGCTCCTCGACCTTCTCGTTGAGCCCTTCGAGGTCGATCGCCCCGGGGATGCCGGCCTGCTCGCGGGCGGCGTCGAGCGCGGCGTTGACGCCCGCGGTGATCTCCTCGCTCAGCTGCTCCTTGCTCAGGCGCACCGCGCGGGGGTCGACGATGTCCACGGCCACTTTGCCGGCCGTGGTCGCGGAGACCCTGATCATGCCGTCGGCGGCCTCGACCTCGACGGTCTGCGCACCGCTCTCCTCTTGCGCCCGCTGCGCGTCGCGCGCGATCGCGAGGGCCTTGCCGAGGGCCTCGGCGATGCCGTTGGATTCAGGTGAACTGCTCAAGGAGGCTCCTCGCGTCCGGGGCTGATGTGGAGCGACTTGAACCTAGCAAACCTTTGTTACGGACGCTGCGCAGCGCTCCCGCCGTGTGGCGGTCAGCCCAGGGTGCCCGCCTTCACCTTGCCGCCCTGCATCACCAGGTCAAGGTTGGTGCCGGGGTCGGTGAGCACGTCGATGTCGGCGAGCGGGTCGCCGTCGACCACGAGCAGGTCCGCGGCGAACCCGGGGCTGATGCGCCCGATGCGGTCCTCCTCCCCGAGGAGCCGCGCGGCGGTCACGGTCGCCGACCGGATCACGTCGGCCGCGGGGATGACCGCCCCGCGGATCGCGAACTCGTCCAGCTGGTGCTTCCTCATGCCGCCCAGCAGGTCCGAGCCGTAGCAGAGGTTCACGCCCGCCTCGTGCGCGAGTTCGAGGGCCTTGAGCCCGGCGCCGAGCACGATCTCGTTCTTCGCCAGGTTCGCCGGGGACAGCCCGTAGTCGGCGCCCTCGATCGACATGCGCCGGTAGGTCACCAAGGTGGGCACCAGGAACGCGTCGTGCTCCAGGAACAGGTCAAGACTCGACCGGTCGAGGAGGTTCCCGTGCTCGATGGACCGCACGCCCGCCTCCAGGCCGCGGTTGATGGCCCGCGCGGTGTAGGCGTGCCCGGCGACGTACCGGTTGGCCGCCTCCGCCTCCTCCACGATCGCGCGGATCTCCTCGACGGAGAACTGGGTCGAGTCGATCCGGTCGGTCGGGGACGCGACGCCGCCCGACAGCATGATCTTGACGTGGTGGGCGCCGGTGCGCAGCTGCTCGCGGGCGGCCTTGCGCACCCCGTCCACGCCGTCGCACACGAGCCCCAGGTCGGGGCAGCAGTGGTGGTCGTCGCTGACGGCGCGCCCGCGCGGGCGCATGTCCACGTGCCCGCCGGTCTGCGAGAGCGCCTTGCCGCCGAAGAAGACCCGCGGCCCGTCGATGAGCCCCTCGGCCACGGCGTCGTGGATGCCGAAGTCCGCCCCGCCGGGGTCGCGCACCGTCGTGAACCCGCGCCCGAGCATCTCCCGCAGCTCGATCGCGGCCTTGACGGCCACGTACGCGGGCGACTGGTCGCCCAGCCCCGCCAGGTCCGCGGTGTGCGCGTTGACGTGCACGTGGCAGTCGATCAGCCCCGGCATGAGCGTCCGCCCGCCCAGGTCCACCACCCTCGCGTCCGACGCCTCGACCTCGGCCCCGACGGCCGCGATCGCCCCGTCCCGCACCAGCACCCGCTGCCCGTCCACGAGCACTCCCGCGACGGTGTCGAGCACCGCCGCGTCCACGAACAGCACGGTCTCGGACATGGCGTCTCCTCACGGTCGGGACTAGCCGCTCGGCTAGGACGCTACCAATATGCCGGACCGCCCGGTAGCGTCGGACACGGGCCCCGTCCATGAGAGAGAGCGAGCCGCATGTCCTATCCCGAACCGCGCTATTTCGGCGACGAAGGCGAGATCAGCGCGTACTTCCGCCCCGCCGGGCAGGCGCCGGACCTGACGTACCCGAACGGCGGGTCCGCCGGGTACCTGGCGACCGGCGCGACCACCAACGGCCAGTTCGGCCTCTACCAGTGGAACATGAGCGGCGCCCGGTCCGGGCCCGACCCGCACTTCCACCGCACCATCTCGGAGTCCTTCTACATCCTCACCGGCACGATCCGGATCTACAACGGCGCCAAGTGGGTCGATCACGAACCCGGCGACTTCGTGCACGTCCCCGAAGGCGGCGTCCACGGCTTCCGCAACGAGTCCGGCGAACCCGCCTCGATGCTCCTCATGTTCCACCCCGGCGCCCCCCGCGAGGACTACTTCGAGGGCCTGCTGACCCTGGGGGAGCTCTCGGACGAGGAGCGGAAGGCGTTCTTCGCCGAGCACGACAACTTCTGGATCGAGGAGTCCTAGGGGATCAGCACCGCGTACTCGCGCAGGTGCCGCTCGAACCCGGGCGCCACGCCGACCTCCACGATCACCTCGTCGAGGCTCTGGAACGGCCCCAGGCGCTCCACGCGCTCGCGGACCTGCTCGGCGAGCGCCGCGTTGAACCCGGGGAGGTCGCCCAGGACGGCGGCGGGCGCGTGGTTGAGGTCGACCAGCCCGCCGTCGTCGAGGTGCCGCGGCTGGTCGGGGCGGCCGACGCCGCTGCGCTTCGCCAGCGACGGATCGCCTTCGGCGAGCCGCCGGGCGTCTTCGCGCAGCCGCGCGGCCTGGTCGAGGGCCGGGGCCACCCAGTCCCCGACCGGGACCGGTTTCGGCGGCGGCGCGGGCTTCGGCTCGGGTCCGGCGCCCCTCGGCGCCCAGACGTACCGGCGGATCGCGAGCAGGTGGACGGCGGCGCCGACCGTGGAGACCAGCAGCGTCGCGAACGAGCTCCACAGCGCCCAGTCCGGAGTCGTGCCCACGTCGAACGGGAGGATGAACGCGAAGAACCCCAGGAACGCGGCGGTGTAGACGACCAGCGGCGCCACCGTCCTCGCCGAGGGCCGCCGCCCGGCGGCGATCCCCAACGCCAGGGGCGCACCGGCTCCGGGCACGAGGAGCGGCAGCAGCGCCCACGCGACGGTGGCCGTGCCGCGGCCGCGGGGCGGGGTCGGCGGATTCGGGGGCGGGGGCGTCGCGGGCATGGCCCCGATCGTATCGGCCCGGTGCGAGGGCCCCGGGGAACACGAAGGGCCGGGCGAACCGCCCGGCCCTTTCGCTTGCGGTGCTTAGAGGTTCTCGACGACCTCGCGCATGAGGCGGGCGGTCTCGCTCGGGGTCTTCCCGACCTTGACGCCCGCGGCCTCCAGGGCCTCCTTCTTCGACTCGGCGGTGCCGGCCGATCCGGAGATGATGGCGCCGGCGTGGCCCATCGTCTTGCCCTCGGGGGCGGTGAACCCGGCGATGTAGCCGACGACCGGCTTCGTCACGTGGTTCTTGATGTACTCGGCCGCGCGCTCCTCGGCGTCGCCGCCGATCTCGCCGATCATGACGATCGCCTTGGTCTCGGGGTCCTCCTCGAACGCCTTGAGGCAGTCGATGTGGGTGGTCCCGATGACCGGGTCGCCGCCGATGCCGACGGAGGTCGAGAAGCCGATGTCGCGCAGCTCGTACATGAGCTGGTAGGTCAGCGTGCCCGACTTGGAGACGAGGCCGATGGGGCCGGTCCCGGTGATGTCGGCGGGGGTGATGCCCGCGTTCGACTTGCCGGGGCTGGCGATGCCGGGGCAGTTCGGGCCCACGATGCGGGTCTTGTTGCCCTTGGACTCGGCGTAGTTCCAGAAGGTCACCGAGTCGTGCACCGGGATGCCCTCGGTGATGACGATGACGAGCCCGATCTCGGCGTCGATCGCCTCGACCACGGCGGCCTTGGAGAAGGCCGGGGGCACGAACACGACGGAGGTGTTCGCGCCGGTCTCGGCCATGGCCTCCTGCACGGAGGCGAACACCGGGAGGCTCACGCCGTCGACGTCGACCTTGGTGCCGGCCTTGCGCGGGTTCACGCCGCCGACGATCTCGGTGCCGGCCTTGAGCATGCGGCGGGTGTGCTTCATGCCCTCGGAGCCGGTCATGCCCTGGACGATGACCTTGGAGTTCTCATTGAGGAAGATCGCCATTGGACTAGGCCCCCTTGTTCGCGAGCTCGGCGGCCTTGTCGGCCGCGCTGTCCATGGTCTCGACCACGGTGATGAGCGGGTGGTTCGCGTCGGCGAGGATCTTGCGACCCTCCTCGGCGTTGTTGCCGTCGATGCGGGCGACGAGCGGCTTGGTGACGTCCTCGCCGCGGTCGGCGAGCGTCTGGAGCGCGCCGAGGATGCCGCGGGCGACCTCGTCGCAGGCGGTGATCCCGCCGAAGATGTTCACGAACACGGCCTTGACCTGCGGGTCCGACAGGACCACTTCGAGGCCGTTCGCCATGACGGCCGCGGACGCGCCGCCGCCGATGTCGAGGAAGTTCGCGGGCTTGACGCCGCCGTGGTTCTCCCCGGCGTACGACACGACGTCGAGGGTGGACATGACCAGGCCCGCGCCGTTGCCGATGATGCCGACGGAGCCGTCGAGCTTCACGTAGTTGAGGCCGGAGTCCTTGGCGCGCTGCTCCAGCGGGTCGACCGAGGACTTGTCCTCGAACTCGGCGTTGTCGGGGTGGCGGAAGTCCGCGTTCTCGTCGAGCGTGACCTTCGCGTCGAGCGCGAGGACCTTGCCCTCGGGCGTGCGCACGAGCGGGTTGACCTCGACGAGGGTCGCGTCCTCGGCGACGAAGGCGCCCCAGAGCTTCACGAACACGTCCACGAGCTGCTCGCGGAGGTCCTCGGGGAAGCCCGCCTGGGTGACGATGCCGTCGGCGATCTCCGGGGTGACGCCGACACCGGCGTCGATCGGGAGCTTCACGACCTTCTCGGGGGCGGTGTGGGCGACCTCTTCGATCTCCATGCCGCCGGCGGTCGACGCGATGCACAGGAACGTGCGGTTCGCGCGGTCGAGCAGGTACGAGAAGTAGTACTCCTCGTCGATGTCGGCGGTCACCGTGAGCATGACCTTCTCGACGGTGTGGCCCTTGATGTCCATGCCCAGGATGTTCGTGGCGTGGGTGTTGACCTCGTCCACGGTGTCGGCGAGCTTGACGCCGCCGGCCTTCCCGCGGCCGCCGACCTTCACCTGCGCTTTGACGACCACCCGGTCGCCGAGGCGCTCTGCGAGCGCAACGGCCTCCTGCGGTGTGGTGGCGACGCCGCCGTCCAGAACCGGCACTCCGTGCCGGGCGAACAGTGCGCGGCCCTGGTATTCGTACAGATCCACTGTAGAGTCCGCTCCACTAGCTAGTCTTCCTTGACCGGACGGCCCGCCCCTCCCCGCCATGGCCCGGTGCGGGCCGCGGCCTCGGCGAACCGGGTCCGGTCAGGCGGGGGAGAGCTACAGGCGCCCGTTATCGCAGGGTAACGCGCGGCGAGGCGCCGGGGACCCGGGCGGGCGGCGGGTGTGACGAGTCAGGCTCGGGAGGCCGCTTGCCGGGCCCTTGCAGGCGATTCGCGTTCCTGCGGGGCACTGGTGCGGCCGGTGGGGAACTCGTGGGGAAAGAGGCGGGGACCGGACGCACCCCTCAGGCGTCCGGTCCCCTTAGCGGGAACCAAGCCCACCCCTCAATGGCTTGATTCCCTTAGGCACGATGCCCTATCGCCACCCCTCAATCGACAGGGCATCGGCAGCTTGTGGCACAGCTCAATTGCACGACGCTTCGGAAGTGAACTCCCGGTGAAGCCTCTGCGCTATTGCCCGGCGGCCTTTCGGCCGACTGCTGATGCGTCTTCCGCGGTGTTGCTTCCGCGTCCGACACTTATAAGAACGAGGGCCGCCAGGCGCGGTTACGGTCTCCCCAAAGAATTTTTTGCCGCGGACGTATCCGCAGGCCAGGGCCGCTCAAACGGCCGCGGGGCTGCCCTGATCGGGTGAGGGCACATGGCCGCGGACCCATTCGGCGATCACCTGGGTCGAGGCGCCGGGGCCGAATATCTGCGCTACTCCGGCCTCGCGCAACTGCGCGGCGTCCTCGTCGGGAATGATGCCGCCGCCGAATACGACGATGTCGCGCGCGTCGTTTTCGTCGAGGAGTTTCAGCACCCGCGGGAAGAGCGTCATATGCGCGCCGGAGAGGATGCTCAGGCCGATCGCGTCGGCGTCCTCGGCGAGGGCGGTGGCGACGACCTGCTCGGGGGAGTTGTGGAGGCCCGTGTACACGACCTCCATGCCCGCGTCGCGCAGCGCGCGCGCCACGACCTTCGCTCCGCGGTCGTGGCCGTCGAGCCCGACCTTGGCGACGACGACGCGTATGGGCGCCCCGGTTGCAGTCATCTGTACCTCCTCGTACGGAGGCCGCGGCGCCTGCGTCGCTCGTGGCGATCGTCGGCGCCGCGGCCAGTTCATACGAGTGAGCTTAGTCGCGACCGGTGCGGGTTGGAAGTCCTACTGGCCGTAGGGCGGCTGCGGCGGCTGCTGCTGGCCCGGCTGGGGGTAGCCGGGAGGCGGCGGCGGGTACCCGCCGGGCTGCTGCCCCTGCGGCTGGCCGTAGCCCTGCGGGGGCTGGCCGGGCTGCTGGTACGCGCCGGGCTGGCCGTAGCCCTGCTGCGGCTGGCCGTACCCGGGCGGCGGGTAGCCCGCGGGGGCGGTCGGCGCGCCCTTGATGTACGCCTTGACCTCCGGGTCCTTGATGTAGATGAAGGACGCGTAGCCGTAGGCGCCGGCGGCGGCGAGGTTGAGGATGAGCGTCAGGAAGATGATCCCGCCGACGATCGCGATGGCCGCGAGGCTCGACAGGGCCCCGATGACCCCGAAGCCCGCGCCGACCATCATGAGGATGACGCCGGTGAGGCGCAGGCCGCCGGAGGTGACCTGGCCCTTCGGCAGCGCCCAGCCGTACCAGGCGAGCGCGGCGGCGACGAGGAGGCCGATGACCCCGGCGAAGGCCCCGTACGGGTTCATGAACGAGAACACCGCGGAGACGACGCCGATGCCCGCGCCGATGAGGGCCATGAGGCCGATGCGCTTGATGCCCTCGGGGACCGCGCCGACGGCGCCGGTCTGCTGCGGCTGCGGGAAGCCCGCCTGGGGCGGGGGCGGCGGGTAGCCGCCGGGCTGCTGGCCGGGCTGTCCGTACGGCTGCTGGCCGGGCGCGGACTGCGGGAGCTGGCCCGAGCCGAGCGGGTTCGGCTGCGGCGGCTGCGGGGTCCCGGACGGGTTGAACCCGGTCTGGGAGCCCGTCTGCGGCATGACCGTGGTCTGGGCGTACTCCGCGGCCGGCGGGTCCGACGGGCCGGTCGGGTTCCCGAGCGGCGAGGGCGGCGGGGGCGGGGTGCCCTGCTGGGCCTCGACCCGGTTGATCTTCATGGTGCGGTCGAGTCCGGCCTCCTCCCCTCCTTCAGGGGCCGCGGCGGGCGGCTGCGCGCCGGGCTTGAGCTTGAAGGTGCCGCCGTCCTCGTCGTCGGGTCGGTCGTTCTCTGGGGGAGTCATGACATCCACTCTCCATGCCGGATCGGTTGTGACTGCTCTCCACCTCACCTTACCGACCGTCACGCCGCAAGGGGGTATGCCGTCCGAAGCGGGCCCCAGAGCGCGCGCATTGAACCGTTTCAGCGACGGATCGCGAAGCGGCTCAGGCGAAGTGGCGGAGCAGCACGCCCCGGTACGTGGGCTGCGCGGCCTCGTAGCGCTCCTGGCCCGCGGGGGTCAGCATGAGGAACATGGCGCGGCGGTCGAAGTCGCAGGTCGCGCGCGTGACGAGGCCGGCCTTCTCCAGGCGCGTGACGGTGCGCGAGAGGGCGCTCTGGCTGAGGTACATCTCGGCTTCGAGGTCCTTCATCTTGGCCTTGCCGGTGCTGTCGCAGCACTTGCTGGACAGGATCTTGAGGACCTCGAACTCGCTCAGTCCCAGGTCGTGCCCGTCCTGGAGCTCGTTCTCCAGCTCGCAGGATGTGGTGTGGTACACGCGAAGTGTTTCAGACCACTTGGTGCACACGTCTTCGGATACTTCGGCCTCCATGACCAGGAGATTACCATGTCAAGACATTTAATGTCTACGCATTTGATGTGTTGACATCCAATGCACGTGCATGTAAGTTTCTCGGCATGACGATCACCGAACCGAAACCCCTCCCCACCTCGACTTCGACCGGCATCGATACACCTTCACACACCCCGAGCCGATGGGGTCCAAAGCTGTGGGCGGTCCTGTTCGTGGCCGGCCTCGCGATGTTCCTGGACGCCCTCGACGTCTCCATGGTCGGCGTCGCGCTCCCGTCCATCGGTGCCGAGCTGGGCCTGGAGACGGCCTCGCTCCAGTGGATCGTCAACGGCTACATCCTCGGCTACGGCGGCCTGCTCCTCCTGGGCGGACGCATGGCCGACCTGCTGGGACGCCGCCAGGTCTTCCTCACCGCGCTGGTCGTCTTCGGCGCCGCCTCGCTCATCGGCGGGCTCGTCGAGCACGAGGGCCTGCTCATCGCCTCGCGCATCGTCAAGGGCGTCGCCGCCGCGTTCACCGCCCCGGCCGCGCTGTCGATCATCACGACCACGTTCAAGGAGGGCCACGACCGCAACAAGGCCCTGTCGATCTTCACCGTCTTCGGCGCCACCGGGTACGCCTCGGGCCTCATCGCCTCCGGCCTGCTCACCAGCGTCGACTGGCGCCTGACGTTCTTCGCGCCCGTCATCGTCGTGGTCGGCGTGCTCATCGCCGCGTTCGTGGTGGTCCCCAAGAACACCGAGCGCGAGAAGGGGCGCATCGACTTCCTCGGCTCCGCGACGCTCACCGGCGGCATGCTCGCCGCGGTCTACACGATCGTCACGGTCCCCGAGACCGGCTTCACGCCGCTCGTCACCGCCACCACCGCGGCCGCGGTCCTGCTCCTCGGCGCGTTCTTCGTCATCGAGAACAAGGTCGCCCACCCGCTGGTGCGCCTGAGCATCTTCAAGGTCAAGTCGATCGTCCGCGCCAACCTGGCCGCGCTTGCGATCTTCGGGTCCTACATCAGCTTCCAGACGATCGTGTCCCTGTACCTCCAGAACACGCTCCGGTGGGAGCCGATCCAGATGGCGCTGGCCCTGGCCCCCGCCGGGATCATCGTGGCGATCCTGTCGCCGCTCGCGGGCAAGTTCATCGACCGCTACGGCACCAAGTCGATGATCATCGCCTCGATGGCCGCGTTCGTCCTCGGCTACCTGTGGTTCATCGTCCGCGGCGGCTCGGCCCAGCCGAACTACCTCACCGACTACCTGCCCGCGTTCCTGCTGCTGGGCCTCGGCTTCGCGATCGGCTTCTCGTCGGTCATGGTCCAGGCCACCGAGGGCATCTCGGACGACGAGCAGGGCCTGGCCTCCGGCCTGGTCCAGACCTCCGGGCAGATCGGCGGCGCCGTGGTCCTCGCGATCGTCACCGGCCTCATCGCCGGGGGCACCGCCACCAGCATCGCCCAGTACCGGCCCGGCCTGTACCTGGTGACCGCGGTCGCCGCGGTCGGCCTCCTCGCCAGCGCCACCGCCCTCATGGGGCGCCGCGCCCCCGAGGTCGTCGAAGCCGCGTAAGCACCACTGAGAAACAAACACCCGCACAGCAGGGCCCGCCGAGAATCGGCGGGCCCTGCTGTTTCCCCTTGCTACCGAGTGGAAGTCAGGACGGGGCGCAGGCGCGCCCCTTCGAGGGCGAACGTCGCGTGCGCGCGGGAGGCGGCCGCGGGGTCCTGCGTGACCATGAGCAGGCCCGGCGCCCACTCGTCCACGAGGGACCGCATGAGGTCGAGGACCTCCGAGGCGTCCGCGGGCCCGAGGGCGCCGGTCGGCTCGTCGGCGACGACCACGTCGGGACGGGACGCGAAGGCCCGCGCGACGGCCGCGCGCTGCTGGAGCACCGGCACGAGGTCCCCGGGGCGGCGCTGGAGGAGCCGGCTGACGCCGGTGCGCTCGGCGAGGTGGTGCAGCCAGTCGCGGTCCTCGGCCTCGCCCGCGAGGCGCAGCGGCATCGCCAGGTTCTCCTCGATCGTGAGGGACGGCAGCAGGTTGAACGACTGGAACACGAACCCGACCCGGCCCTGCCGCAGCAGGGTCCGCTTCGCCTCTTCGAGGCCCGTGATGCGCCGGTCGGCGATGCGGACCTCCCCGCCGGTGGGGTCGTCGAGCCCGGCCGCGCAGTGCACGAGCGTGGACTTCCCGGCCCCCGGTCCCCCCATGACGGCGATGAGCGCGCCGCCGGGCACGTCGAGGCTGACGCGGTCGAGGACGGTGTGCGCGCCGTCGTAGGTCTTCGTGATCTCCCTCAGGGCGAGCGCGGGTGCGGCGGTCGCGGGGCGCCTGCTCGGGGGAGCGGCGAGGGTGGTGGTCATCGGTGTGCCTCCGGGTTTCCTTGGTACCGACGACGCTATGGCGTTCCGTGTCCGTTTCCAATGCGGTCAGCTGCCGGAACAGGGGTGGGGACAACCGGAACCGGGCGGGTACAGCCAGCTGTAGTACCGGCCCGTTCCGCCTTGTACAGCAGGCTGTAGCGACGGCGCGGGCCCGCCGCGGGTACGTTTCCAAGCGAGTTCTTGGAGGAAGCGATGGCGATCGGCAGGCGTGAGCGCGTGCAGGCGTGGTTCGACGCGCAGCTGCGCCCGGACGGCGAGGGAAGGTCCGGGCTCGGCTCGGTGCTCGCCGCGGCCCTGCGCGCCTCCGGGTACGGCGCCGTCGGCGCCGGGTTCGGCATCCTCGCGCTCTACACGATCCCCGTGGCGGTCCTCGTCGGCTTCCTCTCGCTGCTCGGCGCCGGGCGGTTCCTCGTCCACCCGACCATGCAGTGGGTGCGGATGCTCGCGGGCCTGGAGCGGCGGCGCCTGCACCGCCTCGGCCACGACGTCGAGTCCCCGTACTCGGGCCCCGACGCCGAGGCCCCGCGGAGCCTGCGCGAACTGCGCGCCGACCCGACCGCGCGCCGCGACCTCATGTGGGTGTTCCTCCACGGCACGTGGGGCCTCATCCTCGGGGCGACCCTCATCAACATGCCGTTCGTGTCCGTCCGCGACGCGACCTACCCGCTGTGGTGGGCGTTCGCGCCGGCCTCGGAGCAGCAGATCCTCTCGGGGATGCTCGACGCGCACACCGCGCCCGCCGCGGCCCTCGGCTTCGCCACCGGCATCGCCGTGTTCGCGCTGTGGCTCCTGTTCGGCCCCAAGCTCCTGGAGATCCAGGCCCGGCCCGGCGTCAACCTCCTCGGGCCCGACCCCGACATCGACCTGTCCGAGCGCGTCGCCCGCCTCACCGCGACCCGCGCCGCCGCCCTCGACGCGCACGCCGTCGAGCTGCGCCGCATCGAACGGGCCCTCCACGACGGGGCCCAGAACCGGATCGTCGCCGTTGCCGTCCTCGTCGGCGCCGCCAAGCGCGAGGTCCCCCGCGACCCCGACCGGGCCGTGGAGATCCTCGGCCGCGCCCAGGACACCGTCGAGGACGCGCTCGCCGAACTGCGCGCCGTCGTCCGCTCGATCCTCCCGCCGGTCCTGGAGGACCGCGGGCTCGCCGGGGCCCTGAACGCACTGGCCTCGGACTGCGCCGTGCCCTGCACGGTGGCCGTGGACGTGCCGGGCCGGTGCCCGGCGAGCGTCGAGGCCACCGCGTACTTCGTGGTCGCCGAGTCGCTCACCAACGTGGCCAAGCACTCCCGTGCGACGAGCGCGTCGGTGGAGGTGACGCGGCGGGGGAATACCCTCACTGTGGCCGTGGTCGACGACGGCCGCGGCGGCGCCGACGCCGGGGCCGGATCGGGCCTGGCGGGCATCACGCGGCGCGTCGAGGCGCTCGACGGGACCGCGACCGTGACCAGCCCACCCGGTGGGCCGACCGAGATCAGAGTGGAGCTGCCGTGCGGATCGTGATCGCCGAGGACGACACCCTCCTGCGCGAGGGCCTGAACCTGGTCCTGCGCGGGGAGGGCTTCGACGTCGTCGCCTCCGTGGGGGACCCGGCCGCGTTCCTCGCCGCCGTCGAGGAGCACCGCCCCGACGTCGCGGTCGTGGACGTCCGCATGCCCCCCACGCACACCGACGAGGGCATCAAGGCCGCCGTCGCGGCCCGCCGCGCCCACCCGGGCCTCGCGGTCCTCGTGCTCTCCGCCTATGTGGAGCAGTCGTTCGCCACCGACCTGCTCGCCGACGGCGCCCGGGCCGTCGGGTACCTCCTCAAGGAGCGCGTCGGCCGCGTCGACGCGTTCGTCGAGGCCCTGCACCGCGTCGCGGGCGGCGGCACCGCCATCGACCCCGAGGTCGTCGCGCAGCTGTTCGCGCAGCGCCGCGCCGACGACCCGGTCGAACGCCTCACGCCCCGCGAGAAGGAGGTCCTGTCGGTCATGGCCGAGGGCCTGGGGAACGGCGCGATCGCCCAGCGGCTGTTCATCACCGAGAACGCCGTCCACAAGCACATCCGCAACATCTTCCTCAAGTTCGGGCTCACCCCCGACGACGAGACCGACCGCCGCGTCGCCGCCGTCCTCCACTACCTCGACCGCGCCTGACCCGCACCCGAACCACGGCGCAAGTCAGTCCAAATAGCGCAAACGCTCACGAAGTCGCCCCAATCCTGCCATCCTCTGGAACAGACGTAGGAAACGGTTTCGAGGAGGACGTCATGCGCGCGATCTGGGCCGAACTGGTCGGCACCTTCTGCCTGGTCTTCTTCGCCGTCGGCGCGGCGGTGTACGGCATCAACGGCGAAGCCATCGGATTCGTGGGCGTCGCCTTCGCCTTCGGCCTCGTCCTCTTCGCACTCGCCTACGCGATCGGCCCGATCTCCGGCGCCCACGTCAACCCCGCCGTCACCCTCGGCGCGCTCCTCACCGGCCGCGTCGACACCGCCACCGCGGTCGGCTACTGGATCGCCCAGTTCGCCGGCGGCATCGCCGCCGCCGCGCTCCTCAAGTTCATGACCACCGCCGGGGACGTCACCGACCAGACCGGCGCGCTCGGCGCCAACGACTACGGCGCCACCGTGAACCTCACCGGCGCCATCGTCATCGAAGCGCTCCTGACGTTCCTGCTCGTCTTCACCGTCCTCGCCGTCACCAGCAAGAAGGGCGCCACCCCGGCCGCGGGCGCCGCCATCGGCCTGGTCCTCGTCATCATCCACCTGGTCGGCCTGCCGCTCACCGGGACCTCGGTCAACCCGGCCCGCTCGCTCGGCCCGGCCCTGTTCGCCGGGGGCGCGCCCCTGGAGCACCTGTGGGTCTTCATCGTCGCGCCGCTCGTCGGCGGCATCCTCGCCGCGGCCGTCCAGCCCTGGCTCTACGGCCGCGAACCCAAGGAGACCGACCACCAGACCGCAGAAGCCCTGTAACCGAGACGCGAACGAGGGACGGCCCCCGCCGGGGGCCGTCCCTCATCCGTTGCGTCTCAGTCGTCCTGCCACATGCCGCGGTCCGCCGCCTGCGCGAGGTCCTCGGCCTTCTCCAGCGTGTCGCCGATCGTCAGGTCCTGGTGCCGCAGCACGTACGCCTCGGCCATGCCGTCGGCCACCGCCAGCACCGCGTAGTTGATCCCGTTCTCCATCACCACGTGCGCGAGCAGCCGGTCGTACTGGTCGTACACCTCCGCGCCCGGGTCGGTGAACAAGTGGACCGTCCGCCCCTGGAGCTTCTCGCGCGCATAGTCCTTCGCCTCCTCGCCCCAGTCCTGCTCCTCGCGGAACCCGCCCGACTCGGGCGCGTTGATGCCCAGCACCCGCACCCGGATCGCCTCGCCGTCGATCCGCACCCGGAACGTGTCGCCGTCGATCACGTCGTACGCCTCCGCGGTGGCGTAGAACTCGCCCGGACCATCCATGCCAGTCTCCTCACTCTGAAGTCGACCCATCCTCGCACCGGCCCGCCAGTGCCGGGAAGGCGCTGCGCCCGGCGCCCTTGTGACAGACTGGTCGGCGTGGAGCGACGACCGAACCGACGCCCTGGCAGCACAGGGTCCGCGCAGCGCCACACCGTGCGCATCGACGCCTCGGCGCCGCCCCGCCAGCCCCGCAGCGAGAACGACCGCGAGACCGAGGTCATCGACACCGGCGCGCGCCCCCGCGCCCGGCGCCCCCGCGCGCTGTTCGCGTCCGCGCTGGCCACGACCGTGTGGTGCGCGACGGTGGTGTTCACGCCGATCCTGGTGTGCGTCATCGCGGGCTGGTGGCAGGCCGGGGCCCAGGGCCCGGTCTCCGTGGTCGCGGCCGCGGCCGGAACGGCCTGGCTCTCTGGGCACGGCGTGCCCGTCGACATCGGACCGGTCCACCTGAGCGTCACGCCGCTGGCCCTCACCGTCCTCATCGCCTGGCGGCTCGCGAAGGCCGCCGCCGGGACCACGCGCGCGATCGGCGGCCGCGACGCCGCGGCCGTGCGCGCCGCCGCCGGGCTCGTCTCGATCCTCTATACCGGACTCGTCGCCGGGGCCGCCGCGCTGAGCGCCCGCGGGCCCTTCGAGATCGACATGCTCCCCGCGCTCTTGCACGCCGTGCCGCTCGTCGTGGCGGCCACCGCGTTCGGGTCCGCCCGCGAGGCCGGGGTCCTGCCCTGGGACACCGCGTCGGTGTGGCTGCGCCGGGGCCTGCGCACCGGGCTCATCACGGCCGGGGCGCTCCTCGCGTTCGGCGCCGCCGCCACGGGCGCGGCGTTCGCCGTCCGCGGCCCGATCGTCGCCGACACCATGGGGCTGTACGGGAACGCGTCGTGGATCGTGGCGCTCATGAGCCTGCTCTACCTGCCGAACCTCGCCGTGTGGGCCGCCGCGTACCTCGCCGGCCCCGGCTTCGCCGTCGGCGCCGGGACGGCCGTGCAGACCGAGCTCGTGGCGATCGGCCCGCTCCCGGCGTTCCCGGTGTTCGCGGCCGTGCCGACCGCGCCGCTGCCCGAGTACGCCACCGTCCTGGTCGGACTGCCGCTCATGCTCGCGGCCGTGTTCGGCGTGATCCTCACGTACCGCTCCCCGGACCTGCGGCTGCCGCGCGTCACCACCGCGTCGATCGTCGCCGCCGCGACCGCGGCCCTGGCGCTCGCGCTCCTGGCGTACCTCTCCGGCGGCGCCGCCGGGCAGGACCTCCTCGCCGACCTCGGGCCCGACCCGGTCGCCGTCGCGGGCGTCGCCGGGGTCCAGTTCCTCATCGGCCTCGTGGGCGCCGCCCTCGTCGCACGCCTGTTCGCCGTCCACCGCCGCGCCGCCGAAGCCGAGCTCGTGCGGCGAGACACGGTGGTCATCCCCGAACCCGCGCCCGGCCGCGACGACGGGTTACCGTTTCACCCGTGACCGCTGAACTCGTCGTGCTCGTCTCCGGCTCCGGCTCCAACCTCCAGGCCCTCCTCGACGCCTGCGCCGACCCCGCCTACGGCGCGCGGGTCGCCGCCGTCGGCGCCGACCGCGACGGGACCTTCGGCGCCGAGCGCGCCGCGAAGCTCGGCGTGCCCACGTTCGTGCACAAGGTCAAGGACTACGCGACCCGCGACGAGTGGGACGCCGCGCTCACCGCCGAAGTCGCCTCCTACCGGCCGGACCTCGTCGTCTCGGCCGGGTTCCTCAAGCTCTGCGGGCCGCGGTTCCTCGACGCGTTCCCCGGCCGCTACGTCAACACCCACAACTCGCTCCTCCCCGCGTTCCCGGGCATGAACGGCCCCGGCGAGGCCCTCGCCGCGGGCGTCAAGATCGCGGGCGCGACCCTCTTCGTCTGCGACTCCGGCGTCGACACCGGCCCGATCGTGGCCCAGTGCGCCGTGCCCGTCGAGGACGACGACACCGTCGACTCGCTCACCGAGCGCATCAAGGAGGCCGAGCGCGCCCAGCTGGTCGAGTCGGTCGGCCGCATGATGCGCGACGGCTGGAAGGTCCAGGGCCGCAGAGTGATCCTCGGGTAGGCGCCGTGGGCACCCCTCTCGCCATCGACGCCCTGGAGACCGCCACCGTCTGGGCCTCCTTCGCGCTCATCCCGCTCGGGCTCCTCCTCGCCTGGGCCCTCGCCGCGCTGCGCACCCGCCGCGGCCGCCCGCACCCCCGGCGCGACTCCGTCGCCGAGGTCGGCATGGTGTTCGGGACGCTCCCGTGGCTGTTCCTGGTGCTCACGCCCCGCGGCGGCGACGGCGGCCTGCAACTCGTCCCGTTCGCCGACCTGGTCGACCTCGCCGGGGCCGACCCGCGCACCATCGTGGAGCAGCTCGTGGGGAACCTCCTGCTGTTCTTCCTCGCCGGGGTGTTCCTGCCGATCCGGTTCCCCCTGGGGCCGTGGGCGGTCCTCGGGCTCGGCGCGGCCGGGGCCGCGCTCGTGGAGGCCGCGCAGTTCGCGTTCGGCACCGGACGGGTCGCCTCCGTCGACGACATCCTCCTCAACGCCCTCGGCGCGCTGCTCGGCGCCCTGGCCTCGCGGCACTGGTGGCGGGCGTCACGCGCGGTCGCCGCCCGGGAGCCCGCGACGAGCGTGTTACGCTCGGCTGGTCGCGACTGGCGAGTGACGTCTTTCGAGGTTTCCCGTGGCACGGACCGGGCAGCTCGTTGTTGAGGGGGAACCTTCAGAAGACGCCACGGGTGGAGTACCACCAGGGAGCGGCACTGCTGAACCTGTTACTGCGGTCGAACGCCTGGGCCGCAGTCATTAGACAACCAGGAGCAGTGCATTCATGTCCGAGCGGAAGCTCATCAAGCGGGCCCTCGTCTCTGTCTTCGACAAGACCGGCGTCATCGACCTCGCCCGCGACCTCCACGCCGCCGGCGTCGAGCTCGTCTCCACCGGCTCCACCGCGGCGCGCATCGCCGAGGCCGGCATCCCCGTCACCAAGGTCGAGGACCTGACCGGGTTCCCCGAGATCCTCGACGACCGCGTGAAGACCCTCCACCCGAAGGTCCACGGCGGCCTCCTCGCCGACGTCCGCCGCGAGTCGCACCGCGATCAGCTCGCCGAGCTGGGCATCGAGGCGTTCGACCTGCTCGTCGGGAACCTGTACCCGTTCCAGCAGACCGTCGCCTCCGGCGCGGGCTTCGACGACATCGTCGAGAAGATCGACGTCGGCGGGCCCTCGATGGTCCGCGGCGCCGCCAAGAACCACGCGAACGTCGCGGTCGTCGTCGACCCGGCCGACTACTCGTGGATCCGCGACGCCGCCAAGGAGGGCACCACCGCCGAGCAGCGGCTTCGCCTGGCCGCCAAGGCGTTCGCGCACCTCGCGACCTACGACGCCGCCGTCGCCACCTGGCTCGCCGAGCAGGCCGCGGATGGTCTGGGCGATTTCCTCGCCCTGCCCGCCGCGAAGCTCGCGGACCTGCGCTACGGCGAGAACCCGCACCAGGACGCGGCCGTGTACGCCGTCCCGGGCGCGCCCGGCCTCGCGCAGGCCGAGCAGCTCCACGGCAAGGCCATGAGCTTCAACAACTACACCGACGCCGACGCCGCCTGGCGCGCCGCGCACGACTTCACCGCGCCCGCGGTGGCGGTCATCAAGCACGCCAACCCGTGCGGGATCGCCGTCGGCGCCTCGATCGCCGAGGCCCACCGCCGGGCCCACGCGTGCGACCCGCTGAGCGCCTTCGGCGGCGTCATCGCCGCGAACGCCGAGGTCGACGCCGAGGCCGCCGCGCAGATCGCCGAGATCTTCACCGAGGTCGTCGTCGCCCCGTCGTTCACCAACGAGGCGCTCGCGATACTCACCGCGAAGAAGAACCTGCGGCTCCTGCGGGCCCCCGAGTGGGCGCCCGCCGCGATCGAGCTGAAGCCGATCTCCGGCGGCGTGCTCGCGCAGCGCCCCGACCGGGTCGACGCCGACGGCGACTCGCCCTCCAACTGGACGCTCGCGACCGGCGCGCCCGCCGACGACGCGACGCTCGCGGACCTCGAATTCGCCTGGCGCGCCGTCCGCTCCGTGAAGTCCAACGCGATCCTCCTCGCCTCCGGCGGCGCCTCCGTGGGCGTCGGCATGGGCCAGGTCAACCGCGTCGACTCCGCGAAGCTCGCCGTCGAGCGCGCGGGCGCCGACCGCGCCGCGGGCTCGGTCGCCTCCTCGGACGCGTTCTTCCCGTTCCCCGACGGCCTCCAGATCCTCATCGACGCGGGCGTCAAGGCCGTGGTCCAGCCCGGCGGCTCCGTCCGCGACGAAGAGGTCGTCAGCGCCGCGAAGGAAGCGGGCATCACGATGTACTTCACCGGGACCCGCCACTTCACGCACTGACGGAGGAAGTGCGGGAAGCGGGAAGCGCAGTACGCACTAGCACGTACACCGAAGGGCCGCACGGGAACCCGTGCGGCCCTTCGCCGTCGCTACGAGGCCCAGGAGACGCAGGTCCCCGGGAGGTAGCCCCAGTCGTCGCCGGAGTAGTTGACGCGGGCCCACTGGTCGGTGGTCCCGCCGCACGCGGTGTACGAGGCGCCGGGGACGAGGGCGCAGTCCGCGTCGTAGGTGCTCCCGGCGGTCACCGACCCGACCTCGCCGGTTGAGGCCCCCGGCCCGGCCCAGACCGAGCGGTTCTCGACCGCCACGGCCGAGCAGGCCGCGGCGGCGTCGAGGTCCGCCGCCTGCGCCGCCCCGGCGAACCCGGTCGTGAACGCCGCCGCGGCCGCCAGGGCCGCGACCGCCGTCGTCAATCGCTTCACGTTCCACTCCATTTCGTCATGTTTCGCGGGGATTGCCCGCGCCACGATGACGCTTTCACGGAACCGGCGGCCCCGTCGAGGCCCGAACGCCGATGGTCGGGATTCTTACCGAGGGCGTTCTAGCTGAGAGAACTCACAGGTGGGAGGCCCGCTTCCGGTTGGGCATCCATGGCCGTTTCACGATAGGTTGATGTCATGATGCAGATGCTCTGTCCGAAATGTCAGAACCCGATGCACCAGTACGAGCGGAACGGCGTCGTCGTCGAGCAGTGCTCCGAATGCAAGGGCATCTTCCTCGACCGCGGGGAACTCGAACACCTGATGACCGCCGAGTCGTCCTTCCAGCGCGGCGCCCCCGTCGCGCCCCCCGGCCCCGCGCCGCGCGATCAGCCCCGCTACGACGACCGGCGCGACGACCGCCGCTATGACGACCGCAGGGACGACCGTCGCCACGACGACCGCCGCCGCGACGACCACTACGACGACCGCCGCCACCACGGCGACGACTACCACTACAAGAAGAAGAAGCGCAAGAGCGTCTTCGAGGACCTCTTCGACTTCTAGAGCAGGCCGAACTTCAGTAGCAGCGCGCGGTCAAGTGCGTCGATCTCATCGGAGTCGAGCGCTCCCTTGAATTCTCCGAGTCTGGCGTGGTCGACCGAGAAGACCTGGTCGGTCAGGATTCGAGATTTCGACCCGAGGAACTCGATCTCCGGTCGGTAGATCGCTTGACCCGCGCTGGCCGAAGTCAGAGCGACTGTGACCGTGCTGCATGCGAACGCGTCGGATTGGATCACGACGCCGAAACGGCGGCCCTGCTGTTCGTGGCCGCTGCTCTGCTTCGCGGGCCTGATTTCGTAGATCGCCCCGCGGAAGATCACTCCATGGTCCCCATGTACCGCATAATGGCCAGCATCTCGGCGCGATCGTCAGGATCGTCCGCAAGCCGTTCGGCGTCGGCTTTCGCCTGATCGATGAGGTCTTCACGGTAGGCGCGCAGCAACGCGTAGCGGACCGCCTCGGTCTTCGTGCGTCCTTCGGCGGTCAGTGCGGCGAGTGCCCGATCCATGGCGGCATCGGTGCGGACGTTGAGCATCGACATGCGGCAATTGTATCACGAAATGTAATACAGTATTACCTTCGCTGGTCAGGCGTGGCGAGCGGGAAGACCGCTCGGGGGGTCCAGGGGACCGGGGCTCCGGCGAGGGTCTCGAAGGTCCAGGCTCCCGGGCTCGGGTGGGTGTAGAGGGTGAAGGACTCGACGCGGAACTTCGCCTCGAAGCCCGCGAGGGCCGCGAAGGCGTGGTCGAGGGCCGGGGTGCCGACGTTCTGGGCCACCGTGACGTGCGGGTGGTACGGGAACGTGCGCTCGCGCTCGGCCGGGCCGGTGCGGATGGCCGCTTCGAGCTGCTCGCAGATCGCGATGCCGTCGGCGACGGCCACGAACACGACCTCGGTGACCGGCCGGAACGAGCCGGTGCCGCGCAGGTGCAGGTCGAAGCGCGGGCAGGAGCCCGCGACGGCCGCGAGATGGGTGCGGAACGCGTCGAGTGCATCGGCCGGGATCTCGGTGGGCCCCAGGAGCGTCAGGTGCGCCGGGACGATCCCGCCGAGGGCGTCGCCGGAGGCGATGCGGGCGCGGTCCAGGATCTCGCCCCACGGCGGGGGCACCGGGATCGCCACCCCCACCGTGACGGTCCTCCCGCCGGTGTCCGCCACTAAAGCGCCACCGGGGGATAGAAGCCGACCTTCTTGTACGCCTTGGCGATCGTGCGGACCGCGAGGTGCCGGGCCTTCTCGGCGCCCATCGTGAGGACGCGGTCCAGCTCGGCCTTGTCGGCGAGGATCTCCTTGGTGCGCACCGCGACCGGCCCGAGCGTGTCGGCGACGACCTCGGCGAGGTCGCCCTTGAAGTCGCCGTAGCCGCGCCCGGCGTACTCCGCTTCGAGCTTCTCCATCGACGTGCCCGCGAGGGCCGTGTAGATGTTCATCAGGTTCGACACGCCCGGCTTGTGCTCGGGGTCGAACCGGACCTCGGCCTCGGAGTCGGTGACGGCGCTCTTGATCTTCTTGCGCATCTGGTTCGGCTCGTCGAGCAGGTACAGGCACCCGCGCGGGCCCGAAGAGGACTTCGACATCTTCTTCTCGGGCTCGGAGAGGTCCTTGATGGTCGCGGTGGCCTTGACGATGTACGGCTCGGGGACGGTGAACGTCTCGCCGTACGTGCCGTTGAAGCGGATCGCGAGGTCGCGGGTGAGCTCCAGGTGCTGGCGCTGGTCCTCGCCGACGGGGACCTGGTCGGTCCGGTACAGGAGGATGTCGGCGGCCATGAGGATCGGGTAGGTGAACAGCCCCACCGTTGTGCGTTCTTGTTTGGCGGACTTGTCCTTGAACTGGGTCATGCGGCTCGCCTCGCCGAACCCGGTCTCGGAGCCGAGGATCCACGCGAGCATCGCGTGCTCGGGGACCTGGGACTGCACGAACAGCGTGCACCGCTCGGGGTCGAGGCCCAGCGCGAGGAGCTGCGCGGCGCTCACGCGTGAGCGCTCGTGCAATACCTTTGGGTCGTGATCGACGGTGATCGCGTGCTGGTCGACGACGCAGTAGAGCGCGTCCGTGGTGTCCTGCATCGCCACCCACTGCCGCAGAGCCCCCAGGTAGTTCCCGAGGTGGAACGAGTCCGAGGTGGGCTGGATCCCTGAGAAGACGCGGGGCTTGCGGTCGGCAGTGGTCATGGACCGATTCTGACATCCGGGCCGAGACGGCGGCCACCCGGTATTGCGGCCCCGCCGATCCTGATGTTTAATTGTGTTGGATCTTGAGGGAAGGGGAGTCGCCGATGCTGGCGCAGCAGCGACAGAGCCGGATCGCCGAACGCGTGCACCGGACCGGGGCGGTCCGCGTGGCCGAGCTGGTCGAGGAGTTCGGCGTCTCGGACATGACCATCCGCCGCGACCTCGAAACCCTCGCCGACCGGGGCCTGGTCGCCAAGGTCCACGGCGGCGCCACGGCCGTCGACTTCGGCTCCACCTCCGAGCCCGGGTTCGCCGTCAAGCAGGTCCGCCAGGAGCCCGAGAAGCAGGCCATCGCCGACGCCGCCGCCACCCTGGTGGGCCCCGGCCAGGCCATCGCCCTCTCCGCCGGGACCACCACGTGGACCCTCGCGCACCGCCTCACCGACGTCCCCGACCTCACCGTCGTCACCAACTCCGTGCCCGTCGCCGACGTGTTCTACCGGGCCGGGCGGCCCGACCAGACCGTCATCCTCACCGGCGGCGTCCGCACCCCCTCCGACGCGCTCGTCGGGCCCTTCGCCGTCGCCTCCCTGGAGAAGGTCAACGTCGACACCGTGTTCCTCGGCGTCCACGGCATGTCCGCGCGCGCCGGGTTCACCACCCCGAACCTCCTCGAAGCCGAGACCGTCGCCACCCTCGCCTCCAAGGGCCGCCGCCTCGTGGTCGTCGCCGACCACACCAAGTTCGACGTCGTCGGCATCGCCACGGTCGCGTCCCTCGACAGCGCCGACGTCGTCGTCACCGACTCCCTCCTCGACGAGGAGGCCCGCCGCACGCTCGGCGAGCACGTCGACCAGGTCGTGCTCGCGCCAGTCCACATCGAGAAGAGACCATGACCCCGTACTCCGTGGAGACCGGCGGCCTAGCCGACGGCCGCGAGATCCTCTACTTCAACACCGCCCCGGACGCCGGCCGCGCCTCGTTCGCCGACAAGCGCGACCTCGGCGACCGCGTCAGCGCCGGGGAGATCCGGTACGACGTGCTCCGCGACGAGTGGGTGGCCGTCTCGGCCGGGCGGTCCGGCCGCCCCAACCTCCCCGTCGCCTGCCCGCTGTGCCCCTCCGACGGCGACGAGCTGACCGAGGTCCCCGCCCCGGACTACGAGGTCGCGGTCTTCGAGAACCGCTTCCCGTCCTTCGGCGGCTTCGGCGGACCCGGCCCCCTGCCCCCCACGGAAGTCACCGGCATGGAGACCTCCGCGCCCGCCTCCGGCCGCTGCGAGGTCGTCGTCTTCTCCGACGACCACGACTCCTCCCTCGTGGACCTCAGCCCCGAGCGCGTCGCCCTCATCGTCCGCGCCCAGGCCCAGCGCACCGCCGCCCTGCACGCCCGCGGCGACGTCGCGCAGGTCTTCTGCTTCGAGAACCGCGGCGTCGAAGTCGGCGTGACCCTCCACCACCCCCACGGGCAGATCTACGGCTACCCATACACCACCCCCCAGACCCGCAGGCACCTCGACGCGAACCGCCGCCACCGCGCCGCCACCGGACGCGACCTCTTCGACGACATCCTCGAATCCGAGCGCCGCGGCCCCCGCGTCATCGCCGAGAACGACCACTGGACCGCGTTCACCCCCTACGCCGCCCGCTGGCCCTTCGAGGTCCACCTCTACCCAAAGAACGAGCGCTTCGCCGACCTCACCGAACTGCCCGACGAGTACATCGACGCGTTCGCGCCGCTCTACTTGGAGGTCCTCAAACGCTGCGACGCCGCCTACCCTGGCGAGCAGATGCCGTACATGGCCGGCTGGCACCAGGCCCCCGTCGGCGAGGACCGCGAACTCGGGCGCCTGCGCTTCGAGCTCGTCTCGATCCGCCGCGGCCCCGGGCGCGTCAAGTTCCTGGCCTCCTCCGAGTCCGTCATGGGCGGATGGGTCCACGACCTCGGGCCCGAGACCTCGGCGGCGTTGTTGCAGAAGAACAGTCTCAAGGAGGCACAGTGAAATACCTCGTGACCGGCGGCGCCGGCTACATCGGCTCGATCGTCGCCACCATGCTCCTCGAAGCGGGCCACGAGGTCGTCGTCCTCGACGACTGCTCGACCGGCGCCGCCGAGCGCGTCCCCGCCGGGGCCGACCTCGTGCACAAGAGCGTGCAGCAGGTCGCCGAGGTCCTCGACGGCACGTTCGACGGCGTCCTCCACTTCGCCGGGCTCATCGCCGCTGGCGAGTCCATGGAGAAGCCCGAGATCTACTGGGAGGCCAACACCAACGGCACCTTCGCGCTCCTCGACGCGATGCGCACCGCCGGGGTCCGCACCCTCGTGTTCTCCTCCACCGCCGCCGTCTACGGCAACCCCACGGAGGTCCCCATCAAGGAGGAGGCCGTCAAGGCCCCCACCTCCACGTACGGCGCCACCAAGCTCTCCAGCGACATGGCCATCCAGTCCGAGGCCACCGCCCACGGCCTCGCCGCGGTCTCCCTGCGCTACTTCAACGTCGTCGGCGCCTACCAGGACCGGTCGGGGATCTGGCACGGCGAGAACCACGAGCCCGAGACCCACATCATCCCCATCGCCTTCGACGCCGCCTCCGGGCGCCGCGAGTCCTTCGCGATCTTCGGCGACGACTACCCCACCCCCGACGGCACCTGCGTCCGCGACTACATCCACGTCGCCGACCTCGCCGAAGCCCACCTCCTCGCCCTCGGCGCCGCCGCGGCCGGAGACCACAAGATCTACAACCTCGGCAACGGCAACGGCTTCTCCAACAAGGAGGTCGTCGCCACCGTCAAGGACGTCACCGGCACCGACTTCCCCGTCACCACCGGCCCCCGCCGCGCCGGCGACCCCGCCGAGCTCGTCGCCTCCTCCGAGCGCGCCAAGACCGAACTCGGCTGGAAGCCCAGCCGCGACACCCTCGACCGCATGGTCGCCGACGCCTGGGAGTACTACCAGCATGCCCGCCGATAACCACGCCCTCGAACTCGCCGGGACCGCCGCGGCCGCCTTCCGCGACGTCTACGGCACCGAACCCGAGGGCCTGTGGGCCGCGCCCGGCCGCGTCAACCTCATCGGCGAGCACACCGACTACAACGACGGCTTCGTGATGCCCTTCGCGCTGCCGTTCTACGCCGTCGTCGCCGCCTCCAAAGCCGACGAGTGGTCCTTCCACTCCACGTACGGCGACGGCCAGACCCTCGGCGGCCCGAGCCTCGACGGCTTCGAAGGCTGGGCCGCCTACCTCGCCGGGACCGCCTGGGCCCTGAACGAGTCCGGCTACCCCGTCGGCCCCACCCGCTTCGCCCTCCACTCCGACGTGCCCGTCGGCGGCGGCCTGTCGTCCTCGGCCGCCATCGAGTGCGCCGTGCTCATCGCGCTGGCGGAACTGTACGGCCACGACATCGACCGCGCGGAGGCCGCGCGCATCGCGCAGAAGGCCGAGAACGAGTACGTGGGCGCGCCCACGGGCGTCCTCGACCAGTCGGCGTCGCTGCTCTGCGAGGCCGGGCACGTCATGTTCATGGACTGCCGGGACCTCTCGCGCGAGCAGGTCCCGTTCGACCTGGCCGCCGAGGGCCTCGCGATGCTCGTGGTCGACACGCAGGCGCCGCACCGGCACGCCGACGGCGAGTACGCCCAGCGCCGCGCCGACTGCGAGGAGGCCGCCCGCCAGCTCGGCGTCGCGTCCCTGCGCGACGCGCCCAAGCACGCGAAGCTCGACGACGAGCGCCTCAACCGGCGCATGCACCACGTCGTCACCGAGAACGAGCGGGTCCTCAAGACCGCCGCGATCCTCCGCTCGGGCGAGGTCCGCGGCATCGGCGAGCTGCTCACGGCCTCCCACACCTCGCTGCGCCACGACTACGAGGTCTCCTCGGTGGAGCTCGACTCCGCGGTCGACGCGGCGCTCGGCGCGGGCGCCCTCGGCGCCCGCATGACCGGCGGCGGCTTCGGCGGCTCCGCCATCGCCCTCGTCGAGGCCGACGCGATCCCCAAGATCGAGGACGCCGTCACCGGCGCCGCCGCCCAGGCGGGCCTCCCGGCCCCGCGCATCTTCACCGCCCGCGCGGCCCAGGGCGCCCACCGCGTCGCATAAGCACGCATGCAGAAAGGGGGGCCGGGCACACGCCCGGCCCCCCTTCCCGCGCCCGATGTGACTGCGGCTTCGGGACCGGTGACGCTGCGGTGTCACGGTTCCCGCACTCTGGAATACTCCGCGGCATGGACTTCGTACACCTCGTGCTGCGCTACCTCCACCTCCTGGGCTTCGCCGCGGTCTTCGGCGGCTGGCTGGTGTCGTGGCTGTCGGGCAGGTTCAACTTCAACACCGCGATGCTCTACGGGATCGCGGTGCAGCTCGCCACCGGCATCGTGCTGTACGGGCTCGTCGCCGCCGCAGGGGACGCCAACCACGCGAAGCTCGGCGTCAAGTTCCTGCTCGCGCTGCTGCTCGCAGTCATGATCGCGATCCCGGTCTGGAAGAAGCGCGACCGGGTCGCGGCCGGGCACTTCTGGGCCACCGGCGGGCTCATCGCGGTGACCGCGGGCGTGGCCGTCTTCTGGCAATAGCCCCGTCCTCGTTCACCCGTCCGTAACGACCGCCGCCGCAATGCGTCCGTATTAGGAGCGAAACACCAGTTCACTCCTGGTCTCAGTCATAGGATGTTTCGGTAACGAAATCATCAAGGTCAGTGTCAGAGGCCATCAAGTGCGGCCATGATTAGGCGGGTATCGACTTACCCCCTTGAATCGTCAAAGGAGACCGTAATGGCTGTCAAGCCGTTCAAGCTGGCTGTGGCGGGCCTTTCCGCCCTCGGCCTCGCCGCCCTCGCCGCTTGCGGCGACGCCCCGTCCGACTCGAACGGCGGCGACAACGCCGACGCGTCGTTCAAAGCCTGCATGGTGACCGACTCGGGCGGCATCGACGACAAGTCGTTCAACGAGTCCGCATGGGCCGGCATGGAAGCCGTCTCCGACGCGAACAAGGACATCGACGTCTCCTACAAGGAGTCCTCGAACACCGACGACTACGACCCGAACCTCCAGGCGTCGGTCGACGACGGCTGCGACTTCATCGTCGGCGTCGGCGGCCTCATGTCCGCGAACGTCACCACCGCCGCGCTGGCGAACGAGGGCGTCGGCTTCGCGATCGTCGACGGCTCGCCGTCCGACGCCGAGGGCGCCCCGGTCGACACCTCGAACGTGTACTCGATCCAGTTCGACACCGCCCAGTCCGCGTACCTCGCCGGGTACATCGCGGCCGCGCAGACCCAGACCGGGACCGTCGCGACCTGGGGCGGCATGCAGATCCCGCCGGTGACCATCTTCATGGACGGCTTCGCCGAGGGCATCGCCAAGCACAACGAGGACAAGGGCACCGACGTCAAGCTCCTGGGCTGGGACGAGGCCGCGCAGACCGGCACGTTCCTGAACAGCTTCGAGGACGCCGCCGCCGGCAAGTCCACCTCGGACACGTTCATCAACCAGGGCGCGGACATCCTCTTCCCGGTCGCCGGCCCCGCCGGCATCGGCGCGCTGACGGCTGCCGAGGAAGCGGGCGACGCGGTCAACGCGATCTGGGTCGACACCGACGGGTTCGAGTCCACCGACTACGGCTCGAAGCTCATCACCTCCGCCGAGAAGGGCCTCGCGCAGGCCGTGCAGGACGCCGTCCAGGCGGCCTACGACGGGGACGCCGGCAACGGCACCTACGTCGGCACCCTTGAGAACGGCGGCGTCGGCATCGCCCCGTTCCACGACTTCGACGCCGCGGTCTCCGACGAGACCAAGGCCGAGGTCGAGGCCCTGACGCAGCAGATCATCGACGGCACGCTCGTGGTCGAGTCGCCGGCCAGCCCGGTCGCCCCGTAGCGATCCAGCACACCGGCTTCCATTTCACAAGGGACGTGCATTGCGACTCGAACTGAAGGGCCTGACGAAGAAGTTCGGCTCGTTCACCGCCGACGACGACATCGACCTCGCGGTCGAGCCCGGCCAGATTCACGCGGTTCTCGGTGAGAACGGCGCGGGCAAGTCGACGCTCATGAACATGCTCTACGGGATCCTCCAGCCCACCAGCGGGGAGATCCTCATCGACGGGGAGCCGGTGTCCTTCTCCGGTCCGGGCGACGCCATCGCCGCCGGGATCGGAATGGTCCACCAGCACTTCAAACTCGTCGGTCCCTTCAGTGTCGCCGACAACGTGCAGCTCGGCCGGGAGCACACCCGCGGTGCGGGGGTGCTCTCGGCCAGGGCCGCGCGCAAAGCCGTCCTGGACGTGTCGGAGCAGTACGGGCTCCGGCTGGACCCCGACGCGGTCTGCGAAGACCTCCCCGTCGGCGTCCAGCAGCGCGTCGAGATCGTCAAGGCCCTCTCGGGCCCCAAGACCGAGCTGCTCATCCTCGACGAGCCGACGGCGGTGCTCACGCCCGCCGAGATCACCGAGCTGCTCCAGATCATGCGGAACCTCGCCGCGTCCGGCACGTCGATCCTGTTCATCTCGCACAAGCTCAAAGAGGTCCAGGCCGTCGCGGACAAGATCACCGTGATCCGCCGCGGCAAGGTCGTCGCCGAACTGGAGCCCACCGCGTCCGAGTCCGAGATGGCCTCGGCCATGGTCGGCCGCGCCGTGTCGCTCCAGGTCGACAAGACCCCCGCCGCCCCCGGCGAGCCCCGCCTGGAGGTCAAGGACCTCACCGTCGTCTCCGACGCCGGCGTCAAGGTCCTCGACGGCCTCGAACTCACCGTGCACTCCGGCGAGATCGTCGGCCTCGCGGGCGTCGAGGGCAACGGCCAGACCGAGCTCGCCCGCGCGATCCTCGGCCTCGTCAAGCCCGACGAGGGCCACATCTCCGTGGACGGCGACGACGTCCACGGCCGCTCCCCGGCCCGGCGCATCGCCGACGGCCTCGGCTACATCCCCGAGGACCGCGGCCGCGACGGCCTCGTCTCGGAGTTCTCCGTCGCCGAGAACATCGTGCTCAACCAGTACCGCGACGCGCCCTACGCGAAGGGCGGCGTCGTCGACGCCGCCGCCGTCCACAAGCGCGCCGTCGACTCCATCGCCGAGTTCGACATCCGCACCCAGTCCCCGGACGAGAGCGCGTCGTCCCTCTCCGGCGGCAACCAGCAGAAGGTCATCATCGCCCGCGAGTTCTCCCGGCCCCGCCGGTTCCTCGTCGCGGCGCAGCCGACCCGCGGCGTCGACGTCGGCGCCACCGAGTTCATCCACTCCCGCCTGATCTCCGAGCGCGACACCGGGACCGGGGTCCTCCTCATCTCGTCCGAACTCGACGAGATCTACGCCCTCGCCGACCGCATCGCCGTCATCTACAACGGCCGCATCGTCGGCGAGGTCGCCCCCGACACCCCCCGCGAGGTCATCGGCCGGCTCATGGTCGGCGCCTCCGCGGCCCCCGAGACCAGCATCCCTGAGAACCCCGCCGACGAGGACGCCAACGGAGGTGACCGATGAGCGACAGCACCACCACCGAGGCCCCGGCCGAACCGCCCGCGCCAGTTGAGGAATCGGAGTCGAAGCCCAACTTCATGCGGGTCTTCGGCGGCTACCTCACCGAGGCCAACTCGGTCATGGTCACCGTCTACTCGCTGCTGCTGGCGTTCCTCATCGGCGCGATCCTCCTCATCGTCTCCGACGAGTACACCCGCTCCACGTTCTCCTACTTCTTCGCCCGCCCCCAGGACGCGCTCCTCGCCTCCTGGTACCTCGTGCGCGACTCCTACACCGCGCTCTTCGAGGGCGCGATCCTCAACCTGAACACCCTGGAGTCCTACCAGGCCGGGCAGGCCGACTTCGGGAACCTCCTGCGGCCCCTGTCCGAGACGCTCACCTACGCGACGCCGCTCATCTTCACCGGCCTCGCCGTCGGCCTCGCGTTCCGCGCCGGGCTGTTCAACATCGGCGCCCAGGGCCAGCTGATCTTCGGCATGGTGGGCGCGCTCGTCGTCGGCTTCAGCCTCGACCTGCCGATCTGGATCCACCTGCCCCTCGCGATCATCGCGGGCGGCATCGCGGGCGCCGCGTTCGGCGCCGTCCCCGGCGTCCTCAAGGCCAGCACCGGCGCGCACGAGGTCATCTCCTCGATCATGCTCAACAACATCGCCGCGCTGTTCCTCGTCTGGGCCCTCGGCACGAGCTTCCTCCACTCCGAGACCAAGTCCGACCTGGTCTCCAAGCCCGTGGACGACTCGGCGATGCTCCCCGGGCTCCTGTCCTCGCTCAACCCGAGCCTGCGCGTCAACCTCGCCCTGATCATCGGCTTCGCCGCCGCGGTCTTCACATGGTGGCTGCTCTCCAAGTCCACGTTCGGGTTCCGCATCCGCGCCGTCGGCTTCAACGAGAACGCCGCCGCCACCGCGGGCATGCGCATCGGCTCCACGTACACCACGACGATGGCCGCCGCGGGCGCCCTCGCCGGACTCGGCGGCGCCGCGCTCGCGCTCGGCGTCTCCTCCGGCGGCATCACCACCAACACCGCCCTCGACTACGGCTTCAGCGGCATCACCGTCGCGCTCCTGGGCCGCGCCAACCCCGGCGGCATCGTCGCCTCCGCGCTCCTCTTCGGCGCGCTCAAGGCCGGCGCCCTCTCGGCGCAGCCCGACGTCCCGGTCGACATCTCGACCCTGCTCCAGGCCACCATCGTGCTGTTCATCGCCGCACCGGCCCTGGTCAAGGCGATCCTCCACCTGCGCACCCCGCGCGGCGGCCTGGTCACTCTCGAAGCGAAAGGCTGGTGAGCCCCATGGCAGTGGACACCGCGCCCGCGCCCGCGCTGGTCGACGACCGCGCCCCGGTCCGCCACGCGAGGGCCGGGACCGTCTACGCGGTCCTGGGGCTCCTGCTCGTCGCCGTCGCGTTCGCGTGGCTCGGCGGCAAGACCACCGTGATCGCGTTCGACAAGACCCTCACCGACGCCTCCTGGTCCGTCCCGACCTTCGGCGCCGTCCTCGTCCTCGGCCTACTGTGCGCCGCCGCGGGCGCCTGGATGCTCGTGGGCCTCCCGCAGCGCCAGTTCAAGCTGGCGTCCACTGTAGGCGTCGCTGCGCTGGTGCTGTCGCTGCTGTTCTGGGCCTACTCCCAGGAGGGCACGGTCTTCCGGGCCGAGTCGATCCTCGCCGGGGCCCTGTTCCTGTCGATGCCGTACATCTTCGGCGCGCTCTCGGGCGTCGTCTGCGAGCGCTCCGGCGTCATCAACATCGGCATCGAGGGCCAGTTCCTCATGGGCGCCTTCACGGGCGTGCTCGTCGCGAACATCACCGGCAGCATCTACGCCGGGCTCCTCGGCGCCATGATCGCCGGGTCGCTCTCGACCATGCTCCTCGCGCTCCTCGCCACGAAGTACCAGGTCAACCAGGTCGTCGTCGGCGTCATCCTCAACCTGCTCGCACTCGGCTTCACCAGCTTCATGTACGACCAGCTGAAGAAGGCCGAGGGCTTCAACGACGCGTTCTCCGTCCCGGTCATCACCTGGGGCCCGCTCGCGGACATCCCCGTGATCGGCCCGGTCCTGTTCCAGCAGAAGCTGTTCGTGTACGTCGGCATCGTCATGGTCGCCGTCGTCTGGTTCCTGCTCTACCGGACCCGCTGGGGCCTGCGCACCCGCGCGGTCGGCGAGCACCCGGCCGCCGCGGACTCCATGGGCGTCAACGTGAACCGCCTCCGCTACTGGAACGTCGTCGCCGCGGGCCTCCTCGCGGGCTTCGGCGGCGCCTGGTTCACGCTCGGGAACTCCCTGGCGTTCAACAAGAACATGACCGCCGGGCTCGGCTTCGTGGCGCTCGCCGTCATGATCGTGGGCCGCTGGAACCCGCTCGGCGTGCTCGCCGGGGCCCTGATCTTCGGGTTCACCACCCAGATCGCCCGCGACCTCTCCGCCGCCGGGTCCTCCGTGCCCGGCGAGTTCCTCCAGATGCTCCCGTACGCGGTCACGCTCGTGGTCGTGGCGGGCCTGATCGGCAAGGCCAAGGCCCCTGCGGCCGACGGCGTACCGTACAACCCGGGGGACAAGTAGGCATGGACGTCGACTGGGAGGCGCTGCGCGCCAAGGCCCGCGAGGCCATGGCGCACGCGTACGTGCCGTACTCGAAGTACCCGGTCGGGGTCGCGGGGCTCGTCGACGACGGCCGGATCGTCTCCGGCTGCAACGTCGAGAACGCCTCGTACGGCCTGACCCTGTGCGCCGAGTGCGGCATGGTCTCCGAGCTCGCCGCCACGGGCGGCGGGCGCCTGGTCGCGATCGCATGCGTCGACGGCGCAGGGGAACCCCTCACCCCCTGCGGACGGTGCCGCCAGCTCCTGTTCGAGCACGGCGGCCCGGACTGCCTCGTGGACGAGGAGTCCGGGACGACCACCGTGGGGGCCCTGCTCCCCGGTGCGTTCGGCCCGGATCACCTGTCCGCCAACTGAACCTGTTTCTTGTAGTGAGGGAAAGCCAATGATCACCGCCGTCGACGTCATCCGCACCAAAAGGGACGGCGGGGAGCTGTCGTCCGCGCAGATCGACTGGGTCATCGACGCCTACACGAAGGGCGATGTGGCCGACGAGCAGATGTCGGCTCTCGCCATGGCGATCTTCCTCAATGGAGCGAAGCCCCGCGAGATCGCCGACTGGACCGCCGCGATGATCCGCTCGGGCATCACGCTCGACCTCGCGGCCGTGGGCAAGAAGTGCGTCGACAAGCACTCCACCGGCGGCGTCGGCGACAAGATCACCCTCCCGCTCGCGCCGCTCGTCGCGGTCTTCGACGTGGCCGTCCCGCAGCTCTCGGGCCGCGGCCTCGGCCACACCGGCGGCACGCTCGACAAGCTGGAGTCGATCCCCGGCTTCCAGGTCGACATGTCCGAGGCCCAGGTCATCGAGCAGCTCAAGGAGATCGGCGCGGTCATCTGCGCCGCCACCGGCGACCTCGCGCCCGCCGACAAGAAGCTGTACGCGCTCCGCGACATCACCTCCACTGTGGAGTCGATCCCGCTCATCGCGTCCTCGATCATGTGCAAGAAGATCGCCGAAGGGGCCGACGCGATCGTCCTCGACGTCAAGGTCGGCTCGGGCGCCTTCATGAAGGACTTCGCCAAGGCCCGCGAGCTCGCCGAGACCATGGTCCGCCTCGGCACCGACCACGGCGTGGACACCCGCGCCCTCCTCACCGACATGTCAATCCCCCTGGGCCGCACCGCGGGCAACGCCCTCGAAGTGCGCGAGTCCGTGGAGGTCCTCGCGGGCGGCGGCCCCGCCGACGTGGTCGAGCTGACCGTGGCCCTCGCCAAGGAGATGCTCGCCGCCGCGGGCCAGCCGGACGCGGACCCGGCCGCCGCGCTCAAGGACGGCCGCGCGATGGACGCCTGGCGCAAGATGATCACCGCCCAGGGCGGCGAGGTCGACGCGCCCCTGCCGATCGCCCGCGAGACCGAGGAGATCACCGCCGACACCGACGGCTTCGTCTCCGCCATGGACGCCTACGCCGTCGGCGTCGCCGCCTGGCGCCTCGGCGCGGGCCGCGAGCGCCAGGGCCAGCCCGTCCAGTTCGGCGCGGGCATCGAGATCCTCAAGGCTGTCGGCGAACCCGTCAAGGCCGGAGACCCCGTCTTCCGCCTCCACACCGACACCCCCGACCGCATCCCCGCCGCCAAAGAGGCCCTCGCCGGCCAGTGGTCCATCGGCACCCGCCCCGCCCCCCGCGGCCCCATCATCCTCGACCGCGTCACCGCATAACCCGATCCACCGGAAGGGGGGGGGCGCCGCGCGCGGCCCCCCCTACCCCGGATCGCGCGGGGACACCGAAGAGAAAAAAAACCGGTTGTGCAATAGCGACG
>NZ_JBEYVY010000017.1:0-73911 GCF_040644205.1 Glycomyces sp. NPDC047010 | reverse complement strand
GGCTTATGTTGTTGTGGGTTTGTGTTTATGAGCGTGGTGTTCTCCATATATTTCGCGGCCCCGGCCGCGCGGGGGGCCGCCCCCCCGCCCCCCCCCCCCGCTCCTCCCCCGAATCGAAAGCGACCCGATGACCATCGCCGCCAAGGGGTCCGGCACGCGCAAGGGCCCCGCGGGCCTGCTGCGCTACCGCCTCGACCTCAAAGCCTCCCCGTACCTGTACATCGCCCCGTTCTTCGTGCTGTTCGCCGCGTTCGGCCTGTTCCCGCTCGCGTTCACCGCATGGGTGTCCACCCACGAGTGGAGCCTCCTCTCCGACGAGCACGTGTTCGTGGGCTTCGGGAACTACGAGACGCTCCTGACCGACCCGTACTTCTGGAACGCCCTCGGCAACACCCTCTCGATCCTCGCGCTCGCCACCGTCCCGCAGCTGCTCGCCGCGCTCCTGCTCGCGCACGTGCTCACCATGCGGCTGCGCGCGCAGACGTTCTGGCGCATGGGGATGCTCCTGCCGAACGTCGCGTCCGTGGTCGCCGTCGCCGTCATCTTCAGCCAGCTGTTCGGCCGCGACTTCGGGCTCATCAACTGGGTCCTCGACGCCCTCGGCGCCGGCCGCGTCGACTGGCAGGCCGGGACCGCGTCCTCGCACGTCGCCATCGCGGTCATGGTGGCGTGGAAGTGGACCGGGTACAACGCGCTCATCTACCTCGCCGCCATGCAGGCCGTCCCGCGCGAGGTCTACGAGGCCGCGCACCTCGACGGCGCCTCCCGGTTGCAGCAGCTGTTCCACGTCACGGTCCCGATGATCCGCCCGACCATCGTGTTCACCGTGATCGTCTCGACCATCTACGGGCTCCAGATCTTCGCCGAGCCGCAGCTGTTCGGCGGCGGCGGGCAGAACGGCGTCACCGGCGGCGCCTCCCGCCAGTTCCAGACGCTCACGCTCTACCTCTACGAGCACGGCTTCAACCGCGGCTTCGAGTTCGGGTACGCCTCGGCCGTGGCCTGGACGATGTTCGCCGTGATCGTCCTCGTCGCCCTCGTCAACTACCTGTTCATCCGCCGCATCAGGAGCGCCTCGTGACCGCCGCCGACACCGCACTCGACAGCACTGCCGCGCCCGCTGAGGACTCCCGGCGGTCGGGCCGCACAGCCTTGCCGGGCCGACCCGACCGCCGGGCCCGGGCCCGCCTGCGGGCCCTGCGCGAGCAGCCCGGCCGCCTCGCGTACCTGACGCTCGTCGCCGTCCTGTTCTTCTCCGGGTTCCCGCTGTACTACAGCTTCGTGGTCGCCTCCCGCGACAACTCGGCGCTGGCGACCGTGCCGCCGCCGGTACTGCCGGGCGCGAACCTGGTCGAGAACGTGCAGCGGGTGTTCGACACCGTGCCGTTCGGGACGGCGCTGCTCAACTCGGTCCTGGTGAGCGGCAGCGTCACCGCGTCGGTGGTGTTCTTCTCCACGCTCGCGGGCTTCGCGTTCGCGAAGCTGGAGTTCAAGGGCGCCAAGGTGCTCCTGGTGTCGGTCGTGGCGACCATGATGGTCCCGGTGCAGCTCGGCGTCATCCCGCTGTTCATGCTCATGGTCGAGCTGGAGTGGACGGACACGCTGTGGGCGGTCATCGCGCCGGGCCTGGTCAACGCGTTCGGGGTGTTCTTCATGACGCAGTACCTGCGCGGGTCGCTGCCGGGCGAGCTCATCGAGTCGGCCCGCATCGACGGGGCCTCGACGTTCCGGATCTTCTGGCAGATCGTCATGCCCGCCGCCCGGCCCGCGGCCGTGGTCCTCGGGGTGCTCACGTTCCTGACCGCGTGGAACGACTACTTCTGGCCCCTCATCGTGCTCTCCAGCCCCGAGAACCAGACCGTCCAGGTGGCGCTGTCCACGCTCTCGGGCGGGTACGTCACCGACCAGTCGCTCGTGCTCACCGGGACGATGCTGGCTACGCTTCCTCTGCTGGCGGTGTTCGCGCTCTTGGGCAAGTACATGATCAGCGGGATCATGCAGGGCGCGGTCAAAGGCTGACACGAGACGGAGGCGGACGCGATGGTGCGTGCGGATGCGGGGCCGGTGCGGGGGCCCCGCCAGGGGCGGCCGACACTGGAGGAGGTCGCCGAGCGGGCGGGCGTGTCGCGGGCGACCGTCTCCCGCGTCGTCAACGGCCAGACCTCGGTGAACGAGGACCTGCGGCGGGCCGTGGAGGCCGCCGCCGACGAGCTCGGGTACGTGCCCCACGCCGCCGCCCGGTCGCTGGTGACCCACCGGACCGACTCGGTGGCGCTCATCCTCCCCGAGTCCCCGAACCGCGTGTTCTCCGACGACCAGTTCTTCCCGAGCGTCATCCGCGGCGTCGCCACCGAGCTCGACGCGGCCGGGAAGCTCCTGGTGCTCATGACGACCGGGTCCGCCGAGGCGCGCCAGCGGGCCGAGCGGTACGCCGTCGGCGGGCACGTCGACGGCGTCATGTTCGCCTCGCTCCACGACGCCGACCTGCTGCCGGAGCTGATGATGCGCCGCGGCGTGCCCGTGGTGTGCAACGGCCTGCCGCAGCTGGACGCGCCGTGCATCGACGTGGACCACCTCGGCGGGGTCCGGGCGGCCGTGGACTACCTGATCGCCCAGGGGCGCAGGCGGATCGCCACGATCGCCGGGCCGCTGGACATGGTCGCGGGCCGGGCCCGCCTCGACGGGTACCGGGCGGCGCTCGCCGACGCGGACCGGCGGGCGATCGTCGCCGTCGGCGACTTCACCGCCGAGTCCGGGCAGGCCGCGATGCGCCAGCTCCTCGCGGACGAGCCGGACCTCGACGCGGTGTTCGTGGCCTCGGACCTCATGGCGCACGGGGCGCTCCAGGCCCTGCGGGAGGCGGGGCGGCGGGTGCCGGACGACGTCGCCGTGGTCGGCTTCGACGACATCGCCCTGGCCACGTACTCGGACCCGCCGCTGACGACGGTGCGCCAGCCGATCGCGGAGATCGGGCGCACCATGGCGCGGACCATGCTCCGGCTCCTGGAGGGCCACGACGTGGAGCCGATGACGATCCTGCCGACGCAGCTGGTGGTCCGCGAGTCCGCGTGAGCTCGGTCCCGGGGGCTAGGTGAAGAGGCTGACGCCGCCGGGTCCGACGAGAAGCCCGAGGATGATGACGATAATGCCGAGGAGCACGCGGCCCCGGAAGATCATCGAGATGCCGTAGACGACGATGAGGACCGCGAGGATCCAGAGTATGAGTGTCATGCGGTCCGGATACCCATAGGCGCGGTGAATATGTCCGGACCGTCCCGCGGCGGCCGCCGAGTGTCGGTGGCACGTGGTCCACTTGGGGCGTGGAGGTCGCACTGGTGCCCGGGAGGGCCGGCGAGGGCTGGACGATGCCCCTGCCCGGCGGGACTCCCGCGTACCACGCGGACCTCGCCGCGGCCGTGCGCGAAGCCGAGGCCGCGGCGCCTCTCAGGTGGGTGGCCGCCGACCTGGCGCGGGACTACCCGCCGCTGCTGGCGGCCGGGGCGCGGCTCGACCGGGCCCGCGACCTGCGGCTCGCCGAGCGCATCCTCTCCCGGGTGGAGGCCCACGACCCGCCCGCGTACGTCGTCGCCTCCGACCCCGACGCGGGGACCCTCTTCGAGCGCGAACCGGAACCCGTCGACGGCCCGGCGGAGCTGACGCGGCTCCAGGCCGCGTGGCTGGACCAGCGGCGGCGCACCGCGAACGCCGCGATCCCGGGCCTGGGCGCGCTCCTGGCCGCCGAGTCGGCGGGAGCGCTGGTGGCCGCCGAGATGAGCCGCACCGGCGTGCCGTTCGACCGGGGCGTCCACGACCGGCTGCTGCGGGACCTGCTGGGCCCGCGCCCGTCGAAGGGGCTGCGGCCCCGCAAACTCCAGGCGCTCGCCGACAAGGTCACCGACGCGTTCGGGCACCAGCTGAACCCCGACTCGACGAAGCAGGTGCTCGCCGCGTTCCACGCCGCGGGCGTGGACGTGAAGACCACGCACGCGTGGGAGCTGCACTCGGTGGACCACCCGGCCGTGGAGGCGCTGAAGGTGTACCGGGAGCACGCCCGCGTGTGGGGCGCGTTCGGGTGGAACTGGGCCAACGCGTGGGTCCACGACGTGGTCGACCGCGAGACCGGCAGGGCGGCGAGCCGGTTCCAGCCGGTGTACATCGTCGGCGGCGCCGACACGGGCCGGTGGGGCACCGACGGCGGCGGGGCGCTGCAACTCCCCCACTCGGTGCGGGAGGCGATCCGCGCCGACCCCGGCTGGAAGCTCGTCGCGGCCGACGCCGCGCAGCTGGAGCCGCGGCTCCTGGCGGCCATCAGCGGCGACCGGGCCATGATCGCGGCCACGGCCGCCGACGACCTGTACACGGAGCTGGCGCCGCGGCTCGGCGGCGAGCGCGGGAAGGCGAAGATCGCGCTCATCTCGGCGATGTACGGCGGGACCGCGGGCGACGCGCGCCAACTCGTGCAGCTCATGCGGGACCGGTTCCCCGACGCGTTCGAGCGCGTCGAGTCGGCGGCGCGCACGGGCGAGAAGGGCGGACTGGTGCGCACCTGGCTCGGGCGGACGGTCCCGGCGCCCTCCGAGCGGTGGTGGCGGCAGCTCAACTCCGAGGACGGCACGAAGTCCTCGGCGTCCCGGGGCCGGTTCACGCGGAACTTCATCGTGCAGGGCACGGCCGCGGAGTGGGCGCTGGTGCTCCTGGCGTTCCTGCGGCGCGACCTGCACGCCCAGGGCCTGGGCGAACTGGTGTTCTTCCTGCACGACGAGGTGATGGTCCACTGCCCGCAGGAGCACGCCGAGGCGGTGTCGGCGGCGATCGAGCGGTGCGCCGAGGAGGCGACGCGGACGCTGTTCGGGGACGTGCCCGTGCGGATCCCGTTGCGGCCGAAGGTCGTGGACAGCTACGCGGAGGCGAAGTGAGCGCCGCACGGGTCGCGGGCTGCGGTTCCGGCGCCGAGGAGGAGGCTGGACGGCGCTTTCTTCTCCTGGAGTCGTAGTACCCGGGTACCACTCGCGTCCCTGAATATCGATCCCGAAACCGATGAACGCGCCCCGTGCGGGCCGTAGATTTCGGGGCATGATCGAGATCGAGCACTTGACGAAGCGCTACGGCAAGAAGACGGCCGTGGACGACCTGACGTTCGCCGTCAAGCCCGGCGTCGTCACGGGGTTCCTGGGACCGAACGGCGCCGGGAAGTCCACCACGATGCGCGCCATCGTGGGCCTGGACGCCCCCACCAGCGGGCTCGCCCGCGTCAACGGGCAGCACTACTCGCAGTTCAAGTCGCCGCTGACCGAAGTCGGCGCGCTCCTGGAGGCGAAGTCCGTGCACGCCGGGCGCAGCGCGTACAAGCACCTGCTGGCGCTCGCCCGCACCCACGGCATCCCCGCCAAGCGCGTCCACGAGGTCATCGACCTCGTCGGCCTGCACGAGGTGGCCGGGAAGCGCGTGGGCGGGTTCAGCCTCGGCATGGGCCAGCGCCTCGGCATCGCGGTCGCGCTGCTGGGCGACCCGGCCGTGCTGATCCTGGACGAGCCGGTGAACGGCCTCGACCCCGACGGCGTGAAGTGGATCCGCCTGCTGCTCAAGGGCCTCGCGTCCGAGGGCCGCACGGTGTTCCTGTCCTCGCACCTGATGAGCGAGCTGGCGCAGACCGCCGAGCACCTCATCGTGATCGGGCAGGGCAAGCTCCTGGCCGACACCACCGTGGACGACTTCGTGAACGGCAGCGGGAAGGCCCGCGTGCGGGTCGTCTCGCCCGACGCGGCGCGGCTGGCCGAGCACCTCGCGGGCCCGGGCATCTCCATCGCGAGCCCCGAGCGGGGCGTCCTGGAGGTCTCCGGGACCGAGGCCGCGGTGGTGGGCCAGACGGCCGCCGCGCACGGCCTGGTCCTGCACGAGCTGCGGACCGACCGCGGCTCCCTGGAGGACGCGTTCATGCAGTTGACCGCCGATTCGGTGGAGTACCGACAGACCGTGGAAGGGGCGAAGTGATGACCGCCGCCGCAATGACCGAACGACCGGCCGCCTATGTGCCGAAGGGCGGCTACCGCCTGACGGGCGCGGGGCTGCTGCGCTCGGAGTGGACGAAGCTGTGGTCGCTGCGCTCCACGTGGATCGTGCTCCTGTGCGCGGTCGTGTTCTCGGCGGGCCTGGGGGCCCTGATCTCCGCGAGCGTCCCGTCGGACCAGGGCCTGGCGGGCCCGGACATGGCGCTGAACTTCGCGATGGCCGGCGTCTCGATGGCCTCGGTGTTCGTCGCGGTGCTGGGCATCCTGACCGTGACCGGCGAGTACACGACCGGGTCGATCCGGTCGACGATGTCGGCCGCGCCCAAGCGCCTCGGCGTGCTCGCCGCGAAGGCGGGCGTGTTCGGCGCGGTCGTGGCGGTCCTGTTCACCGCCATGGTGTTCGTGACGTTCTTCCTGTCGCAGGCCCTACTCGACGACCCCGCGCTGTCGGTGTCGCTGGGCGACGAAGGCGTGATGCGGGCGCTGTTCGGGTACGTCGCGATGATCGTGTACCTGGCGCTGCTGGCGATCGCGCTCGGCTCCATCCTGCGCAACTCGGCCGGTTCGATCGCGTTCTACATCGGCGTCATCATGATCCTGCCGCAGCTGGCGACGATCCTCCCGTGGGACTGGGTCGCCGACGTGGTCCCGTACGCGCCGGGCAACGTCCCGAACGCGCTGGTCCTGGTGGACACCTCGGCGGGGACGCTGGGCCAGGGCGAGTCGTGGCTGTGGATGGGCATCTGGCTGGTCGTGGCCTACGGGCTGGCGGGCGTGCTGCTCAAGCGCCGGGACGTGTGACGATTACCTCGTGGCGCAGGCCGTGAACCTCCCCCGCAAGCGCGGGCTGTGGCAGCGGGTGTCGGAGTTCGACTCCAGGCACCCGCTGCTTTGGAATCTGTTCCCGATCTTCCTGTACTCCTTCTTCGGCTGCATCGGCGCGATCGCCGCCGCCATGGGCCAGATGGAGTTCTCCCACCCCTGGGCGCAGCTGGCGGCGACGCTGCTGTTCCTGGTCCCCACCATCTGGCGGCGCAAGTACCCGTTCACGGTGCTGGCGAGCCAGATCGCGCCGATGGCGATCACGATCCCGCTGGGGATCACCGCGAGCGGCGAGGGCTTCGTGAGCATCGCGGCGGGCCTGGCGTACACCGTGGCCCTGTACAACGTGGTGCTGCGAAGGCCCTTGAAGCTGCTGTGGTGGGCCGCGGCGGTGACGGGGCTGCCGTCCCTGGTCGACTGGCTGGTGAACCGGCCGTCGCCGGGCCTGGTCGGGTTCACCGTGTCGGGGGCCCTGTACTTCGCGTTCATCGTGGCGATCGGCATGCTCGTGCGCACGCGCCGGGACTTCCAGAGCACCCAGCGGGACCAGGCGACCCGCGAGGCGGTGTCGGACGAGCGCAACCGGATCGCGCGGGAGATGCACGACATCATCGGGCACAACCTGGCGGTCATCAACGCGCTCGCCGACGGCGGCGCCTACGCCGCGGCCGCGTCGCCGGAGAAGGCGAAGGAGGCCCTGGAGGTCATCGGGCGGACCAGCCGGGAGGCGCTCGGGGAGCTGCGACGGGTGCTGTCGGTGCTCAAGGCCGAGGACCCGCAGGAGGTCGAGCTGGCCCCGCAGCCGGGGCTGTCCGACGTCGACGCGCTGGTCGAGCGGGTCCGGGAGGCGGGCCTGCCGGTGGTGCTGCGGTCCTCCGGGGAGCACTGGGACCTGTCCGAGAACCAGCAGCTCGCGGTGTACCGGACGGTCCAGGAGTCCCTGACGAACGTCCTCAAGCACGCGAAGGGCCCGCGCCGGGCCGAAGTGTCCCTTGAATACCGGGACACCGGGCTCGCGGTCACGGTGTCCAACACCGGGAACCGGGTCGACGAGGCGGGCACGTCGCGGGGCCTGGCGGGGCTGGCCGAGCGCGCGGCGGCGTTCGGCGGCACAATGGTGGCCGGGCCCGAGTCCGGCGGCGGCTGGCGGGTCGCGCTGTGGATGCCCGTCGACGGAAGGGAACGCCGGTGACCTCGCTGCTCATCGTTGATGACCACCCCTTGCAGCGCATGGGGTTCCGGATGCTCGTGGAGAGCCAGCCGGACCTGGTGGTGCTCGGCGAGGCCGAGAACGGCGCCGACGCGGTGCGCCGCGCCACCGAACTGGGCCCGGACGTGGTCCTCATGGACGTGCGCATGCCCGGCGTCGACGGCATCGAGGCGACCCGGCGGATCATCGCCGCGGGCGGGCGCAGCCGGGTCCTGGTGCTCACCACGTTCGACCTGGACGAGTACGCGTACGCGGCGCTCCGTGCGGGCGCGAGCGGGTTCCTCGTCAAGGACGCCCAGCCCGAGGAGCTGCTCACCGGGATCAGGGTGGTGGCCGCGGGCGACGCGGTCGTCGCCCCGAAGCTCACGCGGCGGCTCCTCGACCGGTTCGCCGACCAGTTCCCCGTCGAGGGCGAGGAGGAGGCGAACATGAGCGCGCAGCTCGACGTCCTCACCGAGCGCGAGCGGGAGGTGCTGACGGCGATCGGCAAGGGCTGGAACAACACCGAGATCGCCGGGCGGTTCCACCTGGCGGAGTCGACGGTGAAGACGCACGTGGGGCGCATCCTCGCGAAGATCGGCGCCCGTGACCGGGTCCAGGCGGTCATCTTCGCCTACAACACGGGCCTGGTCGCCCCCGACGGCCGCTGACTCAGTCCCGCGTGAACGCGAGCAGGTCGCAGTCGGCCTCGACCGGCCGCGGGACGGTCTCCGCGAGGGCGTCGGCGGCCATGGCGGCCAGGCCGTCCCGGTACTCCTCGTCCGTGAGGTGCTCGTACACCGACAGGGCGCGCATGCGCTGGCGCTCGGTGTACTCGGCGAGGCTGTCGGCCGAGCGGTGGTGGACCTCCACGAGTCCGGCGGGCGTGAACCCGGCGCCGCGGAAGACCGCCTCGGTCTCGGCGAGGGTGGGGAACACTTCGGCGTCGATGTCCCTGGTGCGCGGGAAGTACCGGTAGAGCAGCAGGTCCTTGAGGCGGTCGGCGAGCGTCGTCGCGATGAGGAGCCGCGCGCCGGGCGCGAGGACGCGGGCCAGCTCGCGGGCGGCCGCGGGCCGGTCGGGCACGTGGTGCCACACCAGGAACATGAGCGCGAGGTCGGCGGACCGGTCGTCCAGGGGCAGGTCGGCGGCGCTGCCGGGCACGTACGTGACGAGCGGGTGCGCGGACTCGACGTGCGCGACCTCCCGCATCCGCTCCGAGGGCTCGATCCCCAGGGTCTCGGCCCCGAACTCGTCGGCCAGCGCGGGCGTGAACCGGCCGGTCCCGGACCCGACGTCGGCGACGCGGGCGATGCGCCGGTCCCCGGCGAGGGACCGGAACGCGCGCGTCCACGCGCGGCGGCTGGACGGGAGGAGCCTGCGGCCCTTGGCGTATCCGGCGTGCTGGGTCCGGTCGTAGTCGACGCGTTCGATCCTCATGGGCTCCTCGTCTCAGTCGGCGGCGGTGGGCGTCCAGTAGCGGAGCTTGTCCCCGCGGCGGTCTTCGAGTACCCCGCCGTTCTTCTCGATCACCTTGCGGGAGGCGGTGTTGTCGGCGTCGCAGGTGATGAGGGCGCGTTCGATCCCGAGTGCGGCGGCGACCGGGAGGGCGGCGGCGAGCATGGCGGTGGCGTGGCCCTGCCGGCGCGCGGAGGGGCGCACGTCGTAGCCGATGTGGCCGCCGACGTCGAGGAGGTCGGCGTTCAGGGTGTGCCGGATCGCGAGGCGCCCCAGGAAGGTGTCGCCCTCGGCCCACCAGAGGGTGGTGAAGGTGACGAATCCGGGCGGGGCGGTGGTGCGCCAGCCGAGGGTGTCGGCGACGTACTCGGCGGCCCATTCGTCGCCGGGGCGCAGGTAGTTGCGGATGATCGTGTCGGTCCCGGAGTGGCCGGTGCCGCCGCCTTCCGCGATGAACTCGTGGAGGGCTGCGGTGAACGACGGGGCGAGACGCACGGTCGGGTCGATGAGTTCTGGCACGGTTTCGACGCTAAAGGAGCGGTCCTGGGGCCGCAACCGCATTCGCGGGCCGCACGCCGAGTTCGCGGGGCGGCGCGCGGAATGTAGCGCGGTCGTCATCTTCCGTTGGTACCGTTGCGGGTCGGTTCTAGGGAGGTACGTCATGGGCGGTCAGGTGCTGTCGGCTTCGGTGCTGCTGTTCGACATGGACGGGACGCTGGTCGACTCGACGGCGTCGGTGGAGCGGGCGTGGGGCCGGTTCGCCGGGCGCCACGGCCTGGAGGCGTCGGCGATCCTCGCGGTGGCGCACGGGCGGCCGACGATCGAGGTGGTCGCGGAGTTCGCGCCGCACGGCGTGGACGTGGTGGCGGAGACCGACCGGATCGAGGCGGAGGAGATCGACCGCACGGACGGGATCAGCGAGATCCCGGGGGCGGCGGCGCTGCTGAAGTCGCTCGACCCGGCCAAGTGGGCCGTGGTCACGTCGGCGACGCGGGCGCTGACGCTGCGGCGCCTCGCCGCGGTGGGGATTCCCCTGCCGAAGATCCTCGTGGCGGCCGACGACGTGACCAAGGGCAAGCCGCATCCGCAGCCGTACATGCTCGCGGCCCGCGCCCTGGGCGCGGACGCCGCGGACGCAGTGGCGTTCGAGGACGCCCCAGCGGGCCTCACGTCGGCGACGGAGGCGGGCGCCGCGACGGTGGTCGTGGGCGGCTACCGGGGCGAGGCGGCCAACGGTCTGCCGCGGGTCGCGGACCTGTCCGGGGTCACGGTGGCCCAGGACGGCCCGGCCCTGGAGGTCCGGCTCCCGTAAGCCGTCGAGGGTCGATCTGGCGAGGGTCGCGAGGGACTCGACGAGGTCGACGCCTGCGGACTGGGTGGCGGAGCCGCTGGTGAGGACCGCGATGCGGGTCGGGTCGGCGGTGTCACCGGCGATGACGCCGATCGAGTTGACGACCCAGAGGCCGCCGAGGGCGGTGCGGGTGTCCCAGCCGTTCTTGAGCCAGACGGTCTCGCCGTCGGCCGCGGCGGCGGAGACGCCCCAGCGCTGGGACGCGGTGACCGAGGCCATGAGGTCGCGGGCGTAGGCGGTCTGGTCGGCATCGAGGAGTCCCTCGTAGAGGGCGTGGCCGAGCAGGGTGAGCTGGTCGGGGGCGGTGGTGTCGGTGAGGCCCCAGGCGTCCTCGCGCGGTTCGGTGCCGGTCATGCCGAAGTCGGCGCACGCCTGGGTGAGCGCGTCGGCGCCGCCGAGGGCGTCGTAGACGGCGGTGGCGGCGTCGTTGTCAGAGGCGGTGATCATGGCGCGCAGCCGCGCGTCGGGGGCGTCGGCGACGGTCCCGTAGTGGCGCAGGGCCATCACGAGGAGCTGGGCCTTGACGATCGAGGCGGTGTCGTGCTGGAGGTCGGGGCGGTAGGCGATCCGGACGCCGCCGCGGGAGGCGGCGACCGAGACGTCGGTGCCGTTGTCCCCCATGAGGTCTTCGACGCGTTCGGCGAGCAGTCCGGAGAGCTGCTCGGCGTAGGTGGACTCGGAGGCGGCGGCGCGGGAGGCCCCGCCGGAGCCGAGGCCGCCGGGATCGCCTGCGGGCGTGGTGGAGTCGGCGGCGCCGGAGCCGCCGGGGTCGCCGGAGTCGACGAGGGACGGGAGCGCCGCGGCCACCGCGGCGGCGGCCGCGAGCGGGACGGCGAGGCGCAGCAGGGTGCGGCGGTGCAGTCGCGCCATGCCGGCGGTGCGCTGGTTCGGCATGGCCCGGACGCTATGGCGGCAACCTCAACACCCGATGGCGCCCGGTTCAGGAATCGATGAGAGCGAGGCTCACGCGACGGGCTGGGCGGCCTCCATGCTCGCGAGGCGGGCGGCGCGCAGGCGTCCGGCGAGGTCCCGGGTGGGGCCGCCGCGGACGAGGAGGACCAGCCACGGGTCGTCGTCCATGCGGGCGGCGCTGACCAGGGCGAGGGCCATGATGTGGGCGCAGACCTCGCGGGAGTCGGCGCACCCGCACGAGGTGGTGATCCGGTTGTGGTCCTCGGTGACGAACTTCTTGGGCAGCAGGCGCATCCCGGTCTCGGCGAGCACGTCGTCGATGCGCTTGGGCAGGCGCCCGGCGAGGAGCCCGGCGACGCACGAGGGCGACAGCGACAGGGCCGACAGGCCCGCGGTCCACGCCGACTTGTTGTAGACGGGGATGGCGATCTCGGCCTCGTAGAGCCCGGCGCCGTCGGCGACGGTCCCCGAGACGAGGCCCGGCTCAATGGAGAGGCCGGTGACGGAGCCGCGCCCGGCGATGGCGCGGCCCTTGACGATGCGCTGGTCGGGGTAGTTCAGGCCGATGGTCTCCAGGGCGCGCCACCACTTGCGGCCCCACCAGGTCCGGCCGTACGGGTCGCTCACAGGTGGCCTCCCTGGTCGTCGAGTTCGATGAGTTTGCGGAGCTGGGAGTCGTCGAGCTCGCCCAGCCAGTCCTCGCCGGAGCCGACCACGGCCTCGGCGATGGCCCGCTTGCGGGCGAGCAGCTCGTCCACGCGCTCTTCGAGCGACCCGGCGGTCACCAGCTTGTGGACGTGCACGGTCTGGGTCTGCCCGATGCGGTGGGCCCGGTCGGTGGCCTGGTCCTCGACCGCGGGGTTCCACCAGCGGTCGTAGTGGACGACGTGCGAGGCGCCCGTGAGGTTGAGGCCGGTGCCGCCCGCGCGGAGCGAGACGAGGAGGATCGCGGGGCCCGGGACGGTCTGGAACTCGTCCACGAGCTTGTCGCGGGCGGGCTGGTCGAGGCCGCCGTGCAGGAACGGCGCGGCGACGCCGAGCTCGGCCTCCAGGTGGCGCGAGAGCAGCTCCCCCATCTGCCGGTACTGCGTGAAGATGAGGGTCTTGTCGCCCTCTTCGACGACCTCGGTGAGCATCTCGGTGACGCGGTCGAGCTTCCCGGAGCGCTCGGCCAGGTGCCCGTCCCCCACGCCCACGTACTGCGCGGGGTGGTTGCAGATCTGCTTGAGGCGGGTGAGGAGCTTGAGGACGCGGCCGCGGCGGGTGATGCCGTCGCCCAGGCCCTCGTCGAACGCCTCGCGGATGGCCTCGCGGTAGAGGCCCGCCTGCTCGTCGGTCATCGTGCAGGCCACGACGGACTCGATCTTCGGGGGCAGGTCGGCGGCGACGTCCTCTTTCATGCGGCGCAGCACGACCGGGTCGATGCGGGCGCGGAGCGTCGCGGCGGCCACGGGGTCGCGGCCGATCTCGATGGGGTCGGCGAAGCGGCGCTTGAAGTCCGCCTGGATGCCGAGGAGCCCGGGGTTGACGAACTCGGAGATCGACCACAGCTCGGCGAGGTGGTTCTCCACGGGCGTGCCGGTCAGGGCGATGCGCACGCGGCCGGTGAGGTCGCGGACGGCCCCGGCGGTGCGCGAGCGGTGGTTCTTGATGGCCTGGGCCTCGTCGATGACGATGGTGTCCCAGCCGATGGAGCGCAGCAGTTTGATGTCGCGCAGCGCGATCGAGTACGAGGTGACCACGACGTCGGTCTCCACGAACGGCGCGGGCGACTTCGTGCGGGCCGGGCCGTGGTGCAGGTGCACCGACAGCTGCGGCGCGAAGCGCGCGATCTCGCGCTGCCAGTTGCCGACCAGGGACGTGGGGCAGACCACCAGGTGCGGGGCGATCCCGGCCCGGCGCACGAGCAGCCCGATCGACTGGAGGGTCTTGCCCAGGCCCATGTCGTCGGCGAGGATCACGCCGGTGCCGCCGTCGGCCGCGGCTTCGAGCCAGGCGATGCCGTGGGCCTGGTACTTGCGCAGGTCGGCGTTGACGCGGACCTCGCCGGGGTCGGCGTGCTGGGCGGTGATGAGCCGCAGGTTCAGCCCCGAGTCGGAGCGCAGCAGCTCGGTGTAGGACTCCACGAAGGCGCCCACCAGGGCCTTCGCGGTCCACACGTGGCCTTCGGAGTGCGGGGCGGAGTGGCCCTCGGCGGGGAGCTCACCGGCGATGCGGTCGAGGTCGTCGAACTTGTCGTCGTCCACCGCGTTCGCGATCCGGGCCCAGATCGCCACGGACTCGGTGATGTCGGGCCGGGAGGCGATGCGGGTGAGCGCGGGCAGCACCGGGCGGACCGGCATCGCGACGCCCTCGACCTCCACCAGCTCCCCTTCGAGGTAGAGCTCCGCCTCGACCGGGTCGCCCGGGGGCAGTCCGAGCTCGGCCACCGCGGACTCCGGACGCCCGCCCCCGAAGAACAGGAGCCGCCCGTCGGCCGGGGAGGCGTGGTCGGGCAGGAAGGTGGCGTGCAGATCGCTGGGTGGCAACGAGGCTCCTACGGTGGGAAGGCAGACGTGCCATTTTGCCACAAGCACGGGCCCGAACCCAAACGCGCGAACCGTTATGGGTTGATTTGGGTGGTTCTTGGGGGAACGGTGCAGCGGAACGGGGCGGGTCCGCCCGCCACCGCCGCCGCGGTCTCACGCGTCGGCTTCGGCACCGGTCGGCCCCGCCCCGTCAACCCCAGAGCAAAGTCCGCGGGAGGGCCGCCGTGCGGACCGCGAGTGCGGCGCCGCGTCCCTCCACATTGAGGTCGAGTGGGCATCCTTCGGACAGAAGGATGTGCAAACGTGTAGAAGTTAGCGGTAATTTCCAACACTGTCAATACCGGGCCCGCACGGCGGGATCACGACAGCGGGCAGCGCAGCGCCAGGTCGAACGCCGCGGAGTCCTGGTACTGGGCGATCTCCCCTGCGAGGTCCGCGGGGTCGACGGTCGCCGCGAGGTCCTGGACCCGCTCGGTGTAGACCGCGGTGAGCGCCTTGAGGTCGGGGTCCTCGATCTCGTTGCCGAACGCCTCCATCCGGTCCACCACCGACTCCACGTCCCCGCCCGCGACCTCCCCCGCGGCGTCGAGGGCCTGCCAGGTGCGGCCGCAGTCCGCGGCGTACTGCTCCGCGTCGCGCTGGAGGTCCCCGTCGGTGTCCGTCTCGTCGATGCCGCCCGCGCACTCGGCGAGCATCCAGAGGACCAGCAGGACCCCGATGGTCCACGCGAAGACCTTCACCAGGCGCACGTCGATCATGTTCGCCCCCATCGCGAGAGAGCCGTCGGTCCAGTCTACGCGGGACGGAGGGTCCGGCGGTTTTGTGAATGCGTTTTCCGGTCGGTAGGCTGGGGCCCGTCCCCCGACCCCGAAGGGAGCCCCCTTGGACGTCCTGTGCCTCGGCGAGTCGATGTGCGTCTTCGCGCCCGCGACCGCCGGACCCCTGCGCACGGCGGTCGAACTCCACGCCGGCGTCGCCGGGGCCGAGTCGAACGTCGCCGTCGCCCTCGCCCGCCTCGGCGCCCGCGCCGCCTGGCACGGCAAGGTCGGCGACGACCCGTTCGGCCTGCGCATCAAGGACGTCCTGGCAGCAGCGGGCGTCGACTGCGACGGCATCGGCACCGACCCCGCGCGCCCCACCGGCGTCTACTTCAAGGACCCCGGCCCCGAGGGCACCGTCGTCCACTACTACCGGCGCGGCTCCGCGGCCTCGACCATGGGCCCCGGCCACCTCGACGGCCTGGAGCCGCCGAAGATCCTCCACCTGTCCGGCATCACCCCGGCCCTCTCGGAGTCCTGCGCGGCCCTCGTGGAGGAGCTGCTCGTGCGGCGCGCCCTCGCCCCCGCCGTCGTGAGCTTCGACGTCAACTACCGCCCGGCCCTGTGGCCCGTCGACGAGGCCGGGCCGGTGCTCGCACGGCTCGCCGACGCCGCCGACATCGCGTTCGTCGGCCTCGACGAGGCCCAGACCCTCTGGGGCGTCAAGACCCCCGAGGACGTGCGCGAGCGCATCCCGAACGCCGCCGTGCTCGTCGTCAAGGACGGCGGGAACGGCGTCACCGCGTTCGACGGCGAGGAGCGCCACTACACGGCCGCCGAGCCCGTCGACGTGGTCGAACCCGTCGGCGCGGGCGACGCGTTCGCCGCCGGATTCCTCTACGGCCGCTTGCAGGACGCGTCCGTCGCCGCCTCCATGCGCCTGGGCCACCGGCTCGCCGCCGGGGCCCTCCAGACCGTCGGGGACCTCGCGCCCCCGCCCGCCCCCGAGACCGTTCGAGCCCTCCTGGAGGACCAGCAGTGACCGTTGACCAAGGCGCCTTCTTCGACCGCCTCTTCGCCGACCAGCGCGTCATGGCGATCTGGCGCGGCCTGCCCGCCGACGAGACCGTGGCGCTCTCCGAGCGGCTCTGGGACGCCGGGATCGACCTCGTCGAGGTCCCGATCGGGCAGCCCGGCCAGGAGGAGGCCCTCGCCGCCGCGGTGAAGGCCGCCGCGCCGCGCGGGCACCTCGTGGGCGCCGGGACCGTGGTCTCGGCCGGGCACGTCGAGCGCGCCGCCGCCGCGGGCGCGGCCTACACGATCGCGCCGGGCCTGAACCCGGCCGTCCTGGAGGCGTCGCACGCCGCGGGCCTGCCGCACCTGCCGGGCGTGGCGACCGCCAGCGAGGTCGGCCTCGCGCGGGAGCTGGGCTGCACGTGGGTGAAGGTCTTCCCCGCGTCCTCGCTGGGCAAGGACTGGTTCAAGGCGATGGCCGGGCCGTTCCCCGAGGTCAAGTACGTGGCCACGGGCGGGGTCGGGCCCGACGAGGTCGAGGCGTACCGCAAGGCCGGGGCGTCGGTGATCGGGATGGGGTCGGCGCTGGCCGACCCGGTGAACATCGAGAAGCTGCTGGGCTGAGCGCGGCGCTCAGAGCTTCCCGAGGAGCGACACCACGGGGTAGCCGGTGAGGCGGTCGCGGCCGTTGAGGGCGCCGATCTCCAGGAGGGCCGCGCAGGCGGCGACGGTGCCGCCGAGTCCCTCGACGAGGCGCACGCCCGCGGCCATGGACTCGCCGGTGGCGATGACGTCGTCGACGAGGAGGACCCGGTCGCCCGCGCGCACGGCGTCGGCGTGGAGCTCGACCCGCACTTCGGCGTACTCGCCGCGGTAGGTCTCGACCGCGGCGCGGCGGGGCAGCTTGCCGGCCTTGCGGATCGGCAGGAGCGGCGTGCCGGTGCGGTCGGCGAGCGGCGCGGCCCAGAGGAACCCGCGGGCGTCGAACGCGGCGATCGCGTCGTACGGGTACGGCTCGCACGCCTCCTGGAGGCGGTCGATCGAGGCGCGGAACGCATCGGGGGCGGCGAGCAGCGGCGTGATGTCGCGGAAGCCGACCCCGGGTTCGGGGAAGTCGGGGACGACGGGCACGTATTCGGTCAGGTCCACGACGGCAACACTAGCGGGTGACCTGCGGAACTCCGGGGCCCGGCCGGAAACCGGCGGGGCCCCGGGGCCTCCGGCCGGGGCCGGAGGCCGCAGCAGGAGGCCCGGGACTCAGCCCTTGAGGCCGGTCTGGGCCACGCCCTGGACCAGGAAGCGCTGGAGGAAAAGGAACACGAACACCAGCGGCAGGATCGCCACGAGCGCGGCGGCGAACAGCTGCGAGAGGCTCACCGTCTGCGCCGTCAGGAACGTGGAGAGGGCGACCTGCACGGTCCACGAGTCCGGGGACCGGCCGATGACCAGGGGCCACAGGAACGCGTTCCACGCGCCCACGAACGTGATGACCGCGATCGCCGCGAGGAAGCTCCCGGAGTTGGGGATCACGATGCGCCAGAACGCGCCCCAGTGGCTCAGGCCGTCCACGCGGGCGGCCTCTTCGAGCTCGCGCGGGAAGCCCAGGAAGTACTGGCGGCACAGGAACGCCGCGAAGCCCGAGAACAGGCCGGGGATGATGAGGCCCCGGTAGTCGGAGAGCCAGCCGAGGCTGGAGACCATCACGAAGCTCGGCACGAACGTGATCGCGCCGGGGATCATGAGCGTCGCCAGCACGATGTAGAACACCTTGTTCGCGTGCCGCCACGGGATGCGCGCGAGCCCGTACCCGGCGGTGGTGCACAGGAACAGGGTGCCCGCGGTGGTGAGGACGGCGACGATCGCGGAGTTCAGGAGCGACCGGGCCATCGGCACGGACGGGTCGTCGAACAGCCGCGACAGGTTGTCCCAGGCGGGGTCGGAGGAGAACCACATCCAGCCGGGGGCGGTGATCTCCTGGTCGGTGGCGAAGGCGTTGCGCAGGATCAGGTAGAACGGGATGAGGAACAGGACCGCGAGCACGGCGAGGACGATGAGGACCGCGAGGTTCGCGCCCTTCGAGCCGATGCCGGGCCGGTAGCCGACGGGCTTGGCGCGCAGCGGGGTCGATGCCATTGCTACTTCTCCTCCGCGTTGCCGAATCCGAGGAACCTGCCCTGGAGGACCGTCACGATCGCGATGATGAGCGCCAGGATCAGCGCCCCCGCGGAGCCGCGGCCCAGGTCCTGCTGGGTGCCGAGCGCGGTCGTGTACAGGTACATCAGCGGCGGTCTGGCGTACGCCTGGTTCCCGATGAGGTTGTAGAACTCGTCGAACGCCTGGTAGGCGGCGATGAGGATGAGCATGAGGACCGCCACGGAGGTGGCCCGCAGCTGCGGGAGCGTGATGTGCCAGAAGGTCTGGCGGCCGGGCTTCGCGCCGTCCACGTAGGCGGCCTCGTAGAGGTGCTCGGGGATCTGCTGGAGCGCGGCGATGAACAGGATCATGTAGAAGCCGCACTGGATCCACAGGCGCAGCGTCACGATGACCAGCCAGTACCAGGGCGGGCTCGGGTCGAACAGCCACGGGATGTCCTCGATCCCGAACAGGTCGAGCACCGAGTTCGCCATGCCGTACCGCACGCCGTTGAAGATCGACATCTTCCACACCAGCGAGGCGACCACGTAGGAGCACGCGAACGGCAGGAAGAACACCGACCGGAAGAACGCCCGCATGAGCCGGACCCGGTTGAGCAGCAGGGCGAGCGCGAGCGAGCACGCGAACGTGAGCGGGACGATGAAGGCCGCGAACACGGTGAACGTGACGAGGCTGTCGGTGAACGCCGCGTCCTGGAGCATCCGGGCGTAGTTGCCGAGGCCCACGAAGTCCTCGGGCAGGGGCGTCACGGTGTTGCGCGCGTCGAAGAACGACAGGTACGCGCTCCAGATCACGGGGATGTAGGTGAAGACGAGGAGCCCGATGAAGAAGGGCCCCACGAAGTACCAGAAGGTGAGTGCGGTCCGCCAGCCGCCCGGGCGGCGGCGGGACCGGGGCGCTCGGCCCCCGGTGCCCGCCGCCCCGGGCGCGGCGGTCTCGGTCGAGACGGCCACGGTGCCCCCGGTCAGCCGAAGATCGAGTCGAGCTCGGTCTGGATGGTCTGGGCGGCGGCGTCGAACTCGGCCGAGGGGTCGGCGCCTTCGAGCACGACGTGGGTCATCATGTCGTCCACGGCGGTCTCCATGGTGGGCGTCCAGTTGGGGTCGTCGCCCCAGCCGAAGTCCTGGGAGATCTGGACGGCGGTGGCGGCGGGGCCCTCGGCGAGCGCGTCGGCGTTGGCGGCCATGGACTTGCGCGGCGGGATGTGGAAGCCGTAGGACAGGCACCAGTCCTGGATGTACTCCTCGTTGTCGATCCACAGCCACTTGGCGAACGCCTTGGCCTCGTCGACGTGCTCGGACTTGGCGTTGACGAACGTGGACCAGCCGCCGTTGTAGACGGTCTGCGTCCCGCCGCCGAAGCCGGGGAACGGCATGACGGCGATGTCGTCGCCGTAGGTGTCGATGATCTGCGGGAGGGCCCACAGGCCGCACCACTGGATCGCGCACAGGCCCTGGATGATCGAGGACGGGTCCCACGCTTCGGTGGGGGCGCCGATGAGGAGGGAGCTGGACTCGTGGAGCGCCTTCACCTGCAGCGCACCGGCGATGACGGTGTCCTTGTCGAAGCCGATCTGGTGGTCGTCGGTGAGGAGGGACTGCCCGGCGGAGAACACGATGGGCTGGAACAGCTTCGTGGCGGAGTCGTCGTTGCCGAGGAACAGGCCCTTGACGTCGCCGGTGGTGAGCTCGGCGGCCGCGGCCATGAGGTCCTCGAAGGTGGCCGGCTCGGTGATCCCGGCGTCGGAGAACAGGGACGGCCGGTAGTACAGGAACTGCGGGTCGTCGATCATCTGGATCCCGTAGACCTTGCCGTCGATCGAGTTGCGCTTGACGTCGATGTCGGTGAAGTCGTCGAGGACGCCCTCGAAGATGTCGTCGAGGGGCACGACCTGCCCCGAGTCCACCATGGAGCGGTTGAGGTGGCTCTCGAAGACGTCGGGGTAGTCGCCGGGCTTGTCGGCGAGGAGCCCGGAGGAGAGGGCGGTGTCGTAGTCGCCGGGGACCCAGTTGATGGTGACGGTGGCGTCCTCGTATGCGGCGGCGTACTTCTCGGCGGCCTGCTGGGTGCCGGCCTCGCCGTACTGGTGGTACCACTGGTAGAGGTTGACGCCGTCGCCCGTGCCGCCGCGCCCGGTGTTGGAGCCGCACGCGCCCAGCGCGCCCGCCCCGGCGGCGAGGCCGCCGAGCGCGAGCATGCGGCGACGGTTGAACGCCAGGCCGGCAAGCGCCTGCTCGGACGAACGGTTGTTGCTGAAGGCCATTTCTAGCTCCTCGCTACGTTGAGAGGTCGGAAGGGCTCCCGCGCGACTCCGGGTCATGGTCGACGCCGCAGCGGAGATTCGACATCCGTCGATTCGTCTCTCAGTGTTGCGAGGGTCACTCACTTTGTCAATGGGTTGAAGTAAGCCTCGTGGTAACGATTCGTGCGCGATCGCGTTGGAAGCGCTCGGTTTTTGTGCGGTACCTGGGGGTCCGGTCAGCGGCGGCTGCGCGACCCCACGGTGTTGAGCCGGTTCAGGTGGCCCTCCAGGGCGAGTGCGGCCGCGCCGAGCGCGACCATGTTGCGCTCCTGCGTGTTCCGCTTCAGGCGGGCGGCCTTGAGCGGGGCCTCCATGGCGTGCGCGGCGAGGCGGCGCTCGAACTCGGGCACGAGCGCGTCGCCGAGGGCCCAGGTGACCCAGCCGTCCAGGACCACGAGGTCGGGGTTGACAAGGTTGAGCAGGTTCGCGACCCCGGCGGCGAGCGACTCGGCGACGGTCTCGACGGTGCGCACCGCGGACGGCTCCCCCGCCTCCCAGGCGGCGGCGAGCGCGGCCATGGCCTCGGTCTGCGAGCCCGCGGCGGCGCGGCCGTCGAGCTGGGCCCACTGCCACAGGATCGCGGGGGCGCCCACATACGCCTCGATGCATCCCTTTGCGCCGCAGCGGCACTGCGGGCCGCTGGGGTTGATGGTGGTGTGGCCCCACTCCCCCGCGGAGTTGGTGGCGCCGCGGTAGAGCTGCCCGCCGAAGGCGAGCCCGGCGCCCACGCCGGTGCCGAGGATGAGCACGGCGAGGCGGTCGACGCCGCGGCCGTCGCCGAACCAGAGCTCGCCGACGGTGATCGTCTTCAGGGGATTGTCCAGGTAGACCGGGACGTCGAGTTCAAGGCGCTCGGTGAGCAGGCGCCGGAACGGCACGTCGTGCCAGTTCCAGTTGGGGGCGAACCCGGAGACGCCCCAGGTGACGTCGACCTGCCCGGGGAGGCTCACGCCGACCCCGAGGATCGCGCGGTCGCCGAGGCGGGAGCGGACCTGGTCCATGGCGGAGGCGATGTGGCCGATGACCTGGTCGGGGCTGTTCTCGCTGGCCTCCATGCGCTCCTCGACCCGGTCCACCACCGTGAGGGCCAGGTCGTAGACTTCCAGCTGCACGTACGTCTCGGCGACGTCGACGCCGATCATGACGCCGCCGCCCGCGTTCGGGGCCAGGAGCGCCCGGGGGCGCCCGCCGCCGGAGTCCTCGCGTCCCACCTCCACGACGACGCCCAGTTCGATCAGGTCGGTGACCAGGTTCGACACCGTCGCCACCGAGAGGTCGGTCTCGCGGGCGAGGATCTGGCGGGAGGTCGGGGCGTCCGCGATGAGGTGCCGCAGCACTGCGAAGCAGTTGCGCAGGCGGATATCGCGCGAGGTGGACTTCATGGCTGAATGCTACGGCGGGTGCGCCACTTTGTAAATGGGTTAGTTGAAGGGGGCCGTCACTTTGGAGACTCGGATTCTGGGCAGGACCGGCGCGAGCGTCGGGGTCGTGGGCTTCGGCGCGTGGCAGATCGGCGCCGACTGGAGCGCCGTCAGCGAGGACGACGCGACCGCGGCCCTGGAGGCCGCCGCGGCGGCGGGCGTGACCTTCTACGACACCGCCGACGTGTACGGCGACGGCCGCTCGGAGCGGTTCGTGGGCGCGTTCCGCAAGGCGCACCCGGGGGTCTTCGTCGCGACCAAGATGGGCCGGCGCGCCGAGCAGGTCCACGGGAACTACAGCGAGGCGAACTTCCTCGCGTGGAACGACGACTCGCGCGAGCGCCTCGGCATGGCGACGTTGGACCTGGTGCAGCTCCACTGCCCGCCGACGAGCGTCTACGGCGACGACGCCGTGTTCGGCGTCCTCGACGCCATGGTCGCCGAGGGCCGCATCGGGCACTACGGCGTGAGCGTCGAGACCTGCGAGGAGGCCCTCGCGGCCATCGCCCGCCCGGGCGTTGCCACGGTGCAGATCATTTTGAACCCGTTCCGGCAGAAGCCGCTCAAACGCGTCCTCCCGGCCGCGGCCGACGCGGGCGTGGGGATCATCGCGCGCGTCCCGCTCGCCTCGGGCCTCCTGTCGGGCAGGTACACCGCCGGGACCGAGTTCGCGGCCGACGACCACCGCAACTACAACCGCCGCGGCGACGCGTTCGACGTCGGCGAGACCTTCGCGGGCGTCGACTACGCGACGGGCCTGGAAGCGGTCGAGCGCCTCCGGCCGCTCGTGCCCGAGGGGATGACCATGGCGCAGTTCGCACTCCGCTGGATCCTCGACCAGCCGGGCGTCACCGTCGTGATCCCCGGCGCCCGCAATGCCGAGCAGGCGGCGGCGAACGCGGCCGCAGCAGCGTTCGCCCCCTTGGACCCGGACCTCCACGCGGCGGTCCGCGCCGTCTACGACGACCTGGTCAGGCCGCAGGTCCACCACCGCTGGTAGTCAGCCGCTCCAGCCTCGCGAGGATCTCCGAGGCGGTCACCGGGTCGAGGTCGACCGGGCGGGGCGGGCGGTGCCCGTCGTACCGCCAGCACGGTTCGCCCCGGGAGACCACGACGCTCCGGACGGTCTGCTCCGGGGACTCGGCGGCCGCGCCCGCCCAGATCCCCGGCTCCAGCCCGACCGCGACGACCAGGCCGCCGCCGGGCGACCAGGAGACGCCCGGCTCGACCCCGCCGTCCTCCGGCCTGGCGCGCCGCCAGCCCTGACCGGCGGCGCCGAGGACCCGCAGGGCCTCGATGACGGCGCCCTCGGCGCGCGAGAGGCGGCCGGTGGCGCGCTCCTCGTCGGTGAGCGCCAGGACCGGGCGGCCGAGCTGGTCGAACGGCTGAAGGATCTCGTAGTCGGCGAGCAACTCGGTCCACCTGGGGGTCAGGTCCCCGAGCAGGACCGGGTGGGCGAGGCGGACCGCGGCGTCCTCGGGCAGGACCACCGCGGCGTCGTCGGCGTCGGAGTAGGTGCCGTCCTCGGCGATGCGGAACCCCCTCGCGGTGCCGCCGGTCCCGGTCCACCAGACGAGCCGCCCGGCGAGGCGGCGGTTGAGCGGGTGGCCCGCGATGTGCTCCTCGAACTCGGCCTTCGGCCAGGTGCGGGCGGTCGCCATGGCCGCTTCGAGGCGGCGGACCTGGTCGGTCGCGGTGGTGCGCAGGTCCTTCTTGAGCGCGCCGAACCGCCGGTAGGACTCCCCCGCGGTCGCGGCGTCGTCCTTCGCGCCGGGCTTCGGGAGGGCCTTGAGGACCTTCCCGGTCCCGTCGGTGACGCGCAGGTCCAGGTGCTCGTCGGCCTCGACGGTGAACGAGCGGGGCCCGTAGTCGAGGACGATCGGCGCGCCGAGCCCCAGGTCCGGGACGAGCCGGTCGGCGAGCTGCTCCCGGCTCAGGCCCAGCCGCTTCGCGACCGCGCTCAGCTGGCGGCCCGCGTCGTCCTTGAGCGACTTGAACTTCAGCTTCTCCGCGAGGCCGTGGAGCCCCCGGAGCGCGGCCTCCGTCCCCATCGCGCCGAGCACGCCCACGCCCGCGGCGGCCCGCTTGTGCTTGCTCTCCCCGGGCCACGCGCGCACCAGCTCGGCGAGGCGCACGGCGGCCGCGTCGCTCGGGAAGTGCGCGAGCTGCATCAGCGCCCACCCGTCCTTCGCGGGCCCGCCCGCCCGCTCCCACTGCTCGAACAGCGCGAGGCCGAACGCGGCCAGCGAGTCCCGGTCGCAGGTCTCGGCCGCCACGGCGAGCCCCGGGTAGGGGCGGTCGGGGGCGGCCAGCGCGAGCACGGTGGCGAGGTGCGCGACGGAGCCGACGGGGAGCGCGCGGTCGCGTCCCTTGAGGAGGACTTGCGGGAGTGCGGCGGGGACGAACCACTTGCCGGGTCTGGGGACCTTGACCGAGGGGGCCAGGGGGTCGTCCTCGGGCCCGTCGGCTTTGGGGCGCTTGCGGGTCCAGGGCGGGTTGGTGAGGAGCGGGGGCAGGTCGTCGGCGTCGGGGACTCGGCCGGCGGCGGTGTCGAGGCGGTCGAGGGCGGTCCGCTCGTCCTCGGTGAGGCGGGCGCGGAGCGCCGCGTCGGGGAGGGCGGCGATCGCGGCGAGTGCGTGGAGGTCGGCGGGGTCGAGGCCGGGGGCGAGGCGGGCGGCGGTGCGGAGGGTGCGCAGGGGGAAGGTCGCGGCGGCCGCTGTGGCGGCTTTGAAGGTGGAGTGCCTGCGGAGCCGGGTGAGGAGGTGCTCGGCGGCGTCGTCGCTGGGGAGCATCGCGATGGCCTGCGCGAGGTCGCCGCGGTCGTGGTAGTCGGTGTATCCGGCGGCGGCGGGTCCGGTGAGGACCGGGAGGGCATCCGCGCCGAGGGTGGCGACGAGGGTGAGGAGCGAGTCGTAGCCGAGCCGGGGGTGCTCGGCGGCGTCGAGGCCGACGGCGGTGATCTGGTCGGCGGTGGCGAAGCACGTCCACAGGAGGTCGTCGTTGTAGGGGTTCTCCCGCTCCCGCATGAAGTCGGCTCCGGCTTCGAGGAGCCAGGCGGGTTCGTCGGGGAGGAGGACGGTGGCGGCGATGCGCTTGGCGGGGGTGTCGCGGCGGGCGGCGACGGCGGCCGCCGCGAGGGCGTACTCGTCGTCGGAGGCGGCCGCGAGGAGGGCTCGGACGGCGCCGATCCCGTGGTCGGTCTCGCGGTCGAGGACTTCGAGGTTCCCGGCGGGGGTCTCGGCGAGGACGCGTTCGCGCAGCGGCGGCAGCTCGTCGTACATCTCGGTGCGCTCCTTGACGGCGAGGAACTCGACGGCCGCGGCGCACGCGAAGGGCAGGCCGTGGTCGAGGACCCAGGCGTCGAACGCGGGCCGGAGCCAGGACGCGCCGTAGAGCTGGTGGGGTTCGGTGAGGAGCGCGGCGACGGCGGCCGCGCCGCGGGGGTCGGGGGCGCCGTCGAGGTGGGCGCGGGCCCGGTCCGCATAGGGCGCGTTGCCGTCGAGGTCGAGCGCGGTCCGCAGGTCGGCCTCGCGTTCGGTGCGCTCGCGGGCGAGGTCGGCGAGGGTCTTCGGGTCGGCGAGGACCGCGGGCCTCTTCGCGGGCCTGCCGCGGCGGGGCAGGACCCGGGAGTTCCAGGAGGCCGGGAGTTTCAGCTTATCCTCTTGCGGCGCACGGGATTTCGTCATCTGCGTCCTTCGCTGGGGCCGGGAATACCGCACCGAGGATAGACAATCGGTGCGACATTCCCGAACCGTCGCGAATCGCGCTCAGTAGCCCTTCTCCATGCGCTCCACAGCGTCCTTGGCCTCTTTGAGGCCCAGGCCGGTGTGCTCGCGGTAGAGCTTGATCGCCTGGATCTTGCGGCCGGACCGGATCTCGGAGCGGACCCCGGCGAGCCAGGGCTCCTCGGGCGGGGCGGCCTGGGCGACGCCCAGGTTCGCCATGATCAGGTCGAGCTTGTACTCGATGCGGGCCAGGGCCTGCATGGTGATGTAGTCGCGGGGTTGCGCCATGTGGTGTGCTCCTTCCTCAGGGCGCACATTGTGTCATCCGGCGTCCCGGTGGAGGTCGAGGCGTTCGGTGCCTGCGGTGTACCCGGCGGCCTTGTAGGTGGCGACGGCCGGGATGCGCTCGGACTCGGTGGCGACGAACGCGCTGGAGGCGCCGAGGTCGCGGAGGGCGGCGGTCCCGGCGAGGGTGATGGCGGTGCCGAGGCCGCGGCCGCGGTGGGCGGGGTCGACGCCGAGGGGTTCGATGAGGCCGGGCCTGCCGGGTCCGGCGGACCAGACGGTGATCGCGGCGGCGGGTGCGTCGCCGTCGTAGGCGAGCAGGCTGCGCGCGCTGTAGTACGGCCCGGACGCGGTGGTGCGCCAGCGGTCCGCGGTGAACGTGGAGCCGTTGAAGGAGGCGCGCACGATGGCGGCGTAGGCGTCTGCGGTGTCGGGGCCGACGGTCTCGACGCGGACGTCGGGGACCTCGACGGGTGCGGCGAGGTCGCGGGTGAGCGGGGTCCACGGCTCGCCGAGGGTCCAGCCGCGGGCGGTGAGGGCGTCGCGCACGAGCGCGCCGTCCGGGGCCTCCACGTCGGCTTCGCCGGCGGCGAGGACGCCGCGGTCGGGGTCGCCGAAGTCGTCGGCGATCTGCTCGGCCAGTTCCGCGTCCTGCCTGGCCTCGGGTGCGGTGGTGAGGCGGACGAGGCCGGGCCCGTCGAGGAGGCCGACGGCGAGGACGGTCCCGTCGCGGGTCCAGGTGCGCAGGTCCGCGGCGGTCTGTTCGGCGCCGAAGCGCCAGTACCAGCCGAGGTCTCCGGGGTGGAGCTGGACGGGGTCGCCGTCGCGCTGCCAGTCCCGGAGGGCGTCGAGGACGGCGGGGAGTCCTTCGACGGCGGGTGTTTCGAGTCGGATCGTCATACCGGTGATCGAACCATCGCGGGGGCGGTGCGCGCCACTGGTTTACCGCAGGACGCGTCCCGTCTCAGGAGTCGCGGTGGTCTCCACGATGCTCAGGTCGATGTCGGCGGGGCCGGGCATGACGCTGCCGGGGAGGGCGACGGTGGCGGTGCCCCAGGCGACGGCGGCGGTGAGCGCGTCGGGGCCCGAGCCGCCGTTGGCGAGGAAGCCCGCGAGGGTGGCGTCCCCGGCGCCGACGGCGCTGACCAGGGGCCGCGGGTGCGGGACGTGCGCGTGGTGGACCCCGGTGGCGTCCACCAGGATCGCGCCGTCGGGGCCGAGGCTGGCGAGGACCGCGCCGGCGCCCGCGGCGCGGAGGGCGCGGGCGGCCTCGATGGCGTCGCCGAGGGTGTCGACGGCGGTCCCGGCGGCTTCGGCGAGCTCTTCGCGGTTGGGTTTGACGAGGTCGGGGCGGGCGCGGAGGCTCGCGGCGAGGGCCGGGCCGGAGGTGTCGACGGCGGCGCGGGCGCCCGCGTCGCGGGTGCGTTCGACGAGCACGGCGTAGAAGTCGGCGTCGACGCCGGGCGGGAGGCTCCCGCATCCGGCGATCCAGGACGCGGAGCGCTCCAGTGTGGGCGTGATGGCGGCGACGAGGAGTTCCTCAATCTCGGTGGGCCGCAGGGCGGGTCCGGTCTCGTTGAGCTTGGTGACGGTGCCGTCGGCTTCGGCGATGGCGAGGTTGGAGCGGATCGCCTGGGAGACGGGCACCTCCTCGATGGGGACGCCGGCCTCGTCGAGGAGGTCGAGCAGTTCGGCCCCGGCGTGGCCGCCGGTGGTGAGGACCGCGCAGGTGCGGTGGCCGTTGGCGACGAGCGCGCGGGAGACGTTGACGCCCTTGCCGCCGGGGTCCACGCGGTCGCCGGTGGCCCGGTGGATCTCGCCGCGCAGGAGCCGGTCGACCGCGATCGTGCGGTCGAGGCTGGGGTTGGCGGTGACCGTGACGATCATGCGGACCTCCGATTCGGTTCGGTGCAACGCTACCGGGAACGGCGGCCCGATCGGTGCTTGAATACGGGCATGGGCATCTCGATCAGCAGAGGCGACATCACGCTCCAGCACGTGGACGCGATCGTCAACGCCGCGAACTCGTCCCTCATGGGCGGCGGCGGGGTGGACGGGGCGATCCACCGGGCGGGCGGGCCCGCGATCCTCGACGCGTGCCGGGACCTGCGGGCGTCGCAGTACGGGAAGGGCCTGCCGACCGGGCAGGCCGTGGCGACGACCGCCGGGAGGCTCCGCGCGCGGTGGGTGATCCACACGGTCGGCCCGGTCTACTCCGAGACGGAGGACCGGAGCGCGCTCCTGGCATCGTGCTACCGGGAGTCGCTGCGGGTCGCCGACGAGCTGGGGGCGGCGTCGGTCGCGTTCCCGGCGGTGTCGGCGGGCGTGTACCGGTGGCCCGTGGAGTCGGCCGCGCGGATCGCGGTCGCGACGGTGCGGGAGACGGCGACCGAGGTGGCGGACATCCGGTTCGTCCTGTTCAACGACGAGGTCTACACGGCCTTCGAGCGGGCCCTGGGCTGAGTGTCGGACCCCGCCGGTACGGTCGGACCCCCGCCACACCGACCGAAGGGGACCGCATGAAGACCCTCGACCCGAACGCGTTCGCCGCCGCCGAGCGGTACATGGAGCTGCACGCCCGGCTCGTGGACCGGCTCCGGTTCGCGCACGCGTTCCGCAGCGCGCCGGGCGAGCTGGTGCGCAACGCCGTCGCCGCCTACCAGAACCTCGACGGGGGCTTCGGCCACGCGATCGAGCCGGACCTGCGCGGCGCGGGCGGGCAGCCGCAGGGCGTGGAGATCGCCCTCGGGATGCTCGCAGGGATCGCGACCGCCGACGAGCCGCTGCTCCTGCGCGCCTGCGACTGGCTCGCCGCGCACTCCACTGCGGACGGCGGCGTCCCGTGGGTGCTCCCGAGCGTCCTGGGCGACCCGCGCGGGCCCTGGTGGCAGCCGCAGGGCGAGGAGCCGCCGGCCGCGCTCAACCCGACCGCGCCGGTCGCCGGGCTCCTCCACGCGTTCGGCGTGGACCACCCGTGGCTCGGGCCGGCCACCGAGTACTGCTGGGACGCGATCGCGGCGATCGGCGAGGTCGAGGCGTACGACGCCATGTGCGTCCTGAACTTCCTCGAACGCGTGTCCGACCGCGAGCGCGCCGAGGCCGAGTTCGAGCGCCTGCGGGAGCCGCTTCGCGCCACCGCGGCCCTGGACCCGGACGCGCCGGGGCACGTCCACTCCCCCGTCGACCTCGCCCCGCGGCCCGACGCGCTGGGGCGGCGCCTGTTCAGCGACGAGGAGATCGGCGTCCACCTGGACCGGATCGTCGCCGACCAGGGCGATGACGGCGGCTGGGCCCCGAACTTCACTATGTGGACGCCCGTGGTGGTCCACGAGTGGGGCGGGTACCTGACGCTCGCGCGGCTGGAGACCCTGAAGGCGTACGGCCGGATCGGTTGAGCCCGTTGCGCACGCGGACGGCCCCGCCCCCGAGGCGGGGCCGTCCGGGCGGAGCCTTATGCGGGTTTGCGGGCCTCGCCCGCCAGGTGGGGGCTGACCTTGAGGGGGTAGGGCAGGAACGGGAGCTTCGCGGGCGTGAGGCCCGCCGTGTCGAACCCGGCCGCCGCGATGTTCGCGCCGGTGTCGCGCGAGGTGTGGCAGCCGCCGAACACGTGCGACCAGAGCACGACGTCGAAGAGGTATTCGAGCGCGCGGATGTTGCGGTTCGCGGAGCCGACGTGCTCAAGGAGCACGAGGCGCCCGCCGGGCTTGAGGACGCGGTGGATCTCCGCGAGCGCCCGGCCCTGGTCCTCGACGGAGCACAGCACCAGCGTCGCGACGACCGCGTCGAAGGAGTCGTTCTCGAACGAGAGCTGCTCCGCCTGCCCGTCGAGGACGACGGCCTTGCGGCCCAGCTCCTCTGCGCGGGCAAGGGCGAGGTCCCGCATGGACTCCTCGGGTTCGACCGCGACCAGGTCGGTCACGGCCTCGGGGTAGTGCGTGAAGTTCGCGCCGTGGCCGCAGCCGACCTCCAGCACGCGTCCGCTCAGTCCTGCCAGGAGCCGCGCCCGCTGCTCGCCGAGGCCGCGGTCCTCGATGGACGCGGCGGCCTTGGGGTACCAGCGGGCGAAGAGGCGGTGGCTCCTTCGTGCCATGTCTACTCCTCGTCGTTCTGCGACCGGGCCAGGAGGACGACGGCCACCACGATGGCGACGAGCAGGATCACGGCCACGAGGAAGGTGTCCACCGCGAACAGGGCGTTGAGCCCCCAAGCGAAGAACGGGGCCATGACGACGAGCACCGCAGTCAGGGCGATCCACCGCGCGTTGCGGCTCATGAAGTCCATCGGCGCTCCTCCCGGGTTCTCCCCGAGCCTACGGGAGCGCCGCCGCCGCTGGGGTCGCCGCCCTAGTTGGTGCGCGTGTTGGGCAGGTGGTCCCCCAGGTACCCGATCCAGACCTGCCCGGTGGCGCCGCCCGCGTCGTCGAGGAAGTGCATGCGCGGCGCGGGCGAGCCGACGGGCTGGAGCTTCACGTGGGCGGGCATGTAGACGCGGCCCGAGGGGTCCAGTTCTGCCGGGACGCGGAAGACCCTGGCCTTGTAGAACTTCGGGTTCCCCGCCACCGACGTGGACTCCTTCATGGACACCATGGTCGGGATGATGTGCGGCCCGCCGGGCAGCGGCCGCGAGCACCAGTCGTAGAAGCCGCCGGTGAAGCGGCCCTCGGCGCGGGCTTCGGCGTAGGCGTCGAGGGCGCGCAGGGCGTCCCAGGCGCGGGCGGCCCAGCGGCGGCGCTGGCGCGGGTAGGTGACGTCGAGGCGCGAGACCTCGGTGTCGAGCGTGTCGGGCAGGTCGAGGCGGCGCAGCTGCTTGCGGGCGCGCTGCACCACGTCCATGAGGCACTCGGCGTCCCACGGGCCCTCGGGGCCCTCGTCCTGCACGCCGTAGACGGGGTCGGCGTGCTCGGCGAGGCGGCCTTCGAGCCAGCGGATGCGGTCCTGCGCCTTCCGTTCGTGCTCTTGGAGTTCGACGTAGTCCATCTCCAGCTGGTCGTACTCGCGGCGCAGCCGTTCGAGCTCGTCGCCGCGCCCGCGCCGCCCGAGCAGGCCCGTGGTCTCGACGGCGCGGGTGAGGGCCTGGAGGTGCGCGGACATGGTCCTGATGAGCCCGGTGGTCTCGGAGTCGCCGCCGCGGGCCATGTCCACGAGCGCTTCGAGGACGGCGTCGTCGAGGTGCTCGGCGAGCCGCGCGGCGATGGCGCCCGCGAGGCGGCCGTCCTCGGGGAGGGCGGGGACGGCGGGGGCGGACGGCGCGGGGGCCAGCGCGGGCGGCATCTCGGCCACCGGTTCCGGTTCGGGCGCAGCCGGTTCCGGCTCCCTCTCCGGTTCCGGCACCGGGTCCTTGGGCACGGCCTGCTTGGGGATCTTCGGCGGGCGCGGGACGGCGATGGCGGCAGGGCTCGGCGGGGCCGCGTGCAGGTCCGCGGGGGCGAGCGCGCCGGAGAGGACGCGGGCGACCCGCGGCTCCGCCTGGCGCACGTCGGTGGGGACCTGCCGGTGCGCGGACAGCTCCACGACCCCGGTGACGACCACGCCGAGCGCGCGGGTGCCGTGCTCGCGGATCGCGTTGCCCCCGCGCGGCTGGTGGCGCATCGCGTACGACTCCTCGCCGGGCCGCACGCCCGGCAGGTAGGTGCGCAGGCCGCCGCCGAAGACGCTCAGGTCCGGGCCGAGCCAGGCGTTCAGCTCGTCCTGGGTCTTCGCGTCGTACAGGCGGACCACGGACGCGACGCCCGCGAGCGCCTCCGCGAGGTGGTCGGCGCAGGCGGTGGCGACCGCCGGGTCGGTGCGGTCCACGGTGAGGACGATGAGCGGCACGGCCCGGGAGCGGTTCGCGAGCCGCACGGTCAGGTCCTTGACCTCCTCGGGCCCGACGAGGTGCGTCCCGGCCTCGACCGGGACGGCCCCGTCGGTGGCCCGGCCGGTCGCGAGGAACGCGGGCATGAAGCCGGGGGCGCGGACCGGTTCGGCCGTGGGCGACAGGTCGCCCTCGACGGTGACGAGGACCCAGCTGCGCTCGGGCCGACGACCGGCGGCCCAGGTCGCGGTGGTGCGCAGGCGCCCGGCGCCGGTCGGCACGTCGAGCACGTACCGGCCGCAGACCTCCGTGTCCGCGAGGGTCGCGCGGGTGCGGCCGCGGGAGTGCTCCAGCAGCGGGGAGCCGTCGTCCTCGACGCGCGCCCACGCGGCGAAGCTGCGCCGCAGCCGGGGGCCGAGCCGTTGCCCGCCGTCGCGGAGTACTGCCTGGTAGAACAGCGTCACTGTCGCCTCCAGCGGTCCCTCGGCGGCCACGTGCTGAGGGAACATGCTACTGGAGCGCGGTCCCTACGTCGTCCCCCAAATCCGATAGGGACGGTCCGGGCGGAATGCGGAACGGGCCCGCCTCCCGGAGGAGGCGGGCCCGCACGGCTCGACGGTGCCTTGTAAAACGGTGCCTTGAAAAAGCGGTGTCTTGTGAAACGGTGCCTTGCGAAGGGGCGCTTCGAACGCGGCTCAGGCGGTCTCGGCGGCGGGCTCGTCCGACTCCGTGACGGGGTTGTTGGCCTTGTCGAGTACCGGGCCGCCCACGTCGCGCTCGGCGAGGTGGCGGCGCACCGAGTACCAGACCGCCGCGATCCACACTGCCGCGATGGCGATGTAGGTGACGACCTGGACGGTGTTCGAGGCGGCGATCCAGTCCGAGCGCAGCAGGGTGCGCACGTTCGTCAGGATGATGACGCCGCCGACGGCCGAGCCGAGGACGCGCGGAGGGATGTGCCGCACCAGCCACGCCGCGATCGGCGCGGCGATGAGCCCGCCGAGCAGGAGCACGCCGACCCATGCGAAGTCGATGCCCTGGCTGCCGAGCGCGAACAGGAAGCCCAGCGAGGCGGCCAGCGCGACGAGGAACTCCGAGGTGTCGATCGAGCCGATGACCTTGCGGGGCTCGATGCGCCCGGAGGCGAGGAGCGCGGGCGTGCCGACCGGACCCCAGCCCCCGCCGCCGGTGGCGTCGAGGAAGCCGCCGACGAGGCCGAGCGGGGTGAGGAACCGCTTGCGCAGGGGCTTGCCGAGGTTGCGGGAGTCGAGGCCGCGGAGGGTGAAGCGGATGAGGAGGTAGAGGCCGAGGCCGAGCAGGATGATCGACATGATCGGGGCGGCGAGCTCGGTGGAGAGCCAGGACAGGAAGGTGGCGCCCGCGAAGGCGCCGACGGCGCCGGGGATGCCGATCTTGAGGACGACCTTCCAGTCGACGTTGCCGAAGCGCCAGTGGGAGGCGCCGGAGGCGAGGGTGGTGCCGATCTCGGCGAGGTGGACGGTGGCCGAGGCGGTGGCGGGGTTGGTGCCGATCGCGAGGAGCAGGGTGGTCGAGGTGACGCCGTAGGCCATGCCGAGGCTGCCGTCGACGAGCTGGGCCACCAGGCCGACGATCCCAAGGAGGACGAGGGTTTTCACGGGGTTGCCTTCCGAGACGGTAACCGGGCAAATAACTCTACCAAATCTATGGGAAATATAGACAGGTTGCGGGCGGGCGTCAACCGCCGGTCCCGAAACGCGGGAACGCGCGGCGGATCGTGGGATCGGCGGGGCGCGGGTGGACGGGAGGGCCGCCTGTTCCGGGATTTCCGTGCGATCGCCGGACACGGGTCCGCACGGGGGCCAGAATCGGGCCGAGAAGCCGCCGCCGGCGGCGCAACGCAGGAAGGAAGGCGCCCATGAGCCAACTCATCGCCGTGGCCTACCCGGACGTCCCCACCGCACAGACGGTCCTCGGCAAGCTCGCCGACATGCAGAAGCGCGAGCTCATCAAGCTCGCCGACGCGGTCGTGGTCGAGCGCCGCGAGGACGGCAAGGTCAAGCTGCACCAGTCCACGTCCCTGGTCGGCGTCTCCGCCGCGGGCGGGGCGCTGTGGGGCGGCCTCATCGGCCTGCTGTTCTTCGCCCCCCTGCTCGGGATGGCGGTCGGCGCGGCCGCGGGGGCCGCGGGCGGCGCCCTCACCGACGTCGGCGTGGACGACTCGTTCATGAAGCAGCTCGGGACCGAGCTGGCGCCCGGGTCCGCCGCGCTGGTCCTCCTGGTCGTCTCGGCGACCGAGGACAAGGTCGTGCAGGAGCTCGGCGGCCAGTACCAGGGCAAGCTGCTCCAGACGAACCTCTCCGCCGAGGAGGAGGAGCGGCTGCGCGAGACCATCGACGCGGTCCAGGCGCAGCGCGCCTGACATGCTCGACCGGGGGGCGGGCGGCGGCTCCCAGCGCCGCCCGCCTCCCGTTTTCCCTGTTGAGAACTCCTCAAGGCCCGGTTCTGATTAGGCTCTCGGCATGCGCAGGGGGCCGACGGAGGGGGCTGACATGCAGGGCTACATGCGGTCCTACGTGACGCCGCAGACGCCGTGGGACCGGATCTCGGCGGGCCATCCGGCGTCGGTCCGGTTCCTGCGCTTCCTGCCGATCCTCCTGCTGGTGGCCACGGTGCCGATCGCGTTCGTGAACCCGGTGATGGTGCCGTACGCGAACTACGCGATCGTGCTGCTCCCCGCGTTCACGGCCCTGGTGAACGGGCCGGTGGCGACCCTGGTGGCGACGGCCGCGGTGTGCGCGCTCATCGGCGCCGGGTCCGAGGCGCTGGGCCTGATCCCCTACCCGCCGAGCGTGTGGGAGGACCTGCCGCCGATCGCGTTCGTGGGCCTGCTGTGCACGGTCCTGGCGTGGGTGCGCAACCGGATCGTGATGCGGCTGCTCGACATGACGCTGGTGGCCGAGACGGTGCAGGGCGCGATCCTCCCGGACCTGCCGCCGGTGGTCGGCGGGGTGCGGGTCGGGGTGGCGTACCGGACGCACGACGGCAGCCCGGGCCTGGTCGGCGGGGACTTCTACGACGTGCAGGAGACGGACGCGGGGATCAGGGCGGTCGTCGGCGACGTCCAGGGGCACGGCCTGAACACGGTCCACCTGACGGAGGCGCTGCTGGGGACGTTCCGGGAGCGGGCGCTCGACGACCCGGACCTGGCGACGCTGACGGCGCGCATGGAGCGGCGGGTGCGGCTGCACAACCGGGGGCTCGACGAGTGGGAGCAGTCGTTCGCGACGGCGGTGCTCATCGAGATCACGCCGCGGCGGGACACGATCCGGGTGGTGCTGTGCGGGCATCCGGCGCCGCTGCTGGTGCGGGGCACGGCCGAGCCGATCTCGGCGAAGCCGATGCCGCCGCTGGGGCTGACGGATTTCGGGTTGCAGCGCACGGTGGTCCGGGAGGCGGCGCTCATGCCCGGGGACCTGATCGTGGCGTTCACCGACGGGTTCGTGGAGGGCCGCAACGCCGACGGGCAGACGTTCCCGATCATCTCGATGCTCAACGCCCACATCGCGTCCGGCATCCGCGACCCCGACCGGCTGCACCGCAAGCTCAAGGCGGACTTCCAGGGCGGCGGGTACGAGCGCACCGACGACCTCACGGTCCTCATCATGCAGCTGCCGGGCTCGCAGGCGAGGTGAACGGCGACGGCGGCCCCGCGTCCGCGGGGCCGCCGTCTTCAGCGTTGTGGCCGTTGCCTATTCGGCGGCGGGCTCGTGCGGGTCGCCGAAGTAGGTGCGCTCCTGCGGGACGTCGGGGATGCCCATCGGGACGTCGAGCACGACGGTCTCGCCGTTCGAGAACGTGAACGCGACCTCGACGCGGGTGCCCATGGTGACGTCCTCCTTCAAGCCTTCGAGGAGGAGGAACGAGCCGGTGGACGGGGCCAGGCGCGCGTAGTCGGAGGGCGCCAGCTCGATCGCGAACTCGCGCTCGCCGACCAGCTCCGCGACGGTCTCCTCGGCGTCAGGGGAGGCGTCCGCGCTCGGGGACCCGCTCGCGTCCTCCCCCGGGCTCGCCGACTCGCCGGGCGTGGTCGCCTCGGCCGACGGGCTCTCCTCGGCGGGGCTCTCCTCGACCTCCACGACCTCGGTCGCGAGGGTCACGGCCTCGGCGACGGGGCTGGTGACGGCGACGAGGGACACGGCCTCGTCACCGTTGTTCGCCATCCAGACCCGCAGCGGCGCCTGGCCGCCCTCGCGGTAGTTCCCGGCGTCCCCGAAGTCGATCTGGACGTCGCGCAGGGCCACGGAACCCGCGTCGGCGTCCACCCCGGAAATGGCCGTCTGCATCTTGCTGGTCTCGGCGTGCTGGCCGGCGCCGCACCCGGTCAGGGCCAGCGCGAGGGCCGCGGCCCCGATCGCCAGGGCCGCCGCGCGTCGGCCCGCGCTCGCGTCTCGTCTCTCCACAAGCGCCACCGTACGGGCGGACGGGCGCCGGGCCCGGCAGCGACATACCGGTGGACGAGGATCACGCGCCGCGGTTGCGGCCGACGGCGCGGTGGTCGAGGGCGGCGAGGACCCGGTCGATGAGGGCCGGGTCGTGGCCGGGCGAGGACCGCATCTGGAGGAGCCGGGCGGTGGACGCGGAGATCATCTCGCCCTCGATGCGCTGCATGGCGTCGAAGCGCTCGACCATCCGCTCGGTCTCGGGGTCTTCGCGGTCCTCCACGAGGGAGGCGATCTTCTCGGCGCGGCGGTCGTACCACTGCTCCATGCGGGCGGCGACCTCGTCGTCCACTTCGCCTTCGGAGCGCAGCTCGCGCAGCCGCCGGGTGGCGGCCTTCCCGGCCTCGGCCATGATGCCGCGCACGGCCTCGGTCTCCTTGTCGGTGTCGGCCTTGACGCCGAGGAACGCGATGAGGCCGGGCAGGGTGAGGCCCTGGGCGAGGAGCGTCGCGATGACCACGACCACGGCGAGGAACTGGATCTGCTCGCGGCCGGGGAACGGCGAGCCGTCCGCGATGGTCTCGGGGAGGGCCAGCGCGGTCACGATGGTGACGACGCCGCGCATCCCGGCCCAGGCGGTGACGACGGCGAGGCGCGGGTGCTCCCCCAGCTGCTTCCAGCCGACGCCCATGCGGCCCAGGACGATCGCGAGGCCGAGCCACAGGGCCCGGACGGCGATGACGGCGCCCGCGACGGCGAGGGCCTTCCACAGCAGCTCGTCGACGCCGTCGCCGACGGCCTGGATGATGTCGACCAGCTCCATGCCGACGATCGCGAACGTGAGGGCGTTCAGGGCGGTCTCCAGGACCTCCCACACCGAGCCCTGCACGAGGCGGCCCTCGTAGTCGTCGGGGTCGTTGGAGCGGGCGACGAGGTAGAACGCGGCGCAGATGACGGCGAGGACGCCGGAGGCTTTGACGCCGTCGGCGAGGAGGTAGGCGATGTAGGGGCCGGTGAGGCCGAGGGCGGTGACGACGCGGCTGTCGTCCACGAGGGACCCGAGCTTGACGAGGATCCAGCCGACGCCGATGCCGATCGCGACGGCGGCGACCGCGGAGTAGGCGAACAGGCCGGCGGACCAGGCCGCGGAGACCGAGCCGGTGACGACGCCGAGGACGGCGACGTTGTAGAGGGTCAGGGCGGTGACGTCGTTGAACAGGCCCTCGCCTTCGAGGATGGTGACGAGGCGGCGGGGCAGGCCGAGGCGGTCGGCGATGGCGCTGACGGCGGCGGCGTCGGGCGGGGCGCAGATCGCGCCGAGGACGATCGCGGCGGTGACCGGCAGGACGGGGCTGATGGTGGCGGCCACCAGGGCGACCGCGGCGGCGGTGACGAAGACGAGGACCACCGCGAGGAAGATGATGGGCCGCCAGTTCGCGGCGAAGTGGCGCCACGAGTACTTGCGGGCCGCGGCCCACAGCAGGGGCGGCAGGAGCACCGGGAGGAGGTGCTCGGGGTCGAGCTGCAGCGCGGGCATGCCGGGTATGAGGCCGAGGGCGAGCCCGTAGAGGCAGATGAGGACGGGCGCGGGGACGCGCATCCATTCTGCGGCGGCGGTCAGGAGCAGTCCGCCCACGGTGAGGGCGAACAGGATCGCCACCAGTTCCATCCGGCCTCCGGTTCGGTTGTGCCTGGAGCGATCTTAGGCCGCGCGAACGGCTCCGGAACCTGCATTTATGGGATGATTTGCCGCTATCGTTCGCCCTATGAGCACTGTCGACACCGCCGAGCGGCCCGCCGCGGCGGAGCCCGCGCCGCCGGTCCTGAGCAAGTCCCGCAGGAACCTCGTGTTCACCACGATCATGCTCGGCATGCTCATGGCGGCGCTGGACCAGACCATCGTCTCGACGGCGCTGCCGACGATCGTCGCGGACCTGGGCGGCGCGGGGCACATGGCGTGGGTCGTCACGTCCTACCTGCTGGCGGAGGCGATCGCGTCGGCGGTCGTCGGCAAGTTCGGCGACATGTTCGGGCGCAAGGCGATCTTCCAGATCAGCGCGGTCGTGTTCGTCGGCGGCTCGGCGCTCGCCGGGTTCAGCGACGACATGGTGTTCCTCATCGTCGCGCGGGCCGTGCAGGGCCTGGGCGCCGGCGGCCTCATGGTCACCGCCATGGCGCTCATCGCCGACGTGATCCCCTTGCGCGAGCGGGGGAAGTACCAGGGCGCGATGGGCGCGGTGTTCGGCGTGACCACCGTGCTCGGGCCGACCCTCGGCGGGCTGTTCACCGACCACCTGTCGTGGCGGTGGTGCTTCTACGTGAACGTGCCGATCGCGGTGGTCATGATCGCGATGGCCGCGGCCACGGTGCCGCGCGTGCGGTCCGCCGTCAAGCCGATCATCGACTACTGGGGACTGATCTTCGTCGCGATCGGCACGTCGCTGCTGATCCTGGCCCTGGAATGGGGCGGCGACGAGTACGCGTGGGGCTCGGCCACGATCATCGGGATGTTCGCGGGCGCCGTCGTCGCGCTCACCGTGTTCGTGTTCGTGGAGCGGCGGGCCGCCGAGCCGATCCTCCCCATGTGGCTCTTCGGAAACCCGGTGTTCACGGTGTGCTCGATCCTCAGCTTCATCGTCGGGTTCGCGATGCTCGGCGCCATGACGTTCCTGCCCACGTACCTCCAGTACGTGGACGGCGTCTCGGCCACGGTCTCGGGGTACCGGACGCTGCCGATGGTCGCGGGGATGCTCACGACCTCGATCCTCTCGGGCGCGTTCGTCAGCCGCACCGGCCGGTACAAGGTCTTCCCGATCCTCGGCACCGCGTTCATGGCCGTGGGCCTGTACCTGATGTCCACGATGGGCCCGGGCACGAGCATCTGGCTGGAGTCCGCGTACATGCTGGTCCTCGGCCTCGGTCTGGGCCTGGCGATGCAGGTGCTCACGATCGCCGTGCAGAACACCGTCCCGTACGCGCAGATGGGCGCCGCGACCTCGGGCGTGACGTTCTTCCGCACCGTCGGCTCCACGTTCGGCACCGCGATCTTCGGGACGATGTTCTCCAACCACCTGACGCCGCTCCTGGCGACCGCGTACGCCGAGTCGGGGATCGACCCGGCCGCGGCCGCCAGTCCCGGTGCGCTGCACGAGCTCCCGGCGAACGTCATCGCGCCGGTGGTGCAGGCGTACGCCGACTCGATCAACTTCGTGTTCTTCTGGACCGTGCCGATCGCGGTCCTCGGGTTCCTCGTCGCGTGGTTCCTCCAGGAGCGGCCGCTCCACGACGCCGCCCGCGGGCGCGCCGTCGACATGGGCGAGGGCTTCGCCGCCCCCGACCCGTCCCCGTCCGAGGAGCGGCTCGCCCGCATGGTCGCCGACGTCATGCGCCGGGAGCGGCGCACCGTCTACACCGAGGTGTACGAGTCGGCGTCCGGCGCGAGCGCCCTCGACCGGGCCGGGTCGTGGGCCCTGCGGCAGGTCTACATGCGCCAGACCGCCGGGTACGAGGCGACGCTCCCGAAGATCGCCGCGGCCCACCGGCTCCCGCCGCAGGTGCTGCAACCGGTGTTCGTGCAGGCCGTGCGGGACGGGTTCCTCGCCGTGGACGCGGGTCACCTGAGCCTGACGCCGCGCGGCCGCGCCGAGTTCGAGCTGTTCGTGGCCGCCTGGAAGCGCTGGCTCGACCGGCACCTGGACGACTGGAACCTGCGCGACCCGCAGGACCGCGAGGTCTTCAACCGGTCCGTCGCCCACCTGGCCCGGGACATCGCCGAGCAGGAGTCGTTCCAGGAGGCCGACGGCCGCGACGCGAAGGCCGATGCGTCCGCCTAGTCCTCGTCGGCGACAAACAGATACTTGGGGCCGAGGAGGGCCGCGATGATGGCGCCGGTCCCGGCCCAGGTGAGGTTCATGCCCGCCATCTCCATGCGGCTCTCGGTGGTCTGCAGGTGAATGTCGTGGGCCAGGACGACCGTGGGGCCGCGGTCGGCTTCGAGGGCCCTGACGTCGAGGAGGTTGGCGGCCATGAGGGCGTCGCGGACGCCGGAGAGGCGGCTCCAGCGCTCCACCTCGGGGAGCGGCTGCGCGGCCTGGCGGTGGTAGCGCAGGAGCCCGGCCGCGGTGGCGGCGTTGACCCTCGCGCGGTGCCACTCGGCGACCGAGGTGGCGGCGATGCGTTCGGGCGCGGCGGTGTAGAGCGCGGCGTGCAGGTCGTCGGCGATGACGCGGAGCCGCCGGGCCGCGGGGGTGTCGCCGGGCGAGGCGGCCGGGTCGGTGACGGCCTCCATGGCGCTCCAGGTCTCGTCGTCGTCGGTGAGCGCGGCGATGTCGAGGGCGAGGCCGAGGTAGTCGCGGACGTGTTCGAGGTAGGCGCGGGGGCTGGCGGCGGTGAATTCGAGGGGCGCGTCCATGCCGTGGAACGCGACCCGGTCGCCGGGGCCGCGGTCCTCGTTGAAGGCGCGGAGCCGGGAGACGAGGCGGCGGTTGACGGCGAACGCGCCGAACCCGTGGGTGAAGCCGTCACTGAGCGCGGTGTCGAGGTCGTCGGTGCGGCCCTGGACGTAGTCGTCCACGGCGAAGGCGGCGACCCGGTCGGACTCGAACACGATCGAGCGCGCGCCCTGCGCGACGAGGCGCAGCGCGTGGTCGGTGCGGGCCTCCGCGTGCGGCGAGTCGCCGTGGGCGCGCTCGCCGAGGCCGATGACGTCGTGGACTGCGGTGGTCTGGTCGGTCTGCATGCCTTGAAACGTATCGTTGAAAGAAGGGTTGAGACTTCGACCGCTCCTGACCTCGGGACGGCCGGGTAGAGTCTCAAACCGTGGTGAAACCGAGCCCCTCCGACCTGCGCCCCTCCGACCTGGCGCGCGAGCACGGGCTGACGGCCCAGGCCGTGCGCAACTACGAGCGCGAGGGGTTCCTCCCGCCCGCCGAGCGCACCGCGAGCGGCTACCGGGTCTACACCGAGGTCCACGCGGCCGCGCTGCGCGCGTTCCTGGCATTGGTGCGCGCGTACGGGTACGCCGTCGCCGGGGAGGCCATGCACGCCGTCCACAGTGGGAGGATCGACGAGGTGCTCATGGTGGTCGACCGCGGCCACGAGCAGCTGCTGCGCGACCGGGCCACCCTCGACGCGGTCACGGCCTCGATGGCGCGGCTGACCGAGCCGGAGGCACCGGAGCGGTTCGCGCCCTTCACGGTCGGCGAACTCGCGTACCGGCTGCGGGTCACGGCCGCGACGCTCCGGAACTGGGAGCGGGCCGGCATCCTCTCCCCCGCGCGCGACCGCGTCACCGGGTACCGGCGGTTCGAGTGGGACGACGTGCGCGACGCCGAGCTGGCGCACCTGCTGCGGCGCGGCGGGTACCCGCTGGAGCACATCGCGTCCGTGGTGCGGCAGGTGCGGACCGCGGGCGGCACCGCGGCCCTCGCGGAGTCCCTAGAGGACTGGCGGGGGCGCCTGACGCGGCGCGGGCTGGCGATGCTCGACGCGGCCGCGCAGCTCAGCGCCTATCTCAAACTGCGTTGAACGCCAAGCGGCCGCAGGCGTAGGGCCCGCGGCCGCTGCACGGTCACCGCCGGTGCATCGGTGGGCCGCTCACGATCACGCTAACCGGCGCCGCGCGCGCCTTGAGGGGCTTTCGCGATGCGGCCGAGACGGATTCACGACACTCGCGGGGCGTTCGCGGCGTGGTCGATGGCCTCCACGACCGATCCGGCGGTGTGCGTGGGCCGGTAGTCGGCGATGGTCCATTCGCGGCCGAGGTGGAGCCAGACGCTCGGGACGCCGAGACGGTGGGCGCCGAGGATGTCGGCGTCGTCGCGGTCGCCGATCATCCACGCGTCGGCGAGCGAGCCGTCCACCGCGGCCGCCGCGGCGTGGAACGGCGCGGCCTCGGGCTTGTCGGCGCCCACGGCCCCGCTGATGGTCCACGCGTCCACCAGTTTGTCGAGCCCGGCGTTGCGGATCTTCCCGAACTGGCCCTCGACGGGCCCGTTCGTGACGATGACGACGCGGTGGCCCGCCCCGCGGGCGCGCGCGATGGCGTCGGCGGTCTCGGGTTCGAGCCGGGCGTTGTCGCGCGAGCCGCGGTAGAGCGCGTCGATGAGCCCGTCCTCGGTGAGGTCGAAGTCGAGGCGCTCGCGCATGGCCCTCGCGACGACCGGCCGCGGCGCGTAGCCGCGGTCGTCGACCGGCATGATCCACTCCGCGTGGTCGGCGGCGTGGCCGTGGGCGGCGAGGAGCGCGGTCAGCCCGGTGCGGAAGGCCGCGTCGCGGTCGATGAGGGTGTTGTCGAGGTCGATCATCAAGAGCGTCACGGCACCGAGGGTAACCGCCCCGGACCGGCGCGTCGAGCGTCGCGGATCGCGATGGCGGCGTTGATGAGCCCGATGTGGCTGAACGCCTGCGGGAAGTTCCCGAGCATCGAGCCCGTGGCCGTGTCGACCTCCTCGGAGAGCAGGCCGAGGTCGTTCGCGCAGTCCGCGGCCAGCGCGAACGCGGCCTCGGCGCGGTCGGGGCGGCCGGTGAGCGCGAGGGCCTGGGCGAGCCAGAACGTGCACATGACGAAGGAGCCCTCGGCGCCGTCGAGGCCGTCGGTCCCGGTCTCGTAGCGGCGCAGGAGGCCGCGTTCGTCGCGCAGCCGCGCGTCGATGACGTCCACGGTGGACTTGAGCCGTTCGTCGCCGCCGGGCAGGAACCCGGAGGCGGGCATGGCGAGGACCGAGGCGTCGAGGTCGTCGTCGCCGAAGGCCGCGCAGAACGCGCCGACGCGGGGGTTCCAGCCGTGCGTCTCGATCGCCTCGCGCACGCGGTCGCGCTCGGCGGCCCAGTCGCGGGCGCGGTCGGCGGCGTCGAGGCGGTCGGCGAACTTCACGGCCCGGTCGAGGGCGGTCCAGCACATGAGTTTGGAGTACACGTAGTGGCGGGGCTCGCCGCGGGACTCCCAGATGCCCTGGTCGGGCTGCTCCCATTGGTCGGCGGCGGCGTCGGCGATGCCGGTGAGGAACCGCCGGGCGGGCTCGTCGAGGCCCTGGAGGTGGCCGCGCAGATGCCATGCGGCGTCGAGGAGTTCGCCGTAGACGTCGAGTTGCGGCTGGAGCCAGGCGGCGTTGCCGACCCGCACCGGCTTGGAGCCGCGCCAGCCCGCGAGGTGGCCGAGTTCGCGTTCGGAGAGGTCGTGCTCGCCGCCGATGCCGAACATGATCTGGAGCGGCTGCTCGGGCTGGTAGTGGGCGGCGGCGCGGGTCATGAACTCGAAGAACTCGACGGCCTCGCCGTGGCATCCGGCCTCGGCGAGGGCCTGCACGGTGAAGCTGGCGTCGCGCACCCACGAGTACCGGTAGTCCCAGTTGCGGCCCGCGCCCACGGCTTCGGGGAGCGAGGTGGTGGGGGCGGCGACGATCGCGCCGGTGGGCTGGTAGCGGAGGGCTTCGAGGACGAGGACCGAGCGTTTGACGAGGGGTGCGAGGGGGCCGTCCCAGTCGGGGTGGGCGTCGTGCCAGTCCTGCCAGCCGATGAGCGTCTCGTCCATGGCGGCGGCGACGGCCTCGGGGGTCCACGCGGGCGGCGGGTCCTGGGCGAGGTCGGCGGTCTGGACGCAGAAGTGGAGCTTCTCCCCCGCCTTGAGGTGGAGGCGGGCGGTGGCCCCGGCGTCGCTGAAGTCGAGGTCGACGGGGCTGGTGAGGACGAAGCGGGCGGGGCCGCCGGTGGCGAGGACGCCGCCGGGGACGCGGGTGAAGATCGGGTTGACGAGCCCGTACTCGGGGCGGGGCCGGAACGCGAAGTCCGCGTCGAGTTCCCCTGCGGTGCATTCGATGACGCGGATGGTGGCGATGGGGGCGCGGGCGGCGAGGCGGATGCGCCCGGCCTCGGTGGCGGGCCCGAGCGCCAGCGCGTCAGTGAGGACGGCGGTGCCGGTCCCGGTGGTGAAGGTGGTGCGCAGGACGAAGGTCTCGCCGGCGTAGGCGCGTTCGGTGCGGTAGGGGGCGGCGGGGGTGATGGACCAGTGGCCGGCGTCGGGGTCGAGGAGGCGGCCGAGGACGGCGGGGCTGTCGAAGCGGGGGCGGCAGAGCCAGTCGATGGAGCCGTCGGTGCCGACGAGGGCGCCGGTGTGGCGGTCGGAGATGAGGGCGTAGTCCTCGATGGGGCGTCCGCCCCCGGGTCGCGGGTCCGTCATGGTGCGCTCCTCTCCGCCTGGGCGGGAGCGTACTCCGGTTCGGGGCGCGACGTGGGGCGGTCCTCGATGCGCGACGCGCGGTCCTGGTTCCGCACCGGCCGGTGCGGGTCCGGTACGACCGGGTTGCCGGAAGTGCACCGTTTCGGTCTATTGAGGATCGCCGCAGGTGGACCGTCCCCTGGGGACGCCTGCGGCTCCCGGCGCGGGGCCGGGAGCCGGGGCGGTCGTCAGGAGCGGCCGTACTGGGCGGGCTTGTACGCCTCGTCGCCGAGTTCGGCGGCGGCGTGGCGGGCCCAGTAGGGCTCGCGCAGCATCTCGCGGCCGATGAAGACGGCGTCGGCCTCGCCGTCGGCGAGGATCTTCTCCGCCTGGCGGGCCTCGGTGATGAGGCCGACGGCGCCGGTCGGCAGGCCGGTCTCGCGGCGCACGCGGGCGGCGAACGGGACCTGGTAGCCGGGGCCGGAGGGGATGTCGGCGCGGGGGACGGAGCCGCCGCTGGAGACGTCGAGGAGGTCGATGCCGTGCTCGCGCAGGACGGCGGCGAGGCGGACGGTCTCGTCGGCGGTCCAGCCCTCGGGCTCGATCCAGTCGGTGGCGGAGACGCGGAAGAACACGGGCACGGTCTCGCCGACGACGGCGCGCACGGCGTCGGCGATCTGCACGGGCAGGCGGGTGCGGTTCTCGAAGGACCCGCCGTACTCGTCGTCGCGGCGGTTGGAGACCGGCGAGAGGAACTCGTGGAGGAGGTAGCCGTGGGCGCCGTGGATCTCGACGACCTCGTACCCGGCGTCGAGGGCGCGCTGGGCGGCGGCGGCGAACGCGTCGACGATCCCCTGGACCTCGTCGCGGGTGAGGGCGTGCGGCACGGGCCGGGACTCGCTGAACGCGACGGCGCTGGGCGCGACGGGGGTCCAGCCGCCTTCGTCGGGGGCGAGGGCGCGGCCGCCGTTGAACTCCAGGTCGGAGGTGGCCTTGCGTCCGGCGTGGGCGAGCTGGATGCCGGGGACGGTGCCGTGGGCGCGCATGAGGTCGGTGAGGCGGCGGTGGGCGGGGACCTGGTCGTCGCTCCAGATGCCGAGGTCGCCGATGCTGATGCGGCCTTCGGCGGTGACGGCGGTGGCCTCCACGAGGATGAGCCCGGTGCCGCCGACGGCCCGGGAGCCGTAGTGCTGGACGTGCCAGTCGTTGGGCGCGCCGGTGCCGGGGCCGGTCGTGTCGGCGCTGTACTGGCACATCGGGGCCATCCAGGCGCGGTTGGGGAACACGGTTCCGCGGATGTGGAGCGGCGTGAACAGGTTGCTGGTCATGGTTCCTTCAAGGTGAGTGGCGGTCCGGGGGGCGGGGCCGCCGGTGCGGGCGGCCCCAAGGGTACGTCTGTCCGCTGGGTTTCAGCAGGTCGTCGAGTGTGACGTGGTCATTCGTCGAAGCTCGCGAAGTAGGTCGCGGCCATGTCCTCGTCGCCGTGGCCCTGCTCGGAGGCGCGGCGGAACCGCTCGGCCCCGGCTTCGGCGAGGTCGAGGCGGACGCCGCTGGCTTCGGCGGCGGCGACGATGAGGCGGGTGTCCTTGAGGGCGGTGTCGAGGCCGAAGCTGGCCTGGTCGGTGCTGCCGTCGAGGATGAGCGCGCCCTTGGCGTGGGCGTACCCGGCGTCGAGCGGGCCGCCCTGGATGAGGTCGTAGAAGCCCTGGGGGTCGACGCCGAGGCCCTTGGCGAGGGCGAGGACCTCGCCGATGCCGTGGGTGAGGACGAGGACCCAGCTGTTGGCGACGAGCTTGAGGCGGGAGGCGCTGCCGTCCGATCCGTCGGGGCCGGTCCACACGGTCTTGGCGCCGACGGCGTCGAAGACGGCGTTCGCGACCGGGTCGTCGGCGGGGCCGGCAGCGAGGACGGTGAGCTTCCCGGCCTCGGCGGGGGCCCTGGTGCCGAGGACGGGGGCGTCGAAGAACACGAGGCCGTGCGCCGCGGCGAGGGCGGCGAGCGCGGCGGTGCCGTCGAGTCCCGCGGTGGTGGACTGGATCCAGCGGGCGCCGGGCCGCAGGGCGGGCGCGGCCTGGGCCATGACCTCTTCGACGGCGGGGCCGTCGTAGAGCATGGTGACGATCGCGTCCGCGTCCGCGACGGCCTCTGCGGGGGTATCGGCGACGCCGATCCCGTCGGCGGCGAGGGGCGCGGCCTTGCCGCGGCTGCGGTTCCAGGCGGTGACGCGGTGCCCGGCGCGGGCGAGGTTGCGGGCCATGGCGGCCCCCATGATGCCGGTGCCGAGCACGGCGACGTGCAGCTGTTCGCTCATCGGTTCTCCTTCGGTTCGCGGCGTCGAGTCTGCCGAATCCCGGGGCCGCGGGTGCCCCGTTCCGCCGCCAACAATACTTGCAGACGCGGGCTATTGCAAGCGATGGTATTCGTCGTGTCGGCTATACCGCCGTACGCTAGGATGGGTCGACCGACCCCGCCCCGAGGGAGGAGCACCGTGACCGCTGCCCCGGAGACCATGACCGCACTCGCGCAGCACTGGTGCGCCCTGTCGGTCCTGCACGAGCGCATCGCCGACCGCATCGGGCGGCGGCTGGAGACCGACCACGGCCTCAGCGTGCGCGAGTTCTCGCTGCTCACCGTCCTCGACCGGCAGGCCGAGGGCAGGCACCTCCAGATGCGGCAGGTCGCCGACGCGATCGTACTGAGCCAGAGCGCGACCACGCGCCTGGTGACCCGCATGGAGGACCGCGGACTCCTCGCCCGCACCATCTGCAAGGACGACCGCCGCGGGATCTACACCGACGTCACCGGCGAGGGCCGCGCGCTCCTGGCCGCGGCGACGCCGACCCACGACGCGGCGCTGCGCGAAGCGCTCGACGAGGCCCGCGGGAACCCCGACTTCAAGCCGCTCGTGGAGGCCCTGGAGCGGCTCGGCTGATCGCGTAAACCGTTGGGGCCCTTCACTGAGGCCCAGATCCGGTCCGGCAGGTACCTGAACGCCTCCGAGATGTCGTCGGCCCCGGGCATCCCGATGAGCCAGCGCGTCACCGCCTCGGTCACAGGTCCGATGAGGAGGCAGCCCAGGAGGCCGTCGGGGACGTCCACGATCCGCCCGGCCCGCACGTGCGGCGCGATCCACGCGAGAATCGCCGCGAGCTGCGGCGCGGTCTCGGCGAGCATCGCCTCGGTGGGGCTGACCAGGTGGGCCTGGTAGGGCATCCCGAGCAGGAAGTGGGCCTTGGCGCGGTTCTCGGTGCACCACGTCAGGTGGGCGGTGACGCAGGCGTGGACGCCGGTGCGGGCGGTGCGGCGCGGTTCGACGGCCTCCACGAGCCGGTCGAGCAGTTCGGCGCTGAGCCGCCCGTAGAGCGCGGCGGTGAGGCCGTTGAAGGACCCGAAGTGGTGGTAGAGGCTGCCGACGCTGACGCCGCTGGCGTTGATGACGCCGGTCATCGTGTAGCCCTCGGGGCCGGTGCGGGCGTAGAGGTCGAGGGCGGCGGACAGGAGCCGTTCGACGGTCTCCCGACCCCGGGCCTGCTTGGCGGCGACGTGTTTCACGGGCATGTTCGTGGTGGCCAGGTGCGTGACGGCCGCGGTCGGCGGGGTCAGGACTTCCAGAACTTGGCGGCGATGCGCGCGAGGGCGTCGCGCTGGGGGCGGCTGAGGCCCTTCTCGTGCTTGTGGTTCAGGTAGAGCCCGGGGGGCTCGGAGTCGATGCGGAAGACGTTGCCGATCCACGAGACCGGGCGGTCGCCCTTGAGCTCCCAGAGCTGCACGATGCGCTCGCCGGGGGTGATCGTCATTCTGATGTGGAGTTCGAGGAACTCGATCTCCTCAGTGCGCAGCCAGCCCACGGTCTCGGGGTCGGGATACCCGCTGGGCATCGGGTGCTCAGGTCCGCTCATTCCGGGCCCGCCATTCCATGCATTGATGACAATCCGGTCTCCATCATCGCAGACCACGGTATGCACGCAACTGCCGCACAGAGTGACACCGGGTCTCCAATGCCCAGGATAGTAGGCGGACCCGGCGCACCGGTCGGCGGAAGCGGGTCGGACCGGGCCCGGACGTGACCGGCGACCGGTGGGGCGCGCCCGGAATGTCCGGGCCCCCGCGGGGCCCCGATACTGGGCGGATGAAGCTCAGTCGGGGTGTCTCCGTGTTCCTCCTCGCGTTCGGCGTGTGGTCGCTGATCGTATGGTCGACCTTCGTAAAGAATCTGTTCAAGGACGTCAGCGGCCTCGCCTTCGACGCCGCGGGTGACCCGACGGGCTATTTCTGGGTCCACCTGGTACTGGCCGTGACGTCCTTCGGGCTCGGCGTCGCGATCGGCGCGATCGGCCTGCGGGGGCTCCTGGCGGTCCGCCGCGCCGGCCGCGAGTGAGTCCTGAAGGGACCGTTCGACTCATCCGCGACTCGGCCCGGAGTCGGAAATCCGACCCGGGTCTTTTTCACCCGATCGGGCCGGAAAGCGCTTGATTCCGGTGGCGGACCGCCGGGAGCGGAGCCCGGCGGCCCCCCTCAGGCGTCCTCCAGCTCCCGCATCGCCTTCGACGCGGCGTCCAGCTCGCGCTCGTCCGCGTGGTGGGCGAGGTGGTCGGCGAAGCGCAGCAGCGCCCACGCCTTGACGCGCTCGCTGTCGGCGCCGAGGCCCTCGGCGACCGCGCGGAGCAGGTCCCGGCCGCTGTGCGGGCCGTACATCTCCTGCGTGAACAGGAAGTACCCGCCGTCGAAGGCGCGCTCGGCGAGGTAGGGCTTCGGGTCGATGACGAGCCACGACTCCCGTTCGGCCGACACGATGTTGGTCAGGTGCGTGTCGCGGTTGCCGATGCCGGTCTCGGGCGCGTCGTCCAGGGCGTCGCAGCGGGCGACGGCCTCGCGGAGGCGGTCGTCCCCGAGGCGGCGGCGCACCTCGGCGGTCGGCTCGCCGTAGGCCGCGCGCCAGCCGTCGAGCATCTCGGTGGCGGCGGGCAGGCCCGGGTAGCCCTCGACGGGTTCGTAAGGGCGCCAGAGCCGCCGGTACAGCCCGGTCGCGATCCCGATGCGGCGCCAGGCGGCCGCGGGCGTCTTGTGGCCGAAGAAGCGGGTCGACTTGAGGCGGTTGCCGGGGACGGCCTTCTCCATGAGCATCGCGCCGGTCGCGGGGTCGAAGTCGTACAGCTCGACGGCCCCGTCGCCCCCGTACCGTTGCAGCGCAGTCGGTTCGCCGATGTTCTCGTCGTCGCGGTAGATGACTTTGAGGACGGCCGGGGAGTCGTCGGCGCGGCGCACCGGGACCACGTAGGAGTGCGATCCGCCGTCGTAGGGCGGCCCGTCCATCCGGAGGGACCATGTGCGCTTGAGGCTCCAGACCGTCCTGGGGAGGTCGTCGAGCCATGCGCGGCCCGACTCGCCGTGCCAGTTGAGGACGTCGCGGCGGACAGAGGAAGGAACCACACCAAATCGCATCGGTACAGTATCGAGCACTCGGATTCGCCGACGCAATCCGCATATGCGTTTGCTGCGGGAAATCAGACCACTGCGGACGGTGTCAGGACGCGAAGGCGGACACGGCGTCCGGCACGGCGTCCTCGCCGCCCCGGAGTTCGAGCACCCGCCGCGTCACCGCGGGGGTCCGGAGGATCTCCGCGAGCACCGCGGCCACGTCCGCGCGCGTCACCTCGCCGCGCCCCGCGGGCGGGTCGGCGAGCAGCACCGCGCCGGTGGGCGCGTCGTTGGTGAGCGCCCCGGGCCGCACGATGACCCACTCCAGGTCGCGCGCTTTGAGGTCGTCCTCGGCGGCGGTCTTCGCCTCGATGTAGGCGGCCCACACCTCGTCGCGGGCCGGATCGGGCGTCGTCCCCGCGCCCATGGTGGAGATCTGGAGGAACCGGCGCACCCCCGCGGCCACCGCGGCGTCTGCAAGGAGCACCGACGCGGCCCGGTCCACGGACTCCTTCCGCTCGGCCCCGCTGCCGGGCCCGGCGCCCGCGGCGAACACGACCGCGTCCACGGAGCCGTCGGTCTCGGAGGCCAGGAGCCCCGCGAGGTGTTCGGCGTCGGCCTGTTCGAGGTCGATGACGATCGGCCGCCCGCCGATCGCCGCGATGTCCTCGGCCTGTTCAGGTTTGCGGATCAGCCCCGTGACGGAGTGTCCTTCTGCGGCCAGGATCTCGGTGAGGAGCAGCGCGATCTGCCCGTGCCCTCCGGCGATGACGACATGCATACGGCCCACCCTAACCCGCCCCGCCGCGGCGCGCAGCGGTTGCACCGCCCGGATCCCCGCGGTAGCCTCGTCCGCTCCACTCGCGAAGGGACACTGCATGGTCGTCGATGTCGAGCGCACGATGGAGAACTACCGCGACGCCGGGAACCTGAAGACCCGGGTCGGCCTGTTCCGGTTCCGGCGGGACGACTTCGACCCCGTCGAGTTCGCGGCCGGGCTCCTCCCCCGGGATCTGGGGCTCATCCTCGACGTCGGCGCCGGGTACGGCCGGTACACCCGCCGCCTGCGCGCGGACCGCCCCGAGGCGACCGTGGTCGCGGTCGACAAGGCCCCGGGGATGCTCGCCGAGGTGCCCGAACCGGCGATGACCGCCGACGCGCAGGCGATCCCGTACCCCGACGGCGGCGTCGACGGGCTGCTGGCGCTCCACATGCTTTACCACGTGCCCGATGTCGCCGCGGCCGTGGCGGAGTTCCGCCGCGTGCTCCAGACCGGCGGCACCCTCCTCGTCGCCACCAACGCCGCCGACGACATGGACGCCCTGTACGTCTTGTGGCGCAAGGCCATCGCGACCCTGCCCGAAGCCGACCGCTACGACCCCCGCGGCCCCCTGCCGCACTTCGACTCCGCGAACGCCCCGGCACTCCTCAAGGCCCGCTTCGACACCGTCGAGGTCTTCGCCGACACCGGCCCCGTCTCAGTGCCCGAGCCGGAGCCGCTCATCGCGTACCTGCGCTCCGCGCGATCGCTCATGGACTGCACCGACGCGGTCTACGAGGCGTCGATGCTCGCGGCCGAGCGGCTGCTCGCCGAGCACTTCGCGTCCCACACGACGTTCGACTTCACGAAGCGGCTCGTCTTCTACCGCTGCCGCTAAAGTGGCCCGATGCCACGCCTGATCCTGCTCAACGGCGCCCCCGCGGTCGGGAAGTCGACCCTCGCAAGGCGCTACGCCGCGGACCGGCCGCTGACGCTCGTGCTCGACCTGGACCACGTGCGCCGGATGCTCGGGCGCTGGCGGGACGACCCGGGGGCGGCGGGGGTGCGGGCGCGGTCGCTCGCGGTCGCGGCGGCGCGGGAGCACCTCGCGGCCGGGTACGACGTGGTGGTGCCGCAGCTGGTGGGGCGGGTCGAGTTCATCGAGCGGCTCGCGGCCACGGCCGCGGAGTCGGGCGCCGAATTCGCCGAGGTGTACCTCCGCGACGACGCCGACCGGCTCGTGCGCCGGTTCGCCGAGCGCGCTGAGGTCGCCGCGGACCCGGTCCACGTCGAGGCGGCGGAGACTCATGCGGGCGGCGAGGACGGGCTGCGGGCGTACCACGCGCGCATGGAGGCGCTGGTCAGCGAACGGCCGCAGGCGGTCGCGGTGGAGAGCGTCCCCGGGGACGTCGAGGCGACGTACCGGGGGCTGCTGGCGGCGCTCGGGTAGGTCAGGCGTTCTTCTTCGCGGAGCGGCGGCGCAGGAGGGCGCCGACGGCCCAGCCCGCGATGAAGATGACGGTGAACATGATCCACATGGGGGTCTCGACCCGCACGAGCCACAGCTTGATGCCGACGGTCTCGGTGTTGGCGAGGATGAACCAGACGGCCAGCGCGATGATGACGACCGCCGTGATGAGGCGGCGCAGACCCCTGCCGCTCTTGGCTTCACCTGTGTCGGCCATCGCCCGCTCCTCGCCTAGTGCCCGTGTTCCGGTCAGTATGGGCGGGTCGGCGGGGCGCGGCGGCGGTTCGGGGAAATCGGGGCGTCCCGGCGGGCGCGGGCCCGCCGGGACGCGTGTCTAACCGGCGTAGGGTGCGGCGGCGGCCTGGGCCGCGGTCATGATGGCGCCCTCGTTCTCGGGCCAGAGGGTGTCCTCGACGCACGAGAACGCGGGGAAGAACCCGCCGCAGTTCCCGAAGTCGGGGCCGACCTCGAAGGTGAACGAGGCGACGCCGAGTTCGCCGTAGGCCATGTCGTCGGTGGTGCCGCTGGTGCTGTAGCCGACGGTATCGTCGTTGGTGCCGACGAAGTAGCCGTTCGATTCGGCCATGTCGGCGCCGAGGGCGCGCAGTGCCGCGTCGTTCGGCGCGGCGTCGGAGGTGAAGCCCCACGGGACGATGATGTACTCGCCGTAGGAGTGGAGCGTCAGGAACACGTCGCGGGCGTCGTCGGGGGCCGGGTCGTCCTGGCCCTCGCCGCGCTGGTCGGGGTGGAGGGCGCGGAGCCAGTCCTCGACGGCCTGGGTCTCGGGCTCGGAGGCGCCGGAGGCGCCCTGGTAGGTCTCGGCGCACGGGTTGGACGAGTCGCCGCCCCACTCGAACGAGGAGTTGCGGTTGAGGTCGATGCCGGCGCTGCTCCCGCAGTTGCCCGCGGAGTCGTTGACGTTCTTGCGCTGGAGGACCGGGTCGTCGCCGCCGGAGGAGACGACGTCGACGCCGTCGGGGTTGACGACCGGGACGACCCACACTTCGGTGGTGTCGAGGAGGTCGGTGACCTCGGCGTCGGTGCCGTAGCCCGCGACGAGCTTGTCGATCCAGCGGAGGGCGATCTCGCCGGTGGCGATCTCGCGGGCGTGGATCTGGGCGATCAGGGAGAAGCGGGGCTTCGCGGAGTCGGGGTCCTGCTCGCAGTCGCCGTCGGCGATGGCGGTGACGCAGATGGCGTAGATGTCGTGGCCGCCGTCGTTCTGGGTCTTGAGCCAGGAGTCGCCGATGTCGTGGAGGCGGGTGAGCGACGGGTTGGCGTCGGCCACGTCCTGGAGGTGGGTCTCGATGGCGTCGACGGTGCGGTAGCCGCCGTAGTAGGTGCCGTCCTGCTGGGAGGTGGCGCCGAGCTCCTTGTAGACGGTGTCGTGGAACTCAGGGGAGTGGCCGAGGGCGCGGAGGTCGTCGGCGACGGTCTCGTCGCCGATGATCTGGGCCTCGCCGCCGTGTTCGGCGGCGACGTCGAAGCCGAGGGTCTCGAGTTCGGCGACGTCGGCGGCGGTGAGGCCGTCCACGGTCCAGGTGACGGGTTCGGTGGAGGCGGACGGACCGGCGGGGTCGGCCTGCGCGGTGTACGCGGCGCCGGTGGCCGCCGCGGCGACCCCCAGGGCGACGCCGGCCGCGGCGAGCCTTCGCTTCATGTGCATGTGTCCGTTCCTTTCTCGGCCCGGCGATCGTGACGCCGCGCCGAAGGGGAGGCCAAAGGGAGTCTAATCATACAATTGACCGACAAGTCCCGATACTTCCGACAATTTCGGACACAGTGGATTCGGTTGTGGACGTTGGGTTCTCTAAGCGGCCGCGGCGGTGTCACCTGCGAGGAGGGCTTCGATGACCTGTGCGACGCCGTCCTGGGCGCTGGTGGCGGTGCGGTCGGTGGCGGCCTCGACGGCCTCGGGGTGGGCGTCGCCCATGGCGTAGGAGCGCCCAGCCCAGGCGAGCATCGGCACGTCGTTCGGCATGTCGCCGAAGGCGACCACCTCGTCGGGGCCGATGCGGCGCTCCTTGCACCAGGAGGCGAGGCCGAACGCCTTGTCGGCGCCGCGGGCGTTGAAGTCGAGCATCCCGAAGTCGCCCCAGTGGCACATCGACAGGCCGCCGAGGTCGGCGGTGGCGACGACGGCGGCCATCTCCTCGCCGGTGCGCTCGGCGCAGTAGACCTTGAGCTTCACGGCCCGCTTGGCGCGCTTGAAGACCGCGTCGACGGTGGCGGCGAAGTCCCAGTTCGTGGAGCCCACGAGCGGGCGGTACGCCTCCTCGCCGATGATGCCGGTGCCGGTCTCGACGGCGAAGACGGCGTCGGGGAGGCGCTCGGCGACGGCGGCGGCGACGCGGCGGGCGGCGCCGAGGCGGATCGAGCGCAGCACGCGGATGCGGCCGGTCGCGGGGGCGTAGTCGATGGCGCCGTTGGCGCAGATCGCGCCGTCGATGAGCGGCAGGAGGTCGGTGAGCACGTCGACGCCGTAGGGGGTGCGGGCGGTGACGGCGACGATCGCGAGGCCCTCGGCGCGGGCGGCCGCGAGGGCGTCGCGTGTCCGCTCGGAGAGCAGGCCGCCGGGGGCGAGCAGCGTACCGTCCAGATCGGAGGCGATGGCTAGGGGTTTGAGCACCGCTCTAGTATCGCCCGGCGTGGCAAACGCGGCAACCGGCGCGTCGGGGAGCCGACACCCGGCGTTCAGCGGATCGGAATCCCTTGGGAGCCAACACGTTACAGATATATGGTGATCGGGGACACGATATTGTTGACCCTCGGGTCAAGAACGGGTTAGGCTTCTCGGCATGGGCAGGCCGAAGGAATTCCAGCCGGACGCGGTCGTCGCGCAGGCGATGGAGGCGTTCTGGACGAGCGGGTACGCGGGGACCTCCCCCGCCGACCTCGCGGAGGCCACCGGCGTGGGCAAGGGCAGCCTCTACCACGCGTTCGGGTCCAAGCGCGAGCTGTTCGGGAAGGCGCTCGACCTGTACGGCCGCGGCGGCTCCGAGCTGACCGAGGCGTACCTGGACGAGCCGGGGACCGCCAAGGAGCGCATCCGGGCCTACCTGGAGTTCCTGGTCGACACCGACCTGGACGCCCCGGTGCGGCGCGGCTGCCTCGCGGCGAACACCGCGCTGGAGCTGGGCGGCCGCGACCCCGAGGCCACCGAGGCCGTGCGGCGCATGACCGACCGCACCATCGAGCTGCTGACGCGGCGGCTGGAGCGGGGCCAGCGCGACGGCGACGTCGCACCGGAGGTGGACGCGCGCTCGCAGGCGCTGCTCCTCATGAACACGATCGTCGGGCTCCGCGTCATGGCCCGGACCCACGACGGCCCCGTGCTGCACGGGATCATCGAGTCCGCCTTGGCGGGCTTCTAGCCCGGACCGCGCCCTCGCGAGAGGGCGTTTTTCTCACCCTGATTTTTGACCTCAAGTTCAAGAATATGAACCCTTACGAAAGGCACCACCATGGAACTGGGACTCAACGGCAAGACCGCCCTCGTCACCGGGGCGAGCCGGGGCATCGGCCTCGCCGTCGCCGAAGCCCTTGCGGCTGAAGGCGTCCGCGTCGTGGGCGCGGCCCGCACCGTCACCCCCGAACTGGAGAAGGCCGCGGCCGCGACGATCGCGGCGGACCTGTCGACCCGCGAGGGGGCCGAGGGGATCGTGGCCGAGGCCGTGCGGGCCGTCGGCGGGATCGACTTCCTGGTCAACAACGTGGGCGGCGGCGACGCCGACCGCATGGTCATCGGCGGGTTCCTCGACATCCCCGACGAGCAGTGGGCGGAGGTGTTCGGGCTCAACCTGTTCAGCGCGGTGCGCACGACGCGCGCGGCGCTGCCGGGGATCATCGAGCGGCGCGGGGCGATCGTGAACGTCTCGTCGGTGAACGGGCGCGTGCCCTCGGGCGCGCCGGTCGCCTACGCCGAGGCGAAGTCCGCGCTGACGATGTTCTCGAAGCGGCTCAGCGAGGAGGTCGCGCCGCTGGGCGTCCGGGTGAACACCGTGTCCCCCGGCGTCATCGGGTCGCCGCTGTGGCGCGACGAGGAGCGGTTCGGCGGCAAGGTGGCCGAGGCGTTCGGCGTCGCGCACGCGGACCTGCTGGCGGGCATCCCGTCGCAGTTCGGGATCGCGTCGGGCCGCATCGGCGAGCCCGAGGAGGTCGCCGACCTGGTGGCGTTCCTGCTCTCCGACCGGGCCGCGAACATCCACGGCGCCGACCACGTGATCGACGGCGGGACCCTCAAGGCCGCCTAGCCGGGTGCGGGCGCGGTCACGGCCGCGCCCGCCTCCGGGCGGGGTCCCGCACCGGGTGTGCGAGAAAGGGACTGTCGGACCGCTGTGTCACGGTTGCATCACGGGTGCAACCGCGGCACATGCGCGGTCGTCGGAACACCGGCGACCGTCCCGGTTCGCGCCGCCGTCCTACGGTGGACGGACAACACCCCGTCGAAGGAGCCCGTCATGACGTACAACCCGCCCCCGCACTACAGCTTCGGCGACGCCGGCGAGCCCCAGCAGCCGCAGAGCGCCCCGCCCGGGTACTCGCAGCCGCAGAGCGCCCCGCCGGCCTACTCCCCCGTCCCGCAGCCCGCCCCCACCGGGTACGTGCCCACCCAGCCGATGCAGCCGGGCATGCAACCCGGTCTGTCACAGCCGCTCACGCAGCCCGTGCTCATGGCGGGGCCGCCGCCGCAGCGGCGCTCGCCGATGGTCCCGGTCCTGGCCGTGCTGACCGTCATCGGGTTCGCGGGCGCGGCCCTGTCGCTGGCGCTGTGGCTGCGCACCAGCGGCGACCTCGACGACATGCGCACGCAGCTCGACGACCGCGAGGGCGAGATCGCGCAGCTCCAGGAGGACCTGGAGGCCGCGGAGACGCAGGTCGGCGAGCTCGAAGTGCAGGCCGCGGACGCGGAGTCGATGCGCGCGTGCCTGGACGACCTCAACTTGTTCTACGCGACCGAGGAGGGGTCGGACGAGGAGGCGCAGGCCCAACTGGCGGTCCAGGAGTCGTGCACGACCTGGCTCTGGTAGCGCTCAGCGCTCGCCGCGGTGGCGGGCGAACGCCGCGGGGATGCGGAGTTCATGGCCCCGGAACAGGTCCATGGCTCCGGCCTCCTCGCGGGTGATCCAGCGGGCCTCCGAGGCTTCGAGCTCGGCGAGGCGCAGCGGCTGCTCCGGGTCGAGGGCGCTCGCGGTGAAGCTCATGATCATCGGCATGCGGTCGTCGCCGAGCTTGGTGTCCCGCTTGTCGAACGCCCACGACAGGCCCGTCAGCTCCACGTCGAGCCCGGTCTCCTCGGACGCCTCGCGGACCGCCGCGAGGCCCACCGGCTCGCCGACCTCGGCGGCCCCGCCGGGGACGGCCCACTGGCCGGTGTCGGTGCGGCGGATGACGAGCAGGCGCCCGGACTCGTCGAAGACCGCCGCGTCGGCGCCGGTCGAGACGCAGTCGGCGGCGAGATCGCCGCAGTCGATCCGCGGGTAGTCGACGTCGGCGGCCACGGCCGACTCGCACAGCGACAGGACGCGCTGCTGCCGTTCGCGCTCATAGAAGTTCACGGTCTCGGCCAGCGACTCCTTGGCGAGCGCGGCGACCGCGTCGAGGAGCTGGCTCACGACCGGGCCGACCGCGAGCGGCCCGTGTTCGGGCTCCTGCGCGGAGGCCGAGGGGTTCAGGCTCGGCACGTCCCCTTCGAGGTCGGGCTCTGACGGTTCGAGGAGCGCCGCGGCGGCGGGCGCGTCGAGGTGGGTCTCCATCTCGTAGACCAGCAGGAACGTGTGCGGACACGGCAGGCCCGCGAGGTCGGTGTCCGCGATGGCGACCGGCTCGGCGGGGACGCGGGTGCGCAGGGCCGCGGCGACGGTCTCCAGGCGCTGGCCGAGCGTCCCGGAGGTGCGGCTGAGGCGGCGGCGCCGCACGAGGCGCGTGCCGTCGGCGCAGTCGATGCGCAGCTCGGTGCCGGGCATGGGGGTCCGCAGGCCCGTGTCGGCCCCGTAGACCGCGAGGACCTCCTCGTACGGCCGGTGGTCGATCTGCGCGAGGAGCGCGGCGGCGAGCTCGCGCAGGCGCCGCAGCCGGGCCTCCTCGTCGGGTCCGGCGCCCCAGAACAGGCCGTTCGCGGCCTCGGCGCGGAAGATCCCCGAGAGGCGGGCGAGGCCGTTGGCGGCCTTCAGGTTCGCGTCTGCGGTGTCGGCGGGCATGGTGCTCCTTCGCATCGGTTCGCGGCGCGGTCAGATCGTACGCTGCCCGACGGCCGCGCGGGCGAGGCTCAGCGCGTCCTGTGTCGAGGCGATCAGCGCGGGGTCGCCGAGCCGCTCGCGGATCTGGAGGACCTCGGTGAGGACGTCCACGGCGAGGTGCGCGCGGCGGGCGTCGATGAGGTGCTTGCCGTAGTGCTGGAGCGTGAAGTGGACGAGCTCGGGGCACCTGGTGCGCGCGAGCTCGATGGCGCGGCGGTAGACCGGCTCGGCGGCGTCGAGCGAGCCGGGGTAGCGGTGGGCGTCGCCGAGGTTGACGAGCGCGGCGACCTCCTGGTTCGGGGTCTCGGCGCGCTCCACGGCGGCGGCGAGCACCCGCTGCGCGGCCGCGTAGTCCCCGAGGGCGACGAGCCCGACCCCGGCGAGCCGCAGCTCCGGCTGCGGCAGCCGCGGCTCCCTGGCCAGCTCGAAGTGCACGAGCCGCCGGAGCTTCTCCGGCTCGGTCGCGTACATCCGCCCGTCCTTGCCGGTCGCGACGAGCTCCGCGATCTGATGGCGCTCAGCTGACAATGCGCATTCCCCCTTCCGATCCTCGGCGCCGCACCCGGGCGGCCTGAGCCGAGGATAGAACCGCACCGGCCCCCTTGCCCAGGCCCGTTCGCGTGCCCTTGCCGCTCAGCGCTTGCGGAGGACGAGCCCCTGGTACTGGCCGATGTGCCGGTCGATCGGCAGGTAGGCGGCCTCCACGAGGGTGAAGCGCGCCTTCGCGAGCCGCTCGATCGCCTCGTCGGTGAAGAACGAGAAGTACCGCTTCGGCTCGTACGCGTCGCCGTCCCACACGCCTTCGGAGTCGCGCCCGCCGTACTGTCCCCAGTAGAACACGCCGCCGGGGGCGAGGACGCGGTCGATGCCGTCGAGGACGCCGGGCAGGTCGGCCTTGGGGACGTGGAGCAGGCAGTTCATGCCGAACACGGCGTCGAAGGCGGCGTCGGGGAAGTCGAGGCGCGCGAAGTCCATGACGCGGGCGTCGAGGCCCTTGGCGCGGCAGTGGGCCACCAGCGCGGGCGAGAGGTCGGTGCAGGTGACCGCGAAGCCCTCGTCGGCGAAGGCCCGGCCGCTGACGCCGTGGCCCGCGCCGATCTCCAGGAGGGTCGCGGCTCCCGCCTCGCGCAGGTGGGCGGCGAAGCGCTCGCGCTCGGCGCGCTTCCAGGGGGCGTCGTCCATGGCCGCGCGGTCGTCGGCGTCGGCGTCGTAGGCCGCGCGCAGGTCGGCCTTCACTTCCTCGTATCGCATGGGACCGATGGTGCCCGAGGGGTGCGACGGGGTCAGCGGAGGCCCGCCTCGGCGAGGAGGCGCTTGCGGGTCTTGGCGGGGAGGCGGTCGACGTAGACGGTGCCGTCGAGGTGGTCGGACTCGTGCTGGAGGCAGCGCGCAAGGGTGCCGGTGCCGTCGATGCGGAGGGGATTCCCGGCGGGGTCGAAGCCCTCGACGGTCGCGGTGGAGGCGCGGGGCGTGTCGGTGTAGGGGCCGGGGACCGAGAGGCAGCCCTCCTCGCCGAGCATGAGGTCGCGGGGCGGCGGGGGCAGGATGAGGACGGGGTTGACGACCGCGGCGACGGTGCGCTCGCCGTCGGCGTCCTCGCAGTCGAGGACGAACACGCGCGCGTCGACGCCGATCTGGTTGGCGGCCAGGCCCACGCCGTTGGCGGCGTACATGCTCGCGAACATGTCCTCGACCAGGGACGCCAGCGCGTCGTCGAACGCCTCGACGGGCTTGCACGCGCGGTGGAGCACCGGGTCGCCGTAGTGGACGATCGGCCGGGGGGTGCCGGTGTCGCCCGGGTTGGGTCCGGTGGTCGGGTCGCTGGCGGTCAATGGGGCTCCTCGGTTCGATCGCGGTTCTTATTGCAAGAATATGGCAACAGTATCCGGAGCGATGTCGGATCCCTCCCGACCGATAGCGGTTCGTTCCCGGACCGTGACGCACCGCGAGGATCGTTGGAAGCGGCGGCGGATCCCTGGCCGCCACCCCTCCTTTCCCCCTTGCGAGGCAGCACATGCGCACGTTCAGGATATCCATTGTGGCCGCCGCGGCGGCGCTGCTCCTCCTCGGCTGCTCGGCCCCGGGCGATCCGGACGGCGGGTCGGACGCGGCCGAGCCGGAGGCCGCCGACCAGGGCGCCGTCGATGACGGTGCCGTTGACGGCGGCACGGTCGGGGACGGCGCCGGCATCGCCGATCCGCAGGTCAGCGCCGGGGACCGGGCCGTGGTGTACGAGTCGGCGCTCGAAGTCGCCGACCCCGATCCGGACCGGGTGGCCGAGGAGGTGTGGGACCTCGCGGAGTCGTTCGGCGGGTATGTGACGGCCGACGAGCGGGACCTCACCGCGACCGACGACGGGGTGGTCGGGAGCGCACGGCTGACGATGCGCATCCCGTCCGAGCACTTCCAGGACGCCATGGACGGGCTCACCGCACTCGCGGAGCGGGAGGTGAACCGGTCGGTGACCACAGAGGACGTGACCGAGGCGGTGGTGGACCTGGAGTCGTACATCGCGACCAAGAGCGCCAGCGTGGAGCGCGTGCGGGAGCTGCTCGCCGACGCCGAGTCGGTGACCGCGATCCTGGACCTGGAGTCCGAGCTGGCCACGCGGGAGGGCGAACTCGCCTCGCTCCAGCAGCAGCTCGCGGACCTGGAGGAGCGGGTCGCCCTGTCCACCATCGACTTCACGGTGACCGCGCCGCAGGCGCACCGCTCGGACCCGGGCTACACCGGGCCGGACTCGTTCTGGGACGGCCTGGTCGTGGGCTTCAAGGGCGCGCTGGGCCTGCTCGTGGGGCTGTCGGTGGCGGTCGGCGTGGTCCTGCCGTTCCTGCCGCTGGTCGCGCTCGGGTTCGCGGCGGTCCTGGTGCCGCTGCGGTGGCGGGCCAAGCGGCGCAAGGCGACGGCGCAGGCGGCGCCGGTCGCGGCACATGCGGCGCCCCTGCCGCCCGCGCCCCCGGTGCGAACCTGAGACGCGCCCGAAACGTCCCCGCGAGCCGGTCATGAGAGACTGGCTCGCGTTCGTTCCATCGCCCTGAGAGGACGTACCTATGCGCCGTGTCGCCGGCTGGGTCAAGCCCCTGAACACCGTGATGTCCCCCGCCCTCAGGAAGGCCGTGCGGAACCCGGACGGGGCGTTCGAGCAGGCGCTGGCGAAGGCCGAGGCCGCGGCGGGCGTGAGCGCCGACATCGACCGCGCGTTCGTCGACGACTACCGGGACCTGATGCGCCGCTTCGCGAAGGTCCGCGACATCTCGTACCTGGGCTGGACCGCGACGGTCTCGGAGCTCCAGATGCGCATGGAGAACCGGCTGCGCATCAAGCGCCTCCACGCCGAGCACCCCGAGATCGCCCACCAGCCCATCGACCGCCCGATCGTGGTGGTCGGGCTGCCGCGGACGGCGACCACGCTGGCGCACAAGGTGATCGCCGCACCGGACGGCAACCGCGCGCCGATGATGTGGGAGTTCCACCACGCCGACCGGTTCGACATCGACCCGAAGCTGCGCGAGCAGCGCCTGAAGAAGGCCCGCCGGATCTCCGCCGCCGTCAACGTCATCACCCCGATCTGGGAGACCATCCACCCCAGCACCGCCGAGACCCCCGAGGAGTGCGTGCTCGCACTCCCGCACGGCCTCCAGTGGGGCACCCGCTTCAAGCTGAACGGGTACCGGGAGTGGCTGGAGCAGCGCGACTTCGTGCCGGACTACCAGTACCTCAAGGAGTTCCTCCAGGTGCTCCAGACCGGCGACCGGACCCGCCGCTGGGTCCTCAAGTCCCCCTTCCACCTGTACAACCTGGGCGCGCTCCTCAAGGTCTTCCCGGACGCGCACATCCTGTGGACGCACCGCGACCCGCAGACCGTCATGGGGTCCTGGTGCTCGCTGGTGGAGACCGGGACGGCGCTGTGCAACCGCCGCTACGACACGCAGGAGATCGGCCGCGAGTGGCTGTCCTCGCTGTCGTGGATGGTCGAGCAGGGCCGCATGTCGCGCCTGGACATCCCGAAGGAGCGGATGGTCGACGTGTCGTACCACCAGCTCACGGCCGACCCGCACGGGCAGCTCCCGCGGATCTTCGAGCGCCTCGGCCTGGACTGGAGCTTCAAGGAGCAGGGGAACCTCGACGACGTGCTCGCGCGCCCGGGCATGCGCCGCAACCACGAGTACTCGCTCGCCAGGTACGGGCTGGACCCGGACATGGTGGACGCGGCGTTCGGCGACTACACGAAGCTGGTCAACTCGATCCGCTAGGGCCGCAACGGCTCCAGGTCGAGGGCGTCGGACCTGACGACCTCCAGGGCGCGGGCGACCGCGCCGAGGCTGACGACCCCGCCGCCGAGCGTGGAGGCCACGAGTTCGGGTCCGGGCGGGTGGGTCAGCTCGTCGAGGCGTTCGGCCGCGCGCTTGAGGACCGGGTCGAGGGACGCGGCGACCGCACCCGCGAGGACGATCCGCTCGACGTCGAGCAGGCCCCCGAGGACCGCGCAGATGCGCGCGAGCCGCTCGGCCATGCGCTCGGCGAGGTCGAGCGCGGCCGGGTCCCCGGCCGCCGCGGCGGCGAGGACGAGTTCCGCGCCGAGGGCCTCGGCGGGGGCCGTCATGATCGCGCTCGCGGGGTCGGCGGTGCCCGCCGCGCGCACTTCGAGGGCCCAGCGGCGCAGCAGGTTCCCGATGCCGTGGGTCGAGCCCACGCCGTCCACGAGGGTGAGCAGGCGCAGCTCCCCCGCGGCGCCGGAGCGGCCGCGCACGAGGTGGCCGTCCACGACGTACCCGGCGCCGAAGCGCTCCCCGGAGACGAGCGCGATGTACGAGGAGGCGCCCGCGCCCGCGCCGAGGGCGCCTTCGGCGAGCGCGGCCAGGTTCGCGTCGTTCTCGACCTCGGTGCGCCAGCCGCGCCCGCGGAAGTGGGCGGCGTAGCCGGGGTTCATGCGGGCCCAGAAGCGCCGCTGGCCCACGGGAGAGGCGCCGTCGAGGTCGGTGGGGGCGGGGACGCCGACGGCGATGCAGAGCACGGCCTCCGGGAGGGCCCCGGCGCGGCCGAGCGCGGCGGCGATCGTCGCGTCGGCGACGGCGAGGCGCGCGGCGGGGTCGGTGCCGTCGGGGTCGACCTCGTGGTGGGCGCGGGCGAGCTCACGCCCGCGCAGGTCGGCGGCGGTGGCGGTGATGCAGTGCTGCCCGGCGTCCACGCCGAGGACGACCCCGGCGTCGGCGCGCAGCTCGTAGCGGCGGGCGGGGCGGCCCTTGCGGTACTCGCCCCCGGCGGCGCGGGCGTTGGGCAGCTCGGCGAGCCAGCCGCGGTCCACGAGCTCGTCGCACAGGGCGATGACCGTCGAGCGGGTCAGGCCGGTGGCGGCGATGACGTCGCTGGCGGTGAACGCCTCGGCGTCCCATGCGCGGTCCAGGACCGCCGCGGCGTTCGCGCGCCGCTGGGGGTGGGTCCGGTCCTCTGATTCGGTCACACTGATCGACACCTGCCTCTTGACACCTCGCCTTCGCTGCCCCAGTATGGCGTGAGTGATTTGATTTTGGTATTAGATTTAATCACGAGATCATTCCGGCCCGCGTCCCAGGCGCGGCCCACCACCACCGAAAGGCACCCAAGATGGCTGCTCAGAACGGCGCCGACTGGTGGCGCCAGGCCACCGTGTACCAGATCTACCCGCGCAGTTTCGCGGACGCGAACGGCGACGGCCTCGGCGACCTGCCCGGCATCGCCTCCCGCGTCGACTACCTCGCGCGGCTCGGCGTGGACGCGGTGTGGCTCAGCCCGTTCTACCCGTCGGCGCTCGCCGACGGCGGCTACGACGTGGACGACTACCGGAACGTCGACCCGCGCCTGGGCACCCTCGACGACTTCGACGCGATGATCGGTGCGCTCCACGCCGCGGGCATCAAGCTCATCGTGGACATCGTCCCCAACCACTCCTCCAACCGCCACGAGTGGTTCCAGGCCGCGCTGGCCGCCCCGAAGGGCTCCCCCGAGCGCGACCGGTACGTCTTCCGCGACGGCCTCGGCGAGAACGGCGAGCTCTCGCCCGCGCCCGACTGGGTCTCGGCGTTCGGCGGCCCCGCGTGGACGGCCGTGGGCGACGGCCAGTGGTACCTGCACCTGTTCGCGCCCGAGCAGCCGGACTTCAACTGGCGCAACGAGGAGGTGCGCGAGGACTTCCTGAAGACGCTGCGCTTCTGGTCCGACCGGGGCGTGGACGGCTTCCGCGTGGACGTCGCGCACGCCCTCGCCAAGGACCTGCCCGCGGACCTGCCGTCGCAGGCGCAGCTCGACGCGATCGACAAGGCCACCGGCACGCACCCGCTGTGGGACCGCGACGAGGTCCACGAGATCTACACCGGCTGGCGCGCCGTGTTCGACGAGTACGACCCGCCGCGCATCGCCGTCGCCGAGGCGTGGGTGAACCCGCCGTGGCGCCGCGCCCGCTACGCCAGCGCCGCGGGCCTGGGCCAGGCGTTCAACTTCGACCTGCTCGAAGCGGACTTCGACGCCGGGGCGTTCAAGGGCATCATCACCGAGAACCTGGAGCAGGCCGCGGCCTCGGGCTCCTCCACGACCTGGGTGTTCTCCAACCACGACGTCGTGCGCCACGCGACCCGGTACGGCCTGCCGCCCAACGGGGACCAGCCGCGCAAGTACAACCGGGCGTGGCTGCTCTCGCGGGGGACCGAGCCGGAGCTGGACACCGCGCGGGGCCTGCGCCGGGCGCGGGCCGCGACGCTGCTCATGCTGGCGCTGCCGGGCTCGGCGTACCTGTACCAGGGCGAGGAGCTGGGCCTCGGCGAGGTCGCGACGATCCCCGACGGGGCGCGGCAGGACCCGACGTTCGTGCGCAGCCCGGGGGTGGACGTGGGCCGCGACGGCTGCCGCGTGCCGATCCCGTGGACCGTGGAGGGCCCGTCGTTCGGGTTCGGCTCGGGCCCTGCGCACCTGCCGCAGCCGGACTGGTTCGGGAAGGTGTCGGTGGAGGCCGAGGACGGCGACGCGGGCTCGACGCTGTCGCTGTACCGGGCGGCGCTGGGGCTGCGGCGGGAGCTGCAGGCCGACGAGACGCTCGCATGGGTGCCGAGCCGCGACGACGTGCTGCACGTGCGGCGCGCGAACGGCTGGGAGGCCGTGGCGAACTTCGGCACGGCGCCGGTGGCGCTGCCCGAGGGTGAAGTGCTGCTCGCGAGCGGGCCGCTCGGCGAGGGCGAGCTGCCCGGCGAGACGACCGTGTGGCTGAAGCAGGCTTAGGACGCAAGGGGAAGGGCGCGGCGGGTTCCCGCCGCGCCCTTCGCGCTATTCGAGGGACCAGACCTCGACGTCGCCGCCCGCGGAGCCGGTGACCGCCACGGGGTGGCCGGTCACCTCGGTCACGGCCGTGTCCTGGACGAGGTCCTCGCCGGAGTGCGCGGCGAACAGCTCCCCGATCTGGGTGCCGTCCTCCAAGTCGTACAGGCTCAGGCCCTGGTCGCCCTGGAGGAGCGCGGTGGCCTCGCTCTGGAGCTCCACGATCCAGGCGCCCATGACGGCCTGCGACAGCTCCATCGCGGCCGTGCCGTACGGCTCGGCGGCGGCGAGGTGCCAGCCCTGGACGGAGCCGTTGGCGGTGACGGTGAGGCCGAGGGCCTTCCCGGCGGCGCCGCCCGCGGCGAACGCGGTGACGTCGTAGCCGAGTTGGTCGAAGGTGCCGGTGGTGGACTCGCCGGTGGCGAGGTCGTTGACGAAGACCCGGTTCTCGTACACGCCTACCTGGCGGAGGTACCCGTCGACGTCCTCGACCTGCGTGAAGTCGGCGTACTCGGTGGACACGTCGGCGATCTTCTGGCCGTTGACGAGCTGCACCACCTCGTAGTCGGTCATGTAGGCGGGCACCCCGTCCCACACGCCCGCCCAGTAGACGGTGCTGTAGGACGCCTCGCGGGTCGCGAGCGGGTGCTCCGGGTCGTCGGCGTACCAGACGGCCTCGGTCCCGTAGTCGCGCGAGAAGACCAGGGTCCGGCCCTCGTAGTCGAAGGCCCTGAGCACGTCGAGCGTGTCGGAGTGGCCGCGGAACTCGCCCTCCTTCTCGCCGGACTCCAGGTTCCAGACGCGGACGATGTAGTCGTCCCCGGCGGTGATCGCCACGGGCGCGTTGTCCACCGTGCCGGTCTCGACGGCGGTCACGGCGCCGACGTGGGCCTGCGGGAACTCCCCCACGAGATCGCCCGTGACGGCGTCCGAGATCGGCACGAGCCCGTCGGACGCCTCGGCGTTCTCCTGGTCCTCGCCGTTGCTGGAGGACGCGTTCTGCTCGTCGGTGCCGGCGTCCTCGCTCTGCGGGTCCGCGCCGCCCGCGAGGTCGCCGGTGTCCTCTTGGCGCAGGTACTTCAGGCCGATGAGGACGGCCAGCGCGAGGACCACGACCGCCGCGGCCGCGCCGATGACGGAGAGGCCCTGCTTGGACCTGATCCACGGGGTCGGCTCGGGTTGCGGCGCAGGGTGGTAGGCGGGTCCTTGCGGGTACTGGAGGGGCGGGGAGGGCGGCGGGGAGCCGGGCGGCGGGCCTTGGGGCGCGGCCATGGCGGGCTGCGTGACCGGGCTGGGGTGGACGACGGCCTGCGGGGTCGGCTGGGGGGCCGAGGGGTGCATGAGGGGCAGCGTCTGGTTGGTGTCCTGCGGCGGGAGGACCGGGGTGGGCTGGGGGACCGCGGTCTGCGGGGGCAGGGCCGGGCTGGGGACGCTCACCGGGGAGGAGATGGTGTGGTGGGCGGCGAGGCCGCCTTCGGAGACGGCGAGTTCGGGCTGCTCGATGGCGGCGGGGGCGATGCCGAGCTCGCGGTGGAGCTTGGTGGCGACCAGGGGCATGCGGGAGGCGGCGCCGACGAGGAACAGGGCGGTGATCTGGTCCTTCGCGAGGCCCGACTCGCGGATGACCCCCTGGGTGACGCGGATGGTGCGGGCGACCAGGGGCGCGCAGACCTCTTCGAGCTGGCCGCGGGTCAGGTGCGTGTCGACGTCGAGCAGGGGGATGGTGAGGTCGGTGGTGGCCGAGCGGGAGAGGCGCTCCTTCGCCTGGCGGACCTCGTCCATGAACGCGGTGCGGTGGCGCAGGTCGGCAGGTTCACTCGGACCGGTGAGGCGGGCCCAGCGCTCGTCCTCGGGCTGGACGGTGGCGGCGAGGTGCTCGGCGAGGGCCTGGTCGAAGTCGAGGCCCCCGAGGTCGTCCGCGCCGTCGACGGACAGGACCTCGAAGCCGTTCGCGTTGCGGCGCAGCACGGTGGCGTCGAAGGTGCCGCCGCCGAGGTCGTAGACGACGACGCCGTTGCCGGGGCGCACGTCGACGCTGAGGGTCTCCATGAAGTAGGAGGCGGCGGCGACGGGCTCGGCCACGAGGTCCACTTGTCCGAGGCCGGCCGCCGCGGCGGCGTCGGCCACGACGTGGCGGCGGGTCGGGCCCCAGGCGGCGGGCACGGTGACGGTGACCGGGCCGAGCGAGCCGAGGGTCTGCTCGCACTCGCGGGCGACGCGGGAGAGGACGGCGGCGATGACGCTGGTCACGGGGATCTCGGTCTCGCCGAGGAGGATCGACTCGTCGTCGATGCGGCGCTTGGGGTTGGGCTCGAAGCGCTCGGGGCGGCGGCGTCCGGAGTGGACGGCGTCGGCGCCGACGACCGGTCCGCCCTCGTCGTTCATGAACACCGCGGAGGGCAGTTGCGGCGAACCGTCGAACAACTGCTGGTGGACCCGCCCGTCCGCGCGCCGGATGGTCGCGACCGTATGGGAGGTGCCGAAGTCGATGCCGATCGCGGCGGGCCGTGGGCTGGAGAAGGACATGAGGTCACTGTAGTTTCCGCGGTCAACGCCACGGTGGACGGGAACCGGGCGCAGAGGTTGGTGGCGGGGGCAGGTGGCGGGCGGCTGCGAGAATTCCTCAGTGGGAATTCAGACGCAGCTGCGGCGCGCGAACACGGTGTTCCGGTTCGTCGCGCTCGGCTACCCCGTGCTCCTGGGCGGCCTCGCGTTCGACTCGCTGCTGCGCCCGGTGTGGGCGGCGCTGCTCGTCGCGGTCCTCCTGGGCTGGACCTGGGCGGCCACCGAGTGGTACCGGCGGCGCGGCTACGAGCCGAAGGCCCTGTACACGGACCTGGCGGTGACGGTGTCCGCGGTCGCGGCGTCCTCGTGGGCGCTGGCGACCGACGGGGTGCCGGTGTCGGTGGGGCCGTGGATGGCCGGCGCGGTCCTCGCGTGGGCCGCGGCCTGGGGGCGGCGGTCCGGGGCCGTCGCGGGCGCGGTGGTGGCCGCGGCGGGCATGGTCTTCCGCGGCGGCGTCCACTCCAGCACCGTGAACGAGACGGTGCTGCTGGTGCTCACCGGGTTCGCGGCCGGGCACCTGGTGCGGCTCGGGGTCGTCGCGGAGCAGCGGATGCGCGAGGCCGCGGAGCGGAGCGCCACGGTGCGCGAACGCGAGCGCCTGGCGCGGGACATCCACGACTCGGTGCTCCAGGTGCTCGCGCTGGTGCAGCGGCGCGGCGCCGAGATCGGCGGCGAGGCCGCGGAGCTGGGGCGCCTCGCCGGGGGCCAGGAGGGGGCGCTGCGGGCGCTCATCCGCTCCGAGTCCTACCGCGACCCCCTTGGCGGCCAGCGCGACCTGCGCGGCATGGTCGGCCGGCACGAGGGCGCGGCGGTGACCGTCGCGGCCCCGGCGACGCCGGTGCTCCTGCCCGCCGAGACGGCCCGGCAGCTCGCGGCGGCGGTGGCGAGCGCCGTGGACAACGTGCGCGAGCACTGCCCGGCGGGCACGAAGGTGTGGCTGCTGGTGGAGGACGACGGGGAGGCCGTGCAGGTCACCGTCAGGGACGACGGCCCGGGGATGGAGCCGGGGCGGCTCGCGGCGGCGGCCGCGGAGGGCCGTCTCGGTGTGGCCCAGTCGATCGAGGGCAGGATCAGGGAGCTCGGCGGGACGACCGCCGTGGTCTCGGCGCCCGGGGAGGGGACGGAAGTGGAGATGCGCGTGCCGAGGATCGAAGGAGGCGCCGGTGGCGACGCTCGTCGTGGTCGATGACCATCCGATCTGGAGGGAGGCCATCGCCAGGGACCTGGAGGGGGCCGGGCACCGGGTGCTCGCCGCGTTCGGGGAGGGCCGGGCGGCCCTGGAGGGCATCAGGTCGCTGCGCCCGGAGGTGGCGATCCTGGACCTGCAGCTCCCGGACCTGTCGGGGGTCGCGGTGCTCCAGGGGCTCGGCGAGGACTGCCCGACGGCGGTGCTGGTGCTCTCGGCGAGCGGGGAGTCCAGCGACGTGCTGGAGGCGATCAAGGCCGGGGCGCGCGGGTACCTGGTGAAGTCGGCGTCCCCCGCGGAGCTGGCGGAGGCGGTGGAGCGGGTCGCGGCCGGGGACGCGGTGTTCACGCCGGGCCTGGCGGGCCTGGTCCTCGGCGAGTACCGGCGCCTGGCGAACACCCCCGAGCCGGACGAGCGGCCGCGCCTGTCGGAGCGCGAGACGGAGGTGCTGCGGCTCGTGGCGAAGGGCCTGGGGTACAAGGAGATCGCGTCGAGGCTGACGCTGTCGCCGCGCACCGTGCAGAACCACGTGCAGCACATCCTCGCGAAGCTCCAGCTGCACAACCGGGCGCAGCTGGTGCGGTACGCGATCGAGCAGGGCATCGACGGGGACTGAGTACTTTCGCCCCCGCGAAATGAGCGATCCGGCGGATGCGCGAGGCGCCCCGGATGGGGCTCAATGGAGGCATGAACGCCTTCATCACCGCCGCCGGGGCGTACCTCCCCGGGGACCCTGTCGGGAACGACGAGATCGCCGCGCGCCTCGGGGGCGTGGACGAGCGCGGGGACCGGCTCCGCCGCCGCATCCTCGCCGCGAACGGGATCGCCAAGCGCCACTACGCCCTCGACGAGCGCGGGCGCACCACCGAGCTGAACGAGGAGCTCGCCGCGAACGCGCTCCGATCCATGCTGGGCGACCGCGGGTACATCGCCGAAGACCTCGACATGCTCGCCACCGCGACCACCCAGGGGGACCTGCTGGTGCCCGGGTTCGCGTCGATGGTCCACGGGCGCCTCGGCGGCGGCCCGATGCAGCTGCTCTCTGCGGCGGGCGTGTGCGCCTCGGGCATCGCAGCCCTGGACGCGGCCGTCGCGAAGGTGCGGCTCGGAGACCGCGAGCGCGTGGCCGTGGTCGGCAGCGAGCTGGCGTCCCGATGGCTGCGGGCCTCTCGTTTCAACGGCGGCAACGACACCGACGCGCACTTCCTGCGCTGGATGCTCTCCGACGGCGCCGGCTCGGTGCTCGTGGAGCCGCGCCCGCGCCCCGACAGGCCCTCGCTGCGCGTGGACTGGGTGCGCACCGTCTCGCTCGCCCACGAGCACGCGGTGTGCATGCGGGCCGGGACCGACGGGTCCTCCCCCGCGGCCGGGCGGACCTGGCAGGACATGGGCAGCGCCGCCGCGGCAGAGCAGGCCGGGATGATGCTGCTGCGCCAGGACACCTCCGCGCTCGGGGCGCTCGCCGAAGCGGGGCTGAAGGAGTTCGCGTCGCTCGCGCAGCGCGGCCTCATCGACCTCAAGCGCCTTGACCACGTGCTGTGCCACTACTCCACGAACGCGTTCCGCGACATCGTCTTCGACCAGCTCGCGTCCACGGGCGCGCAGATCGACACCGGCCGGTGGTTCTCGAACCTGGAGACGCGCGGGAACACCGGGGCGGCCTCGATCTTCATCGCCCTGGAGGAGTGCTGGCGGGAGGGCCGGTTCGAGCCGGGCCAGACCGTGCTCCTCGCGGTGCCCGAGTCGGGCCGGTTCTCGTTCGGGTTCGCGCACCTGACGTGCGTGGGACCCGAAGCGCCGCAGGCGGTCCAGGTCCCCGAGCGGGCCGCGGTGCCGGTCCGCGAGTCGGTGGCCGCGGACGAGGGGAACGTGTTCGCGCGCCTCGACGCGGTCTGGCAGGACTTCGAGCAGCGGCTCGACGAGGTCCCGGTCATGCGGCGCCTCGCCGACGGCGAGTCCACCCTGGACGACTACCTGCGGCTGCTGTTCAACCTGCGCCAGCAGGTCGCCGACGGCGCCCGCTGGATCTCCCGGGCCGCCTCGAACTTCTCCGTCGACCACTTCGACCTGCGCAGCGCCGCCATCGGGCACTCCCAGGAGGAGCACCGCGACTTCATGATGATCGAGCGGGACTACGCCGCGTGCGGCGGCTCGATCGAAGCGATCCGCAACGGGCGCAAGAACATCGGGTCGGAGGCGCTGTCGGCGTACATGTTCCACGCGGCCTCGCAGCCCGATCCGGTCGGGCTGCTCGGCGCGATGTTCGTCATCGAGGGGCTCGGCACCGGGAAGGCCGCCGGGTGGGCCGCGCAGTTCAAGGAGCAGCTGGGCCTGCGCGACGACCAGGTGAGCTTCCTGGCCTACCACGGGGAGGCCGACGACGACCACTTCGCGAAGCTCCAGGCAATCCTCGCGTCCCCGCGGGTGGACGACGCGGCCGCGGACGCGATCGTGTCGACGGCGAAGATCGTCGCCCGCCTGTACGCGCTGCAACTCGAAGAGCTGGACAATGTCTGACCTCGCTGGCCCGCCCCTGTGGGACGCGATCACCGGCGACCCCTCGCTGGTCCTCGACCCCGAGACGGCCCGCAAGATCGCCGCCGACCAGCAGCGGTGGACCCGCACCTGGCTGTACCCGGTCGCACGGCCCGTCTCGCGGGTCCTGGCCCTGGTCATCCTGGTGCTCAAGCGGCTCACGCCGGTGCGCTGGACCGCGCACCGGCTCATGGACCGCCTCTGCATCTGGTTCCTGCGCCGCTTCGTGTCCCCGCAGGCCGTGGAGCTGCTCATCCGGCACTTCGTGATCGAGACGAACCTGCTCAACTTCATCGTCCGCAACTGCGACAACGAGATCGAGCCGGTCGCGCTGCGGCCCACCACGCTCGCGGGGCTCGGGGACAACGCCGTGATCGAGCACGACGTCAACGTGTACGTGGTGCTCGCCGGGATCGGGCCGCTCGTGTACGACGCCGGACCCGACTACTCCGGGCTCGACGTCCCCGAGCTCGACCCCGAGCCGGACCGGTTCCGGTTCATGCACCTCGACATCCAGACCGCCCTGTGCCTCATGAACCTCCCGTTCGCCGCGTGCCTCACCCCCGAGGAGTACCGCCGTGCCGTCCACTCCATGCGCTTCGACGACTCGATCCTGGCGATCCTCTCCGAGATCACCGGCGACCCGGCGTTCCTGCGCTGGTGCTCGGGCGACCTGTCGGTGCGCGTCGACTCCAATGCGGACGTGCCGCACGCGGTGTACCGCCATGCCGTGATCTGCGAGTACGCGCACGAGCACCTGCGGCGACTCGCGGCGCGCGCCTGAACTGCTACCGTCGTCGGCGCAGCAGAGGGAGGCACGCCTTTGGACGCCTGGGTGGCGATCGACTTCGAGACGGCGAACGGCAGCCGCGCCAGCGCCTGCTCCGTGGCCGCGGTCCGCGTCGAGAACGGCAAGGAGGCCGACTCGTACGCGACCCTCATCCGCCCGCCCGCCGGGCACGACCGGTTCGAGTTCCGGAACACGCAGATCCACGGCATCCAGCGGCGCGACGTGTTCGGGGCGCCCACCTGGAAGCAGGCGTGGGGCGAGCTGCGGGACCTCATCGGGGACGCGCCGCTCGTCGCGCACAACGCCGCGTTCGACACCTCCGTGATCCGCGGCGCGAACGCGGCGGTCGGGATCGAGGCCCCCTCGGTGCGGTACGCGTGCACGCTCGTCATCGCCCGCCGCACGTGGGAGCTCGACTCGTACACGCTGCCGCGGGTGGCGCGGGCGGCCGGGATCGCGTTCGGCGACCACCACCGGGCCGAGGCCGACGCGCGGGCCGCGGCGAACGTGCTCCTCGCGGAGCAGCGCGAACACGCCGTGGACTCCCTGGACGGGCTGCTCGACGCGGCCCGCGTCCAGTGGGGCCGCATTCACAGCGGTGGATACGACGGCTGCCGCAAGTATTGACCCTGGTCGATATCGGTGGGTTCTGTCGGTCTGGACGTTTTCACACCTTCGGTGTCAAGAACCCGTCAAGGCCGTTGACGCAGGTCAATTGCGGTGGTGCGCTTGAGGGACCAAGCGGATCAACCGGAGGTGGATGATGGAGCGCACTCCCTCGACCCCGTACTCCCGCGCCGGCGGCCTGGCCGCCCTCGGCGGTTCCATGCTCGTCGCGGGCTCGATGTTCCTCCCGTGGGCCGACGCCGGAGGAGGGACGGTGAACTTCTGGGGGCTCGGCGGCCTCGTCAACGGCGACGGCGACACCCGCACCTACGGCCTCTCGGTGGCCCTGATCCCGCTCCTCGTGCTGTGGTGCGCGATGTTCTTCGCCTGGCGGACCCACGAGACCCGCATGGCCTGGGCCTTCGGCGGGTTCACCGGGGCGATGCTCCTCTACGGCGGCGACCTGCGCATCAGCGAGGACCTGGCCGGAAGCGCGCACGGCGCCGGCGAGATCGTCGCCGCGGTCGGGCTGCTGCTCCTGGCGGCGGGGTGCGTCCTCGCGCTCGCCGCGAACATCCCCGAGCCGGTCCAGTCCCGCACGGACTGGAAGGGCTCGCTCTAGGCGGACCGGAAACCCTGCGGCGGGGGGGCCCCCCGGGGGGGCCCCCCCGGCAAGTGGCCCCGGGGGGGGGGGGGGGCGGCCCGCCCAACAAAAGCGGGGAAAAAGGAAGAGGGGGGGGGGGGGGAGGAGGGGGGGGGGTGGT
>NZ_JBEYVY010000016.1:0-88600 GCF_040644205.1 Glycomyces sp. NPDC047010 | reverse complement strand
GGTCGTTACGGCTTCCAGCGCCGATGGTACTGCACTCGAGAGGGTGTGGGAGAGCAGGACACCGCCAAACATGAAACACAGGGAAGGCCCCCACCGCAAGGTGGGGGCCTTTTCGCATGCCTACGAAGAAGTCGAGAGCGCGTCTCTGACCCTGGCTATCCCGACGCCGATCCCGAAGATCGCCCCGGTCACCAGGAATGTCAGTAGCGACACTGTCACGAGCGCGATCGCGATTCCGATAGCACCGACGACACTGAAGAATGTGCTCACGTTGGCCTCCTCCGTTGCAGGCTCTGGGTGTTTGCCCTTCAGGTATTGTCCCACATCGATAAATAGATCATGGTAGGCATCACAAGTTAGATAGGTCACAGTAGTGGACTCTGGTTCAATCTCGCGTCTTCCCGTAGCACCGCTACCGTCCTCGGCGTCGCGGCGGCTGGCCGCGGTGGGGCGGGATCCCATCAATCTGCACCGGGCCCTCGCCCATGCGCCGGCGCTGCTGGCGCCGGTACTGGACCTCATCCATGCACTGCGGTTCGACGCGGCGGTGTCACGGTCGCTGCGGGAGCTGATGATCTGCCGGATCGGACAGCTCGAAGGGTCGGAGTACGAGCTCGCGCACCATCTTCCGATGGCGAAGGAGTCCGGATTGGACGCGGAGCAGGTCGCCTCGATCGCCGAGTGGCAGCAGGCCGGCTGCTTCAGCGAGCCGCAGCGGGCGGTCCTCGGGTACGCGGAGCACCTGGGTGCCGGGGCCGAGCGGGACGACGAGGCGCTCGACAAGTGCTTCGGGCCCGTGGAGCAGACGGAGCTGACGGTCACCGGTGCCACGTACATCGCCCTGGCGCGGATGCTGCGGGCCCTTGACGTGCGGATCGATGAGCCGCTGCTGGGCTGATCGGGGTTGATCCACTCCCTCCGGGGTAGATCTCGGATTCCGGCAATTCGTGATCTTCAAGGCATTAGCGGCTTAGGATTCGGACACGTGTGGTATCGGTTCAAGTCGCCTACGGGAGTGAGTGATGACGACAGACAATGACGGTCTGCTGCGCGGCGATTCCGGGGCGGCGCCGACCGGGTCGGCGCTGTTCGTGTCGATCGCGGCCGCATTGGGCGGGTTCCTGTTCGGGTACGACACGGCCGTGATCAACGGGACCACCGGCGCCCTGGAGAAGCAGTGGGGGATCGGCTCGGTCGAGACCGGCATCGTGGTCTCCTCCGCGCTGCTGGGCTGCGCCGTCGGCGCCTGGTTCGCGGGGTCGCTCGCGAACCGGATCGGGCGGCCGAAGGTCATGATGATCGCGGCCGTCGTCTTCTTCATCACCTCGCTCGGCAGCGCCCTGGCGACCGGCCCGGTCGACCTGACCGTGTGGCGCGTCATCGGCGGCCTCGCGATCGGTGCGGCGAGCGTCATCGCCCCCGCGTACATCGCGGAGATCTCGCCCGCGCACCTACGCGGGCGGCTGGGTTCGTTGCAGCAGTTCGCGATCGTGCTCGGCATCTTCGGCGCCCTGATCGTCAACTACGGCATCCAGGCTTCGGCGGGCGGCGCGAGCGGCGAGGTGCCGTGGGGCGGCACCGCGTGGCGGTGGATGTTCGCCGCGGCCGCGATCCCGGCGTTCGTGTACTTCATGTTCTCGCTGAACATCCCCGAGTCGCCGCGCTACCTCGTGGCCAAGCAGCAGCTCGACAAGGCCCGCGTGATTCTGCTGAAGTACGTCGGCGGGAACGTCGACCACAAGATCATCGAGATCCAGGGGACGCTCGACAGCGACCACCCGCCGCGCATCTCCGACGTGCGCGGCCCGAGGTTCGGGCTCATGCCGATCGTGTGGGTCGGCATCTTCCTGTCGATGTTCCAGCAGTTCGTGGGCATCAACGTCATCTTCTACTACTCGACGTCGCTGTGGCAGTCCGTCGGGTTCAGCGAGAGCGACGCGTTCCTGACCTCGGTCATCAACTCGGTCGTGAACATCGCCGGTACGATCCTCGCGATCTACCTCGTCGACCGCATCGGCCGCAAGAAGCTGCTGCTCATGGGTTCCGCGCTCATGTTCGTCGCGCTCGGCACCATGGCCGTCATCTTCGCGTCGTCGCCCGTGGACGCCGACAACAACCCGGTCCTCAGCGACGCGGCCGGCGTCACCGCGCTCATCGCGGCGAACGTCTTCGTGTTCGGGTTCGCGTTCACCTGGGGCCCGGTCGTGTGGGTGCTGCTCGGGGAGATGTTCCCCAACCGCATCCGCGCCTCCGCGCTCGGCGTCGCGGCCGCCGCGCAGTGGATCTCCAACTGGCTCATCACGGTCACGTTCCCGGAGCTCGCGCAGACCGGCCTGTTCCTGGCGTACGGCCTGTACGCGCTGTTCGCGCTGATCTCCTTCGTCTTCGTGTGGAAGATGGTCCGCGAGACGAAGGGCATCGAGCTGGAGGACATGGAGGACCTGGAGCGCCACGGGCTCCCGACCTGACCGAAACGCACATGAAGCGGGGCGCCCGAAAGGGCGCCCCGCTTCTGTTTCCCCCGCTGCTGAGGGAGGTCCTACTCGTAGGAGATCGCGCCGAGGATGTCGACCTTGGAGGCCCGCACCGCCGGGGCGATGGCCGCGAGGAGTCCGACGAGGACGGCCGCGGCGAGGTATGCGGCGATGAGCGCGGTCGGGACCGCGAACGACTCGACGCCGGTGTCGGCGAGCGCCTGCTGGACGATCCAGCCGAGGAGCAGGCCCGTGCCGACGCCCAGGAGGGCGCCGAACAGGGCGATCGTGACGCTCTCGACGGTGACCATGCGGGTCGTCTGGCCGCGGGTCATGCCGATCGCGCGGAGCATCCCGAGCTCGCGGGTGCGTTCGAGGACCGACAGGACCAGGGTGTTGATGACACCGATGACCGCGACGATCATCGCCAGCGCCAGGAGCAGCTGGATCGCGATGATGGCGTAGTCGAAGAAGACCGTGACCTGCGCGAGGTACTCCTCGTGGTTCTGGACGCTGACCGCGGGCTGGTCGGCGAGGACGTCCTCCACACCGTCGGTGACCTGGTTGACGTCGGCGCCGTCGGCCACGTCGACCAGGGCCGTCGTGGGCTTCGGCGTGTAGAACTCGCCGACGTAGGCCGGGTCGACGTACCAGCCGTCGGTGTCCTCGTTGTCGGCGAGGATGCCCGTCACGGTGAACTCGCGGGCCTCGGTGCCGCGGCTGAACGTCATGGAGACGGTGTCGCCGATGCCGACGCCGAGCTGGTCCGCGGAGTACTGGTTGACGGCGGTCTCGCCCTCCTGGAGGTCCGCGAGCGAGCCTTCGAGCATCTCGCCGCCGAACAGGTCGAGGCCGCCTTCGAGGTCGGTGGTGGCGTTGACGTACTGCTCGGTGCCGTCGACCTGCGCGATGTCGTAGTACAGCTCGACCGCGGCGTCGACGCCCTCGACGGCGCGGATGTCGTCCATGACGGCCGGGTCGAAGGTCGCGGGCACCGACGAGGTGACGGGCCCGGTGATGAACAGCTCGGCCTTGATCGTGGTCTCGAACCGGTCGGCGAGGCTCTCCTTGACGCTGGTGAGGAGCGTCGCGGTGGCGGTCACGAGGGTCACGCCGATCATGAGCGCGGCCGCGGTGACGGCGGTGCGGCGCGGGTTGCGGGACGCGTTGAGGCGCCCGAGCCGTCCGGCGAAGGACCAGGACCAGACGGCGCCCAGGAGGGCGACGACGGGCTTGGACAGCCATGCGGTCAGGAGTGCGACGCCGATGAACACGACGCCGGCGCCGACGGCGGCGGCCACGAGGTTGGTCTTGTCGCCGTCGAAGGTCTCGTTGAGCCCGAGGACGATCCCGGCGATGCCGATGAGGGTGACCACGAGGCCGGTGACGGTGACGCCGGTGATCGGGCGGTCGGCCTTGGCCGCTTCGCGCATGGCCTCGACGGGCGGGGTCTTGGAGGCCCGCACGGCCGGGACGAGCGCGGAGAGGACGGTGGCGCCGAGGCCGACGGCGACGGCCGCGAGCGGGGCGGTCCAGGGGATCGCCACGGAGGTGGACGCGGTGTCGAGGAAGCCGTCGGCGACCACGGAGGTCAGGCCCGCGCCGGCGGCGACGCCGATGCCGGCGCCGACGACTGCGGCGGCGGCGCCGAGCAGGCCCGCTTCGGCGAGGACGGAGCGGATGATCTGGCCGCGGCCCGCGCCGATGGCGCGCATCATCGCGATCTCCTTGAGGCGGCCGGCGATCACGATGGAGAAGGTGTTCGCGATGAGGAACACCGACACGAACACGGCGATGAGGCCGAAGCCGAGGAGGAAGTAGCCGATGACGCTGGTGACTTCGGCGCTCTCGGCGTTCAGGTCGTCCACGTACGCCTGGCGGCTGATGGCCTCGGACTCGGCGCCGACGGCTGGTTCGAGGGCCTTGAGCAACTCGTCGGCGCCCACGCCGTCGGCGGCGGTGACGGCGACGGCCGTGTAGACGTCCTGGCCCTCGAAGACCAGGCGCTGGGCCTCGGTCGTGGTGAACGCGAGTTCCGTTGAGCCCGAGAGGGAGTCGCGGCCGCCGGAGTAGCCGTAGACGCCGACGATCTCGTACGCGGTCTCGTCGGTCGCCAGGGAGTACGCGGTGACGGTGTCGCCGAGGCCGAGCCCGGAGTCGGTGACGAACTGGGCGGACACGGCGGTCTCGCCGTCGGTCTCGGGGGCGCGGCCCTCGCGCATCTCGCGCTCGACGGACTCGTCGCCCCAGTTGACGGCCATGGTCGGCGCGAATCCGCCGACGATCTTGCCGTCGTCGCCGAGGGCGTTGACCATCCAGGTGACGGTGGTGCTGACCTCGGCGACGTCGCCGTTCGCCTCGATCGCGGCGAGGGTCTCGGCGGAGACGCCGTCGCGGACGAGCCGGTCGCCGCGGTTCTCGGGTTCGACGGGCTGCACGAGCACGTCGGCGCCGGTGTAGGCGTCGCCGCTGAGGTCGTCCACGGTGGCGCGGATCGACGCGGTGAGGACCAGCGCGGAGGCGATGAACGCGGCGCCGAGGACGACGGCGAGGCTGGTGAGGATCAGGCGGGCCTTGCGGGCCGCCATGCCCTTCAGGGTTGCGCGGAGCATGTGCTTAGCGGGCCTCTCCGGCGAGCGGGACGCGGTTCTCGAAGCCGCGCATGGTGTCGATGACGGCGTCGGCGGTGGGCTGGTGGAGGTCCTCGACGATCTGGCCGTCCGCGAGGAACACCACGCGGTCGGCGTGCGCGGCGGCGCTCGGGTCGTGGGTGACCATGACGATGGTCTGCCCGAAGTCGTCCACGGACCGGCGCAGGAACCGCAGGACCTCGCCGCTGGAGCGGGTGTCGAGGTTCCCGGTGGGCTCGTCGGCGAAGACCACCTCGGGGCGGGTCGCGAGGGCGCGGGCGCAGGCCACGCGCTGCTGCTGGCCGCCGGAGAGCTCGGTCGGCTTGTGCGACAGGCGGTCGGTGAGGTCGAGGGTCGTGATGATGCGGGCGATCCACTCCGGGTCGGCCTTCGCCCCGGCGATCGAGGCGGGCAGGAGGATGTTCTCCTCGGCCGTCAGGGTCGGGAGCAGGTTGAACTGCTGGAAGATGAAGCCGATCTTGTCGCGGCGGAGCCTGGTGAGCGCCTTGTCGTTCAGGCCCGTGATCGCGGTCTCGCCGATGTGGACGGTGCCGCGGTCGGTGGTGTCGAGGCCCGCGAGGCAGTGCATGAGCGTGGACTTGCCCGAGCCCGACGGGCCCATGATCGCGGTGAACGCACCGGAGGCGAACTGGACCGAGACGTCGCGCAGGGCCACGACCTGGGCCTCGCCGGAGCCGTAGGCGCGCCACAGGTTGCTCGCGGTGACGGCGGACCGGGTCCTGGTGAGCTGGGGGGCGGGGGGATTCGCGAGTGGCACGGGAGCGCCTTTCTGATCGGGTGACTGTCCTTTCCAGGCTATGGAGACCCGTGGAATCCCGCTTCGGCCCGCGGGCCGGAAACCGGCTCCTCCGCAGGTCGGAGCCGCGCCCGCGGCCTCCGTCTTTCGACCGAGGCGCCCCAGGGAAACGGGAGGGGCGGCGCCTTCCGGCGCCGCCCCTCTCCTGGTTTCCTTTGGGATGAAGTCTTACTCGTACGCGATGGCGTTGAGCACGTTCAGCTTCGCCGCGCGGGCGGCCGGGGCGATCGCGGCGAGCAGGCCCACCGCGACGGCCGCGACGAGGTACCCTACGATGAGGCCCCACGGGAGCGCGAAGCTCGTCAGGCCCTCCTCTTCGAGCGCCTGCTGGACCGTCCAGCCCAGGCCGATGCCGACGGCGATGCCCAGCACCGCGCCGAACAGGCAGATGATGACCGACTCGACGGTGATCATGCGCCGGGCCTGGCCGCGGGTCATGCCGATCGCGCGCAGGAGCCCCAGCTCCCTGGTGCGTTCGAGGACCGACAGGACCAGGGTGTTCACCACGCCGATGATCGCGATGATGATCGCCAGCGCGAGCAGGATCTGCACCGAGTTGAGCAGGACGTCGAGCTGCGAGGTCTGCTGCTCCACGAAGTCCGCGTTGTTGGTGACGCTCACTTCCGGCTCGTCGGCGAGGATGTCGTCCACCTCGTCCTGGACGGCGCCGACGTCGGCGCCGTCGGCGACCTGGATGTACGCCTGCATCGGCTTCGGCACGGTGAAGTGCTCGATCTGCGCGGGCGCGACCCACCAGCCGTCGGTGAGCAGGTCGTCCTCCAGGAGGGCGGTCACCTTGAGCTGCACGGCGGTGCCGTCGGCGAAGGTCACCGGGACGGTGTCGCCGAGGCTCAGGCCCCGGTCCTCGGCGGCGGACTCGTTGACGACGAGGCCGTCGTCGGGGAGGTCCGCAACGGAGCCCTCGGCGACGGTCCCGGAGAAGATCTCCAGGCTCGTGGCGAGGTCCTCGCTGGCGAGGAGGGCGGCCTGGTCGCCGTCGACCTGGGCGCCGAAGAACTCGCCGTAGACGTCGCCGACGGCGGAGACGTCCGGGAGCGCCTTGATCTCGGCGAGCGTCTCGGGTGCGAACGTGGGGATGTTGGCCCCCTGCTGGCCCATGACGATCAGGTCGGAGTCGAGGTTCTGCTCGGTCATCTCCGCGGTCGTCTCCTTGAAGCTGGAGACGATCGTGGCGATGCCGGTGACCAGCGCGACGGCGATCATGAGCGCCGAGGCGGTGATCGCGGTGCGCCGCGGGTTGCGCCCGGCGTTGAGCTTGCCGAGGCGGCCCGAGAACGACCACGACATGACCGCGCCGAGGAGCGCCACGAGCGGGCGCGACAGGATCGGCGTCAGCAGCGTGATGCCGACGAACGCGATGCCCACGCCGGTGAGGAACCCGGGGAGGCCGAGGTCGCCGAGGTTGTCGGTGAGCCCGAGCACGACCAGGACGCCGCCGACGAGGGTGACCGCGAGGCCCGCGATGGTGATGCCGCGCAGCGGCTTCGGCGGGTTGACCGCCTCGCGCATGGCGGCGACCGGCGGGACGCCGGAGGCTTTGACGGCGGGGATGATCGCGGACAGGACGGTGACGCCGATGCCGACCGCGAGCGACCACAGGGACGTCGCGGGGACCTGGAGCGCCACGGGCAGGCCGCCCATCGCGGAGGAGCTGACGAGCTGGGACAGGCCCCAGCCGAGCAGCACACCGAGGCCGAGGCCGGCGATGGAGGCGATGACGCCGATGACGGCGGCTTCGGCGAGGACCGAGCCGACGACCTGGTTGCGTGCGGCGCCGATGGCCCGCAGGAGCGCGAGTTCGCGCTGGCGCTGGGCGACGATGATCGTGAAGGTGTTGATGATGAGGAACACCGACACGAACACGGCGACGAGTCCGAAGCCGAGGAAGATGTAGCCCATGATGTCGGCGACGGCCGCGAAGCCCTCGGCGGCCTCGTCGGACGCCTCCTCGCCGGTCTGGACGCGGTAGTCGGCGCCGACCGCGTCGGCGATGTCGCCGGTGGAGGCGTCGCCGTCGACGTAGATCGTCATGTAGGCGTTCTCGCCCTGGGTGAGCAGCCGCTGGGCCTCGGTGGTGGTGAAGCCCATCTGGGTCTCGCCGGCGAGGGAGTCGCGGCCGCCGGGGAGGCCGAAGACGCCGACGATCTCGTAGTCGGCGCGGTCGGCGGAGTAGGAGTAGGCGGTGACGGTGTCGCCGACGGAGAGCCCGGCGTCGCTCACGAACTGGGCGGAGACGATGACCTCGTCGTCGGCTTGGGGGCCGCGGCCGTCGCGGATCTCGTTGTAGCCGTCGCCTTCGGCGCCCGCGTCGTTCCAGTTGAAGCCGATGGTGGGGGCGAAGGCGCCGACGAGCTTCCCGTTGTCGCCGATGGCGTTGACCTGGCCGGAGACGTCGCCGTCGGCCGAGTCGACGCCGTCGACGCCGCGGACGGTGTCGAGGACGGCGGCGGGGATGAGGGTCGCCGAAGGGGTGTTGCCCTGGGCGGCGGCGGGGTCCTCCGCGGAGGTGACGACCGCGTCGACGCCGGTGAAGGCGTCGGAGATGACCCCGGAGACGGACTTCTCCATGGTCGCGGTGAGGACCATCGCCGCGGCCACGAACATGGTGCCGAGGACGACGGCGAGGCTGGTGAGGACGAGGCGGGCCTTGCGGCTCGCCATGCCCTTGAGGGTGGCGCGGAGCATGGTCAGGCGGTCGCTTCCTGGGCGGCGGCGACGAGTTCCTCGAAGTGCTTCATCTTGTCGATGACCTTGTCGGCGGTCGGGTCGGCCATGTCCTCGACGATCTGGCCGTCCGCGAGGAACACCACGCGGTCGGCGTAGGCGGCGGCGCCGGGGTCGTGGGTGACCATGACGATCGTCTGACCGAAGTCGTCGACGCTGGTGCGGAGGAACCGCAGGACCTCGGCGCCCGAGCGGGTGTCGAGGTTCCCGGTGGGCTCGTCGGCGAACACGACGTCGGGCCGCGAGGCCAGCGCGCGGGCGCAGGCGACGCGCTGCTGCTGGCCGCCGGAGAGCTCGGTGGGCTTGTGCGACAGGCGGTCGGTCAGGTCGAGCGTGTGGATGATCTTCTTGATCCAGTCGGGGTCGGCCTTGGCGCCCGCGATGGCGGCGGGGAGCGTGATGTTCTCCTCGGCCGTGAGGGTCGGCAGCAGGTTGAACTGCTGGAAGATGAAGCCGATCTTGTCGCGGCGGAGCTTCGTGAGGGCCTTGTCGCTGAGGCCGGTGACGGGGGTGTCGCCGATGTGGACGGTGCCGCGGTCGGTGGTGTCGAGTCCGGCGAGGCAGTGCATGAGGGTGGACTTGCCGGACCCGGAGGGGCCCATAATGGCGGTGAAGGCGCCGGAGGCGAACTGGACCGAGACGTCGCGGAGGGCGACGACCTGGGCCTCGCCCATGCCGTACGCCTTCCAGACGCCTTCGGCCGATACGGCGGTGGTCTTGACGGGGGATGCGGTGGACACGACGCTCTCGCTTTCGGGTGAAGAAGTCGGGTTCCGAGGGATTCGGTGTGCTGGTTTCCTTCGCTCCGCGGGGCGGCGCCCCGGGAAGCCGTGGTGTTCGTGATGCGAACCGGTGACGTCGAAGCGCCGGTTTGTGACATCATACCTGATGTCAATCGGCATCGCGGTCCCCGTGATCACTTCCGACGATATGCGGTCCCCGGGCCGCCCGCATCCGCTTCGAGAACGGTCTTCGCCTACGTCCGCAGGCGGAGGGGGCGGCACCGGGGGAGGAGACGGGCCTGGTCAGTCGCCCGTGCCGGGCTTGACGAGGCCCGTCTCGTAGGCGAGGACGACGGCCTGGACGCGGTCGCGGACGCCGAGCTTGGTGAGCAGGTGGCCGACGTGCGTCTTGACGGTGGTCTCGCCGACGGTGAGGGAGTCGGCGATCTCGGCGTTGGTGAGGCCCTTCGCCAGGAGCATGAGGACCTCCTTCTCGCGGGCGGTGAGCGAGCCGAGGATCTTGGGGGAGCGGTCGTCGTCGGCGCCGCGGTGCTGCGCGAAGCGGCCCAGCAGCGTCGAGAGGATGTGCGGGGCGACGACGGCGCCGCCGCGGTGGACGGTGCGGATGGCCTCGACCAGGTCGGCGGCGGGCGCGTCCTTGGTGAGGAACCCGGCGGCCCCCGCCCGCAACGCGCCCACGACGTACTCGTCGAGGTCGAACGTGGTGAGCACCAGGACCCGCGTCGCCAGGTTCGCCTGCACGATGTCGGCGGTCGCCGCGACGCCGTCGCGGCGGGGCATGCGGATGTCCATGAGCACCACGTCCGGCACCAGCCTGCGGGTCAGCTCGAACGCCTCGACGCCGTCGCCGGCCTCCCCGACGATGTCGATGTCGGTCTCGGCTCCGAGCACCATCTTGAAGCCGGCGCGCAGCAGCTGCTGGTCGTCGGCCAGGAGGAGGCGGATCGGCCGGTCGCTCATGTGGTCACTCCCTGGAGGTGGGCGTTCTTGGGGAAGCGGGCCTCGACGAGGTACCCGCCGCCGGGCCGGGGCCCGACCTCAAGCGTGCCGCCGTACAGCGTGGCGCGCTCGCGCATCCCGATCAGGCCGTGGCCGCCCGAGAACCCGGCGGCGGCGGGCGCCCCGGTCCCGGAATCGCCCACGGAGATCCGGAACTCCTGGTCGCCGTAGTCGACGACGACGCCGGCCCTGGCCTGCGGCCCGGCGTGCTTGATCGTGTTCGTCAGGGCCTCCTGCGCGATCCGGTAGACCGCCAGGCTCACGCCCGTCGGCAGCGGGTACTCCTCGCCGCGGACGGTGTAGCGCACCGGCAGGCCGGCGTCCTTGGTCTGCGCCACCAGCGCCCGCAGCGAGTCCACTGTAGGCTGCGGTTCGAGGTCGGCGGGGTCGCTCTCGTCATGGCCGTTGCGCAGGACGGTGAGGATGTCGCGCATCTCGCGCAGCGCGGTGCGCGCGGTCTGGTTCACCGTGGTCAGGGCGTCCTCGGCCGCGTCGGGGTCGGTCCGCAGGACCCGCTTGGCGCCCTCCGACATCACGCCGATGACCGAGATGTGGTGCGCGACGACGTCGTGCAGCTCCCGGGCGATGCGCCGCTGCTCGTCCGCGACGGCCTGGGCCGCGAGGGCCTCCTGCCGCTCCTCGGCGAACCGGGCCCGGTCCGACAGCTCCTCGACCTTCTCGCGCCGGTTGCGCACGACCCACCCGATCCAGAACACCGTCGCGGCCATGACCAGGTTGACCATGACGAGGATCGTGGCGGTGACGTGGTCGATCTCGGCCCCCACGCCCGCGTAGATCACCGCCGCCACGGGGATCCAGATCGCGGCCGACGCGAGCAGCGCCGTCTTCGCGGGCCGCCACGCCGCCGCCGTGTACGTCAGCACGAAGAACCCGATGCCGCTGTCGGCGCCCATGACCTGCACGGGCTGCCAGAACACCGCGGCGAGCATGACCGCGATGCCGAGCACGACCCCGGCCCACAGGGCCCGGCGCCGCAGCGCGATGACCGTGAACGGCGCCAGGATGAGCAGCGACTGCGGCCATTCGAGCGTGAAGTCGGGGGAGAGCTGCGCCGTCGCGGCGAAGAACCCGGTGTAGCCCAGCCCGAGGACCACCGCCAGCAGGCAGTCGGCCATGAAGGGCCGCTCGTGGAGCCAGTAGCGGAAGCGGTGGAAGGCTGAGGCGGCGTGCACGCTCTATACCGTATCCGCCGGTCACTCCCGTTTCATCGAACGTGGGAATGATTCGCGGCTCCGCCTCAGGTAGGAGGCATCTCCAGTCCTGGAAGGACGGTGGTCAGCGGGTACGCCGGGGGCTCCCCGCCGAACTCCGGGCACAGCTTCTGGTGCGCGCACCAGCCGCACAGCTTCGACTTCTGCGGCCGGAACAGGCCCGTGGCGATCGCCTCCCGCATCGAGGCCCACAGGGCCTTCAGCGTGCGCTCGAACTGCTCCAGCTCCCGCTCGGTCGGCGAGTAGTCGAGCATCTGGCCGTCGCCGAGGTACATGAGCCGCAGCAGCGTCGGGACCTTCCCGCGGGTGCGCCACCACACCAGCGCGTAGAACTTCATCTGGAACAGCGCCTTGTCCGCGAACCGGTCCGGCGGGCGCTTCCCCGTCTTGTAGTCCACCAGGCGCACCAGCCCCGCCGGGTTCACGTCCGCCCGGTCGATGAACCCCTTCAGCTGCGTGCCGTCGTCCAGCGTCGTCGTCACCAGGCACTCCGTGCGGTGCGGCTGGAGGCGCTGCGGGTCCTCCATCGCGAAGTACGTCTCGACCAGGCCGCGCACCCCCCGCAGCCAGTCCGACTCGTCGCCGAGGTCGTCGAACAGCTCCGAGTACTCCTGGGACGCGTTCAGCCGCGTCCACTCCGGCTCGATGAGCGCCAGCGCCTCCTCCGGGGTGCGCCGGCCCGCCTCCAGCTCGTAGAGGCGCTCCAGCACCGCGTGGACGAGGGTGCCCTGCACCTGCGCCCGCGAGGACGGCTCGGGGAGGCGGTCCACCGCCCGGAACCGGTACAGCAGCGGGCACTGCTTGAAGTCCCCGGCGCGCGAAGGGGACAGCTGGGTCGGTCGGGTCGCAGACGACATCCCTTGAGCATAGGGCGGGGGACCGACACGCCTGCACGGCGCTGGACTTTTTAACATAACGAACGTACTGTTTAGGGCATGACGAACCAGCAGCAAGCGCGCTCCTTCGGCCAGGCCGCCGACCTCTACGACGCCGCCCGCCCCCAGTACCCGGCCGAGGCCCTCGCCTGGCTCGCCGGGGACGCCCCCGCCGACGTCCTCGACGTCGGCGCCGGGACCGGGCTCCTCACCCGCGGCCTCATCGCCCTCGGCCACCGCGTCACCGCCGTCGACCCCGACGAGCAGATGCTCGCCAAGCTCACCGCCGCCACCACCGGCCTTGTCGCCGCCCGCACCGGCGCCGCCGAAGCACTCCCGCTCCCCGACGCGAGCGCCGACGTCATCACCGCCGGACAGGCGTTCCACTGGTTCGACCGCCCCAAGGCCCTCCCCGAACTGCGCCGCGTCCTGCGCCCCGAAGGCGTCCTCGCCCCGATCTGGAACCTCCGCGACGAGTCCGTCGACTGGGTCGAGCGCCTCACCGAGATCGTCGGCTCCTCCAAGGGCGAGCAGATGGCCACCGGCGCCGCCGAGCCGGGCTACTTCGGCCCCGACTTCGGCGAGCCCGAGGTCCGCGTCTTCCGCCACGAGAAGCCCCTCGACCGCGACGCGCTCGTGCGCCTCGTCCAGTCCCGCTCCTACTACCTCACCGCCGACGACGCCCGCCGCCGCGAACTCGTCGCCGCCGTCGAGGACCTCGCCGCCACCCACCCCGACCTCGCCGGACGCGAGACCTTCGCGATGCCCTATCGGACCCACGCCTTCCGCGTCAGGCCCGCCTGACCGCACCGGAACCCCCCGGACCGCGCCCGGACCTCCGCGCCGGTGCACGGTCATGGCTCGCGAGCTCCGCCGAGGATGCGCGTAGCATTGCCGCCGATGTCGACCAACGTCCTGGCCTTCCGCCGCTCCGGTTTCACGCTCGTCCGCGTCAAGGGCATCCCCGTCACGCTCGGGTACACGTGGCTGATCCTCGCCGCGATGGTCGTCGCCGTATACGCGCCGATCGTCCAGCGCTCGGTCCCCGGCATCGGCGCGGGCGCCTCGCTCGCGGTCGCGGCCCTGTTCGCGCTGACCCTGCTCCTGTCGGTGTTCCTGCACGAGCTCGGGCACGCGCTGGTGAGCCTGCGCGCCGGGATCGGCGTGCGCCAGATCAACCTCGACGCCCTCGGCGGCTTCACCGAGATGGACCGCGAGGCCCCCAGGCCCGGGACGGCCGCCGCCATCGCGCTGGCGGGCCCGGCGGTCTCGCTGCTGCTCGGCCTCGCCGGGCTCGCGGGCGTGGCGGTCATCGACGTGGGGACGCTGGGCTGGCAGCTGAGCTTCCAGGTGTGCGTCGCGAACCTCCTCGTGGCCGCCTACAACCTGCTCCCGGGCCTGCCCCTGGACGGCGGCAAGGCGCTCCAGGCGGGCATCTGGGCCGCCACGGGCGACCGGTGGAGCGGCTACCGGGTCGCCGGGTGGGCCGGGCGCGTCGTCGCCGTCGGCACCGTCGGCGCGGGCCTGTGGCTGTTCTCCAACCGCATGTTCTCCTGGATCGGCCTGATCCTGCTGCTCATGGTCGCGTTCGAGCTGTGGCGCGGGGCGACCGGCGCGATCCGCGCCGCCCGCATGGGCCCGCGCGTCAAGGCCCTCGACGCGTCCCTGCTGGCCCGCCCGGTCGTCGTCGTGAGCGCCTCGGCGACCCTCGGCGAGGCCCTGGCCGCGGCGGGGGACAAGGAGGTCGTGGCCGTCGACGGGCGCCCGGTGGGCGTGCTCGACCGCGCCAGCGCCGAGGCCGTCCCGCCCGACCAGGTCGCCGCGATGCCCCTGGACGGGCTCCTGCGCTCGGCCCGGCAGATCCCCGGGCTCGGCGCCGAACTGCGGGGCCAGGCGCTCGTGGACGCGATCGGGAAGAGCGGCGCTGACCGGTTCTTCGTGGTCGATGAGGGGCGCCTGACAGGGCTGCTCTACACCGCCGACGTGGTGAAAGCCCTCCGTTAAGATGCTTCGGACCTGAACCGAAGGAGACACGAGGCAAAGTGGCATCTGACCTGCTGGCGCCGGGCGACCGCGTCCAACTGACCGACGCGAAGAACCGGAAGGCCACGATCACCCTCGCCGAGGGCGGCGCCTTCCACACCCACCGGGGCAGGCTGTTCCACGACGACCTCATCGGCAGGCCCGACGGCGTCACGGTCACCACCGAGGGCGGCACCGCCTACCTGGCGCTGCGCCCGCTGCTGCCGGACTACGGCCTGTCGATGCGCCGCGGCGCCCAGGTCATCTACCCCAAGGACATCGCGCAGATCCTCACGTTCGGCGACATCTACCCGGGCGCGCGCGTGGTCGAGGCCGGCGCGGGCTCCGGGGCGCTCACGAACTGGCTGCTGCGGGCCGTGGGCCCGACCGGGCGCGTGTTCTCGTGGGAGCTGCGCGAGGACTTCGCGAAGATCGCGCAGGAGAACGTCGCGGGCTACTACGGCGAGCTGCCCGAGCAGTGGACGCTGACGGTGGGGGACGTGGCCGAGGCCGACCTCGAACCGGTCGACCGGGTCGTGCTCGACATGCTCTCCCCGTGGGAGGTACTGGACACTGTAGAGCGAATCCTGCGGCCCGGCGGTGTCTTCATCGGATACGTCGCGACCACCACGCAGATGTCGGAACTGGTCGAGGCCCTGCGCGAGCGCAAGACCTTCACCGAGCCCGAGGCGTGGGAGTCGATGATCCGCGGCTGGCACCTGGAGGGCCTCGCGGTCCGCCCGGACCACCGCATGATCGCCCACACCGCGTTCCTCATCACCGCGCGCAAACTCGCGCCCGGGACGGTGGCCCCGGCGCGGAAGCTGAAGCCCTCGAAGGGCCAGCAGGCGCTGCGGGAGCGGAACGCGCGGATCGCCGCCGAAGCGGGGGAGAAGGCGGAGTCGAAGGCCGGCGCGGACGCCGCCGAAGAGGTCACGGAATCGTAACAATCTGCGATTTTCGAGAGTCGGATTCACGACTTCCCAAGTGCTGAAACAAGATAGCGCGGCCTCGCATTCGCGGGGCCGCGCTTCCGTCTTCGGTCCTAGTCGTCGGCGCCGGGCCCGGCGACCGGTTCCTTGCTCGCGCGGTCGCGGACGTAGATGCACTCGCCGGGGCAGTCGTGCGCGGCGTTCACAATGTCCAGTCGCAGGCGCTCGGGCACGTTGACTTGCGAACCCGCCGTAGTCAACAGCTCGCCCTGAGTGTCCTTCACGTACGCGAGACCATCGATGTCGAACTCGAACACGTCAGGGGCGTACTGCACGCAGAGCCCGTCCCCGGTGCACGCGTCCTGGTCGATCGAGACTTCGAGTTCACGTTCCACAGCCATGGCCCCCACATTAAATCGCATCGAGAATGTAGCGCAATGTCGGTGGCGAGCCTTACTATTGGCCTCCCCAGCCAGCTACGGTTGGAGTAGCAACACTCTCCTGGGAGGTGTGACCCGTGGCACGAAGCAACGATGACCGTCGACAGAACCTGGGCCAGGGCTCAGAGCGCGACGAACTGTCAGGACAGGTCGAAGAGCTCCAGGAAGAACTGGCCGCGGCGCGGCGCCGTCTCACCGAAACGCCCCGACACATGCACATCCTGGAGGAGCGGCTCGCCGCCGCCCAATCCCAGATCGACCGCCTGTCGGAGCAGAACGAGCGGCTCGTGTCGACCTTGAAAGAGGCCCGCGAGCAGATCGTCTCGCTGAAAGAGGAGATCGACCGGCTCGCCCAGCCGCCGTCGGGGTACGGCGTGTTCCTGGGCGCGCGCGAGGACGGCACCGTAGACGTCTTCACCTCCGGCCGCAAGTTCCGGGTGTCGCTCGCCCCCTCGATCGACCCCGAGGAGCTGGAGCGCGGCCAGGAGGTCCTCCTCAACGACGCCATGAACGTGGTCGAGGTCCTCGACTACGAGCGCATCGGCGAAGTGGTCACGCTCAAGGAGCTCATCGAGGTCCCCGGTGGCGGCCCGCCCGACCGGGCCCTGGTCACCAGCCACGCGGACGAGGAGCGGGTCGTGCTGCTCTCCGACGCGCTCATCAACGGGCCGCTGCGCGCCGGCGACTCCGTGATGATCGAGCCGCGCGCGGGCTACGCGTACGAGCGCATCCAGAAGAGCGAGGTCGAAGAACTCGTCCTCGAAGAGGTCCCCGACGTCGACTACTACGACATCGGCGGCCTCGACGGGCAGATCGAGATGATCCGCGACGCCGTGGAGCTCCCGTTCCTGCACGCCGACCTCTTCCGCGAGCACGAGCTGCGCCCGCCGAAGGGCATCCTGCTCTACGGCCCTCCCGGCTGCGGCAAGACGCTCATCGCCAAGGCCGTCGCCAACTCGCTGGCGAAGAAGGTCGCCGAGATGCGGGGAGAGGAAGCCTCCGGGCGCTCCTACTTCCTCAACATCAAGGGCCCCGAGCTGCTGAACAAGTACGTCGGCGAGACCGAGCGGCACATCCGCCTGGTCTTCCAGCGGGCCCGCGAGAAGGCCAGCGAGGGCATGCCGGTCATCGTGTTCTTCGACGAGATGGACTCGATCTTCCGCACCCGCGGCTCGGGCGTGTCCTCCGACGTGGAGAACACGATCGTCCCCCAGCTGCTCTCGGAGATCGACGGCGTCGAGGGCCTGGAGAACGTCATCGTCATCGGCGCCTCCAACCGCGAGGACATGATCGACCCGGCGATCCTGCGGCCCGGCCGCCTGGACGTCAAGATCAAGATCGAGCGGCCCGACGCCGAGTCCGCGAAGGACATCTTCTCGAAGTACATCACCACGTCCCTGCCGCTGCACGACGACGACCTGCGCGAGCACGACAAGGACCGCGACGCCACCGTCAACTCGATGATCCAGGCGGTCGTCGAGCGCATGTACTCCGAGGTCGACGAGAACCGCTTCCTCGAAGTGACCTACGCCGACGGCGACAAGGAGGTCCTGTACTTCAAGGACTTCAACTCCGGCGCCATGATCGAGAACATCGTGGCCCGCGCCAAGAAGATGGCCATCAAGGACTTCCTCACCAACCAGTCCAGGGGCATCCGCCTCACGCACCTCATCGACTCCACAGTCGACGAGTTCCGCGAGAACGAGGACCTGCCGAACACCACCAACCCGGACGACTGGGCCCGCATCTCCGGCAAGAAGGGCGAGCGGATCGTCTACATCCGCACGCTCGTCTCCGGCAAGGGCGCGGACTCCGGCCGCAGCATCGACACCGTGTCGAACACCGGTCAGTACCTCTAATAGCTGATCAGGAGGGATCGGTCGGCGGATTCGTCCGCCGGCCGATCCCTCCTGCGCTCGGCGTGTCGCACGCCCGCATCGGGGTAACCGGCGCCCATGAAGCCGCAGCCATTGAACAACGTGCGCATCGAGTCCGCGGAAATCCAGTCGACCGCACTCCGAGGGGGCGCGAACGGCCCCGGACGGACTAGGCTCGAAGGCATGACCGTTCGCCGCATCATGGGCACCGAGATCGAATACGGGATCTCCGTGCCGGGCCAGCCGGGGGCCAACCCGATGGTGACCTCCTCGCAGATCGTCAACGCCTACGCCGCCCGCCCCGAACTGTCCAAGGGCGGCCGCGCCAGGTGGGACTACGAGGAGGAGACCCCTCTGCGCGACGCCCGCGGCTTCACGTACACCGGGGCCCTCTACGACCCCGCCGAGAACCTCGCCGACGAGGACTCCGGGCTCGCCAACGTCATCCTCACCAACGGCGCCCGCCTCTACGTCGACCACGCGCACCCCGAGTACTCCACGCCCGAGGTCACCAACCCCCGCGAGATCGTGCTGTTCGACAAGGCCGGCGAGATGACCATGGCCGAGGCCGCCCTCCGGGCCGCCCACACGCCCGGCATCGGCCCGATCAACCTGTACAAGAACAACACCGACAACAAGGGCGCCTCCTACGGCGCGCACGAGAACTACCTCATGTCGCGCCAGACCCCCTTCGCCGACATCGTCGCCCACTTCACCCCGTTCCTGGTCACCCGCCAGATCTACGCGGGCGCCGGGCGCATCGGCATCGGCCAGGACGCCTCCGAGCACCGCTACCAGATCTCCCAGCGCGCCGACTTCTTCGAGGTCGAAGTGGGCCTGGAGACGACCCTGAAGCGCCCCATCATCAACACCCGCGACGAGCCGCATGCCGACGCCGAGCGGTACCGCCGCCTCCACGTCATCATCGGCGACGCCAACCTCGCCGAGCACTCCACGTTCCTCAAGGTCGGCACCGCCTCGATCGTTCTCGCCATGATCGAGTCCGGCGCCTTCGACGGCTCCCTCGGCATCGCCGAGCCCGTCGCCGAGCTCCGCGCGGTCTCCCACGACCCCACGCTCACCCACAAGATCGAGCTGCGCAACGGCAAGCGGCTCACCGCCATTGAACTCCAGATGTCCATCCTGGAGCAGGCCGAGGCGTACTGCGGCGCCGACGCCGACCCCGCCACCCGCGAGGTCCTCGACCTGTGGGCGTACGTCCTCGACGCGCTGGCCCGCGACCCCATGGAGCTGGCCGACATGCTCGACTGGCCCGCGAAGCTCTCCCTGCTCGACCGCTACCGCGAGCGCGAGAACCTCGACTGGGGCGCCGCGAAGCTCCACGCCATCGACCTCCAGTACCACGACGTGCGCCCCGAGAAGGGCCTCTACCACCGGCTGGTGGCCCGCGGCAAGATGAAGCGCCTGCTCACCGACACCGAGATCATCAACGCGATGACCGAGCCGCCGGCCGACACCCGCGCGTTCTTCCGCGGCAGGTGCCTCTCGCGGTACCCCTCCGAGGTCGTCGCCGCCTCGTGGGACTCCGTCATCTTCGACGTCGGCGCCGACTCGCTCGTGCGAGTGCCCATGATGGAGCCCGAGAAGGGCACCAAAGCCCATGTGGGAGAGCTGTTCGAGCGCTGCGAGGCCGCGAAGGACCTCCTCGACGTCATCACCGCCGACTAACCGACACCGCGCGGCCGCGGGAATATTACAGAGAGGTACAGCGTCGTATCTGGCGTGCTGTCGTACTCTCGCGGTACGGTTTATGCACCGTCGAGGTAGAAGGGAACAGCTATGGCAGCGAAGGACTCCGGCGGGCAGTCGCAGTCGCAGCGGTCACGGCAGGAAGCAGACGCCGAGACCACCGAGGCCGCTGTTGACCCCGAGATCGCCGAACGCCACGAAGCGATCACCGAAGAAGTCGACGACCTGCTCGACGAGATCGACGAGGTCCTGGAGACCAACTCCGAGGAGTTCGTGCGCTCGTTCGTGCAGAAGGGCGGCCAGTAGCCGCACCTGCGGGCGACAGGGCTCGGTGTGACGCACAGGCGCACCGGGACCCTGGCACCGTTCAGTCGGAATCTCGGCCGAGCGTCGAAAAGAATAGAGAATCAGGGAGGTCATGTCGTGACAGGTCAAGGATTCCCAGGCAAACTGCCCAACGCGTATATGACGGCTGGAACCTCCTCCTTCTCGGAGTTCCTCATGCAGACGGCGCCGGAGATGCTGCCGGGGCGCAGGCCCCTGCCCCCCGGCGACTTCGCCGAGATGAGCGCCCACGCCACCACGATCGTGGCGCTCAAGACCGCCGAAGGCGTCGTCATGGCGGGCGACCGGCGGGCCACGTCCGGCAACTACATCGCCAGCCGCGACATCGAGAAGGTCTTCCCCGCGGACGGCTACTCGCTCATCGGCATGGCCGGCACGGCCGGGCTCGGCATCGAGCTCATCAAGCTCTACCAGGTCGAACTCGAACACTACGAGAAGCTCGAAGGCGCACCGCTCACCTTGAACGGCAAGGCGAACCGCCTCGCCTCCATGCTGCGCGGCAACCTCGCCATGGCCATGCAGGGCCTCGCCGTCGTCCCCCTGTTCGCAGGGTTCGACAACGACGCGGCCTCCGTCGCCGAGGCCGGGAGGATCTACAGCTTCGACGTCATCGGCGGCGTCTACGCCGAACGCGACTACGACTCGATCGGCTCCGGCTCGATCTTCGCCAAGGGCTCGCTGAAGAAGCGCTACCGGCGCGGCCTCAGCACCGAGGACGCCGTCAAGGCCGCCGTCGAGGCGCTCTTCGACGCCGCGGACGACGACTCCGCCACCGGCGGACCCGACCCGATCCGCGACCTCTACCCCGTGGTCATGACCGCGACCGCCGAGGGCTCCAAGCGCATCGACGACGCCGTCGTCGCCGACCTCGCCCGCGCCGTCATCGCGGCCCGCACCGAGAACCCCTACGGATAAGGAGAGGAGCCTGCCATGGCCATGCAGTTCTACACCAGTCCCGAGCAGATCATGCGGGACCGGGCCGAGTTCGCCCGCAAGAACATCTCCCGCGGCCGCAACGTCGTGGTCCTCTCGTGCGCCGACGGGGTCCTCCTGGTCGCCGAGAACGTCTCCTCGGCGCTCCACAAGGTCTACGAGCTGTACGACCGCATCGGCTTCGCCGCCGTCGGCAAGTACAACGAGTTCGAGAACCTCCGCACCGCCGGGGTGAGGATGGCCGACCTGCGCGGCTACTCCTACGACCGGCGCGACGTCACCGCCGCCAGCCTCGCCAAGGCCTACGCGCAGACGCTCGGCGCGATCTTCTCGGAGCAGACCAAGCCCTTCGAGGTCGAGATCTGCGTCGCCGGCGTCGGGGCCGCACCCGAGGCCGACGAGCTCTACCGGCTCACCTTCGACGGCTCGATCAACGACGAGCCCGGCTACCTCGCCATGGGCGGCGCCGCCGAGCAGCTCGTCGAGGTCCTCTCCGAAGGCCACGACGCGGACGCCCCGCTCGCCGACGCGTTCGCGCTGGCCCTGCGGGCGCTCTCCTCGGACGGCGGCAACGGCACCCGCCGCGAGCTGACGACCGACGTCCTCGAAGTGGCCGTCCTCGAACGCGCCCGCCCCGGCCGCGCCTTCCGGCGCATCGAGGGCCTCGCCCTCGACGCGCTCATGCCGCGCGCCGAGGAGGAGCCGGACGAGGTCGACCCCGACGAGGTCATCGGGGACGACGAGCCCGAGGCCGACGCGGACACGCCCGACAAGGGCGCGAGGCCCGAGCCGAGCGAATAGCAACGGCCCGAGCCGCATTCACGGAAAACGAAACTCCCGCACGCAAGTGGACGGTCGCGGGGGCGGCAGCGCCCCCGCGACCCCGCCAACACCGTCAACACGCCCGTCGCGGAGCGAAACCGTTCGACCGCGAGGGGTGTTCTCCTCATAAGAATCGGGGTAGGGTTTCGACATGGACAGGCGCATTTTCGGACTGGAGACCGAATACGGGGTCACTTGCACCTTCAGGGGACAGCGCCGCCTGTCTCCGGACGAAGTGGCCCGATACCTCTTCAGGCGAGTGGTCTCCTGGGGCCGCTCCTCCAACGTGTTCCTCCGCAACGGCGCCCGCCTCTACCTCGACGTGGGCTCCCACCCCGAGTACGCCACCCCCGAGTGCGACTCCGTCGAGGACCTGGTCAAGCACGACCGGGCCGGCGAGCGGATTCTTGAGGGCCTGATGATCGACGCGGAGAAGCGCCTCCACGACGAGGGCATCGCCGGGGACATCTACCTGTTCAAGAACAACACCGACTCCGCCGGGAACTCCTACGGCTGCCACGAGAACTACCTCGTCAGCCGCCACGGCGAGTTCGGGCGCCTCGCCGAGGTCCTCATCCCGTTCCTCGTCACCCGCCAGCTCATCTGCGGCGCGGGCAAGGTCCTCCAGACCCCGCGCGGCGCGCGCTTCTGCCTGTCGCAGCGCGCCGAGCACATCTGGGAGGGCGTCTCCTCCGCGACGACCCGCTCCCGTCCGATCATCAACACCCGCGACGAGCCGCACGCCGACGCCGAGCGGTACCGCCGCCTCCACGTCATCGTCGGCGACTCCAACATCAACGAGATCACCACGCTGCTCAAGATCGGCTCCGCCGACCTGGTGCTGCGGATGATCGAGACCGGCGTGACGATGCGCGACCTCACCTTGGAGAACCCGATCCGGGCCATCCGCGAGATCAGCCACGACACGACCGGGAAGCGCCTGGTGCGCTTGGCGAGCGGCCGCGAGGCGTCCGCACTGGACATCCAGCGCGAGTACCTTGAGAAGGCCATGGACTTCGTCGACCAGCGCGGCGCGGACGCGACGACCAAGCGCGTCATCGAGCTGTGGGGCCGCGTCCTCCAGGCCGTCGAGGACGGCAACCTCGACACGATCTCGCGCGAGATCGACTGGGTCGCCAAGTACAAGCTCATCGAGCGGTACCGCGAGAAGCGCGGCCTGCCGCTGTCGAGCCCGCGCGTCGCCCAGCTCGACCTCGCGTACCACGACATCCGGCGCGGGCGCGGCCTGCACCACCTGATGGAGAAGCGCGGCGAGGCCGAGCGGATCACCCAGGACGTCGAGGTGTTCGAGGCCAAGGAGGTGCCGCCGCAGACCACGCGTGCACGCCTGCGCGGCGAGTTCATCCGCAAGGCGCAGGAGAAGCGCCGCGACTTCACCGTCGATTGGGTCCACCTGAAGCTCAACGACCAGGCGCAGCGCACCGTCCTGTGCAAGGACCCGTTCCGCTCGCGGGACGAGCGCGTGGACAAGCTCATCGCCAGCATGTGAGCATGGGGCATGTCCTCCGAGACCCCTGAGACCGACACGGCCGCCGAGCGGCGGCCCGACGAGCGCGAGCAGGCCGGCCGGTCCGGCCTGCTCTCCTCGCTCGACCCGATGGCCGCCTACGAGCGGCGCACCACCCGCATCCGCGAGGAGATCGCCCGCAACCGCCGCGGCGACTACACGGTCCCGACCTGGGTCCTGTCCCTCGCGCTGGCCGGCGTCGTCGGCATCTGGATCCTCGTGCTGTTCGTGCTTTAGCGGGCACGCCGCATCGCTGGCGGGCGCCAGCGCCCCCCGGCTTCGAAGATAGTCCGGGGTTCCTGAAGGGGAGCTGAAGTCAGTCGCGGCGCTTGGCGAGGTGGGCCGCGTGGCGGCCTGCGGCGGCTTCTGCGACGAAGTAGACGCGGTCCTTGTCGAGGCCGCGGCCCATCGTGGAGAGCTTGACCGGGAGGGACTCCATGGCCTCGACGAGGCCGGAGCAGTCGATCTCGATCTGGCGGTGGCGCTCGGGGAGCGCGGCGAGCTGGGCGCGGATCTTCGGTTCGAGGTCCGCGGGGAGCTCGTCGGGGACCGGGACGTCCGCCGATGCCAGGGCGACCCGCCCGTAGGCGGTCATCGAGTGGTGCGAGACGCCGCGGTGGCGCTCGCGGGCGTCGCCCTCGGAGATCCGCAGCGACGCGACCGGCCGCCCGCCGAGGACTGCCGCCGCGTTCACGGCCTCGCCCGCCGCGGTGCCGGAGAAGCCCCAGACCGTGCCCGTGCCGAGGTTCCCCGGGCCCTGGGCGACGATCGCGATGTCGGCGCCGCCGACCACGCGGGCCGCGATGAGCGCGTTGTGGATGTTCGTGGCCTCAAGGTCGCCGCCGAAGCACTGGCCCGCGGTCACGACCGTGCAGATCCGGTCCGAGAGCTGGTCGAGCTGGCGCGAGAACCACGCCGGGAGCGCCCCGCCGTCGGTCATCACATAGGCGACCTTCGCGCCGGGCGCGGTCGCGTGGATGCCCGCGAGGACCGGCGCCAGCGCCGAGTGCAGGTCCGCGACGACCACCGGCATGCCGCCGAGGTCGTCGCACGCCTCCACCGCAGCGCGGTGCGGCGAGTCGTCCTCGTCCACCGCCAGGCGCATCGCCTGCATGGGCGTGTAGCGGGCCTTGACGATGTGGCCGGGGACGTCCACGTCCGCGGGGAGCCGCTCGGGGACGGCGATGACCAGCGCGTACCCGCCGGTGCCGAGGCCCTTGGCGATGGCGTTGCAGTTGAGGAGGACCCGGTCGCCGACCTCGGGGACGCCGACGAGGCCGTCGTAGGCCAGGCCCCGGCACGAGAACGCGTCCTCGCCCTCGCGGGCCTCGACGTCGACCTCCAGCTCGGTGCAGCCGCGCCAGCCGCCGCGCACGCCGGTGACGGTCCCGTATCGCCATCTGATCACGCCCGGACACTATCAAGGAGGCACAGGCAAAGGAGGCGCGGAGCCCAAGGGCCCGTGCGCTGCGGCCCCGCAGGGCCGGGCGTGATGGCGGCCCGGAAGGGCGCTGGCATAGGCTGGGCGGGTGTCCAACGATCGCACTGAACGACTGGTGAACCTGGTGCTCTGCCTGCTGTCCTCGCGACGCTTCCAGACCGCCGGCAGGATCGCCCGGACCGTGCCCGGATACGAGCACGACTCCGAGGACAAGAAGGCGCACGAGGCGTTCCAGCGCAAGTTCGAGCGCGACAAGGCCGAGCTGCGCCGCATCGGCATCCCCCTCCAGTCCGGCAACGACTTCCTCGCCGACGGCGAGCCCGGCTACCGGATCGCGCGCTCGGACTTCGAGCTGCCGCAGATCGAGTTCACCGACGCCGAGGCCGCCGCCGTCGCGGCCGCCGCGCGCCTGTGGCAGCAGCCCGAGCTCCAGTCCGGGAGCGCCGAGGCCCTCCTGAAGCTCCGCGCCGCCGGGATCGACGTGGAGTCGCACGCCGCGACCGCCACCGTCAAGTCCCTGCCCGGCGCCGAGGCGGCGCTGTCGCCGTTCTTCGAGGCCATCGCCGTGCGCCGCGCCGTCGTCTTCGACTACCTCGGCTCGCGCGACGGGTCCGCGCAGCAGCGCCGCATCCAGCCCTGGGGCTGCGCGGCCTGGCGCGGGCGCTGGTACGTCGCCGGGCTCGACCTCGACCGGGACGCGCAGCGGTGCTTCCGGCTCTCGCGCATCAGCGGGAAGGTCCGGCTCACCGGACCCGAGGGCGCGTACGCGATCCCCGAAGATGTCGACGTGCTCGCGTTCGCCTCCGAGTCCGAGTCGCGGCTCATGCCGGTCCGCGCCACGGTCATGGTCCGGCCCAAGCGGGCGTGGGGCGTGCGCCGCCGCGCCGACCAGATCGGGCCGCGCACCGCCGAGGGCGACCAGGTGTGCTTCTCGTACACCGAGACCGCGCCGACCGCCGCGTGGCTGGCGTCGTTCGGCCCCGACGTGCTCGTGGTCGACCCGCCCGAACTGGTCAAGGAGACCGTCGCGTGCCTTCAGGCGCTCGCGGCAGAGGAAGGGGACGAATGATGGTGACCAACCGCCTGGCCCGGCTGCTCAACCTCGTCCCGTACCTGGTGTCGCGCCCCGAAGGGGTGCCGATGTCCGAGATCGCCGCGGACTTCGGCGTGGACGTCGAGCAGGTCCAGGCCGACCTGACGATGCTGTGGATGTGCGGCCTGCCCGGGTACGGCCCCGGCGACCTCATCGACATCGCGTTCGACGCCGACGCCGTCAGGGTCCTGTTCGCGGCCGGGATGGACCGGCCCGTGCGCCTCGCCGCCCACGAGGCCCTCGCGCTGTCCGTGGCTCTGCGGGTCCTGGCCGACACGCCCGGCGTGGGCGACCGCGCCGCCATCGCCTCCGCGCTCGACAAGCTCGCCGCCGCCGCGGGGGAGGCGCCGGCCGACGTCACCGTCCGCGACACCGTCACCGACCCGACCGCCGAGAAGTACGCCGCGCTCGTCGCCTCCGGGCACGCCGCGCGCATCACCTACTACTCCGCGCACCGCGACACCACCTCCGAGCGCGTCGTCGACCCGATCGAGATCGTCGTCGCCGAAGGCCACGCCTACCTGCGGGCCTGGTGCCGCACCGCGGGGGAGATCCGCCAGTTCCGCATCGACCGGATCGACGCGTGCACCGAGCTCGACGAGCCCTCGGAGCCGCTGCGCCTGACCAACCAGCCCGCGCCCACCGCGTTCCTCGCCTCCGAGCTGCCGCGCATCGAACTGCTGCTCGGGGCCGGTGCGAAGGGCGTCTCCGACTCCTACCCGTGCGAGGAGGTCGCCGGGGAGCCCGACGGGCGCCGCCGCGTCGTCATGCGCGTGCGCGACCTCGACTGGGCCCGCCGCTTCGTCCTCGGCCTCGGCGGCGAGGCGGAAGTGGTCGCCCCCGCCGAGCTGCGCGACGCGGTCCGCCAGACCGCGGCCTTCGCGCTGGCCCGCTACGCCCCGGCCGCCTGAGCCGGGCCCGCGTCGGCTTAGAATGTCCCGATGATCTGGGCGATATCGGTCGTGCTGGCACTCGCCGGACTCGTGCTCCTCGCCGTCGCGGCGTGGCGCCTCCTCGGCGGCCTCAACCGACTCAAATCCGGCCTCGACCGCGCTCAAGAACGCGCCGGCCAGGTACAGGACCTGCAAGAACGCTTGAACGAGACCATGGCGGAAGTGCAGCGCACGACCGCCGCGCTGCCCGAGAAATGACACGGCCCGGTCGCACTCGCCACATTCTGATAAAGATCAGCGATCCCGAAGGCCCCAGTGTTGACGGAAGTGTCAAACGTCGGTCATGCTTGTCCGGCTCGACGATGTCGTAGCCGCGCCTACCAACGGTGACCACGGGGTGAACCCGGTCTCAGGCTCCGTGGCGGCAGCCTCCACCGAGGCATACGATGGTAAACGTCACCGACATATATCCGGAGGGACCGAACAATGGGTGCACTGAAGCCCTGGCACATCATCATTCTCGTCGTTGTCATCCTGCTGGTGTTCGGCTCCCGGAAGCTCCCGGACATGGCCCGCGGTCTGGGTCGCTCCATGCGCATCCTCAAGTCCGAGACCGAGGCCATGAAGAAGGACGGGAACAACCCGGAAGAGGACGGCGACACCCGCGCCGAGCCCAAGCACACGCGTGAGCCGCTGGAGCCGCCGCAGCCGGTCAACGAGACCGTGATCGACGGCGAGTCGGTCGACCGCAAGCAGACGCGCTAGCCCGGGAACGGCCGTTACGAACATGACGGACGACCCGCCGCGGCGCAGAGGCAGACGCCAGACCAAGTTCCAGCGCGCCGCCGACGGCTCCATGACCCTCATGGAGCACCTGATGGACCTGCGGTCGCGCCTGATGATCGCGGTCCTGGTCATCCTGGTCGGCACTGCGCTGGGCCTGATCTTCTCGAAGCACGCCATCGAGTTCCTCGCCCAGCCGTACTGCAACACCTCGGGCGCGAACGTCGAGTCCGGCGAGGAAGTGCTCTGCAACTTCACGCTGAACTCGCCGGTCTCCCACATCGCCCTGTACCTCAAGGTGTCCCTGTACATGGGCCTGGTGGCGACCTCCCCGATCTGGCTCTACCAGCTCTGGGCGTTCATCGCCCCCGGACTGCACCGCAACGAGCGCCGGTACGCGTACACCTTCATCGGTGTCGCGGCGCCGCTGTTCCTCGGCGGCGCGCTCCTCGCCTACTTCGTGGTCAGCCACGGCATCCAGTTCATCATGGTGCTCCAAGAGGGCACCGGGTTCACGATCGCGCTGAACCTAGAGGAGTACATCAACTTCTACCTCACGGTGATGGTGGTCTTCGGGGTCGGCTTCGAGTTCCCGCTGATCCTGTTGATGCTCAACGTGATGGGCCTGGTGTCGGCGAAGCGGATGCGCGGTTGGTGGCGCATCGTGGTCGTGGTGAGCTTCATCTTCACCGCGATCTTCACGCCCACGCCAGACCCGTTCGGCATGACCGCGCTGGCGATCTGCATGCTCTTCCTCTACGGGATCGCCCTGTTCGTCGCGCACCTCAACGACAAGCGCAAGGGCATCACCGAGGACGAGGAGCTCGACGACGACGAGGCCGGCGACATCGGCTCCTCGGGCGGCGTCGACGATGCGACCTCGATCCACGCGGGCGGTCTGGACGACGAGGACTACCCGGCCGACAACGAGCGCCGCAACCGCTTCGGACGGCGCGTCGACGGCTACGACGACATCACCTGAGTCCGGTTGGGACGCAGGTAGAACGAGCGTAGAGAAGGGCCCCGGGGTTTCCCCCGGGGCCCTTCCGTCGTTCCTGAGGGCCCTTAGCAGCCCGCGCGCACGAGGCGCAGCACCGCGTCCAGGCCGACCGTGCGGCCCGCCTCCGCGTGCGGCAGCAGGTAGCAGCGCGCCCCGACCCGGGCCGCGCCCGCGTCGGCCATCGTGTCGCCGACCATGAGCACCCGGCCCGGCTCGACGTCCAGCGCATGGCACGCGGAGTAGAAGATCTTCTCGTCCGGCTTGCAGTAGCCGACCTCGTAGGACAGCACCCACGCGTCGATGAACCGGTCGATGCCGAGGCGCCGCAGGATCGGGCGCGCGTCGAAGCCGATGTTGGACACCAGCGCGATCGGGTAGCCCTGGGCCTTGAGCGACACCAGGGTCGCGAACGTGTCGGCGAACGCCACCCACCCCTCGGGGGAGGCGAGCCGGTCGTAGAGGGCCTCCGCGAGGCCGTCGAACACGCCGTGGGCCTGCGCGGCGAGCGCGGTGAACGCCTCGCGGTGGGCGTCCTCGTCGAGGTCGCGCTCCGACCACGCCTCGGCGAAGTGCGGCCGCACCCGCGGCTCCATGCCCGAACCGAGCCAGCCCTGCGCGCCGATGGCGTCGGCCAGCGCCGTCACCGCGAGCGGTGAGAGCTGCTTCCCGCAGGCGTCCGCGGCCAGCGCGACCGACCTGGTCAGGGGTTCGAGCTGCGCCAAGGTGCCGTGGAAGTCGAACAGGACCGCGTCGACCCCTCCGCGTCCCGCATCGTCGTCTCCTGGTGAGGAATCACGGTGCACATCCGGGACGATACCCGGCCGTGTAGGCGTCGTCACAGCCGGGTGGACAGGGCGCGTTACCGGGATGCTCTTGTCGGGGCGGCAGACTAGTGTTGAGGCCATGGTTAACGCCGACGTGCCTTACGCCGACGACCGCTCCCCGGCCGAACGCCACGCTGCTGCTCAAGCGCGTCGGCAGTGGCCCCAGCTGGCGGCATTCGCGGGGGACTACTCCTTTGCACTCGACGACTTCCAGGTCGAGGCGTGCCGCGTCCTCGAAGCGGGGCACGGCGTCCTCGTGTGTGCGCCCACCGGCGCCGGGAAGACCGTCGTGGGGGAGTTCGCGGTCCACCTCGCGCTCGCCGAGGGCGCGAAGTGCTTCTACACGACCCCGATCAAGGCGCTGTCGAACCAGAAGTTCAACGACCTGGTCGACGCGCACGGCGCCGAGAACGTCGGGCTGCTGACCGGCGACACGGTCGTCAACGGCGAGGCCCCGATCGTGGTCATGACGACCGAGGTCCTGCGGAACATGATCTACGCGGGCTCCTCGACGCTCCAGGGGCTGCGGTACGTGGTCATGGACGAGGTCCACTACCTCGCCGACCGGTTCCGCGGCGCCGTGTGGGAGGAGATCATCATCGAACTCCCGCAGGAGGTCCGGGTCGTCTCGCTGTCGGCGACGGTCTCCAATGCGGAGGAGTTCGGCGACTGGCTCAAGAGCGTCCGCGGCTCCACCGAGGTCGTGGTCTCCGAGACGCGGCCGGTCCCGCTGTGGCAGCACATGATGATCGGCGGCGCGCTGCTCGACCTGTTCGAGCCCGGCGCCGACTACGTCTCCAAGGAGCTGCTGAAGAAGGACGCGCGGATGCGCGAGCGCGGGGAGCGCACCGGCGGCGGGCGCCGCCGCGGACGGCCCCATGTGGACCGCGGCCGCGTCGTCTCCCGGCTCGACCAGGCCGCGCTGCTGCCCGCGATCTACTTCATCTTCTCGCGGGCGGGCTGCGACGCGGCCGTCGACGAGTGCGTGCGCGCGGGCCTGCGGCTCACCGACGGGGCCGAGCGCGACGAGATCGTCGACTACGCCACCGCGTCCGTCGCCCACATCGACCCCGCCGACCTCGATGCGGTCGGCTTCGACCGGTGGCTCGCGGGCCTCGCGGCCGGGATCGCCGCCCACCACGCCGGGCTGCTGCCGGTGTTCAAAGAGGTCGTCGAGAAGCTGTTCGAGCGCGGCCTGCTCAAGGCCGTGTTCGCCACCGAGACGCTCGCGCTGGGCATCAACATGCCCGCCAGGTCGGTGGTCCTGGAGCGGCTCATCAAGTACGACGGCTCCGACCACGTGATGCTCACGCCCGGCCAGTACACGCAGCTCACCGGGCGCGCCGGGCGCCGCGGCATCGACGTCGAGGGGCACGCGGTCACCGTGTGGGCCGAGGACGTGCGCCCCAAGGAGCTCGCGGGCCTTGCGTCCAAGCGCACCTATCCGCTGAACTCCTCGTTCGCGCCCTCCTACAACATGGCCGTGAACCTCATCGGCGCCGCCGGGGTCGAACGCGCGCAAGAGGTCCTCGCGTCCTCGTTCGCGCAGTTCCAATCGGACTCCGAGGCCGTCCACATCGCCGAGCAGGCACGCTCGCTGGGGCGCCGCGCCGCCGAGGCCGCGAAGGGCGCCGAGTGCCACAAGGGCGACTTCCTCGCGTACTACGAACTGACGCACGAGCTCTCGCAGGCCGAGCGCGCGAACCAGAAGCGCCGCAAGGGCGCCCTGCGCGACGAGGCCCGCACCCGCCTGGAGGAGCTGCGCGCCGGCGACGTCGTGTGGATCTCCCGCGGCAAGCGCGTCGGCTGGGCGGTGTTCCTGCGGCCCACCGGCGGCTCGCGCCACCACGACCCGCGGTGGGCGGTGCTCACCTCCGACGGGTGGGCCGGGACGCTGGAGACCTCCGCGTTCGACGGCGGCCTCGAAGTCGTCACGAAGCTCCGCGTCGACAAGCGCTTCGACCGCCGGGACCCCCGGTCCCGCAACGACCTCGCGGCGAGCCTGCGCGAGGCCACAAGGGACCGTTCGCGGCCGACGCGCCGCGGCGGGGCCGCCGAGACCCCCGAGATCGCGCGCCTGCGCGAGGAGGTCAAGGACCACCCATGCCGCACCTGCCCCGACGCCGGGCAGCACACCGTGCACGCGTCCCGCTGGTCGCGGCTCAAGCGCGAGGAAGAAGCGCTGCGGCACCGCTCCGAGCGGCGCGAGCACTCGCTGGCGCGGCAGTTCACGGCCGTGCGCGAGGTGCTCACCGAGTTCGGGTACCTCGAAGGCGAGACCGTCACCGATTCGGGGCGGCTGCTGCGCAACCTGTTCGTGGAGACCGACCTGCTCGTGGCGCAATGCCTGCGCGACGGGATCTGGGAGGGGCTCCAGCCCGCGGCGCTGGCCGCGATCGCCTCGACGGTGATCTACGAGTCGCGGTTCGAGGAGGACGAGTTCTTCGTGGCCGTGCCGGGGCAGATCACCGAGCACGTCGCGAAGACCGTGCGCCGCTGGGAGGCCATCCGCCGCACCGAGAACCAGCGCGGCCTGTCGCTGATCTCGCGGCCGCAGCTGGGCCTGGCGTGGCCGATCTACCGGTGGACCAGCGGTGAGGAGCTGTCGAAGGCGCTCGCCGCGGCCGACGGCCCGTGGCCGATGCCCGGCGGCGACTTCGTGCGCTGGGCCCGCCGCACCGCCGACCTGCTGCACCAGATGGGGACCGCGGCGCGGTTCATCGGCACGGAGTCCTCGAACAAGCTCGCCGACGCGGCCTTCGAAGCGGTGGACGAGATCCGCCGCGGCGTGGTCGCCGACGTATAGAAGGAAGGGCCCGGCATGCACCGCAGCCGCCTCTCGACGATCCTGTTCGACACCCCCGAGCCGGACGCGGCGGCCGCGTTCTGGGCCTCCGCGCTCGGGACCGAGGCCCGGTCCGTTGAGGGCGAGCCGCAGTTCACGAGCCTGCCGGGCGTGCTGCCCGGGCTCGTCACCGCGGTGCAGCGCCTGGACGAGGGCGAGGCGCGGGTGCATGTGGACATCGAGACCGACGACCTCGACGCGGAGACCGAGCGGCTCAAGGCGCTCGGCGCGGTCGAGCTGTCGCGCTGGCTCGACTGCCGGACGCTCCGCGTACCCGGCGGGCACGTGGTGTGCGTGATCCCGATGCACTCCGACCGCGCCGAGTTCGAGGCGGCGGCCACCGTCTGGGAGTGAGCGCGAGGGGTGCTCGCGTTCGGTGTCGCCCCCGCTTGCAATAGTGCCCGCGGGGGCCGACAGTTCTCGGCCGCTGCGGGGTTCGGCGGGCGATGCGAGTCGGGCTCGGGGTTGGGTGGACGCGAGAGTGATTCGGGTTGGCGTCGGTCAGGATTCGGTTTGGGTGATCGCTTCTTGGAAGCGGGTCAGGGCCGAGGTGACGTTCCATTCGGTTGCCAGGGCTTCGACGGCGACCGGGTTCTTGGGGGCGGTCGGGAGCGTCGCGTCGATGACCGGGACGTCGACGTCGGCGACCACTGAGGAGACCTTCACGGCGCGGTCGAGGTAGTCGGCGGATTCGGTGATGGACTTGCGCTGGCGGTCGGGGAGGTCCGAGGCGGAGTCCGCCGCCGCGGCGCGGATGCCGGAGATGCCGCCGTAGGTGTTGACGAGGGAGACGGCGGTCTTGGCGCCGATGCCCTTGACGCCCGGGAGGCCGTCCGAGGGGTCGCCGCGGAGGACCGCGAAGTCGACGTAGTGGCTGGGGGCGACGCCGAACTTGGTGGCGACCGCTTCGCCGTCGAAGAGCTCGGCCTTGGAGATGCCCTTGGCGAGGTAGACGACGTGGCGGTTGCGGTCGTCGTCCACGAGCTGGAAGAGGTCGCGGTCGCCGGTGACGACGAGGACCGGTTCGGCGGTGCGGGCGGCGAGGGTGGCGATGACGTCGTCGGCCTCGTAGTCCGGGTGGGTGGCGGTGGCGATGCCCAGGGCCGGGAGGAGGGCTTCGATCGCGGCGACCTGGTCGTCGAGGCCCTCGGGGGTGTCCTCGGCGCCGTCGGCGGTGGCGCGGTCGGCCTTGTAGCCCGGGAGCTGCTCAAGGCGCCAGTCGGGGCGCCAGTTGCCTTCGAGGCAGCAGACCATGCCGGTGGGGGAGAAGCGGCGGGTCAGGACCGCGAGGCCGTCGAAGAAGCCCCGCACCGCTCCCGAGCGGCGCCCGTCGGGGGCCTTGATCGAGGAGGGGAGTCCGTAGTAGGCGCGGTACCAGAGGGACGCGGCGTCGATGAGCATCAGCATCGGACCACTCTCTCATGGCGGGACGACACGTTGGGCCAACGCTGATTCGGCCGCCCGTACTGCGAAACCTGCCACATTGCGGACCAGGTGGCACGAGTATGGGTGCATCCGGCCGGAATGATCGGCGAATCCGCAAACGCATAGGAGCCTTCAGGTGAACACGCACACCCGCCGCGCCGCGGCAGCCCTGGCCCTGATCGGGACCGGGCTCGCCGCAGCCGCTTGCTCGTCCGGTTCGGACGACGACTCCACCCTCACCGTCTGCACGAACGTCCCCTTCGTCCCCTTCGAGTACCAGGAGGACGGCGAGTACGTCGGGTTCGACATGGACCTGATGAACATGCTCGCCGACCGCCTCGACCAGACCGTCGAGGTCGTGGAGATCAGCTTCGACTCGATCAGCTCCGGCGAGGCCCTCAACGCCGGGACCTGCGACATCGCCGCGGCCGGGCTCTCGATCACCGAGGAGCGGCAGGCCGCCATGGGCATGTCCCAGGCGTACTACCGGGCCGACCAGGCGCTCGTCGTCCCCGACGGGTCCGCCGTCGCGACCCTCGACGACCTCTCGGGCGTCCAGGTCGCCGTGCAGTCCGGGTCCACCGGCGAGGCGTACGCGAACGACAACGCCGAGCAGTACGGGTACGAGGTCGTGGCCTTCGAGTCCATGGGCGACATCGCCTCCGCGCTGTCCGCCGGGACCGTGGGCGCCTCCATCGCCGACCTCGCCACCTGGCAGCAGATGATCGAGACCGCGTCCGGGCTGACCCTGGTCCAGACCATCGAGACCGCCGAGCACTACGGGTTCGCCGTCCAGAAGGACGACACCGAGCTGCTCGACGAGGTGAACGCCATGCTCGACGCCGCCTTCGAGGACGGCACCTACGCCGAGCTGTACGAGAAGTGGATCGGCGAGCCCTACACCGGGGACCTCGACCAGTAGTGGACGCCGCCACCACCGACGCCGCGCCCGCCCGGAGCCGCATGACGGCCCGGCAGCGGCGCCGCCTCGCGCGCGGCGTCCAGTACGCCGTCATCGTCGCCGTCGTCGCGGTGATCGCCGCCGCCGCGGACTGGGGCCGCATCGCCGACTCGTTCTTCCAGCTCGACATCGCCGCGGACATGTTCCCCGACGTGTGGACCTCGTTCTGGAACACGATCCTGTACACGGTCCTCGCGTTCGCCTTCGGCATGGTCGTCGGCGTGCCCGTCGCGCTCATGCGCGTCTCCGAGTTCGCGCCCTACCGCTGGTTCGCCACCGTGTACGTCGAGGTCTTCCGCGGCCTGCCCGCGCTCCTCGTGCTGTTCCTCGTCGGCTTCGGCGTCCCCCAGGCGTTCCCGGGCATCCAGTACCCCGGCGGCGTCTACGGGCAGGTCGCCATCGGCCTGGGCCTCACCTCCTCGGCGTACATCGCCGAATCGGTGCGCGCCGGCATCCAGGCCGTCCCCAAGGGCCAGGTGGAGGCCGCCAGGTCCCTCGGGATGGGCCGCACCCGCACCATGGTCACCGTCGTGCTCCCGCAGGCGCTGCGGATCGTCGTGCCGCCCTTGACGAACGAGCTCGTGATGCTCACCAAGGACTCCTCGCTCGTGTTCGTCCTCGGCGTCACCACCGCCACCATGGAGCTCTCGAAGTTCGCCCGCAACGAGCTCACCGACACCGCGAACGCCACCCCGCTACTCGTCGGCGGCCTGCTCTACCTCCTGCTGACGATCCCGCTGGGCCTCCTGGCCCGGCGCCTTGAGAACCGGGAGGACCACCGGTGAACGCGCCCATCGTGAAGATCGAAGGACTGCGCAAGCGCTTCGGCGACAACGAGGTCCTGCGCGGCATCGACCTGGAGATCGCCGAAGGCGAGGTCGTGTGCCTCATCGGGCCCTCCGGGTCCGGCAAGTCCACACTGCTGCGCTGCGTCAACCTCCTGGAGGAGCCCACCGAGGGCACCATCGAGGCCGCCGGGCACGACATGACCGGCCCCGACGCCGACCTGGACCTCGCCCGCCGCGACATCGGCATGGTGTTCCAGCACTTCAACCTGTTCAGCCACATGACGATCCTCGACAACCTCGTCGTGCCCCAGCGGCGGGTCTGCAAGACCCCCAAGGCCGAGGCCGTCGAGACGGCGCGGCGGTTGCTCGCCGAGGTCGGCATCGAAGGCAAGGAGAAGGCCAAGCCCGGGCAGCTCTCCGGCGGGCAGCAGCAGCGCGTGGCCATCGCCCGCGCGCTGGCCGTCAAGCCCCGGCTCATGCTGTTCGACGAGCCGACCAGCGCCCTGGACCCCGAGATCGTCGGCGAGGTCCTCGCCGTCATGAAGGGGCTCGCGGCCGAGGGCATGACGATGCTCGTGGTCACCCACGAGATGGGCTTCGCGCGCGAGGTCGCCGACCGGGTCCTGTTCCTCGACGGCGGCGTCATCGTCGAGCAGGGGCCGCCCGCGGAGGTCCTCACCGACCCGAAGACCGAGCGGGCGCGCAGCTTCCTCCACCGCGTCCTCCACCCGGCCGACTGACATCATTGGAGGCATGAGCCTCCTCGACAGCACCGAGCGAACCTCGGAACGGACACTGTGGCGCGGCGGGCGGGTCCTGAGCCCGACCCACCCGGCCGCGACCGCACTGCTCACCGAAGGCGACCGGATCGCCTGGATCGGCGACGAGACGGACGCGCCCGCCGCCGACCGCGCGGTCGACCTCGAAGGGGGCCTGGCGGCCCCGGCGTTCGTGGACTCGCACGTCCACCTCACCGGCACCGGCGAGTCCCTCACGGGCCTGCACCTCGCCGGGGCCGGGTCCGCCGCCGCGGTCCTCGACCGCGTCGCCGCGTACGCCGCGGGCCTCCCCGAGGACGCGATCGTCCTCGCCCACGGCTGGGACGAGACCGCCTGGGACGACCCGGCCGCACCGGCCTCCGAGGCCCTCGGCAACGCTGCCGGGAGCCGCCTCGCGTACCTCTCGCGCACCTGCGGGCACATCGGCGTCGCCGGGCCCCGGCTCCTCGCCGAGCACCCGGAGTTCGCTGCCCTCGACGGCCACGACCCGTCCGGGCTCCTCAGCCGCGCCGCCCACCGCGCCGCGCGCGCCACCGTCCACGCCGCCGTCCCCGTCTCCCAGCGCCTCACCGCCGCCCGCGCCGGCCTCGCGCACGCCGCCGGGCTCGGCATCGCCGCCGTCGCCGAGATGGCGATCCCGAACGACGCGGACCCGCTCATCGAGGACGAGTTCCAGGGCCTCGTCGCGCTCGGCCGCGAGCCCGGCACCCCCGCGGTCTACGGCTGGTGGGGCGAGCTGCGCGCCTCCGAGAAGGCCCGCGACCTCGGCGCCCACGGCTCCGGCGGCGACCTCTCCGCGGACGGGTCGCTCGGGGCGCGCACCGCGTTCCTCCGGACCTCTTACGCCGATGCGGACACGCTCGGGGCGTCCTACCTCTCGGCCTCCGACGTCGCCGCCCACCTGCGCGACGCGCACCGCGTCGGGCTCTCGACGGCATTCCACGCGATCGGGGACGGCGCGATCGCGGCCGTCCTCGACGGCCTCGACCGGGTGGAGGCCGAGATCGGGCTCGACGCGATCCGGCACGCCCGCCACCGCATCGAGCACGCCGAACTCCTCGACGCCCAGCTCATCGCCCGGATGGTCCACCACGGCGTCCACGCGTCCGTGCAGCCCGCGTTCGACGCCGCCTGGGGCGGCCCGGACGGCATGTACGCGGCCCGGCTCGGGCGCGACCGGGCGATGGCCGCGAACCCGCTGTCGCGGCTCGCCGGGGTCGGCGTGCCGCTGGCGTTCGGATCGGACTCGCCGGTGACCGCACTGGACCCGTGGGGCGGCGTGAGGGCCGCCGTGCGCCACCGGAACCCGGTGTCCCGGCTCCCGATGGCCGCGGCGTTCGCGGCGGCCACCAGGGGCGGCTGGAGGGCCCTGGGGATCGACGACTCCGGGTCGCTCGTCCCGAACACCCGAGCGAACTTCACAGTGTGGGACCTCACCGGGACGGGCCTCCCCGACTTGAGTGATCCCGGTGCCCCCGACCCGGAGTGCCGCCTCACGGTCGCCGGAGGATCACTCGTGTACACGCGTGCCTGACCTGGCCCCGCGCTCGCGGCGGCGCTGACGCGAGAAAAATTGCTGGACCAAAATTCCGACCCGGTCGACGCCCTCGGCGCTGTTTGGCTTACGGTGGTCTGGTCCTCGGCGGAAGACCTGAAACGGTGGCCCGCCGAACGTCGGGGGCGACTCGACTTGCTTTGCTCCCACGCAGACTGGACAAGGTGACAGCGCGGCCGCACTGTCACCGGCGGCCAGGTCCAGATCGCGGGGGTCGGCGGAGGAAGGCGGGCCGGTCGCCGGTGGTGGACCCGCAACGGATGCAGGTGGTCCCTAGACAACAGCTCGTAGACGCTCATCCAGACGGGTGCGAGTTGGTCCGAAGATCACCAGTGAACGAGGCAGGGGACACCGGCCGTACAGGGACTGGGAGAAACCCGTGCGAGGGGCGTAGCCGGACACAGCTACGCCCCTTTGCCGTGTCCGCAGTACGCTAGAGCCCCACCGGGCCGCGAACTCTTCTCGCACCGGTCATCCAAGGCCAGCGCACGAGCGAGGAGCGCCCTTCTTGAGCACCGTGATCGACGACGACCGCGACGCCCCTCCCTCCGAGGACGCCCCCGCGCCTCCGGCCCGCAAGGCCCGCCGCGGCCTGCTCCTCGCGGACTCGCCGCTCGGACGCCGCCTGAGCCTCCCCGCCGCGCTCGTCCTCGCCGTCGCCTCCGGCCTCCTCGCCGTTCTCGCGTTCCCGCCCTACGGCGCCTGGCCGCTCGCGGCCGTGTCCGTCGCCGGGTTCGGCGCGGCCGTCCACCGCAGGCGCCTGCGCGGCGGCCTCGGCATCGGCTTCGTGTACGGCATGGCGTTCTTCATGCCCCTCCTGGCCTGGTCCTCGACGCAGGTCGGCCAGTGGCCCTGGCTGTTCCTCTCCGCGCTCGAAGCGCTCGGCACCGGCATCCTCGGCGCCGGGCTCGCCGTCTGCTCGCGCCTCGTCGACCGCCACCGCTGGATCTGGGCCCCGCTCACCGGCGTCGCCTGGGTCGCGCAGGAGGCTCTGCGCGACCGCCAGCCCTTCGGCGGCTTCCCGTGGGCCCGCCTCGCGTTCAGCCAGGCCGACGCCCCCACCTCCGCCGTCGCCTGGCTCGGCGGCGCCCCGCTCCTCAGCTTCGTCGTGGCCCTCACCGGCGGGTTCCTCCTGGCCGCGGGGTACGCGCTCGTGACGCGCCGCCTCGGCGGGCTCCGCAAGGCCGCCGCGTTCGTCGCCGCGGCGGCCGTCGCCACGATCGCGCCGCTCGCGCTCCCGATCGGGACCACCGCGCCCGCGGGGGACACCGTCAACGTCGCGGTCGTCCAGGGCAACGTGCCGCGCCTGGGCCTGGGCTTCAACGAGCAGCGCCGCGCCGTCCTCGACAACCACGTGCAGGCCACGCTCGACCTCGCCGACGCCGTCAACGAGGGCCGCGCCGAGCGCCCCGACCTCGTCGTGTGGCCCGAGAACGCCTCCGACATCGACCCGATCGAGAACCAGGACGCGTACGACGAGATCAGCTTCGCGGCTGCCGCCATCGGCGCGCCGATCGTCCTCGGCGGCATCGTCCACAACGACGACGGCACCGTCTCCAACATGAGCATCGTGTGGGACCCCGAGGACGGGCCCGTCCACATGTACTCCAAGCGGCACCCCGTGCCGTTCGCCGAGTACGTGCCCTACAAGGACTTCTTCTCCACCGTCGCCGGGTGGATCGACCCGCGCATGTCCGAGGGCCTCGACAGCGTCGCCGGGTTCGCCGCGGGCGAGAGCGACGGCGTGATCCCCGTGGCGGGCACCGACATCACCGGGCTCATCTGCTTCGAGATCGCCTTCGACGCCGAGACCCGCGACTCCGTCCTCAACGGAGCGCAGCTCATGGTCGTGCAGACCAACAACGCGACCTTCGACACGAAGGAGGCGCAGCAGCAGCTCGCGATGGTCCAGATCCGGTCGATCGAGCACGGGCGCGACGGCCTCATGGCCTCCACCGTGGGCGTCTCCGCGTTCACCGACCACACCGGAGCGGTCTCCCAGGCGACCGAGTTCAACACCGCCGCCGTCATCCAATCGGACCTAACGCTCTCGGACGCCTCGACGCCCGCCACCGCAGTGGGTATCCTGCCTGAAGCGGTCCTCACCGGAGCGGCACTGGTGGCACTGGCCTGCGCAATCGCCATGAACGTCCGGCACCGCCGCAGCCAGACCTAGAAAGCCGACGCCATGTCCCAGAACCCGGACCGGAACATCCCCGGCAGCGATGCCGGTCCGGCCGTCGTCGCGATCCCGACGTACAACGAGCGCGACAACATCGAGGCCACCGTCCAAGCCGCACTCGACGGCTGCCCCGGCATCGACGTGCTCGTCGTGGACGACACCTCGCCCGACGGCACCGGCGACCTCGCCGACGCCATCGCAGCGCGCGAGAGCCGCGTCCACGTCCTCCACCGGGCCGAGAAGCAGGGCCTCGGCGCCGCCTACCTCGCCGCGTTCGCGTGGGCCGCCGAGCGCGGCTACCGCGTCGTCGTCGAGATGGACGCCGACGGTTCCCACGACCCGGCCGACCTGCCGCGCCTCCTCGACGCCATCGACGCGGGCGCCGAACTCTCGATCGGCTCCCGGTACATCCCGGGCGGGTCGGTCCGCAACTGGGCGCTCCACCGGCTCGCGCTCTCGCGCTGCGCGGGGATCTACACGCGCGCGATGCTCGGGCTGCGCGTCCAGGACGTCACCGCCGGGTACCGCGCCTACCGCCTCGACGCGCTTCAGAAGCTCCAACTGGACACCGTCAACTCCGTGGGGTACTGCTTCCAGATCGACCTCACCTGGCGGGCCGTCAAGGCCGGTTTCACCATCAGCGAAATCCCGATCGTGTTCACCGAGCGCCGCGCCGGCGCCTCGAAGATGAACGGCGCCATCACGATCGAGGCCCTGTGGAACGTCACCGTGTGGGGGTTCGCCCACCGCGCACGGCAACTGCGGCGCGCCTTTTCGCGTGGCAGAATCGAGGAGTGACGCACCAGCAGCCGCCGCAGGCACAGAAACGGGCCCCGTTCGCCGTCAGGCTCGCGCTGGCGGTGTGGATCGTCGCCGAGGCCGCCGCCTTCTTCGGGCTCGCGTACCTCATCGGCTTCGGGTACACGCTGATGATCTTCATCGGCACGAGCTTCCTCGGGATCGCGCTGATCCAGTACGTCGGCGCGAAGTCCTTCCGGGCCGCCCGCGACTACCTCAACTCCGGCGGCGACCCGTCCCGGGAGCTCCCCAACGGGTACGCGCTGGCGGGCGCGTTCTGCCTGATCATCCCCGGGTTCGTGACCGACCTGATCGGGCTCCTGCTGCTGTTCCCGCCGACCCGGTTCGTGTTCCGGGGCCTGGGGCGCTGGATCGCGGCCCGCACGCCCGTGATGCGCTTCGGCGGCGACGTCATCGACGGTGAGGTGATCGACGAGCGCAGCGCAGACGACATGAGGACAGGCGAGCGCGACTACACGGACGCGCCGTTCCCCGACGACGAGCCCCGCAGGTACGACAACGGACCCCGGTCGATCGACCAGGGTCCGTGAGCCTCGCTTAGCTAGCGCTCGCCGCGGCGCGCGCGCATCTCCTGGAGGCGCTCGTCGAGGATCTCTTCGAGCTCCTCCATCGAACGGCGCTCCAGCAGCATGTCCCAGTGGGTGCGCGGCGGCTTGACCTTCTTCGTCTCCGGCTCCTCGCCGTCCACGAGCTTGGCCGTGGTCCCGTCGAGCCGGCACTCCCACGTGAGCGGGATCTCCGCTTCGACCGCGAACGGCACCTCGAAGCGGTGGCCCTGCGGGCAGACGTAGTCGCGGGTCTGGCGGGGGGCCAGCTCCGTGTTCCGGTCCGATTCGTAGCTGACGGCGCCGAGACGGGAGCCCCTCAGCATTCTGTCGCCCATGTTCCCCTGCACTTCCTTTGAGCACTTGCCCTGACCCTCGCAGCCGGGCCGGTCGGCCCCCGCTGCTGTGCGCGCCCCCTCGGATCACGCCGAATCGGGGGGCCATCGCTTCGTACAACGCCCGGACCTGGCCGGATCCTTCCCGGCACCGCCGTCCGGAGACGCGGCCGTTCCGGCGCGGACCCCCAAGTGTGGCCCGGCGCGGCCGCGGCCGCCACGGACGTCCCCTTGAAGTGTGACACAACACGGGCCCCGATCCGCGCGGGCGAGCACGTGAGATGCCGCTCGCACCCGGGGAGAATGCGGTGCGAACGGTGCGTGAGCGACTGGTGAACGCCGAACGGGTCGCATCCGTCGTGGACGCGCACAGTAAGGTGTGCACCAGACAAGGAGTTCTCACATGCACGTGCTTGGAATCGACTTCGGAACCTCGAACACCGTCGCCGTGCTGCGTTCGGCCGACGGACGCGTACGCCCCCTGCTGTTCGACGGCGCTCCGATCCTGCCCTCGTCGGTCTACTACAACTCCGACGGGCGCATGCTCGTCGGACGCGACGCCGAGCGCAACGCCCGCATGGACCCCGCGAGGTTCGAGCCCAACCCGAAGCGCCGCATCGACGACGGCTCGCTGTTCCTGGGCACCTCCGAGATCCCGGTGCCGCAGGTCTTCGCGTACGTGCTCCAGCAGGTGGCCCTGGAGGCCCAGCGCCAGGCCGGCCAGATGCCCGGCCAGGTCCGGCTCACCCACCCCGCCCGCTGGGGCGAGCGCCGCCGCTCGATCCTCATGGACGCCGCGCGCCTCGCCGGACTCCCCGCCCCCCAGCTCATCCCCGAGCCGGTCGCCGCGGCCTCCTACTTCACGTCGGTGCTCGGCACCGCCGTCCCGCCCGGGCGCTCGCTCGCGATCTACGACCTCGGCGGCGGCACGTTCGACGCCACGGTGGTGCGCCGCACCCAGACCGGCTTCGAGGTCCTCGCGGAGGAGGGCGTCGGCGACGTCGGCGGCCTCGACTTCGACCACGGCATCGTCGAGCACCTCGGCAAGACCTACGGCGCCTCCCACCAGGGCGACTGGAACCGGCTCCTCACCCCCGCCGACGACCGGGACCGCCGCTACCGCCGGATGCTCTACGAGGACGTGCGCGGCGCCAAGGAGACGCTCTCGCGGACCGCGAGCGCCGACATCCACCTGCCCGCCCTCGAAGTGGACGCGCACCTCACGCGCGCCGAGTTCGAGGACATCGCCCGCCCGCCGCTGGAGCGGACCGTGGACTGCCTCCAGCGGGCCATCAGCTCCGCGCGCATGAACCCCGCCGACCTCGTGGGGATCTTCCTCGTCGGCGGCTCCTCGCGCATCCCGATGATCTCCCAGCTCATCCACTCGAAGCTGGGCGTGCCGCCGCAGACGTTCGAGCAGCCCGAGACCGTCGTGGTCGAAGGCGCCGTGCGCGCCGCGTCCGGCCCCGCCCCGACCGAGCAGCAGCCGATCCGGCCGACCTCCGGCGGGCCCGTCTCGCCCGCCGGGCACATGTCGGCCCCGCGCCCGCCCATGCAGGCCCCGTCGATGCAGCCCCCGCAGGTCCAGCAGGCCCCGCAGCAGATGCTGCCGCCGCAGACGAACTACCAGCCCGCGCCGCAGGCGCAGCCGGTCTACCAGCAGCAGCCCGCGAAGCGCCCGCTGACGCAGGAGCCGGCCGTCCTCGTGACCGGCGCGGCCGTCGTCATCCTGTTCGTCATCTTCTTCGTGATCCTGTCGACGATCCTGTAGCCAGGCCCTTCCGCAGCCGCTCCAGGCCCTCCTCCAGGACGGGCCGGGGCTTGCAGAACGTGAAGCGGACCTCGGGCCTCGGCCCGGGGTCCGCGTAGAACACCTGGGTCGGGACCGCCACGACCCCGCACCGCTCGGGCAGCTCCAGGCAGAACGCCATGCCGTCCGCGTACCCGAGCGGCGCGGCGCTGGTCGTCACGAAGTAGGTCCCCTGCGGGCGGTGCACGGCGAACCCGAGGTCCGCGAGCCCGGCCGCGAGGAGGTCGCGGCGCTCCGCGTAGTCCGCGACGTACTCCTCGTAGAACTCCGGCGCCGAGGCGAGCGCCGCCGCGATCCCGTACTGGAACGGGGTGCCCGACGCGAACGTCAGGTACTGCTTGACGCCCTTGAGCCGCGCGACGAGGTCCGCGGGGCCCGTGGCCCACCCGATCTTCCAGCCCGTCACCGAGAACGTCTTCCCGGCCGACCCGATGCTCACCGTCCGCTCCCACATGCCCGGCAGCGACGCGAAGGGCACGTGCGCGAGCCCGTCGAACACCAGGTGCTCGTACACCTCGTCGGTGACCACGAGCAGGTCCCGCTCCGCGGCGACCCGCGCGACCGCCTCCAGCTCGGCGCGGTCGAGGACCGTGCCGGTCGGGTTGTGCGGCGAGTTCAGCAGCAGCACCCGCGTCCGGTCGGTCACGACCTCCTTGAGCCGCTCCAGGTCCGGACGGAAACCGGGGGCCTCCAGGCGCCACGGCACGATCGTGCCGCCCGCCAGCTCCACGGACGCCTTATAGGAGTCGTAGAACGGCTCCATCGCCACGACCTCGTCGCCGGGCCGCACGAACGCGAGCATCGCCGCCGCGATCGCCTCCGTGGCCCCCGCGGTCACCACGACCCCTTCGTCCACGTCCGGGTCCAGCCCGTACCAGTGCCGCTGGTGCGCCGCGATCGCCTCGCGCAGCTCCGGGACGCCCGCGAGCGGCGGGTACTGGTTGCGGCCCTCCCGCATCGCGGCCACCGCCGCCTCGATCACCCGGGCGGGACCCGACTCGTCGGGGAAGCCCTGCCCGAGGTTCACGGCGCCGTACCGCTGCGCCAGCGCGGACATGACGGTGAAGATCGTGGTCTGGGGTACGGCCGGGCCCGTGCGGTCCATGAGCGCCTCCTTAGCGGACCCGGCCATCATTCCCGTTCAGCCCCTCGCGTTCCGACCCGCCCCCAACGACCCCGCCCCCAACGACGCCGCGATGCGGGCCGCGACGCGCTCCCGCGACGCCGCCGTGCGGGCCTGGAGCAGCGGCAGCATGAGCGTGTACCGCTCGCTGCGGGGGAGCGCGGCGAACGCGGCCGCGGCCTGCGGGTCGAGCGCCGCGGTCAGCTCCGGCGGGACCCCGGCCGTGGACTGCGGCTCGTAGGCCGCCTCCCACCGGCCGTCGGCCTTCGCCTCCGCGACCCGCGCCAGGCCCGCCGGGCGCATCCGGCCCGCCGCGGTGAGCGCCTCGATCTTGGCGCGGTTCACCTGCGACCACGCGCTGGCGGGGCGCCGCGGGGAGTACCGCTGGAGGAACGAGTCGCCGTCGAGGGCCTTGCGCTGCCCGTCGATCCACCCGAAGCACAGGGCCGCGTCGAGGGCCTCCTCGATGCGGACGAGCGCGAGCGCCGTGCGGCGCTTGCCGATCCGCAGCCACGCCTCCGTCCCGGTCCCGTGGTGGGCCGCGAGCCACGCCTCCCAGGCGGCGCGGTCCGCGAACTCCAGGGGCGTCATCGGGGCGGTCACTGCGCGGTCCCGGCGAGGACGTCGAGGTAGTGCCGGTTGTACATGACGCCGAGGACGTTCCCGAACGGGTCGGTGAAGGACGCGGTCGTGAACCCCTCGCCCCGCTCCTTCCGCGCCTCGTACACCTCGGCGCCCATGGCGGTGAGCTTCGCGGTCGCCGCGTCGAGGTCGTCCACGTGCCAGTAGGCGATCGACCCGCCCGGCCGCAGCTCGTGGGGCGCCCAGGCGCCCGCGATGATCCCCAGCTCCTGGCTGTGGTCGCCGATGCGGAACTCGGCGTACCCGCCCGGGACCTCGAAGTACGCCTCGGTGCCGAGCAGCTCGGCGTACCACGCCTTCGCGGCGTCCAGGTCCTCGGCGAAATAGGTGATAGTGGCGAATCCCCGCAGCATCGGTACTCCTTCGTTGTCGTTGCACCCCACGTTATGGCCCATTGCGGAAGATCAGCTTCCGCAATGGGTGAGAGAATTCGGGGATGCTGGAGACCTCCGCGCGCCTGCTGCGCCTCCTCGCCCTCCTCCAGGCCCGCCGCGACCGGACCGGGCCCGAACTCGCCGAACGGCTCGGCGTGAGCACCCGGACCGTGCGCGCCGACGTCGACCGGCTGCGCCGGCTCGGGTACCGGGTCGACGCCACCACCGGGAGCGCGGGCGGGTACCGGCTCGAAGCGGGGAGCGCGATGCCGCCGCTGCTGCTGGACGACGAGGAGGCCGTGGCCGTCGCGGTGGGGCTGCGCGCGGCCGCGTCCGGGTCGGTCGCGGGGATCGAGGAGACCTCGCTGCGGGCCCTCGCCAAGCTGGAGCAGACGATGCCCTCGCGGCTGCGGCGGCGCATCGACGTGCTCCGCTCGGCCACGGTCTCGGCCGCGGCGGCGGGCCCGGCCGTGGACGCGGAGGTGCTGACCGCTATCGCCGAGGCCGCGCACCGGTGCGAGCAGCTGCGGTTCGACTACCTCGACCGGGCGGGGGAGGAGACGCGGCGCCGGGCCGAGCCGCACCGGCTCGTCTACACCGGGCGGCGCTGGTACCTGGTGGCCTGGGACGTCGACCGCTCCGACTGGCGCACCTTCCGCGCCGACCGCATCCGGCCGCGGACTCCCAACGGCCCCAGGTTCACCCCGCGCGAGCCCCCGGAGGGCGCGGTCGACCGCGTGCTCAAGGGGATCGGGCGGACCGCGTGGCGCCACCCGGCCCGCATCCGCCTGCACGTGCCCGCCGAGGCGGCGGCCGACCGACTGCCGCCCGGCAGCGGGCTGATCGAGCCCGCCGGGCCGCGCGAGTGCCTGTGGGAGACCGGCAGCGACTCGCTCCGCGACCTCGCGCTCTTCGCGACCTCACTCGACCTGCCGTTCACCGTGGAGGAACCGGCGGAGCTGCGCGAGGAGCTGCGGCGCCTCGCCGACCGGCTGCGGGCCGCATAGGACCGGACCCGGAGGCGGGCGCCTCGCCGGGTCCGCGACTCGGCGGGCACCGCGAGCGGCGGCTCCTCGCCGAGCGCTACTCGGCGGACGCGGCGAGCTTCGCGAGGAGACCCGCGAGGGTCTTGCGCTCTGCGGCACTGAGGGGCTCCAGGAGCCGCGCCTGGTTCGCGAGGTGGACGCCCATGAGGCGGTCCGTCAGGTCCCTCCCTTTGCGCGTCAACGAGATCTGGCGTCCGCGGGCGTCCTCGTCGGCCACCGACCGCTCCACGAGCCCCTTGGCTTCGAGCCGGTCGACGCGCTTGGTGATCGCGCCGGTCGTGACGAGCACGGTGCGCGAGAGGTCGCCCGCCGAGAGCGCGAACGGCTCGCCGGAGCGGCGCAGGGCCGCGAGGACGTCGAAGTCGCCGTTCCCGAGCCCCGCCTCCGCGAACGGGGGGCGCAGCTCGCGGTCGAACCCGTCGGCAAGGCGGAACAGGCGGCCCACCACGAGCATCGGGGAGGCGTCCAGGTCGGGGCGCTGGCGGTGCCACTGGCCGACCATGTCGGCGACGGCGTCGGTCTTCTCGTTCGGCATGGCTTGCATTCTACCTTCCGAGGAAGATAAACTGTCTTCCATGGAAGACAACTCCTCGACTGCGCGCCGCCGCTTCATCGCCGCGAGCTTCACCGACGCCCTCGGCCAAGGGGTCTACGTGCCCCTGACCATGCTGTTCGTCCACGCCCTCACCGGACTCACCCTCACCGCCATCGGCACCGGCCTCACCCTCGCCGGGCTCGGCGCGCTCGCCTCCATGCCCGTCGTCGGCACCCTCATCGACCGCTTCGGCGGCAAGCGCGTCTACACCGCCGCACTCGCCCTGCGCGCCATCGGCTTCGCGCTCTACCCCCTCGCCCACTCCTACCCCGCGTTCCTCGCCGTCGCGCTCGTCGTGGCCGTCGCCATGTGGGCCGCCCCGCCCAGCCAGCAGTCCCTCATCGGCGACATGGCCGAAGGCGCCGAACGCGACCGGCTCCTCGCCTGGGACCGCAGCCTCCGCAACGGCGGCATGGGCTTCGGCGCCCTCGCCGCCGCCGGGATGCTCGCCCTCGACGGCCACACGGGGTTCTACGCGGCCGCCGCAATCCTCGCCGCCGCTTGCGCCGCGGCCGCGATCACCGTCGCCACCATCCCCGCCCGGCGCCGCACCGACCCCGCGCCCCGCGAATCCCAAGGCGGCTACCGGGAAGTCCTCGCCGACCGGCCCTACCTCGCGCTCACCGCCGCGAACTTCCTCATCGGCTTCGGCTACACCGCGCAGGCCATCGCCCTGCCCGTGTTCCTCACCCGCGACGTGGGCCTGCCCGGCGCGCTCGCGGGCGGCGTGTTCGCCGTGAACACCGCGCTCGTCGCCGTCCTCGGCGTGCCCGTCGCCCGCGCCATGGCCCGGGCCCGCCGCGCCCGCGGCGCCGCGCTCGGCACCGCCGTCTTCGCGGCCTCCTTCGCGGCCTTCGCGTGCCTGCCCGCCCTCGGCGGCGGGATCGTCGCCGTGCTCATCGTCGCGATCGTCTACACCGCAGGCGAACTCATCCACTCCGCGCCCGCGCAGAGCCTCTCCGTGCAGGCCGCCCGCGACCACATCAGGGGCCGCTACCTCTCGGTCTACCAGCTGTCCTGGTCGCTGTGCCGCACCGTCGCGCCCGTGGTCCTCGGGCTCCTCCTCGACGCCGGGACGTGGCAGCTGTGGGCTGTGCTCGCCGCCGCCGTCCTCGCCGGAGGGCTCCTCCTGCTGCGCACCGAGCGCTCGCTCCCCGCGCACTTGAGTCCCGCTTTCAGCCGTTCGGCGGATACGCAGCGCACCCACGCCGTCACCGCTTCCGCGTAGCCTGAGGAGATGGCCAACCGGCGCTCCCCTCCGGAAGAAGGCACCATGTCGAAGCTCCTCGTCACCCTGCGCACCCCCGGCGACCGCGACGCGGTGCGCGACACCGGGGTCGAAGTCCTCGCCGAATACCCCGACACCCTCCTCGTGGCGACCACCGCGGGCCAGGCCCGCGCCCTCGCCGACCGCGGCGTCGAGACCGCGCCGCTCCCCGAGCAGCCCGTCCAGACCGCGGGCGCCTCCTTCGCGTTCGCCGCCGCGCTCACCGCGCAGGAGACCGCCGCGATCGAACCCGAGCCCGGACGCACCGCGTACTGGCTCGTCAAACTCATCGGCCCGCCCACCGCCGACTGGCTCGGCGAACTCACCGACGCGGGCGCCGAGATCCACGGCAGCCTCTCCGGGTTCACGCTCCTCGTCGGCGCGCTCCCTGAACGCGTGCAAGGCATCCGCGACCTCCCGCGGGTCGAGGAGGTCACCCCCTACCGACCCGCCATGAAGGTCTCCCCGAAGCTCCACCCGCGGCCCCGCCGCGAACTCGACGCCGCCTACCTCGCCGCCGTCGACCCCGACGCGTTCACCGACGACGCCCTCCAGATGGTCGAGGTCTCCGTCTTCCCCGGCGAGGACACCGACGCGCTCGTGCGCCGCATCCGCGAGTCCGGCGGCACCGCCCTCACCGTGCTGCCCTCCTCCGTCGTCGCGAGCCTGCCCCGCACCGTCATCGCCGACCTCGCCGACCTCCAAGGCGTGCAGGCGATCGTCCCCTACGCGTTCTCCCAGACCAGCAACGACCGCGCCACCGCCGTCATGGGCGTCCCCGCCGTCGCCGAGGCCATCGGGCTCACCGGCGCCGGGCAGATCGTCGCCGTCGCCGACTCCGGGCTCGACAACGGCGACCCCGAGACCCTCCACCCCGACGTGCGCGGCCGCGTCGCCGGGATCACCTCCTGGCCCGTGCGGACCGTCCTGGCGCCCTTCACGAACGACCCGCCCGCCCACGACGACGGCCCCGCCGACGTCGAGTCCGGCCACGGCACCCACGTCACCGGCTCCGTCCTCGGCAACGGCGAGGCCGCCCGCCTCGCGGGCGCCGGACCCGTCCCCGCCGGGACCGCCCCCGGCGCGCAGGTCTTCTTCCAGGCCATCAACCAGTCCATCCGGTGGAAGTCCCGCGCCGAACTCGCCGCCGCCGGACTCCAGCCCTTCACGTTCCCCTGGCCCCCGCCGCCCTCCGGCCTCTACGGCATCCCCGGGAACATCGCCGAGCTGTTCGCCGAGGCGTACGCCGCGGGCGCCCGCGTCCACACCAACTCCTGGGGCGCGCCCCTCGCCGGGGAGTACAGCCAGAACGCCCGCTCCGTGGACGCCTTCACCTGGGAGCACCCCGACATGCTCGTGCTCTTCGCCGCAGGGAACGACGGCGAGGACACCGACAGCGACGGCCAGATCGACCGCGACTCCATGGGCTCGCCCGGCACCGCCAAGAACTGCCTCACCGTGGGCGCCACCGAGAACGACCGCCCCGCCGGGTCCGACCCCGCGCCCGGCCTCGACCGCAACTGGAGCGACTGGTCCAGCTACCCCAAGCTCGGCGCCGCCGGGCACGTCTCCGACAACACCGAGGGCATGGCCGCGTTCTCCTCCCGCGGCCCCACCGACGACCTCCGCATCAAACCCGACGTCGTCGCCCCCGGCACCAACGTCCTCTCCCTCCTCTCCTCGGTCTACGACGGCGACGGCGAACCCCTCTGGGGCCGCCTGCCCGAAGGCCACCCGCTGCGCGACCGCTACTGCTGGAGCGGCGGCACCAGCATGGCCACCCCGCTCGTCGCCGGGGCCGCCGCGCTCGTGCGCCAGCGCCTCGCCGACGCCGGGCACGTCGAGGACGGCCGCCGCCCCTCCGGCGCCCTCCTCAAGGCCCTCCTCGTCAACGGCGCCGTCCCCATCGCGGGCCAGTACCCCGGCGAGGTCCCCGCCGGACCCAACCCCGTGTCCGGGTTCGGCCGCGTCGACGTGGGAGGCGCCGTCGGCGGACGAGTGGGCTTCGCCGACGCGCCCGCGCACGCCGTCGCCACCGGCGAGATCCGGACCTTCCGCGTCACCGCCGCCGACCCCGGCACGGCCCTGAAGGCGACCCTGGTGTGGACCGACGCGCCCTCGCTCGAAGGGCTCGGCGGCCTCGTCAACGAGCTGTACCTCCAGGTCGAGACCCCCTCGGGGGAGGTCCGCAACTGGGACGCCGGCCCGGTCACCCGCGTGACCAACAACGTCCAGCAGGTCACCGTCGCCGCCCCCGAGCCCGGGGTCTACACGGTCCGCGTCCGCGGCGTCTCCGTCACCAGCCGCGCGCCCGGCGCGGGCCCGACGGGGGACCTGCGGCAGGACTTCGCGCTGGCGGTCGCGAACGCCGCGCCGGAGGCGGGGGACGGCGGGGCGCTGTGGGCGATGGACCCGGCTACTGCGGCCGGGTGACGTCGCGGCGGGCCATCGGGGGCCGGAACAGGATCTCGACGTAGACGATCCGCTCGTGCAGCACGTCGAGCACGAGCATCCCCTCGTCGGGGTCGAGCAGCACGTTCCGGTGCCCGGGCCCGTACGGCTCGCCGGGCGGGTGCGGCGCGGTCCTGACGCTCTGGCAGTGGGACTCGCCGCACCCGCACTCGGCGACGATCCGCAGGTCGTGCGCGAGGATCGACAGGTTCCGCTCGCCCTCGTCGTCCAGGAGCCGCTCCAGCTCCGCGACGAGGTCGGGGTACACCTCGCGCAGCAGCGGTCCCTCGTCCTCCATGAGGCCGATTGTAGGACCGGACGCGAGCGGTTATCGCCCCCATTGTGCGTCGCCGGGGATGTCGCACCCGGCGGGTACCGTGGTCCGTCGAGTATGAGGGGGCGAATGGTGCAGGCGCTGATCGACGGGTTCTTCGCGCCGCTCGGCGCCACCGCGAAGGCCCACATCCGCGACCTCGGCGACGGCCGCGGCATCGGCGTGCGCGAAGACGAACCGGTGATCCTCGTGTCCGTCGTCAAACTGTTCATCGCGTGGGAGTTCCGCCGCCAGGTCGAGGAGGGCCTCGTCGACCCGGCCGCGCCGGTCCGCACCACCTCGGCCGACCGCCTCGGCGGCACCGGGACCGCCGGGTTCCGGTACGACTCGCAGATCAGCGCGTGGGACCTCGCCGCGCTCATGATGGAGGTCTCCGACAACTCCGCGGCCGACCTCGTCACCGCCCGCATCGGCGCCGCGAACCTGCGGAGCCTCCCGGCCCGCCTGGGGCTCAAGGGGACCCGCCTCATCGGCCCGCCGCGCACGATCCTGGAGGACGTGGCCCGCGACCTCGACGTCTCCGACCTCCAGGCCCTCGCGCACGTCCTCAGCGCCGGGGCCGTCACCACCGCGGAGCTGCGCGCCACGAGCGCCTGGGACCCCGCCCGCACCAACGTCTCCACCTGCGCCGACCTCACCGCGTTCATGCGGCATATCTGGAACGGGCCCGAGCCGATCGCCGCCGACCTGCGCACCTGGACGGGCCGCCAGCTCACCGGCGGGCGCCTCTCGCGCCTCGCCCCCAGCGAGGTCCAGGTCCACGGCCGCTCCGGGTCGCTGCCCGGCTGGCTCAACGAGGTCGCCGTGTGGGAGTGGCCCGACGGGCGCCGCCACGCCATCAGCGTCTCCGCGCAGCCCACCGGGCGGAACTTCCGCGAAGTGGAACTCGCCATGAGCCGCACCGCCCTCGCGCTCACCGAGGCGATGGGTCAGTAGAGCGCGCTCCACGGCCGCGGCGGGTCCGCCGGGTCGGTCGCCGCCGCGCGCGCGACCAGGGACCGCATCCGCTGGTGCTGGCGCAGCAGGGCCGGGGCCTCGCGCATGAGCACGTCCCCGGCGGCCGTCAGGGCCACCTGGCCGCCGCTGCGGTCGAACAGCTCCGCACCCAGCTCCTTCTCCAGCCGCCGGATGCGCTGGCTCAGCGGCGGCTGCTCCATGCCGAGGCGCTCGGCGGCCCGCCCGAAGTGACGTTCTTCACCGACCGCCAGGAAGCACTCCAGGTGCCGCATGATGTCCACGGAGCCACGATATCAACGCGCATATCAGGTCATACGCGCGTTGATATTGGACGGACGGGACGATCCGGGCTTGACTGTCGCGATGACCGAGAAACGAGACCGGACCCCGGCCCTCCAGCGCCGGAACCTCCTGAAAGGCACCGGCGTCGCCGCCGTGGCGGCAGCGGCCGCCGGGGGCGGCGTGGCCGCGGCCCAGACCGACACCGCGGGGGTGCGCCTGCGCTGGCTCGGCACGAACGCGTGGGAGTTCACCACCGAGGCCGCGACGGTGCTCATCGACCCGTGGGTGAGCCGCTTCCCGACCGGCGCCTACACCAGCGGCGGCGCCGACCCTGAGACCAAGATCGAGGTCCACGAGGACGTCATCGACGAGCACCTGCCGAAGGCCGACACGATCCTGGTGACCCACGGGCACTGGGACCACATCGCCGACGTCCCGTACCTCGCCGGGCGGACCGGCGCGACGGTCCTCGGCACCGAGACGCACCTGAACCTCATGCGCGCCATGGGCGCCCCGGACGACCAGCTGTCGCAGGTGGCGGGCGGCGAGCTGTACCAGTTCGAGGGCTACACCGTCGAGGTCTTCCGCTCCTCGCACTCCACCTCCGGGGAGCACAAGCGCATCCTGTTCGGCGGCACCCGCCCCGGTGAGGTCCCCAAGCGCCCCAAGAGGATCAAGGACCTCATCGAGGGCGGCAGCCTCACCTACCTGCTCGACTTCGGCGGCGTCTCGTTCTTCAACATGGGCTCGGCGAGCGTCCACCACCACGAGATCGAGGGCGTCCGCCCGACCGTGCTGTTCCTCCAGCCCGGCGGCGGCCACACCCCCGACTTCGTGGAGCGGGCCCTCGAATCGACCGGGTTCCCGCCGTACGTGGTCGCCTCCCACTGGGACGACTTCGACGAGCCGCTCACCGAGCCCGCAGTCAAGGGCGGCGACTGGGAGGCCCTGCGCGACCGCGTGGCCGCCGCGAGCCCCGACACCGAGTTCCTGCTCCTCGACCACCTGGAGAGCCATGACTTCTGAGGTCACCGTCCGCTGGCTGGGCACCAACGCCTGGGAGATCACGGGCGGCGGGACCACGGTCCTGATCGACCCGTACGTCTCGCGCACCTACACGGGCGCGACGGTGCCGGGGGAGTTCGACCCCGACACGCCGATCACCGTGGACGAGAGCGCCGTGGACGAGCACATCGGCACCGCCGACTCGATCCTCATCACCCACGCGCACTTCGACCACATCGCCGACGTCCCGTACGTCGCCGAGAAGACCGGCGCCACCGTCCTCGGCACCGAGACGCACCTGAACCTGCTGCGCGCCATGGGAACCCCGGACGAGCAGCTGTCGCAGGTCGGCGGCGGGGAGCTGTACCAGTTCGACGGGTACACCGTGGAGGTCTTCCGGTCCTCCCACGGCGTCTCCGGGAAGCACAAGACGCTGCTGTTCCCCGGCACCCGACCCGGGCCGGTCCCGGCGAAACCCGAGGCGATCAAGGACCTCGTGGAGGGCGGGAGCCTCGCGTACCTCGTGACGTTCGGGGAGACCTCGTTGTTCTTCAACGGCCTGCCGTCGTTCCACGAACGCGAGGTCGCCGGGGTGCGGCCCACGGTGCTGTTCATGCAGGGCCCCAACCCGGCCTACCCGGACTACGTGGAGCGGATGCTCGCGGCCACCGGGCGCCCGCCGTACATCGTGCCGACCCACTGGGACGACTACGAAGCGCCCCTGAAGGACCCGGCCGTGGACCTGTTCGGCGCGGCGGCCCTCGGCGAACTCGTCGCCGCCGCGAGCCCGGAGTCGGAGTGGGTCCTGCTCGACCACCTGGAGTCGCACACCTTCGGCGGTTAGCGGCGGCGGACCCTCCTGGGGACCCGCGGCGCCTGGCGCGGCCGGAGGGCCACGGGCTTCGGGAGGGTCCCCCTGATGGTCCACTCGCCGTTGTCGAGGGCGTGCTCCACGGAGCCGCCGGCCTCGTCGAACCGCTTGGCGAGCATGGAGAGTCCGTTCCCGTCCCCGGCGGCCTCGGCGGCGCCGTCGTTGACCACCGTGACGGTGACGTGGGCGTCGACCTCCAGGATCGACACGTTCGCGGCGGTCGGCTCGGCGTGGCGGATGAGGTTCGTGGTCGCCTCGCGCACGAGGAGGCCCAGCAGCCGCTCGGTGTCCTCGTCGAGGTCCGGCGACGCGTCCGGCACCGTCGCGTCCACGCCCGCGGACTTGAGAATTCTTGCGGCCGAGTCGATCTCGTCGGCCAGCGCGGTCTTGCGGTAGCCGCCGACGACGGCCCGCATGTCGCGCAGGGCCTCGCGCGCCAGCTCCTCGACCGCGCGGACCTCCGACGCGGCCAGCTCCGGGTCGGTCTCCTGGAACCGGCGCGCCACCTGGGCCTTGAGCATGATCGCCTGGAGGTGCCCGCCCTGGACGTCGTGCAGTTCGCCCGCGAACCGCAGCCGCTCCTCGGCGATGGCGAGGTCGGCGGCGAGGCCGCGGGCCTGCTCCAGCTCCTGCGCGACCCGGTAGTGCCACAGCTGGCACACGATGCCGATGGCGATCGAGGGCGCCAGGACCACCGTCGTCAGCAGCGACCCGAAGTCCATGAGGCCCAGGCCCATCGCGAAGCCCGAGACCGCGCCGGTGGCGGCCGTCCCGAGCAGGACCGCGAGCGAGCGGCGCCCGGGACGCGACCACAGCATCGCGCCCTCGGCGACGAGGAGCCCGGCCGGGGCGCCCCACGCGGGGCTGATCCCGCCCGATCCTGCCTCCGCCGCGGCGCCCGCGAGCAGCAGCGCGAGCGAGGCGGCCCAGAGGATGCGGCGGCGCAGCGGGCCCTGGCCGTGCCAGTGGAGCGCGAGCCCGGAGGTGCACAGGGCGACCGATCCGACGGCCGCGCCCGCGGCGAGCGGGTTCGCGTTCTCGCCGGCGCCGGCGATGAACAGCGCGGCCATGGCGAGGGCCAGCGGGCCGGAGCCGATCACGGTGAAGAGCGTGTAGGTGCGCAGGCGGCGCAGGTCGCGCGCGGGGGCCGGTTCGGGGGTCACCCCGAGATTCAACCACCCTGGGCCGCGGCCGCCTCCGGTGGACACCGCGGCACGGGGCGATCCGGTTCCCCCGGCCCTTCGCGGTATTCGTTCCGCCCGTTATTCCGCAATGCGAGCGAATGGTCCCGGCGGCCGGGCCGCGCGGTCCCGGACGGCGACCGCTTGCCGCATCATTCGCGGGGCCCCATCGCACGCGACGGCCCGATAGCATCTAATGAGCAGGCTGACTCGCCCTGAGCACCAGCGGAGCGGCTGCCGTCAAGAGTCCACATTATTCAGTCTCGGGACTCATTCGACCAATTCGCGACCGCTCCCGAAAAGCCGGTCATTGTACTATTCTCCCGCGTCGAAAACAGTCCCCGAATTGGTCCGTACGGTCAATTGTGCGGCCGACCACATCGCATTACGCTCCGTTATCAGGCACCCCCTCAAGTGCCTTTCAACGACCTTTCCCAGCAAAGGGGCCGCGATCGTGGACTCCTACCGCGGCGGAGCCGAGCACCCGATGCAGCGGCCGGGACCGCCCTCGCCGGACGACCGCGGCCCCGCCGCGCCCGCCCCCGTCGGGCCCGGCGCCCCCGAGCTGCCCGCCGTCGGCAACCCGCCCGCCCGCCTCGGCGAGACCTTCCGCACCGACCCCGTCACCGGCTCCGCGACCCTCACCGTCCCGCTGCCCCTGAGCCCCGGCCGCGGCGCCCCGACGCTCGCCGCCGCCTACGACTCCGCAAGCGGCCCAGGGCTGTTCGGCTACGGCTGGGACCTCCCGCTCCCGCGCATCGCCCGCCGCACCGACCGCGGCCTGCCCCGCTACCTCGACACCGGCGACGGCGTCGGGGAGTCCGACGTGTTCCTCGCCGCCGACGCCGAGGACCTCGTCCCCGACGCCGCCCCGCCCGTGCTGCGCACCGTCGCCGGGACCGAGTACCGCGTCCAGCGCTACCGGCCCCGCCTCGACGACGGCACCGGCCGCGTCGAACGCTGGACCAATACCGCCGACCGCGCGGACGTCAAGTGGCGCACCCTCTCCGGCGACAACGCCACCGCCTGGTTCGGCGAGGGCCCCGAGAGCCGCGTCAGCGACCCCGCCGACCCCGCGCGCATCTTCGCCTGGCTCGTCAGCTTCACCCACGACGACAAGGGCAACGCCGTCGCGTACGAGTACGCCGCGGAGGACGGCGCGGGCGTCGACACCGGCACCGCCGCCGAAGCGGCCCGCACCGACCGCACCGCCGCCCGCCACCTCAAGCGCGTCCGCTACGGCAACACCGCCCCCTACCGGCCCGTCCTCGCCCCCGGCCAGCCCGCGACGCCCCGCCCTGACTCGTGGATCTTCACGCTCGTCCTCGACTACGGCGACCACGACCCGGACCTGCCGCTCGCGGCCCCGGACCGGCCCTGGGCCGTGCGCCCGGACCCCTACTCCGACCGCCGCCCCGCCTTCGAGGTCCGCCACTACCGCAGGTGCCTGCGCGCCTTGATGTTCCACGACCTCCCCGAACTCGGCGCCGGCCCGACCCTCGTGCGGTCCGTGGCCTTCGGCCACGAGACCGACCCCGTCGGCGGCGACTCCCGCCTCACCTCCGTGACCACCAGCGGGCACCTCCGCGACGGCGACGACTACACCACCGCCGGCACCCCGCCCCTCGCGCTCCACTACGCCCCCGCGGAGATCGACCCCACCGTGCGCGACGTGCACGCCGAGCACCTCCCCGCCGGGCTCGACCTCACCGACCACACCTGGGTCGACCTCGACGGCGACGGCGTCGCCGGGGTCCTCACCGCCCTCAGCGGCGCCTGGTACCACCTGCGCAACACCAGCCCCCTCGGCGACGACGTCAGCTTCGGGCCCGCCCTGCCCGTGCCCGCCCGCCCCTCCGACGGCCCCGCCGCGCCCGCCACCGACCTCCTCGTGGACGTCGACGGCACCGGCGTCCCCGACCTCGTGCGCCTCGGCCCCGCCGGGACCGGCCGCGCCCGCCGCGGCGAGGACGGCGACTGGGAGGCCGTGGCGCCCTTCGCCTCCCAGCCAGGCGTGGACCTCCAGCGCGCCGACGTGCGCCTCGCCGACCTCACCGGCGACGGCCTCTCCGACCTCGTCGTCGCCGACGCCGCCGGGACCCGCTGGTGCGAGGGCCTCGGCGCCGACGGCTTCGCCGCCCCCCGCCCCCTCGACGGCCCCGATCAGCCCGGCCTCCTCGAATCCTCCGCGTCCGCCGCCGTCCAGTTCGCCGACATGACAGGCGACGGCCTCCCCGACCTCGTGCGCATCGCCAACGGCACCGTCACCTACCGCCCCAGCCTCGGACACGGCCGCTTCGGCCCCGAGACCGCCATGGACGACGCCCCCTGGTTCGACAGCCCGGACGCCTTCGACCCCCGCCGCGTGCTCCTCGCCGACCTCGACGGCAACCGCCGCGCCGACCTCGTCTACCTCGCCGCCGACGGCGTCCGCCTCTACGCCAACCGCGGCGGCGACTCCTGGGGCCCCGCCCGCGCCCTCACCGGCCTCCCCGCGAACGACAACCGCCGCCGCGTCTCCGTCGTGGACCTGCGCGGCACCGGCACCGCCTGCCTCGTCTGGTCCACGTCCCTGCCCTCCACCGCGCCCCTGCGCTACATCGACCTGCTCAGCGCCGGGCGCCCCCACCTCCTCACCGGGTACGACAACGGCGTCGGCGGCGAGGTCCGCGTCGAGTACCGCTCCTCCACGTCCTTCGCGCTGGCCGACGAGCAGGCCGGGCGGCCCTGGCCCGCGCGGCTCCCGTTCCCGGTCGCGTGCGCGCACCGCGTCACCCGCACCGACCGCGTGCGCGAGACCGTGTTCACCGCCGTCACCGGCTACCACGACGGCTACTTCGACCCCGCCGAACGCGAGTTCCGCGGCTTCGGCATGGTCGAGACCGTCGACACCGAGGCGTTCGAGCTCCTCCCCGAGGGCGCCAACACCGCCGACGCGGACCTGCACCAGGCGCCCGTGCTCACCCGCACCTGGTTCCACACCGGCGCCGCCGCGGCGACGGGGGACCGGCTCCTCCACGCCCGCCGCGACCAGTACTGGGACAACCCCGACCTCGCCGAGACCCCCGTCCCCGAGCCCGAGATCCCCACGGGCCTCACCGACGACGAGTACCGGCAGGCGTGCCGCGCGTTCAAGGGCACCGCCCTGCGTACCGAGGTCTTCGGCCTCGACGACGCCCCCGAGTCCGTCCACCCCTACGCCGTCAACGAGGCCGCGTACACCGTCGTCCTCCGCCAGCCGCAGGGGAACCGGCACCACGCCGTGTTCCAGCTCCTGCCCACCGAGGCCGTCACCCGCACCTACGACCGGGTCCCCGGCGACCCGCGCACCGCCCGCACCGTCGTCCTGGAGACCGACGACCTCGGCCTGCCCGTGCGCACCGCGACCCTCGCCCACGGCCGCACCGCCCCCGATCCCTCACTGCCGCAACCGGTGCGCGAGGCCCAGGCCCGCACCATCGGCGGCTACCTGGAGACCGAGTACACGCCCGACCTCGACGGCCCCGACCTCCACCGCCTCCGCCAGGTCTGCGAGACCCGCTCCTACGAGCTCGCCGGGCTCCCCGCCGGACACCACCCCGCCGCCGACCTCGACGCGTTCGCCGCCGCGGCCGACCGCGTCCCCTACGAGGCGGTGGACGAGGACGGCACCGTCCCCGCCCCCGGCGGCCCGGTCCTGCGCCTCACCGGCCGCACCCAGGTCCTCTTCCGCGCCGACGACCTCACCGGCCCGCTCCCCCTCGGCACCCACGACACCCTCGGCCTCACCTACCGCACCCGCCGCCTCGCGTTCACCGACGGCCTCGTCGCCGCCCACTACGACGGCACCGTGGACGCGACCGAACTCGCCGGCGCCGGGTACGAGCCCCTCGACGGCGGCTGGTGGGCCACCTCCGGGACCGCGGTCTACGCCCCCGACGCCGCCGACCACTTCTACCTCGCGTCCGGCGCCGCCGACCCCCTCGGCGCCGTCACCGAGATCGAGCACGACGCCCACGACCTCGCGATCACCCTGGTGCGCGACCCGATCGGCCACGAGGCCCGCACCGAGCACGACTACCGCGTCCTCGCCCCGCGCGCCGCCGTCGACCCCGCCGGGAACCGCGCCGAGGTCCGCTACGACGCCCTCGGCGCGCCCGTCGCCAGCGCCCTCGTCGGCCGCCCCGGCGAGCCCGGCATGGACACCCTCGACGACCCCTCCGCCACCATGGACTACGACCTGTTCGCCTGGGCCGACCGGCAGGAGCCCGTCTCGGTGCGCCGCCGCCACCGCGAGCGCCACGGCGACCCCGGCTCCGAATGGCGCGAGTTCCACGCCTACTTCGACGGCTCCGGCACGCCCGTCCTCGTCAAGGCCCGCGCCGCCGCCGGGAAGGCCAAGACCTGGGACCCCGCCACCGGCACCGTCTCCGAAGTGGACGCCGACCCGCGCTGGATCGGCTCCGGCCGCGCCGTGTTCAACAACAAGGGCCTCGCCGTCAAGCAGTACGAGCCGTACTTCTCGGCGACCCACGAGTTCGAGTCCGCGACCGCGCTCGTCCAGACCGGCGTCACCTCCGTCACGACTTTCGACCCGATCGGCCGCGCCGTCCGGGTCGACCACCCCGACGGCACGTTCGCGCGCACCGACTCCGGGCCGTGGGGGAGCACCGCCCACGGCCCGGGCGACACCGTCCTGGACTCCGCCTGGTACGCCGAGCGCGGCGCCCCCGACCCCGCGGGCCCCGAACCGGCCGACCCGGACGAGCGCGCCGCGTGGATCGCCGCGCAGCACGCGGGCACGCCCGGCCGCACCCACACGGACGCCCTGGGCCGCACGCTCCTCACCGTCTCCGACAACGGCGGCGGCGACCTGCGGAACCTCCGCGGCGACGGCGACGCCACGGGCGGGTTCACCCGCCAGTTCGACGCCCGCGACCGCCTCGTCACCTCCGGCGTCGCCGACCTCCTCGGCCGCGCCGTCACCGGCGAGTCCGCCGAGCGCGGCCGTCGCTGGCACCTCTCCGACGTGGGCGGGCGCCTGGTGCGGGCCTGGGACGAGCACGGCCGGTCCAGCCGCGTCGAGTTCGACGGCGCCCACCGGCCCGTCGCGTCCTTCGCGACCGAACCCGGCGAGGGCGAGACCGCGATCGGGCGCGTCGTCTACGGCGACGCGCACCCCCAAGCGGCCGAACGGAACCTGACCGGCCGCATCCACATGGTCTTCGACGCCGCCGGGGTCGTCGTGTTCGAGCGGTACGACCACAAGGGCGCGCCCCTCGACGTGGTGCGGCGCCTGTGCGCCGACCCCGCGACGGACCCCGACTGGGGGGCGCTCGTCGGCGTCGAGGACCCCGCCCTCGTCCTCGCCGCCGCCGGGCCCCTCCTGGAGCCCGACGAGACCACCACGGCCGCAACCTACGACGCCCTGGGCCGCCCGCTGTCGGTCACCATGGCCGACGGCACCGTCCTCACCCCCACCTACGACCCCGGCGGGCTCATCGCGGAACTGCGCGCCAGGATCGGCGGGACCGGCCCGCTCCGGACCTACCTCGCCGGGCAGGAGCACGACGCGCTCGGGCGGCGCCTGCTCGCCGAGTACGGCAACGGGCTCGCCACCGCGTACGCCTACGACCCGCTGAGCCGCAGGCTCGACGGGGTCCGCACGGCCCCCGTCGCCGGTGCGGCCGTGCAGGACCTGGCCTACACGTACGACGCGTCCGGGAACGTCGTGGAGTGCGCCGACGCCGCCCAGCAGTCCCTGTTCTTCGACGGCGCGTTCGTGCCCGCCCGGATGCGGTTCCGCCACGACGCGATCGGGCAGCTCGTCGAAGCCTCCGGCCGCGAGCACGCCGCGAACGGCCAGACCGGCCCCGCCGACCCCGTCGGCGCGCCCCTGCCCCACCCCAACGACACCGCGGCCGTGCGCAACTACCGCCAGGAGTACGCCTACGACGACCTCGGCAACCTCACGTCCATGCAGCACTTCGCGAACGGCGGCGGCGGATGGACCCGCCGCTACCGGTACGCCCACGACGCCGACCTCGCCGACCGGCGCAACCGCCTCGCCTCCACCTCCGCGCCCGGCGACGACCCCGACGGCCCCTACACGCACCAGTACACGCACGACGCGTACGGGAACCTCACCTCCGCACCGCACCTCGCCGTCCTCGACTGGGACCGCCGCGACCAGCTGCGCCGCGTCGACCTCGGCGGCGGCGGGACCGCCTGGTACGCGTACGACGGCAGCGGCGCGCGGCTACGCAAGGTCATCCAGCGCCAAGGCGGCCTGCGCACCGAGCGCCGCTACTTCGGCACCGTCGAGGTCTACCGGGAGTGGATGAACGGGGTGCTGCGCCTGGAGCGGCGCACGATCCACCTCGCCGACGAGACCGGACCGTTCGCTGTGGCGGAGGTCATCGTCCACGACCCGGGCGGCATCGGCGGTGCGTCCGTGGGTGAGGTGGTCGATCGCTACCAGTGCGGCGACCGCATCGGCTCGGCCACCGTGGAGACCGACGACGCGGGCGCCGTCGTCTCCTACGAGGAGTACCACCCGTTCGGCTCCACCGCCTACCGCGCCTCCCGCCCCGGCACCGACCTGTCGCTCAAGCGGTTCCGCTTCCACGGCAAGGAGAGGGACGAGGAGACCGGTCTCGACCACTCCGGCGCCCGCTACTACGCGCCGTGGCTCGGCCGGTGGACCAGCGCCGACCCGGCGGGCACCGCCGCGGGCCCGAACCTGTACCGCTACTGCGGGAACGACCCCGTCGGCCGCGTCGACCCGACCGGCACCCAGGACCACACCCCCGACGGCCACCCCATCGTCAGCTTCCCGTCCGCCGACACCACGGTGTGGAACGACCCGAACTCGACGCCCGCGCAGATCCTCCGCGAGGCCCAGAAGGACTACCCGCACCTCCGCGAGACGCCGCGCTTCGAAGAGGGACGGTGGCACTTCCCCGACCTCATCGTCGACGAGAACGGCGAAGTCGAGGTGCCGGGCGGCGGCGCCGGGGACGCCGCCACCGACGACCCGGCGCCCGCGACCGACGCGGGTGCGGGCGCCGACGCGGGCGCCGGGTCGGACGAGGGCACCGGAGGCGGCGACGGCGGCACCACCACGGGCGACGGCGGGGACGGCAGCGGCGACGCGGGCACCGGCGCCGGTGACGCCGGGACCGGCGCGGACGCGAACGACTCCCCGGGGGACACCGAAGGCGTCCCCGGGACCATCGGCACCTCCACGAGCCTCGTGCCCTCCGCGGCCGAGCGGTTCATCTGGCACTTCCGCTTCCCGCGCGAAGGCGTCGAGGGGTCCCGCCGCGGCCAGATCCTCGAATGGCTGTGCGGCGTCCCCTGGCGCGACAACACCGCCGGGCACGACGTCGTCACCGCCACCGAAGTGCGCCAGATCAAGTCGACCGGGCAGCTCTCCGACGTCGGCGACATCGCCCGCGCCGCCACCCGCGACGCCGCCGGGTCCATCGCGGGCGACCCCGCGCTCGCCGGACGCAACCCCCGGGCCGTCATCATCACCGAGACCGACGTCCCCGCGAGCATCACCAACGACATCACCACCGCGACCAACCCCGGCCGCGGCCGCCGCATCCCGCCCGGCGCCCAGACGCCCGAGCACATCCGCGGCTTCCCCGGACGCGCCGGGACCGCCGCGCGCGTCCTCACCGGCGTCGGCACCGCCCTGTCCGCGGCCGCCCTCGCCTACGACATCTACCAGGGCGACTACGCCATGGCCGTCGGCGACGCCCTCGGCACGGTCGGCGGCGGGCTGGAGCTGTACGCGCTGGCCGTCCCGGGGGCCACGGTCGCCGGCGTCAGCGCGATGACCGCCGGACTCGTCATCGGCGGCCTCGGCATCGCCGCCACCTCGGCCGTCAGCGGCTACCGCGCCTACCAGCGCGGTGACGTCCCCGGCGTCGTCGCCGGAGCCGTGGGCGTCGGCGCGGGCCTCGCCATCGCGGCGGGCGCCATCGGGATCGCCGCGGGCATCGCGGGCGCCCCCGTCCTCCTCGCCGTCGGCATCGTCGCGGCCATCGGCGTCGGCATCTTCCACCTCGGGCGCGCATTCGACTGGTGGTAAGGCCGCACCCCCTCTCCAAGAAAGGCGAAGGACATGAACCAGCCGAAGCGGCACTTCAGCCCCGAGGCGATCCGCAAGCTCACGCTGCCGGTCGAGACGGCCGCGGCTCCGCCCGGGGCGGACCCGGACCGCACCATGGCGATCCAGCTCCCCGGGTTCGTCGAGGAGCCCACCGGCGGCGACGTGGCCGCCCTCCAGGCGTCCCTGGCGCGGCTGCGGCACGCCATCGACGCCGACGAGGTCGCCGAGTCCCGCCTCGGCCCGTCCACGAGGGACGCCGTGCGGCGCCTCCAGGCCGCCGCCGGGCTCATCCGCACCGGCGTCGTCACCCCCGAGACCGCCGGGCAGATCAAACGCGAACTGGAGCACCGGTACTTCACCGACGCGCCCCACCGCGCCGCCAAGATCCAGGCGCTCCTCACCGCCCTCGGCCACCGCATCGACGAGACCGAGCTCGCCACCCGCAAAGTCGGGACCTCCACGGCCGCCGCGATCCAGCAGTTCCGCCAGCGCACCAAGTCCCGCGGCGTCTCCTGGTGGCTCGACGAGGCCCTGGTGGAGCGGCTGCGTGCCGAGGCCCTCGCGGCCCGGCTCGGCTCCCGCACCCAGTTCGGCAAGGCCCAGCGGACCCTCGTGCGCGCCTTGACGATCGCGAAGCTCGACGTCACCGTCGGCGCCGACGAGCTGACCGCCCGCCAGGCCGGGCCCGGCACGCAGGCCGCCCTGCGCGCGTTCCAGGCCAAGTACCGCCTCCCCGCCTCCGGCCGCTTCGACCTCGCCACCATGGACAAGCTTGACGCCGTCGCCGCCTCCAAGCCCGCGCCCGTGAAGACCCTCAAGGTCAAGTCCGCGCTGGGCCTGTCCCCGCTCAAGCGCGGCGCGAAGCTCAACATGCGCGGCGGCCACGTCGCCACCGCCCAGCAGGCCCTCGCCCACTTCGGGTACGCCGTGCCCATGAGCGAGCACGGCGAGGCCCGCTACGGCAAGGCCACCCGCCAGGCGGTCCTGGCGTTCCAGGCCGCCAAGCGCCTCCCGCAGACCGGCGCGCTCGACGGGCCCACCGTCAAGGCCCTCAACCGCGACATCCTCGCCGCGCTCCCCGACTCGGAGCAGCCCCTCGCGCACTACCGGCTCCGCGGCTCCGTGCGCGACGACCGGTGGCGGCCCGTCAAGGGCGCCAAGGTCCGCCTCGCGTTCCGGTCCCTCGCGGGCGAGGGCCAGACCCTCGCCACCCGCGTCACCGGCGAGACCGGCTTCTACGACCTGCCGTACGACCCGCCGCGCGACCCCAACACGAAGGAGGTCGCCAAGCCCCTCCACCTCGTCGTCACCTTCACCGGCCCCGACAACGCCCCGCTCGGGTCGCGGATCCTGTTCAACCCCACGCCCATCCAGTGGACCAACCAGACCGCGGGGGACCGGCCCTACCGCGGCCCGTCCCTGTACGAGACCCAGCGGGCCGCCCTCGACGCGGTCCTCGGGGGCCTCGGCGTCACCGACCTCGTGGAGGACGGCGACCGCAACGACGTCACCGTCGCCGCCCTCGAATCCGGGCTCACCCAGTACGAGGTCATGCGCCTCGTCCTCGCCGTGCGCGCCGCCAAGCACGTCGGCGCCCCCGCGCTCGGCGCCGCCCTCTACTTCGGATTCATCAGCCAGGGCCTGCCCGCGACGCTCCCCGAGGAGCTCCTCGCCGCCACCGACGAGTGGACCCGCATCGACGAGCTCACCGCCGCCACCGCCTCCGGCATCCTCCTCCTCGGCCCCGAGAAGCAGGCCGAGGCGTTCGCGCGCGCCGCCGACGACAACCTCATCCCCATCGCCATCGTCCGCGACGAGGAGGCCGTGCTCGCAGCGCTCAACGCCCGGTCCGTCACCGCCGCCCTCGACGCCCCCGCCGTCGGCGGCGACGCGTCCCTGCGCAGCCTCCTCGACTCCTCCAAACTCGCGCCCGCGCACTACGACGGCGTCGCCGCGATGCTCCTCGCCCACGGCGAGACCAGCGAGGCGTTCTGGACCGACCTCACCGGCGCCGCGGGAGAACTCGGCGGCGCGGACGTCGTCGCCGACGTCGCCGCGTCCGTCGAGACCGCCGCCATCGCCGACGGCTTCGCACCCGCCGCCGCGCTCCTCAAGGCCCGCATCGACGACCCCGCCCACCCCGACCTCACCACCACCCGCCAGCTCGCGCGCCTCTCCACCGCCGAATGGGACGCCGTCGTCGCCGACGCCGGGCACCCCTCCGGCGAGGACGCGGAGTCCTACGCCCGCAAGCTCGAAGCGACCGCCGCCGCCCACTACCCGACCACCGCGCTCATCGCCGAGCTCGGCCGCACCGACGGCCACGGCCTCACCCTGGTCCCGCAGGCCGCCGCGTTCATCGACGCCCACCCCGAGCTCGAACTCAGGGCCACCGGCCTCGACGCCTACGCACGGTCCGCGGAGATCGACCTCGACCCCGACCTGCGCGCCGAGATGCGCGTCCAGCAGCGCGCCGTGCGCCTCGCCCCCGACCACAAGACCGGCGCCGCGCTCCTCGCCGCGCACCTCCACTCAGCGGGCCAGATCGCCTCCCTCGACCGCGCCGAACTCGCCGCGAAGCTCAAGGGCCACGACGTGGACGACCTCGCCGTCGCGCACGTCCACTCCGCCGCCCAGATCGCCTACGCGCACGTCCTCGGCCAGGTCGCCGCGTTCCGCTCCGACCACGCCCCCGGCCAGGCCCACGCCCTCGGCCCCCAGCAGATCACCCTCGCCGACGCCACCGGCGTCCTCGGCGACGTCCCCGACCTCGCGCTCCTGTTCGGCGGCCTCGACTACTGCGACTGCGGGCACTGCGAGTCCGTGTACGGCCCCGCCGCCTACCTCGCCGACCTCCTCCGCTTCCTCTCCACCCGGCCCGCCAAGGCCACCGGGCCCGACACCGTCCTCACCGTCCTCCAGGCCCGCCGCCCCGACATCGACGACCTGCTCCTCAACTGCCCCAACACCGACACCGCCCTGCCCTACATCGACCTCGTCAACGAGCTCCTCGAACGCGCCGCCGCCCCCGGCGCCGCCCAGCCCCAGACCACCCGCACCGCCGCCGAACTGCGCGCCGTCCCCGAACACCTCCACGCCCCCGCCTACGAGGCCGTCAAGGCCGCCCCCTTCCCCGTCCGCGGCGCCTTCAACGCCTGGCAGGAGGAGGCCCGCGTCCTCCTCGCCCACCTCGGCGTCCCCCGCCACGAGCTCATGCGCCTCCTCGGCCCCGCCACCCCCGACGCGCTCGCCTCCGCCGCCGCCGAGTACTTCGGACTCTCCACCCTCGACGCCTCCCTCGTCACCGTCCCCGCCCCGAACCAGCCCGACCAGGACGACATCTGGGGCCTCGACACCGGCGACAACGCCGTCGGCGTCCTCCCGTTCCTGCGCCACGCCGGCCTCACCTACGCCGAACTCCTCGACCTCCTCGACACCACCTGGATCCACGCCGCCGGAACCGTCACCCTCGAACGCCCCGACGGCACCTGCGACCTCGAACTCCAGACCGTCTCCGGCCTCGGCCCCGCCCGCTACGACCGCGTCCACCGCTTCATCCGCCTGTGGCGCCACACCAAGTGGACCCCGGCCCAGCTCGACCGGCTCCTGCGCGCCCCCGGCATCGGCGGCGGCACCCTCGACGACGCCGCGCTGCGCCGCCTCGCCGCGTTCGCCGAACTCGCCAAGCGCCTGCGCCTCCCCTTCGAGGCCGCCATCACCCTCTACGCCCCGCTCAGCACCGAGCCCGGCCCCGACGACACCCGCTCCCCGTACGCCGACCTCTTCGCCAACCCCAACCTCCTCGACCCGCCCGACCCCGCGTTCGACCTGCCGCTCCCCGGCACCGAGCCCATGGCCGACCACCGGCCCGCCCTCGCCGCCGCCTGGCGCGTCGGCGAAGCCGACCTCGACCTGCTCCTCGCCCGCACCGGCCCGAACCTCACCGTCGCCGACCTCACGGTCCCGCTGCGCCACACCGTCATCGCCGAGGCCCTGCGCCTGCCCGTCGCCGAGTACCTCGCGCTCCTCGACCTCGCCGCCGCCGAGCTGCCCGACCCGTACGCGGGCCCGGACGCGACCCTCGCGCTGGCCGACCGCCACGCCGAGACCAAGGCCGCGGGCCTCACGGTGTCCGAACTGGACTGGCTGCTGAACGACCGGCCCGACGCGCCGTTCGGCCAGCGCGCCGAGGCGATCACCGAGCAGCTCGACGCGCTGCGCGAGAGCCTGCGCACCACGCCCGCCGAGGAGGTGAACGGCCAGATCGCCGCCACCGTCGCGGCGACGTTCTCCCTGCCCGACGGGCAGGCCGTGACCCTCCTCGACCTGCTGCGCCCCGGCCTGTGGGACGTGTTCGCGAACCCGTCCCTCATGGCCCAGGACGCGGACGGCGAGTACACGCACCCGCTCACCGAGGCCGAGTTCCCGGACCTGTTCCACACCTGGCGGCTCCTCCACAAGGCCGCGTACCTGGTGCGCCGCATGCGGATCGACGCCACGGACCTGCCGTGGCTGATGGACCGGGCCGCGGCCTCGGGGTGGCTGCACCCCGGCGCGGTCCCGGCCGGGCCCGCCGATCCGCCCGCGTCCCTCCTGGAGTGGCGGCGCCTCGCGGCGTGGCTGGTGCTGCGGCACCGGTACCCGCGGCCCGAGGAGTCGGGCTGGCCGGAGGTGTTCGACGCCGCCGCCGCGGGCGACCCGGTCGCGGACGTGCGCGCCTCCGTGGAGGCCCTGACCGGCTGGCACGCCGCCGACCTCGCCGAACTCGACGGCGACGACCCGGCGTTCTACGCCGACGTGGACACGCTCACCCGCGTCCGCGTCGCCGCCGAGGCCCTGCGCCGCCTGGCCGTCCCGGCCGTGGACGCCCTCCGCTGGGTCGACCGCGACGACGACACCGGCGGCGCGCAGCGCCTCGCCGCCGAGCACCTGCGCCAGACCATGAAGTCCAAGTACGACACGGGCGCGTGGCTCGCGCTCATGCCCGAGCTCCAGGACCCGCTGCGCGAGGCCCGCCGCGACGCCCTGACCGCGTACCTCATCGAGCACTCGCTGCGGACCACGGCGCCGACGATCACCGCGGAGGGCCGCGAGTGGGCGAACCCGCGGTACTGGAAGGACACCGCGGACCTCCAGCGCTGGTTCCTCCTCGACACGGAGATGACCTCCGTGCAGCTGACGTCCCGCCTGAAGCAGGCGATCAGCTCCGTGCAGCTGTTCGCGCAGCGGTGCCTGCTCAACCTGGAGCTGCCGCTGGTGCGGATCACGGCCGCGCAGACCGCGGACACCACGTCCCTGGACTCGTGGAGCCAGTGGGAGTGGATGAGCGGCTACCGGCTCTGGGAGGCGAACCGGAAGGTCTTCCTGTACCCGGAGAACTGGATCGAGGCGGAGCTGCGCGACGACAAGACCCCGTTCTTCAAGGAGCTGGAGGACCAGTTGTCGCAAGGGGAGCTGACCGACGCGAACGCCGAGGCCGCCTACCGCGACTACCTCCGCAAGCTCGTGGAGGTCGCGCACATGCAGACCCTGGGGATCTACCACCAGCAGACCGCCTCGGGGAACCGCCTCCACGTGGTCGCCCGCTCGGCCTCGCAGCCGAGCCACTGCTACTACCGCTCGCTCGACCTGGCCTACAACGAGTGGACCGGCTGGGAGCGCATCGACGTCGACATCGCCTCCGACCAGGTCATCCCGGTGGTCTACCGCGACCGGCTCCACCTGTTCTGGCTCCAGTTCGAGGAGAAGACCCAGCAGCCCAAGCGCCAGCCCCCGGCCCAGATCACCGACTCCCCGAACCCGACCGCCGACCCGGCCGGGACCCTGGAGATCGAGCTCGCCTGGTCCGAGCGGACCCCCGACGGGTGGACCTCGCGGCGCACCAGCGGCGAGAAGCTCATCCACCCGTGGCCGCGCCCGCGCTCGTCCTACACGCTGAAGCCGCGGCACCGCTCGAACCAGCTGTGGCTCGACGTGTACATCTCCTCCTCGATCGAGTTCAACAACGGCCGCTTCTACGACGAGTTCACCGACTCGCACGAGCGGCTCACCCGCCGCCAGTACTCGGCGCTCCACTGGCCCTGGCACTCCTCGTCGTACGTGTTCACCGGCGAGGTCCTGGACCTGAAGATGAAGCCCATGTACGGCAACTACACGCGGCGCTCCGACGGGACGCTGTTCACCGCGGACTCGCTGTGGCACGTGCAGACCAACTTCGGCGAGAAGGGCCGCGGCATCACGGCCCTGACCTCCGCGGAGCGGTCCCCGAAGCTCCGCAAGCCCGCCACGATGCGGTTCGCGAACGGGCGCCTGGCCGCACTCGGGTCCGCCGTGGACGTCATGGTCGGCTTCGAGGACACCCGCAAGCTCCTGTCCTCCGCGCGCCAGCCCGCGGAGCTGGTGCTCGCGCCGCACGGGCGCCAGTTCAACGACGACCCGGCGTCCCCGATGGTCTTCCAGGACCGCGAGCGCGCCTACTGGGTCAAGCGCACCCAGGTCGTCACCACGGTCCCCATGCAGTTCAACGGGGTCGCCGGACCCTTCTGGATCCACGTGCCGGTCGCGACGCTCGGCCACCGCTGGTACCCGTTCTGGCACCCGCACGCCTCGGACTTCCTCGCGTCCCTGGACACCAAGGGCGTCGAGGGGCTGGTGACGCGCCCGCAGCAGAGCATCGCGCCGAACGCGCAGACGCAGTTCGCGTACGGCCCGCAGCCGGGCAACGCGATCGACCCGACCGCCCAGGGCGGCGTGGACTTCACCCGCGGCGGCGCGTACTCGGCGTACAACTGGGAGCTGTTCTTCCACGCGCCCATGCTCATCGCCGCGAAGCTCACCGCCGAGCAGCGGTTCGAGGAGGCGATGCGCTGGTACCACCGGATCTTCGACCCCACGAGCACCGACGGTGACGAGGCGCCCCAGCGGTACTGGGTCACCAAGCCGTTCTTCGACAACACCAGCGAGGACTACCGGCAGCAGCGCATCGAGTCGATCCTCGGCGACATCGGGGACCACCTGGACGAGCTGCGCGCGTGGAAGAACCACCCGTTCTCGCCGCACACCGTGGCCCGCTACCGGCCGGTCGCCTACCAGAAGGCGATCGTCATGAAGTACCTCGACAACCTCATCGGCTGGGCCGACCAGCAGTTCCGGCGCGACACGCTCGAATCGATCAACCAGGCCGTGCTGCTGTACACGCTCGCCGCGGAGATCCTGGGCCGGCGCCCCGAGAGCGTCCCGCCGCCCGAGCGCGCCGACAAGTCCTACGCGCAGCTCACCGCCGAAGGCGCCCTCGACCCGTTCGGCAACCAGGACGTGGCCGCGGTCCTCGAAGGCTTCGCGCCCCCCTTGGACTTCGGCATCGGCCCGGATGAGGGCGGCGGCGACCCGCTGCCGCACCTGGAGGTCAAGTACTTCGGCATCCCCGTGAACGACAAGCTCCTCGGCTACTGGGACACCGTCGCCGACCGGCTGTTCAAGGTCCGCCACGGCCTCAACATCGAGGGCGTGTTCCGCCAGCTGCCGCTGTTCGAGCCGCCCCTGGACCCGGGGATGCTCGTCAAGGCCGCCGCCGCGGGCGCCGACCTCTCCAGCGTCCTGGGCCTGTTCACGGCCGTGGACACCCGCTACCGGTTCCGGGTGCTCGCCGCCCGCGCCGCCGAGCTCCTCGCGGAGCTGCGGGCCCTGGGGGACAAGCTCCTGCGCGTCCTGGAGACCCGCGACGCCGAGGAGCTGGCGCTCCTGCGCGCCACCCAGGAGGCCGCGCTCAACCGGGCGATCCAGGCGGTGCGCGACCTCCAGATGGACGAGGCCACCGCCGACAAGGCCGCGATCGAGGCCGGGCGGGCCGCGATCGACGCGCGGATCGCCTACCACGGCTCGGTGCCCCGCATGAACGGCGAGGAGATCGCCGCGGTCGTCATGCAGAGCCTCGGCCTGGCCGGGAACGCCGTGTCCGCCATCATGTCCGGCATCGCGGGCGGGGCGAACCTCATCCCCGACTTCAGCATCGGCATCGCCGGGTTCGGCGGCTCCCCGAACGTGAGCATGTCGATCGGCGGCTCCAACATCTCCGGGTTCCTGTCGAACACGGCCGCGATGATCGGCGGCTTCGCCGGGATGCTCATGGCCGGCGCCGGGATGGCCGAGACGCAGGGCCGCTACACCCGCGACTTCGACGAGCACCAGTTCAGCCGCGACGTCGCCACCGCCGACCTCGCCCAGCTGGAGGCGCAGCTCGCCACCGCCGCGATCCGCGAGCAGATCGCCACCGCGGAGGCGAACAACCAGCTCCAGGCCACCGCCGACTCGGAGGCCGTCGAGGAGTACCTGCGCTCCAAGTACACCGACAAGGAGCTGTACGACTGGATGCTCGGGAAGATCGCCACGGTCTACTTCCAGGCGTACCAGATCGCGTTCGACACCGCGATGCTCGCCCAGCAGTCCTACCAGTTCGAGCTGGCCGAACCGGACGCCTCGTTCATCCAGTTCGGGTACTGGGACTCCCTGCGCAAGGGCCTCCTCGCCCCCGAGCGGCTCACGAACGACCTGCGCCGCATGGAGTCCTCCTACATGGAGAAGCACCTGCGGGACCTCGAACTCACCAAGCACGTCTCGCTCGCGCAGGTCGACCCGCTCGCCCTGCTCGCGCTCAAGCTGACCGGCCAGGCCGCGGTCCAGCTGCCCGAGTGGCTGTTCGACCTCGACTACCCCGGCCACTACCGCCGCCGCCTGAAGTCCGTGGCGCTGTCCGTCCCGTGCGTCGTCGGCCCCTACACGTCGGTGAACTGCACGCTCGCGGTCACCAACAACGGCGTCCGCCTGGACGACTCGGTCGCGGGCGGGTACGGCGACCCGCTCGCCGGGGGCGACCCGCGGTTCTGGAAGAGCCCCGTGCCGACCACCGCGATCGCCACCAGCCACGCCGTCAACGACCGCGGCATGTTCGAGCTGCGCTTCGACGACGAGCGGTTCCTGCCCTTCGAGGGCGCCGGCGCCGTCAGCGAGTGGACGCTCTCGCTCCCCAAGGCCCACAACCAGTTCGACCTCGGGTCGATCACGGACGTGGTGCTCCACCTCGACTACACCGCCCGCGCGGGCGGGCCCGGCCTCGCCGCGCTGGCCGTCGCCAACATCGACGCCGTGCTGCCGACCTCCGGCGCGGCCCTGTTCGCCCTGGAGGAGCAGTTCGGCACCGCCTGGCACCGGATGCTCCACCCCGAGGACGGCGAGGACCAGGAGCTCGTCTTCACGCTCACCCCCGAGCACCTGCCGTACTGGGCCCGCGTGCGGGCCGCCACCGAACCCGTCAAGGTGAGCGCCGCCGACCTCGTGGTCGACACCGTCCACACCGACGCGTTCACCGTCAAGTGGCGCCTGCCCGGGCAGGGCTCCTCCAGCGAGGTCCCCGGCGCGAACGACCCCGGGTTCGGCGGCGCGCCGCACTCGGCCGTCGCCCCCGTGCCGGCCCCGCCGATGCTGGGGGAGTGGCGCATGGGGCTCAAGCGCGCGAGTGCCGTGCAATACGACTCGCTGCTCCCCGAAGACGTCCGCCGCGCTTACCTGTTGGTCCAATTCGACATCGGCTGAACAGCCGATTTACGTAAAGTACGGCCCGGACGCCTTGACCTGAAAGGCGTCCGGGCCTTATACTTTAGAGGTCTCGGTGATACTTAAAGTTAGTGTATGGTGTGGACAAATAGTCTGTGGAAAGAAAAAGCGTTAGCACAAGAAGGTCGTCGTTTCATTTTTAAGGCTTTCGTCGTTTCGGTTCGTTGCGGTGGGGCCTTTTTTCTTGCCCTGAAACAGCTTCCGGTGCCCGCTCCCCAGATCCGGGGGAGCGGGCACCGGCTCGTCAAGCGGCCCTGCCGATCACGTGGCCGTGCAGGTCACCTGCGGGGCCGCCGTCGCCCCGTTCGCTATGAACCCGAACGCCTCCCGCGACTGGCCCGCCGCGACCGCGCCGTTCCACGACACGTTGGCCGCCGTCACCGCCGACCCCGTCTGCGACCACGTCGCGTTCCACGCCGAGGTGATCGCCTGCGACCCCGGCCAGGTCCACGTCAGCTTCCACGAGCTGATCGCCGTCGAGCCGGCGGTCACCGTGACCTTCCCCTGCCAGCCGCCGGTCCAGCTCCCCACCGTCGACACCGCTGCGGTGCAGGCGCTCCCGGTCGGCGGCGGCGTCGTGGTCGGCGGGTCGGTCGTCTCCTCGCCGCCCCCGCAGCCGGGGGCGGTGTTCGTCTGCGTCAAGAGCCCGAGGCGCCACGGCAGGCTGTTGTAGTCGCCGCCCGCGCTCGGATCGACGCCCTGGTACACGTACCGCATGTTGCACGGGCTGATCTCCAGCTTCTGGTTCACGCCCGCGCGCAGCATCTCCCCGTGGGAGATGTCCTCGGTCCACGCCCCGCCCGGGAACGACACGTTCGACGCCGCCATGAACGGGTTCGCGTTCGAGTCCGCCAGCGCCGTCCACGGCCCGGCGATGCTCGTCGACGTCCACGACCGGAAGTACCGGCCCGCGCTCCCGAACGCCTCCACCAGGAGCAGGTACTGGTTCGAGCCCTGCACCTTGTACACGTTGCTGGCCTCCCACAGCGCGTACTTGTTGGAGTCCTGCATGGCGATCACCGGCTCGCTCATCCCGTTCGGGAAGTTCGCCACCGAGGTCTGCGACCGGTACAGGTGCCCGTTGTCGTCCGAGGAGAACAGGTGGCAGTTCGCGTCGTCGCAGGTGACCCACATGTCCACCCAGTAGCCGCTGCCGATGTTGTCCCTGATGATCTGCGGCATCCCCGAGTAGAAGTGCCGCGGCGCCGACCAGCCGGCCGGGTTCGCGATGTTCGCGTTGGTGGAGAACGCCGCGTTCCCGTCCTGGTACACCAGGTACCAGAGTCCTTGCGGCTCATAGAAGAACACCTGCGGCGCGGCCCGGTACCCGGTGCCGATCCCCGACTGGTCGAGGTAGTAGTGGGTCGCCGACGCCGCCTGCGACCAGTCCGTGAAGCTGAAGTACACCATGTTGTACCCGCCGGAGCTCGCGATGCTCGCGAACACGTGCCACTTCCCGCCCGAGTACACCACCGACGGGTCCTTCAGGCCCGCGATGGACGGGTGGGACGCGTCGGGCTTCGGGCCCGCCAGCACGCCGCTGGAGCTCCACGTGTAGCTCGTCGGCAGCGCCTCGGCCTGCACCGGGTCGGCCGAGTCGTCCGTCGACTGCGCGCTGGCGCTCAGCGCCGCGGCCGCCATCGTGGCGGCCAGGGCGGCCGCCATCAGCGCCGCCCGCACCGCCTTCAGTCTCGTTCTCACTGGGATTGCCATTGCCTCGCCTCTCTCACCGCGGCTCGGGCCGGAAGTTTCAAGGACTTCTCGGAGTTGCGCCCGGCCGCAGGGACAGGTTACCGGTAAACATTGAGGCATGTAAATAGCTTGAACTCGGATGACGCATTCCGGAACTTCCGGAAACCGATTGCGGCGCGATCCCGCGCGGTCGTCCGATACAGTCCGGGCATGACCTTCACCGACGAGCAGGGCCGACCCGAGCCCCCCACCGAGGGAGACGAGACCGAGACGCTCCTCGGCTTCCTCGAATTCCACCGCGCCACCTTCGAGTGGAAGACCCGCGGCCTCGACGCCGCGGCGCTCGGCACCGCGCTGGCGCCCTCCTCGATGACGCTGGGCGGCATGATGAAGCACCTCGCGCTCGTGGAGGTGAGCTGGTTCGCCGAGGACCTGCTCGGCCGGCCCATGGGCGAGCCGTGGGACTCCGTGGACTGGAAGGCCGACCGGGACTGGGACTGGCACTCGGCCGCCCAGGACACCCCCGAGGAGCTCCGGGCCCTGTGGGCGGCGAGCGTCGCCCGCGCCCGCGAGCTCACCGCCGAGGCCCTGGCGGACGGCGGCCTCGACCTCCCCGCCCGCGTCTCGTGGCCCGACGGCCGCACCCCGACCCTGCGCTGGCTCCTGGTCCACATGGTCGAGGAGTACGCGCGGCACAACGGCCACGCCGACCTGATCCGCGAATCCATCGACGGCGAGACCGGCGAATAGCGCCGCGGACCATCCGGCATCAATTGCACTAATCCGATGGAATGAATCGGAAATACAGTTCAGACCCGCGCAGTCCGCCTGCAAGTGACAAAGGCGACTCGCGGGTCTTCTCTGTGTGCGTCGATTGCGCTACGGTACGTGGGAATCCGCCCTTCCGGTGTCCAATGCCGACGGAGAGAGGACCCCTTCCGCATGCGCCGCACCACCGCCAAGATGCGCCTCGTCAACACCATCACCGCCCCCGCCGCCAAGGCCCGCCGCGACCCCGACCGCGTCTTCGACAAGGTCCTGCTGAGCGAGCGCTCCGACCTGGACGGGGCCGTCCTCACCGAGGAGGACGAGCGGTCCCTGGAGCACCTGCGGGCGTTCCTGCACCGCATCGCCGCCGTCGAGTCGCTCAGCGGCGTCGGGTGGCTCTCGGTCCACGACATGATCAGGACCCGCATCGGGAACCTGTTCCGCGTGCGCCGCCTCCAGGCCCGGCATCCGGAGGTCAGGCGCGAGCGGATCGAGGCGCCCGTGTTCGTGATCGGCCTGCCCCGCACGGCCACCACGCTCACCCACAAGGTCCTCGCGAACGCCCAGGGCGGGCGCGGGCCCTACATGTGGGAGATGGACAACATCGGGCTCGCCCGCCCCGTCGAGGAGGAGGAGCGGCTGCGCCGCCGCACCCAGCGCAAGCTCGACCAGATCCTCACCCTGAGCCCCTCGTGGGGCCGCATCCACCCGGTCCGCTCCGACTGGGTCGAGGAGATCTACTTCCTGCTCAACCAGAGCCGCCTGCACAACACCATGGCGCCCATGCCGGAGTACACCGACTTCCTCTCGACCTACGACGCCCGCCCCGACTACCGGTTCGTGCGCGACACGCTCCAGATCCTCCAGTACCGGCGGCCGACGCCGCGCTGGATGCTCAAGCACCCCGACTGCCTCGGGGAGACCAAGGCGATCCACGCGGTGTTCCCCGACGCGAAGTTCGTGTGGACGCACCGCGACCCGCACACCGTCATGGGCTCGATGTGCTCCATGGCCGAGTCCCTGGCGTACCTGCACAACCGGCCGGGCGCGGTGGACCCGCACGAGATCGGCCGCACCTGGCTGCGCATCCTCCCCGAGATGGTCGACCGGGCCCGCCGCGAGCGCATCAAGATGCCGCGCGAGACCACCGTGGACGTCGCGTACCACGCGATGATGGCCGACCCGCACCGCGCGGTCCCGGCCCTGTTCGAGCAGTTGGACCTGAAGTGGACCGACGCGGACGAGCGGAACCTGGAGGAGGCCCTGAACCGCCCGCGGGACCAGCGCGGCCACGAGTACTCGATGGTCCACTACGGGCTGCACCCGGCGATGATCGACGACGCGTTCGGCGACTACGGCCTGTTCGTGGACAACCTGACGGCGAAGCGCTGACCCTCAGTCCGCGTACTCCACGGCGGTGAGCGCGGCGCCGCGGAACGCCGCGAGGCGCTCGGCCTCGGCCCCGACCGCCTTGCGGTCCAGGCCCTTCCCCCACGGTTCGAGGAGCACCGTGAACTTCCTCCCGGACTTGCGGGGCCGCCACAGCCCCGCGATCCGGCCCCCCGCGAGGACGGCGCCGGGGCGGCCGAGCACCGGCCACAGGGCCTTCGCCTTGGCGGGGTCGTCCACGAGGAGCCTCCGGTCCCGCGACTGGAGCAGCAGGTCGTAGGGGCCGACGAGCTTGACGGTCTCCGCGTCGGCCTCGCGGAGGGCCGCCTCGTCCCCGGCGAGGATCCACCGCCGCTCCCCGGCCACGTCGATCTCGACGGCGTCCTCGGGCCAGTGGGCCTTGACCTCCTTGACGGGGGAGTCGAGGTACTCGGCGACCTCCTTCACCGTCGCGGGCCCGCACAGGTGCAGGTAGGCGCGGACCGGGTCGAGCCGCTCAGGGACCGAGTCCGGCACCTTGAACCCCTTGACGGGCTTGAGGACCGGCGGCGAGGTGTGCGCCTCCAGCTCCAGCCCGGCGCGGACCGCGGCGAGGCGGAACGGCATCTCGTACAGGTGCACCGCATCGCAGGACCGGCAGAACCGCTGGTACGGCTCCGGCAGCGCCTCGTGGAGCCGGGTCGACATCTCGCCCTTGACCATCGGGGCGGTGACGATCCGCTTCATCTCGGCCGCGACGGTGTCGAGCGCTTCGAGCACGGGGATGCCCGCGGCCTTGAGCGGCTTTGAGGCGTCGAAGATCCGCTTGGCCGCGTCGGCGTCCGACCACGGGGCGGTCGCGGCGGCGACGGCGCCCATGTCGGCGCGCCGGTACGCGTGCGGGGCGCCGCGCAGCGTCCACAGCCACACCAGGTCCGCCTCGTCGACCTCCGCTCCGCGCACCGCCAGCGCCCACATCGCCCCGTCCGGGCCGGTCTCCTGCACCCCGAGGTCGAGGACCGCCGTGTCGGCGAGCGTGCCGCGCCCGCGGTCGAGCTGCTGGACGTGCGTGCGGTACCTCAGCACCTGGCGGCTGTCGATCATGCCCCCACCGTATCCGCGCGGTCCGACGCCCGCGCCGGAAAACCTCCCCGGCGGCGATGAATCCGCGGGCGCACCCTCGTCTTCACATACGAGAGCCCGATACTCCCGGAAGGTACGAGACATTATGAGCGCCAACGACATTGCCACTGAGAAGACCGTCGACGCCGAGCGCCCCGCCAAGGGCCTGCACGTGACCCTGTGGGTCCTCCAGGCGCTCCTCGGCGTCTTCATGATCGCCGCCTCCGGCGCCCCGAAGCTGTTCGGCGCCGAGTCCGCGGCCGAGGGCTTCGACCTCATCGGCTGGGGCGACTGGTTCATGTACGCCATCGGCGCCCTGGAGGTCGCGGGCGGCGTCGGCCTGCTGATCCCGCGCGTCTCCGGCCTGGCCGCGACCGGCCTGAGCCTGCTCATGGTCGGCGCCGCGATCTTCAACGCCACGATCCTGGACTTCCCGGTCTACACCCCGATCATCCTGCTGGTCCTGTTCGCGTCCATCGCCTGGGTCCGCCGCTACCAGACCCGCCGCTTCCTCGCCCACGGCTTCAAAGCCGTCTGAATGCGACCCGAAAGGGCCGGTGGCTGTGCCACCGGCCCTTCGCCGTGCCTACGGATCGTGCGGGAGGGGCCGCCCGGTTGCAGGCGAGGCGGCCCCTCCTCTGGAGTGATGCTCTTACGCCTGGAGCGCGCGGCGGCGCGCCAGGACCATGACCGCGACGCCGCCCGCGAGGAGCGCGCCGGCCGCGGCGACGAACAGGACCAGCGGGGAGCCGGTCACCGGCAGCTTGGGCGAGCCCGCGCCGGCCGAGTCAGTCCCGGTGTCCTCGCCGCCGGTGCCACCGCCGCCGGGGGTGCCGGTCGGCTCGCAGGTGGTGTCGGGGGCGTCGGCGATCTGGACGGTGAAGCTCACCGGGTCGAGCGCGGTGCCCTCGGTGTAGAAGCCGCCGAAGAAGTCCACGCCGCCCGCGGCCACGGTCGCGGCCGCGCCGTCCACGGTCACGGCGCCGCCGGCGATGGCGAGCTCCCCGACCACGACGTCAGCGATCTGAGTCGCGCCGGAGAACACGGCCAGCCCGCCGTCGACGCTCTTGACGCTCAGGTCGGCCAGGTCCAGGTCGAGTTCGCCCTCGTGGCCGTAGAAGTTGACGCCGCCCGCGAAGGACGCGTCGAGGTGGCAGGTCTCGGCGGTGAAGGTGCCCGCGGCCTCGGGGAAGTGGTAGGTCCCGTCGGCGTTCTCGGTCGCGGGCTCGGCGACGGTGATCTCGCCGTTCGCGATCGGGCCGGTCACGTAGGACCGGAACGACTCCTTGACGCCCCAGTCCGCGTCGCCGCCGGTCACGTCGTAGACCGTGCCGCCGGGCTCCTCACTGCTCGGGGCCTCGGACGTGGGGTCCTCGGAGGACGGCTCCTCCTCCGTGGGCTCCTCGATCGGGTCCGTCATGTCGGTCTTGACGGCGATGGTGATCGGGTCGAGCGCGTCGCCGGCCTTGTAGAACCCGGCGAACGCCTCCGCACCGTCCGCCGTGAGGACCACGGGCGCGTCGGTGAGCGTGCTGAACCCGTTCACCCAGGTCCAGGAGCCGACGGTGAAGTCCGCGAAGTGGACGTCCTCGAAGACGTCGTCCCCGGAGGTCACGTCGGCGTAGATCGCGCCGGTGTAGGACTCGGTGTCGCTGACGGTCTCGACGTTCTCGATGAGGAGGTCGAGCTCGCCGTGGTGGCCGGTGAACCGGACGCCGCCGGGGGCGGTGGTCTCGGTGGTCTGGTTCGGCAGGTCGGAGACGCCGGTGACGGGCTTGAACGTGAACGTCCCGTCGTCGTTGACCGACGCGCCGTCCACGGCCTCGATCGCGCCGCCCGCGATGGGGCCGGTCACGTAGTTCCGGAAGGACTCCTTGACGCCCCAGACGACCGAGCCGTCCACGATGGGGTACTTGGCGGGCTCCTGGGCCTGGGCGGGGACCGCGGCGAGTCCGACGACGGCTCCGGCGCCCAGGGCGAGTGCGGCGAAGGCCGCGACGCGCTTGCGGGTGGGGGCTCTCATGGGCTATTTCTCCTTGTCTTCGTCCGGGCCCTCGGGCCCGTCCTGGATGGGGTCGGGGGTGTCCCCCGCGGGCGGGGCCGCGGGGGAGTCCTCTGTGGTCCGCTTGCGGCGCTGGACGACCGCGACGACCGCGGCTCCGGCGCCGAGCAGCACGGCGATGGCGACGGGGACGATCCACACGAGCGGGTTCATGCCGGTCTCCGTCGATGCGGTGTCGGCGTCCGCGGTCTCAGGGGAGCTGGTCGCGGGTTCGACGGGGTCGGACCCGAGGTCGGGGAGCGCGGGCAGCACCGCGTCTGCGGTGAGCGGCACGGCGATGAGCAGCGGGTCCATGGGGTCGCCCGCCTGGTAGAACCCGCCGAACACGGGCACGGCGGCCTCGGTCAGCACGGTGGGCACGTCCTCGGCGAGCAGCACGCCGTCGGCTTCAGCGAGTTCGGCCTCGAAGGACACGAGGTCCACGCGGGCCCCGTCCACTTCGGCCGACAGCACGCCCTTCCCGGCGGTCGCGGTGATCATCGGGTCGGTGAGCACGAGGTCCACGTCCGTGCCGGTGAAGGCCACGGTCCCTTGGAACGCCAGCGAGTAGTCGGCGGCCGTGGCGGTCCCGGCGCCCTCGGCGAAGCGGAAGACCGCGCCGCCGTCGGCCGCGCCGTCGGCGACGGTCCAGGCGCCCTCGGCGATGTCGCCGGACACGTACTCGCGCCAGGAGGTGCGGACGCCCCAGTCGACGACCGCGCCGGTCACGGCGTCCCCGGTCTCCTCAGCGCCGGCGCTCTCGGTGGGCGCCTCGGTCTCTTCGGGCTCGGCCGCGACGTCGGCGCTGAACGACACCGGGTCGAGCTCCTGCCCGGCCTCGTAGTACCCGGCGAACGCGTTGGCGCCGTTGGCCGTCAGGGTCGCGGCGGCGCCGCTCACCGAGACCGTGCCGCCGCTGGCCTGCAAGGACGCGCCGCTGAGGCTGGCCATGTCGGTGCGGGTGCCGTTGACGTACACGTAGAGCGTCCCGGAGGACCCGGAGTACTCCACGGACGGGTTCGCGAAGGTCAGGTCCAGTTCGCCGTCGTGGCCCCAGAAGTAGACCCAGCCCTGGTAGTCGACGACGGCGGTGCCGTCCTCGTAGGTGCCCGCGGCCGAGTGGAACCGGTAGGCGCCGTCAGATGTCGACGCGCCGTCGCCGGTCTGGATCTCGCCCTGGGCGATGGGCCCGGTGATGTAGGAGCGGAACGACTCCTTGACGCCCCAGTCGAGCCGCCCGCCGGAGAGGTCGTCGGCGTGCGCCGGTGCGGCCCACAGGAGCAGCGCCGCGGCCAATGCGCAGGCGGCGGTCAGCGCTCCCGTCAGGCGGCGGGTGGCGTGGGGCATGGGGGGACCTCCGTATTCACGTTCAACGAAGGCAAGGCTAACCTAAGTAGTACCGCCGAAGCAAAGGGGGTGCTAACTATTATTAGCGAAGCCTAACCTATGCTCGATCGGCCGCCTGAAGACAGAACTGGAGAACGCCGTGCGCCCAGACCCCCGCCGGACCTTCCGAGCGACCGCCGTCGGCGCCGCGATCCTCCTCGCCCTCTCCGCTTGCGGCACCGGCGAATCCGAGGCCGAGACCACCGTCGAGGCCGCCGTCGACCGCGTCGACCCGATCGCGGCGAGCGCCGAACCGGCACTCCCGGTCACCGTCACCGACGCGACCGGGGCGGCCGTCACCGTCGAGTCCGCCGACGCGATCGTGCCGCTCTCCGGGTCGCTCTCGGAGATCGTCTTCACGCTCGGCCTCGGCGACCGCGTCGTCGCCCGCGACATCACCGCGACCTTCGAGCAGGCCGCGGACCTCCCCGTCGTCAGCCACGGCCACGACATCTCCGCCGAAGGGGTCCTGTCGCTCCAGCCGGACCTGGTGCTCGCCGAGACCAGCTCCGGGCCGCAGACCGCGCTCGACCAGATCGCCGCCGCCGGGGTCCCGATCGTCGTCTTCGACCCCGCCGACGGCATCGACGCCGCCGCCGAGCGCATCACCGCCGTCGCCGGAGTCCTCGGCGTCGCCGACCTCGGCGCGCAGCTCGTGGAGCGCACCGAGGCGGGCATCGCCGCCGCGACCGAGGGACTCGACCTGTCGAACCCGCCGCGCGTGGCCTTCCTGTACCTGCGCGGCTCCGCGTCCGTCTACATGATCGGCGCGCGCGACTCCGGCGCCACCTCCCTCATCGAGGCCGCGGGCGGCATCGACGCGGGCGCCGAGGCCCTCGAAGGGGACTTCCTGGAGCTCACCCCCGAAGCCCTCGCGGCCGCCGCACCCGACGTGATCCTGGTGATGGACAAGGGACTCGACTCCGTCGGCGGCGTCGCCGGGCTCCTGGAGATCCCCGGCGTCGCCCAGACCCCCGCGGGAGAGGACGAGCGCATCGCGCACCTGCCCGACGGCATCATGCTCAACTACGGTCCCCGCACCGGCGACATCGTCGCCGACCTCGCCGCCCAGCTCCACGGCACTTCCAACGACGGCGACACCGAATGACCGCCACCGCAACGGAACCGGAACTCGACGCGCCCGCGGTCCCGGCCCGCCGCCGCTGGGCCGTCCCCGCCCTCCTCGGCCTCGGCCTCACCGCGGCCCTCGCGCTCGGCGTCCTCGTGTCCGCGTCCAGCGGCGCCTTCCCGATCCCCCTGGGCGACATCGTCTCCTCCATCGGCCACCGGCTCGGCCTCGGCGGCGCGCCCGTCGACGGCACGGGGGAGTCCGTGCTGTGGAACATCCGCTTCCCGCGCGTGGTCCTCGGCGTCCTCGTCGGCGCCAGCCTCGCGACCGCGGGCGCCCTCATGCAGGGCATGTTCGGCAACCCGCTCGCCGAGCCCGGCGTCATCGGCGTCTCCTCCGGCGCGGCCGTCGGCGCCGTGTGCGCCATCGCCTTCGGGTTCACGTTCGCCGGGAACTGGACGATCTCCCTGTGCGCCTTCGCCGCCGGACTCGTCACCGTCGCCGTCGTGTACTTCCTGTCCCGCTCCGGCGGGCGCACCGAGGTCGTCACGCTCGTGCTCACCGGCGTCGCCGTCAACGGTCTCGCCGGGGCCCTCATCGGCGTGTTCATCTTCTACGCCGACAACGACGAGATCACCGCGATCACCTTCTGGCAGATGGGCAGCCTCTCCCAGGCCACCTGGCCGAAGATCCTCGCCGTCCTCCCGCTCGCCGCGATCGGCCTCCTCCTCGCACCCACGTACGGCCGCCGCCTCGACCTCCTCGCCCTCGGCGAGCGCCCCGCCCGCCACCTCGGCGTGGACGTCGAACGGCTCCGCCTGCACCTCATCGTCATCGTCGCGCTCCTCACCGGCGCCGCCGTCGCCGTCTCCGGCGTCATCGGCTTCATCGGACTCGTCGTCCCGCACCTCGTGCGCATGGTGGCCGGGCCCGGCCACCGGGCCCTCCTGCCGCTGTCCACGATCGGCGGCGCCGCCGTCATCGTCTGGGCCGACCTCGCCGCCCGCACCCTCGCCGCCCCCGCCGAGATCCCCCTCGGCATCCTCACCGCCCTCGTCGGCAGCCCCTTCTTCTTCTGGCTGCTGCGACGCACCCGACGCCGCCAAGGAGGCTGGGCCTGATGCGCCTGCGCCAGCGCCGCACCACTGACATAGGCACCGTCCCCGACCGCCCCGCCGCCGCCGAGGACCTGCGAGTCAGCCTGGGCGGCAAGGAGATCCTCCGCGGCGTCGACCTCGACGTCAACGCCGGGGAAGTGCTCAGCCTCGTCGGCCCCAACGGCGCCGGGAAGTCCACGCTCCTCGCCGCCCTCTCCGGCGACCTCGCGCCCGCCACCGGCCGCGCCCTCCTGTGGGACCGCCCCGTCGGCGAGTGGAGCCCCCTCGACATCGCCCGCCGCCGCGCCGTCCTCCCGCAGGCCCACCAGGTCTCGTTCCCCTTCACCGTCCGCGAAGTCGTCGAGATGGGCCGCGCCCCCTGGGCCGGGACCGACCGCGCCGACCACGACGAGGAGCGCGTCGCCGACGCCCTCGACCGCACCGAGACCGCGCCGTTCGCCCAGCGGCCCTTCACGTCCCTGTCCGGCGGCGAGCAGGCCCGCGTCATGCTCGCCCGCGTCGTCGCCCAGGACGCCGGACTCGTCCTCCTCGACGAGCCCACCGCCGCCCTCGACCTGCGCCACCAGGAGCTCGTGGGCCGTCGCTGCCGCGAACTCGCCGCGGAGGGCCGCGCCGTCGTCATCGTCCTCCACGACCTCGACCTGGCCGCCGCCTACTCCGACCGCACCGCCCTCCTCTCCGAAGGGCGCATCGCCGCCTGCGGGAAGCCCGCCGACGTCTACACCGCCGACCGCCTCGGCGCGGTCTACCGCCAGCCGGTCACAGTGGATCACGACGCCGACACCGGTGCACCGAGAGTGACCCCGGTCCGCTGAATCTGCTAGACATCTCCCATGGCTGACAAACCCGGACTGCCGCTGCGCAGAAGTCTCTCCCAGAGCCCCCCGCTCACCGCGGGCGTCCTCCTCGGACTCGGCCTCGCCGTCGCGTACGCACTGGTCTGGTCGATCCAGGAGCTGAGCACGGTCATCACGGCCCTGGTCGTGGCGACGTTCCTCGCGGTCGGCCTCGAACGCATCATCTCCACCATGACCCGCCGCCGCATGCCGCGCTGGCTCGCCATGACGATCCTGTTCCTCGGGGTGTTCCTCGTCTTCTGCGGCGGCATCGCCGCGATCATCCCCGCGCTCGTGCGCGAGACCACGCAGTTCGTGGAGAACGTCCCCGGGTACTACGACGCCATCATGAGCAGCAAGCTCGCCGAGCGGTTCGGCGGCGAGGCGGGCCTGGCCGACCGCGCCCAGGACGTCCTCACCGCCTCCAACATCTCCAAGGCCCTCGGCGGCGTCGCGGGCGGCGCGGCCTCCGCGGCCAACGGCCTGGTCTGGACCGTCACCACGATCCTCCTCACGGTCTTCATCCTCGCGGCCTACACGCAGCTGCGCCAGGGCACCCTGCGCCTGGTCGCCGCCTCCAAGCGCGAGCAGACCGGCCGCATCCTCGACGGCATCCTCCAGCAGGTCGGCGCCTACCTCATCGGCGCGCTCGCCATCGGCCTCGTCGCGGGCATCTCGTCGTGGATCTTCATGGCCATCGTCGGCATCCCCTACGGCGCGCTCCTGGCGCTCCTGGTGGCCCTGCTCGACCTCATCCCGCAGATCGGCGCCACCATCGGCGCGGTCGTCGTCACGCTCGTGGCCCTCGCGGTCTCCCCGATGACGGCCGTCGCGTCCGCGATCTTCTTCATCGCCTACCAGCAGCTGGAGAACTGGGTCATCTACCCGACGGTGATGCGCAGCGCGGTGAAGGTGTCGAACCTCGCCGCGATCGTCGCGGTCCTCGTCGGCGGGACCCTCTTCGGCGTCATCGGCATCGTCCTGTCGGTCCCGATCTACGCCGCGATCCGCCTCATCGGCAAGGAGCTCGTGATCCCGCGCCTCGACAACTCGTGACGCGAAGGGGCCGGAGGCGCATACCCGCACGCGCCCCCGGCCCCGGTCGCCACAGCATAGGGCCCCGCTCCGACAGCGCGCTACGCTGGGACCGTTTCGCCGCGCGAGCGCGGCTCGCATCGATGCGCCCCCCGCGTTGAGAGGAAGCGCCCGTGTTCGGCACCGTCGACCTGTGGACCTACGTCGTCGCCTCGGTCCTCATCATCCTGCTGCCCGGACCCAACTCGCTGTACGTGCTGTCCGTGGCCTCCCGCCGCGGCCGCCGCGACGGGTTCAAGGCCGCGGCCGCGGTGTTCTGCGGCGACTCCGTCCTCATGGTCGCCACCGCCGCCGGGCTCGCCTCGGTCTTCGCCACCTCCGCGGTGGTCTACAACGCCGTCCGCTGGGCGGGCGTCGCCTACCTCGCCTACCTCGCGTTCGGGCTCATCCGCGGCGGGATCAAATCCTGGCGCGCGGCCCGCCGCGGCGACGCGGTCGAGGACGCACCCGCCCCCGCGTTCGCCGCCACCGAGCGGCCCTTCATGCGCGCGCTCGTGGCGAGCCTCCTCAACCCGAAGGCCATCCTGTTCTTCGTCTCGTTCTTCGTGCAGTTCGTCGACCCGAACTACGCCTACCCGGTCCTCAGCTACGGCGTCCTGTACGTCATCATCCAGGCGTTCTCGATGATGTACCTGACGGCGCTCATCCTCGCCGGGGACGGCCTCGCCCAGACGTTCCGGCGGCGCCGCCGCCTCGCCGCGGCAGGGAACGGCCTCGTCGGCGCCGTCATGATCGGCTTCGCCGCCAAGCTCGCCACGGGCTAGCAGCCGCCGCCCCGGCGCCCCCGCACCATCCCGCGCAGCAGCCGCTTCGGCGCGGGCGCCTCCGGCAGCGGCTCCTCCGCGTCCACCGCGAACGCCCGCAGCATCTGCCCCACCAGCCGCCGCGACGCCTCGCCCGCCGCGTCCGTGGCAGCAGCGAGCACCCCCGCGTTCGCCATGAGCAGGATCAGCAGGTCCTCCGGCGCGAAGTCCTCCCGCAGCCGCCCCTCGGCCTTGGCCCGCCCGATCAGGTCCGAGAACGCCGCGAACGCCTCCTGACGCGCCTTCTCCAGGTTCCTGGCGCCCGCGAAGTTCATCGTCAGCACCTCCGCGAACCCGCGGTTGTCCGCCTGGAGCCCGCACACGGTCGCCACGTACTCGCGGAACCCGTCCCACGCCGACCCGCGCTCCCCGGCCGCCACCGCCGCGGCCCGGTTGCGCTCCATGGCGTCCTCGAACACCGCCGCGATCAGCTCCGACCTGGTCGGGAACCGCCGGAACAGCGTCGCGATCCCCACCCCCGCGGCCCGCGCGATCGACGCCATCGACGCGCTCAGGCCCTCCCGCTCGTACACCCCCCGCGCCGCCTCGATGATGCGGTCGCGGTTCTGCTCCGCGTCGCAGCGGAGGCGGCGGGGGCGCTTGCGGTCGGCTTCCATCCCGCAATCCTAACCAAGTGGAATGCCCTATCCGCTTGTGTTGTTACACTCAGCGCCTACAACCGGAAAGACCGCTCCGCTTGGGAGCGGCCCCCGTCGATTCCTTTGGGAGAACGCCCACATGAACGTCCTGCTCTGGATCCTGCAAGGTCTGCTCGCGCTGGCCTTCCTCGCCGCCGGCGTGATGAAGACGACCCAGCCGAAGGAGAAGCTCGCCCCGAACATGCCGTGGGTGAACGACTTCTCGGCCGGCACCGTCAAGTTCGTCGGCATCGTCGAAGCCCTCGGCGCCCTCGGCCTGATCCTGCCCGCCGTCACCGGCATCGCGGTCGTGCTGACCCCGGTCGCCGCGACCGGGCTCGCCCTCATCATGGTCCTCGCCGCGGCCTACCACGTCCGCAAGGGCGAGTACGCCTCGCTCGTGACCAACGGCGTCCTGTTCCTGATCGCCGCCGTGATCGCCTGGGGCCGCTTCGGCCCCTGGCCCTTCTAGAGGCGCCCGAGGGTCTTCAGGCCCGGGAGCGGCTTCCCGTCGAAGTCGAACAGGGCCTGGTTCTCCCAGCCGTTGCCGCTGGACGGGTCGGCCGGGTCCCACCCGGCGCCTGCGACGCCCGTCCAGGTCGGCTCCCAGTAGACGACGCCCCTGCCGAGGCCGTCGGGCACGTTCCTGACGACCTCGGCGACCTGCTCCAGCCAGTACGACTGGTTCTCGGGGCTCGACGGGTACCCGGCCACCGGCTCGGCGTCCGTGATGATGTTCGCGAACCCGTCGGAGTCCTCGGTGGTGAACGGGTACGCGGTCTCGACCACGTAGATCGGCTTCCCGTACCGGCCCGCGAGGTCGTTCAGGTTCGCCTCCAGGCCCGAGAGCGGCCCGTGCCAGTACGGGTAGTACGAGGCGCCGATCGCGTCGAACGGCACGCCGTTCGCCACGGCGTTGTCGAAGAACCACGTGAACGCGCCGTTGTTCCCGCCTTCGGCCAGGTGCAGCACGGCCTTCGCGTGCGGCGCGGTGTCGTGGACGGCGTCGCACCCGGCGGCCAGGAGCTCCGCCATCTGCTCCAGCTGGTCCCAGCGGCCGTCGGGCCACAGCAGCCCGCCATTGGTCTCGTTGCCGACCTGCACGAGCGCGGGCTTCACCCCGGCCCGCTTGAGCGCGCCGAGCACGTCGGCGGTGTGCTCGTACACGGCGGTCTTCAGGTCCGCGAACGCCAGGTCCGCCCAGGCGGCGGGCTTGTTCTGCTTGCCCGGGTCGGCCCAGGCGTCGGAGTAGTGGAAGTCCACCATGAGGTCCATCCCGGCGCGCTTGGCGCGCTTGCCGAGCTCGACCACGTGGTCCTTGTCGTTGTACCCGTCGGCCGGGTCGACCCAGACCTTCGCGCGCAGCGTGTTCACGCCGCTGTCGGCGAGGATCTTCACGGCGTCGCCGGTGCGGCCGTTGGCCTTGCGGTACACGGCGCCGTAGTCCTCGTTCTTGATCAGGCCGGAGACGTCGGCGCCGCGCACGAACTTGCCGGCGCTCGGCTTGCCGCGGTCGTCGCCGACGGCCTCGGCCAGGGCCGGGACGGCCGCGGCGGCGGCGATGCCGAAGACGCCGGCGCCTGCGGCGGTGAGGGCGGTTCTGCGTTTCATCTCAAGGGGTCGC
>NZ_JBEYVY010000015.1:0-91376 GCF_040644205.1 Glycomyces sp. NPDC047010 | reverse complement strand
ACACCCAACTCCACACTCTTCCCAAACCCGACGATCTCCCTATCTGACCCCCTCGCGCTGCACAACCTCTCGGGGTTCTTTAAAACAATTCCACACCCGCAACCGGGCCCGGAGCAGCAGCTCCGGGCCCGATTCGCAACCCCACACCCATCAGTAGGATCTGCGCCTTGCGGCGCTGTCACCCTCAGGAGGATTCGATTTCCCCTTGGCCCGAACATTACGGACGGGCCCTTCACAGTCCCGGTGAGAACCATGAGAGGTTCATTTGAACCCGCGGGACTCCTAGCGCCCTACGGGGCGCGTCGGCTCCGGCGGGCCCGTGAGGCCGAGGTCCTTCTGCCAGATGCCCACGCCGTGCCAGCCGCCGTGCTTGAAGCCCGCGTCGCGGATGGTCCCCAGCAGCTCGAAGCCGAACCGCTTGTGGAGGGCCTCGCTGCCCGCGTTCGGCTGCGTGATCTGGGCCATGACGCTCCGGAAGCCCTGCGCCCCGAGGCGGTCCAGCAGCTCGGCGTACAGCTTCGAGCCGATCCCCAGGCCCTGGTGCTTGGGGGACACGTACACGGTGGACTCCGCGGTCCACGCGTACGCCTGCTTCGGGCGCCACGGGCTCGCGTACGCCAGCCCGGCCACGGCCCCGGCGGCCTCGGCCACCAGGTACGGGTACCGGTCCGCGCCCGCCGCCAGCTGCTCGGCCCACTCCTCGACCGGGTACGGCTCGGTCCGGAAGTTGCTGCTGGTCTCGGCGATGTAGTGGTTCACGATCGCGCAGATCGCGGGGACGTCCTCCGCCCGCGCGAAGCGCACGGCGACCACGTCGGTGCTGCTCATGGCGGAATGATAGCCAGCCGCGCGGCTAGGAGCCCAGGTCCGTCCCGCAGTCCGGGCGCCCGTCACGGGCGCCGTTCACCACACCGTCGACGGCCGCCACGCCACCATCGTCGGGCGCAGCCCGCCCGTCGCCCGGAAGTCCTCCACGGCCCGCGCCAGCGAGCTGAGCGCGATGTGCGCGTCCGGCGGGAACATGCTCGCGGTGTCCATGTCGCGGTACAGGCGGATCTGCGGCGCCCAGCGCTGGTCCGAGTACGAGACCCAGGCCCCCGGGCCGTAGTCCTCGCCCCCCGGGCCGTAATACGCCAGCGCGCCCACCTCGGTCTCGCGGTCCGCGATGATCTTCAGCCCGTGGTCGGGCCGCCCGCCGGGCGCGTACCCGGGGCGGTCGCGCACGAGCGCGGTCGCGACCTGCACCAGGTCCGCGGCGACGATCGTCGCGACGGCCGCCGCCACCCCGTCCGGGTCGTACGCGAGGAGGATCTGCGTGCCGTGGTCCCTGGTCTGGAGCCTGAACTCGGCGCAGTATCCGGCGACATGTGCGCCCGCGGGGCCAGCGCTCATGGGCGGTGCTCCTTCCGAGACAGGAGAGGCGGACGTGCGGGAGTGTGAATCGTGTTGGTATTCGACTCGGATCGCCATGGCGGACACCGCACCTCAGATTGTCGGAGTTTGTGAACGACAGTACGTGCGCGGTCAGGCGGTTTGTTCGATCAGTCGGGAAGTTGACAGAAAAGCACTGATATGCCGTGACAACCTGTCCATGCAAGTAGCAGATTCCATTCAGGAGCCGCCGCGCGGCCGCCGCCCGGACCGGCTCCCTGATCCGCGCGCCCGGAAGGCAAAATGGGGACCATGAGAGTGGAGCTGCTGGGACCGGTGCGGATCACCGGCGACGACGGCGCCGAGATCCCCGTCCCGGCCGGGCGCCAGCGCGTCCTCCTGGCCCGGCTCGCCCTCGACCCCGGCCGCCACGTCACCGCCGACGCCCTCATCGGCGCGCTCTGGCCCGACGAGGAGCCCGCGAACGCCGCTGGGGCCCTCCACACCCAGCTCTCCCGCCTCCGCCGCGTCCTCGGCGACCGCGTCGTCCACGGCCCCGGCGGCTACCGCCTCACCGGCGTCGACACCGACGTCCAGGAATTCGACCGCACTGCGGCGCAAGCGGAAGCGGCCTCCAGAGAGGACTCCGCGAGTGCCGTCCGGGACCTCGCGGAGGCCGCACTCGCCCTGTGGCGCGGCCCCGCGCTGGCCGACCTCGAACGGCGCGGGTTCGCCGACGCGGCCATGGTGCGCCTCGACGTGCGCCGCGAAGCCGTCGCCGCACTCCACATCGAGGCCCGCCTGCGGCTCGACGGCGCCGACGCCGTCCTCGCCGACCTCGCGGCCCGCCACGCCGCCGACCCGCTCGGCGAACCCGACGCCGCCCGCTACATGCGCGCCCTCGCCGCCTCCGGCCGCCGCGCCGAGGCCCTCGCCGTCTACGACCAGGTCCGCACCAAGCTCGCCGACGACCTCGGCGTCGACCCCTCCCCGGTCCTCGGCGAAGCCCACCTGGACGTGCTGCGCGGCATCGAACCGGTCGTCCCCGAGTCCCAACCGAACCGCCTCCCGCAGCCCCTGACCGCGTGCATCGGCCGCGAGGCCGAACTCGCCGAGCTGCCCGCGCTCCTCGAACGCCACCGCCTCGTCACCCTCACCGGCCCCGGCGGCACCGGCAAGACCCGCCTCGCCGTCGAGGCCGCCCACCGGCTCGCCGCCTCCGGGCGGACCGTCCGCATGGTCGAGCTCGCGCCCGTCACCGACCCCGGGAAGCTCCCCGAAGTCGTCCTCGACGCCCTGGGCCTCACCGAGTCCGTGACCGCCCGCCGCAGCGACGACCCCGCGACCCGCCTCGTCGAGGCCCTCTGGGGCCGCGAGCTGGTCCTCGTCGCCGACAACTGCGAGCACGTCGTGGAGGCCGCCGCCGGGCTCATCGCGCACCTCCTCGCCCGCGTCCCCGCGCTCCGCGTCATCGCCACCAGCCGCGAGGCCCTCGGCATCACCGGGGAGACCGTCGTCGGCGTCGGCCCCCTCCCGCTGCCCGGGCGCGAGGCGCCCCTGGAGGAGGTCCGCGCCCACGACGCGGTGCGCCTCTTCGAGGAGCGCGCCCGCCAGAGCGACCCCGGCTTCACCGTCGACGCCGCCAACGCCGCGGCCGTCGTGGACGTCTGCACCGCACTCGACGGCCTCCCCCTCGCCATCGAGCTCGCCGCGGCCCGCCTGCGCGCCTTGAGCATCGACGACCTCGCCGCCCGCATCGGCGACCGCTTCGGGCTCCTCGCCCGCGGCCCCCGCACCGCCGAACCCCGCCAGCGGACGCTCCGCGCGGTGGTCGACTGGAGCTGGGACCTCCTCGAACCCCGCGAGCGCGAGGTCCTCGCCCGCATGTCGGTCTTCAACGGCTCTGCGGACCTCGACGCGGCCTGCGACGTGTGCTCCGCCGACGCCGACGACATCGCCGGGCTCGTGGAGAAGTCCCTCGTGCAGCGCCTCCCCGGCGGCCGCTACCGGCTCCTGGAGACCGTCCGCGAGTACGCCGCCGCGCGCCTCTCCGAAGCGGGCGAGACCGCCGAGCGCTACGAGCGACACGCCGCCCACTTCGCCGGCCTCGCCGCCGCGGCCGAACCCCACCTGATGCGCGCCGAGCAGGTCGAGTGGCTCGACCGCCTCGCCCTCGACCACGGCAACTTCACCGCCGCGATCCGCCGCATGATCGCCGCCGGGAACGCCACCGCCGCGTACCGCTCCGTCACGCCCCTGTCCTGGTACTGGTGGATGCGCGGCCACCGCCGCGAAGGCCAGGAGCTCGCCATGGAGGTGCGCGCCATGCAGGGGGAGGTGGACCCGCTGCGCCGCGCGGAGATCGTCCTCGCGGGCACCTGGGGCCTGTGGTCCGGCTGGCTCGACCCGGCCGCGGTCGGCGCCGACTTCGCCGAGGCCCAGGCCCTCTGCGAGGAGCACGGCCTCTACGACGCCGACCCGCTGCTGCTCATGATCCCGCTCATCCGCTCCCTCCTCGCGGACGACGAGGACGGCCTGCGCGCGATCATCGCCGCGCTCGACCCCGACCGCGACGCGTGGGTCCGCGGGATCGGCCTGCTGTTCGCGTCCGAGTACTCCGAGCGCGCCTCCGGTCCCGGCGCCGCGCTGGCGGACCTCGCGGAGGCGAACCGGATCTTCATGAAGCTGGGGGAGCGGTTCGGGCTCATCATCACGCTCCAGGGCCTCGCGGCGGGGCGGATGGCCGCGGACGACTACGAGGGGGCCCGCGCGCTCCTGATCCGGGCGCTCACCGCCGAGGCGGAGTTCGGGGCGGACCTCGCGGAGTCGGTGATCGTGGAGTACCTGTGGCGCCTGGACGCCCGGCACGGCGCCGAACCGGCGGCGGTCCTGGAGAAGATGCGGGAGCTGGCCGCGCGCGCCGAGCGGGTGGGGAACTCCGAGAACGTCATCGCCGCCCGCACCTCGGCCGCGATCTGCCTGCACCGCTTGGGAAGGCTCGAAGAGGCCCGCGACGAGCTCCTGTCGGCCGAGGCGGACCTGCCGCAGTTCCTGGACTTCTCTGAAGTGGCGGTGCACCTGTACCGGGAGCTCGCGAGGATCGCGCACGACGGCGGCGACCCGGACCTTGAGGCCCGGGCCGCCGCCATGCTCCACGACTCGAACTGGCCGTTCAGCTCGTGAGCTTCCTCCGGTAGGCCCGCAGGGACAGCGGCACGAACACCGCGAGGATCGCCGCGCACCAGCCGAGGAGCGCGAGGGCCTCGCCGCCGGGCGTCTCGCCCGCGAGCAGCACCCGCATGGTGTCGGCGAGCGCGGTGAGCGGGTTGACCCGCGCCCACCACTGGACCGGCTCGGGGAGCGTCTCGATCTCCACGAACATCGTGGACGTGTACGCCAGGGGCATGAGCAGGCTGACCATCCACGTCTGGATCTGTTCCTCGGACTTCGCGGTCAGCCCGACCAGGGCCATCGACCACGAGGACGCGAACAGGAACAGCAGCACCGCCGCGGCGGCGCCGGCGACGCCGAGCACGCCGCCGTCGGCCCGGTAGCCGATCGCGAAGGCGACGCCGCCGACGATGAGGAGCGCCCACAGGTGCTTGATCATGTCGGCCGCGACCCGCCCGGCCAGCAGCGCGAACCGCGACACGGGCATGGCGGTGAGCCGGTCGAACACGCCGGTCTTGATGTCGGCGAACAGGCCCAGCCCGGTGGAGACGATCGCGAAGAACAGGCCCATGGCGATGAGCGTCGGCCCCGCGTAGTCGAGGAACGCCTGCCAGCTGCCCATCATCTGCCCGCCCATGAAGAACGTGATGGACAGCAGGATCATCATCGGGATCATCAGGTAGTCCACGAGCTGCGCGGGCTGGTGCCTGATGGACGCGAGGGACCGGGCCGTCATCGACGCGGCCTGCGCGAGCGGGCCGCGCGTCGTGGTCCACGTGGTCGTGGTGGTCATGCCGCCACCTCCTCTTTCTGCTCGGCGCCGTGGCCCGTCAGGGTCAGGAACACCTCGTCCAATGTGGGCTCGTGGAGCCCGAACGCGGCCAGGTCCGTCCCGGCCTGCACGACCCGCGCCATGACCGCGGTGGCCTCGCCCGGGTGCGCCACGGGGACGGCGACCTCGTCGCCCTCGATGCGCGGGGCCGCGCCCACGGACCAGTTCGCGAGCTCCGCGAGCCGCCCTAGGGCCTCGGGCACTGCCGGGCGCATCCGCAGCACCAGGCCGCCGACGGCCTGCTTGAGCTGCGAGGGCGTGCCGGAGGCGATGACGCGGCCGGAGTCGATCACGGCGATCGAGTCGGCGAGCTGGTCGGCCTCTTCGAGGTACTGCGTGGTCAGCAGGACCGTGGTCCCCTCGGCGACGAGCTCGCGCACGACCTCCCACAGGCCGGTGCGGCTGTTGGGGTCGAGCCCGGTGGTCGGTTCGTCGAGGACGAGCACGTCGGGGCGGCGCACGATGGAGGCGGCCAGGTCGAGCCGCCGCCGCATGCCCCCGGAGTAGCCGCCCGCGGCCCGGTCGGCGGCGTGCGCGAGGTCGAACCGCTCGATGAGCTCGTGGGCGCGGGTCTTCGCCTGCGACCGCGAGGCGCCGAGGAGCCGGGCGATGAGGACGAGGTTCTGCGCGCCGGAGAGCCCGGTGTCGATCCCCGCGTACTGTCCGGTGAGGCCGAGGCGCTCGCGGACCTTCGCGGCGTCGCGCACCACGTCCAGTCCCAGGACCCGCGCGGTGCCCGCGTCGGGGACGGACAGGGTCGAGAGGACCCGCACGGCCGTGGTCTTCCCGGCCCCGTTGGGGCCGAGCAGCCCCAGGACGGTGCCGGGGGCCGCGCCGAGGTCCGCGCCGTCGAGGGCGCGGACCTCGCCGAAGGACTTCACCAGCCCCCGGACTTCGATCGCATACTTCATTGAAGGGCGCCTTTCTGGTATTCGGTGGGTGTGCGTCCACCTTGGCGCCCTTGCCTTTCACAGCCCTTTCACGCGGCTGTCACGGCGTGCGAAAGGGCCGCCCCGCGTGCGGGACGGCCCTTCCAGGTGCGGATCTAGCCCTTGATGGCGCCGGTGATGATCGCCTTCGTGAAGTGCTTCTGGATGAACGGGTACATGATGACGATCGGGACGATCGTGCAGACCACGACGGCCATCTTGAGCGCGGCGTCGGGCGCGGCCTCGGCCGCCTGGTACTGGCCCAGGTCGGCGCCGGGGATGCCCTGCGTGGACATGAGCATCCGCTGGAGCACCACCTGGATCGGCTGGGTCTCCAGGGCCGGGGTGTACAGGACCGCAGAGAAGTAGATGTTCCAGTAGCCGACCGCGTAGAACAGCGCGATGACCGCGAGGATCGCCTTCGACATCGGCAGCACGACCCGGAAGAGGATGCGGAACTCGCCCGCGCCGTCCATCTTCGCGGCGTCGATGAGCTCGCCCGGGACGCTGTTCATGAAGAACGCGCGCAGCACGATCAGGTTGAACGCGTTGAGCGCCATCGGGAGGATCAGCGACCAGTACGTGTTCAGCAGCCCGAGCTTCTGCACCACGATGAAGCTCGGGTACATGCCGGGCGCGAACAGGAACGTGAAGAGCACCAGCATGAGCAGCGGCCGGTGGAGCAGCGACCCGGGGCGCGAGAGCCCGTACGCGGCGCCGATCGTGAGGATCATGCTCAGGGCCGTGCCGCCCGCGGTGAGCAGGAGCGTCAGGATCAGCGAGTTGGTGAGCGCGCCGCCGCTGAAGATCTCCTCGTACGCGCGCAGGCTCACCTCGGTGGGGACGAGCAGCAGGTTGCCGCCCGCGCGCGCGAGCGCCTCCTCGCTGGCGAAGCTGGTCGCCACGACCGCCCAGATCGGGATGACGATGGCCGCGGCATAGCAGACCAGGAACAGCGCCTTGGTGGCCTTGCCGATCCAGGACGGCTCCTCGTCCCAGGCGGGGCGGGTGTTCTTGCGGCGGGGCTTGGCCCGGGTGTCGATGGCGGTCATGACTTCTGGTAGATCCCTTGCTCTCCGAGGCGGTGCGCGACGTTGTTGGCGACGAGGACGAGGATCAGGCCGATGACGCCCTTGAACAGGCCCGCCGCGGTGCCGAAGGACGGGCCCTCGGTGCCGATGACGCTGCGGTAGTAGACGAAGGTGTCGAGCACCTCGGTGGTCTGGAACCCGACGGCGTCGCGCTGGAGCTGGTACTGCTCGAAGCCGACGTTGAGGATGCCGCCGATGTGGAGGATCAGCAGGAGCACGATCACCGGCCGGATGCCCGGGAGGGTGATGTGCCACATGCGCCGCCACCGGTTCGCCCCGTCGACCGCGGCGGCCTCGTACAGGCTCGGGTTGATCGAGGCGAGGGCCGCGAGGAAGATGATCATGCCCCAGCCCGCGTCCTTCCAGGACCACTGGAGCCAGGCCAGGAACGTGAACGTGTCCGGGTCGGACATGATGTCGAGCCGCTCCCCGCCGAAGTCGAGGAGCCAGTTCGAGACCAGCCCGTCGGAGCCGAGGACCTGCACGAACACGGTCACCACGAGCACCCAGGAGAAGAAGTACGGCAGGTACACGATCGACTGGAAGACGCTGCGCACCTTCGTCGACACCACGCTGTGCATGATGAGCGCCAGGGCGATCGACAGCGGGAACAGGAACAGCAGGTTCGCGAACGAGTACTTCAGGGTGTTCAGCAGCGCCGGCACGAAGTACGGGTTGTCGAACAGGCGCCCGAACCAGTCCAGGCCCACGAACCGGTTCTCCCAGAACGGCCTGAACGTCTTGTAGTCCATGAACGCGATGATGTTCCAGGACGAGGGCCAGTAGAAGAACACCCCGAGCTGGGCCATCGCGGGGAGGGTCATCAGGAGCAGGGGCCAGTCGTGCCGGAGCCGCTGCGCCAGGGTCCGCTTGCGCTTGATGCGGGGCCGCTGGTCGGCCCGCCCGCCGGCCGGGGGCGCTGAGGTCTGAAGTGCTGCCATCGCTTGTGAGAGTCCAGTCGGTGAGTGCCGGTGCTGAGGTGGAAGGGAACAGGTGGCCGGGCGGGGACGGGAGGCGGCCCCGCCCGGCACGCGGCCTACTTGCCGTGCAGCTTCTCGTAAGCGGCGGTGTAGTGCTCGCGGGCGGCCTCGCCGCCGTTGTCCAGGAACGTCTGCACCATGTCAGGGATCGTCGACAGCTCGGCGCGGCCGAACGCGATGTCGTTCTGCTGGTCGAGCAGGGTCTGGGCGGCGGACTTGAAGTCGGCCGGGCCCTCGACGCGCATGCCTTCCCAGATGTTGACCTCGGCGAAGTCCTTCACCGACGCGTTGTACTCGAACTTGCGCTGGACGAAGTCCGGGTTGCCGGTCAGGAAGGTCTGCACCTGGCCCGACATGGTCTTGTAGTTGACGGGGGCCTGGACGGCGCCGGTGCCCTGCTCGGTGTAGACCGGCAGGCCGTCGTCGCCGTACGTGAAGTGCGTGCCCTCGACGCCGTAGTTGATGAGCTCGTACTCGGTGGTGCCGTAGGGCGCGGAGCAGAAGTTCATGACGTCGAGGAGCTCCTCGACCTGCTCCTGCTCCAGGTCCTTGCTCAGGAACGTCCAGCCGTCCACGCCGGTGTTGACGTAGCGGATGGGCTCGGCGCCGCCGGTCGAGATCGCGCCGATGGGCTCGATCGCGCCGACGGCGGTGCCGGTGAGCACCTGGTTGGTGTAGTCCGACCACCAGGACATGCCGTCCTGCGCCATGAGGATGGTGCCCGCGATGTGCAGGGCGTGGCCGTCCAGGGTCCCGGTCGGGGTGTCGGGGTGGACCAGCTTCTCGTCCCACACGGTGCGGCGGAAGGTGAGCCACTCGGTGTACTCGGGGCGCTCGGAGTTGTGGACGAGCTTGCCGTCGATGTACGCCCAGCCGTCGCCGGAGGCGAGGCCGAACCACTCGGGGCTCACGTAGTCGAGGTTGAGGAAGGCCCACTTGCCGTTCGCGTCGTCGGACCAGGCGCGGGCGACCTCTAGGACCTCCTCGACGGTGGTCGGCATCGCGAGGTTCGCGGCCTCCAGGAGGTCGGTGCGCACGAACACGCCGTTGCCCGGGCCGCCGGAGAAGTTGGAGGGGATGCCGAACACGCGGGCGGTCTCGGGGTCCTCGGGGTCGGTGGACCACACCGACTGGCCCCACGAGTTGGTGGCCTCGCCCGCGAGGAGCGGCCAGCGCTCGGAGATGTCGCCCTTCACGATGTCGGTCAGGTCGTAGAAGGTGTTGACCACCGTCTCCTGGAACGTCGGGTGGGCGTACAGCATCCAGCTGAAGATGTTGATGCCGTCGCCGAACTCGTTGGCGGCCAGCCACTGCACGGAGGTGTCGGCGAAGGTGTTGCCGTCGGCCTGGCGCAGGTTGACCTTGGTGCCGCCCCACGCCTCCTGGCAGGCGGCGAAGTACGGGTCGTCGGCCGACGGGGGAGTGCCCCACATGGCGACGGTGATCTCGTACTCGCCGGAGCCCTCGGCGGTCGTCTCGACGGCGGGGACCGGGTCGGGGTACGAGGTGAAGCCGGAGGGGTGGTTCGGCGGCTCGCCGACGAGGTCGGGCTGGACCGGAAGCGGGAACTCCTTGTACGTGGGCAGGAAGTCGAAGCCTTCCGTGGCCTGAGAGGTGCCGCCGCCCGATTCGATGTCGCCGCACGCGGCGATCAGGGGCAGGCCCGCGGCCCCGGCGGCGCCGAGACCGGCCACCTTGAACAGGGAGCGGCGCCGGAGGGGCGACCTGTCGGAGGGAGTAGCCACGTTGCTGTCCTTTCGGTCGAACTGCGTTGTGAGGGTTTTCGGGGGGTGTAGCCGGTAATTAGTTCGGCTATTCGATAAACTAAAGTAGCGCACGGTGGCAGGCCCCACAAGCGGGGGGTCAGGCGAAACGGGCGCGGATTGATCACGATTCGGGAACGGGCCTTGTAGTTGAACGTGCACATAGACCACTGTCAGGGACTGCCCGACGACCGCTTGTCGCCATCCACGACAATGCCCATCGACACCGGCTTCGGCGACGATGGGCCACGAGCTCGCAACAGGAGGACAACATGGCGATGCGGATAGCGGCGAAGTCCGCCGGTCCGGGCGATGCCGAGGAGGAGCCCGGCCGCGCCAAGCGGGCCGACTTCACCGACGTGCGCGCCAACAACCTCGGCTTCGTCCTCCGCCAGGTCCGGGCCGAGGGCCGGTGCTCCCGCGCCGACCTCGCCGCCAAGACCGGCCTGAACAAGGCCACGGTCTCCTCGCTCGTCGCCGAGCTCATCGAGCGCCGCGTCCTGCGCGAGTCCGGCTCGGTCATCGGCAACATCGGCCGCCCCGCGGTCCTGCTGTCCGTCGACACCGGCTACTACGCCTCGCTCGGCGTCGAGGTGAACGTGGACTACATGACCCTCGTGGCCGTGGACCTCGCCGGGAACCGCCTCCTGTCCTGGCGCCGCGCCCACGACGGCGCGGGCGCCACCCCCGGCAAGTCGGTCTCGGCGCTCGCGGGCCTCGCCAAGCGCGCGGTCGACCGCATGGACTCCGAGGGCCGCCAGATCCTCGGCCTCGCGGTGGCCGTCCCCGGCATGATCGACAACGACGGCGTCGTGCAGCGCGCCCCGATGCTCGGCTGGTCCGACTTCGACCTGACGGGCCGCCTGCGCCAGGCCATGCGCGACCCGAAGTACGCGGTCACCGCCGACAACGACGCGAACCTGGGTGCCGTCGCGGAGCAGCGCTTCGGGTCCTGGGCCGGGGTGTCCAACATGATCTACCTGACCGGTGAGATCGGACTCGGCGCGGGCCTCATCGTCGACGGCGAGCTGCGCAGGGGCGCTTCGGGTTTCGCGGGCGAGATCGGCAACCTCCTCATCGAGGTGGACGGCCGGATCGGCCGCGTCGAGGACGTCGCGGGCATCCGCGCGGTCCTCGGTGAACTGTCCGAGTCGGACGACATCGCCGGGACCGAGGTGGAGGCGGAGGTCGAGGACATCGTCACCCGCGCCCGCGCCGGCGAACCGCGCGTCACCGAGGCCCTGGACCGCATCGGCCGCTCCCTCGGCGCGGGCATCGCCCTCGCCGTGGACCTGCTCAACCCCGAGGCCGTGGTCCTCGGCGGCCACTACCAGGCGCTGAGCCCGTGGATCGGCCCCGCGGCCGAGACCGAGCTCGCGGCCCGCACCCACGCCTCGGGCGCGGGCGGGGCCGAGATCGTCGTCTCGGCGCTCGGCCACGAGGCCCCGGCCCTGGGCGCCGCCACCGGCATCCTGAACGACATCGACGCCGGGCTCATGCCCACCCCGCTCGGCCGCTGATCGTAGATCCTATTTCCTATAGGATCTACGATCCGGCCCGGCCGGTTGTTTCGGAACTGTTACCCCGTCCGTTTCCGCAGGTAGACCCTGACGGAAACGGACGAGAACCACCATACGTGCACGCTGCCGCGCCCCGTCCGCCTTGACCGGCGGGCGGGCCGGGGTGTAGAAATCTTGCATTCCTCAATCGAAGCGCTTCGACAAGCTTCTTCAATGAACGATCCGCATCCGGGTGGCACACCCTGACCGTCGAAGCGCTTCGATGACGCAAGACACAGCCAGCGACAGCGACGTCCAAGCAAGGAAGACCCTCATGACCGACCCGCGTCCCGCCTTCCGCGACCCCGCCCTCCCCCGCGAGGAGCGCGTCAGCGACCTCCTCGCCCGGCTGACCCTCGACGAGAAGATCGGCCTCCTGCACCAGTACCACCGGCCGGTCGAACGGCTCGGCATGGGCCCCTTCAAGACCGGGACCGAGGCCCTCCACGGCCTCGCATGGCTCGGCGAGGCCACCGTCTTCCCGCAGGTCGTCGCCCTCGGCGCCACCTGGAACCCCGAACTGGTCGAGCAGGTCGGCGCCGCCGTCGCCGACGAGGTCCTGGCCTTCAACCACGAGGACCCCGTCAAGGTCGGCCGCAACGTCTGGGCCCCCACCGTCAACCCCCTGCGCGACCCCCGCTGGGGCCGCAACGAGGAGGGCTACTCCGAGGACGCCTGGACGACCGGCGTCATGGGCGGCGCCTACGCGCGCGGCCTCAAGGGCGACAACGGCTCCGTGTGGAAGACCGCGCCCACCGTCAAGCACTTCCTCGCGTACGGCAACGAGGCCGGGCGCTGCGTCACCTCCTCGAACATGCCGCCGCGCGTCCTGCGCGAATACGAGTTCGCCGCCCACCGCCCGGCACTGGCGAGCGGCGACGCGGTCGCGGTCATGCTCTCGTACAACCTCGTCAACGGCCGCCCCGCGCACGTGACGCCCCTGGTGAACACCGAGCTGCGCACCTGGACCGACGACGAGGTCTTCGTCGTCTCGGACGCTTACGCGCCCAACAACCTCGCGCAGCTCCAGGGCTACTTCGAGGACCTCCCCACCGCGTACGCCGCCGCCGTCAAGGCCGGCCTCGACTCCTTCACCCAGGACGACGACCGCGCCGAAGGCGTCCTCGCCCACCTCGTCACCGCGCTCGACCGCGGCCTCCTCGACGAGTCCGACATCGACACCGCCGTGCGCCGCAACCTGTTCGTGCGCTTCGGCCTCGGCGAGTTCGACCCCGAGGACCCGTACGCGCACATCGGCCGCGAAGCGGTGAACTCCCCTGAGCACCAGGCGCTTGCGCGCGAGGCCGCCACGCAGTCGGTCACGCTCCTCCAGAACGACGGCATCCTGCCCCTCGGCTCGCCGAAGAAGATCGCCGTCATCGGCCCGCTCGCCGACGTCCAGATGCAGGACTGGTACTCCGGCACGCTCCCGTACTCCGTGACCGCACGCCAGGCCCTCGCCGAACGCGCCGAGGTGGTCTACAGCGAGGGTGTCGACCGCATCCGCCTGCGCTACAACAAGGGCTACGTCACCGCGTCCGCCGACGGCGCCGAGCTGACGATCACCGACACGCTCGGCGCGGCCGCCCAGTTCGACGTCTTCGACTGGGGCGGCTGGTCCTACACGTTCCGCTCCGCGGCCACCGGCAAGTACCTGGACGGGCGCCTCGACGGCACGGTCGGCGCCGACTCGCCCGGGCCCCACGAGTTCGACGTCCACGAGACCTTCCGTTTCATCGACGTCGAGGGCGGCAAGATCGCGATCAAGCACCTCCACCGGCCCGACGGGGCCGAGGACGGCAAGTGGCTCGGCGTCGCCGACAACCGGCTCACCCTGGTGGACAACCAGTCCGAGGCCGCCGCGTTCGACATCGACAACGTGGTCCGCGCCCACGACACCGCCGCCGAGCTCGCCCGCGGCGCCGACGTCGCCGTCGTCGTCCTCGGCGACCACCCGCTCGTCAACGGCCGCGAGACCGAGGACCGCACCGACCTCAACCTCCCGAACAGCCAGGAGTGGCTCCTGCGCCGGGTCGTCGAGGCCAACCCGAATACCATCCTTGTCATGTCCTCCTCCTACCCCTACGCCGCGAACTGGGCCGCCAAGCACGTGCCCGCGGTCTTGTGGTCGGGGCACGGGGGGCAGGAGTGGGGCAACGCGCTCGCCGACGTGCTGTTCGGCGACCGCGACGCCGAGGGCCGCCTGCCGCAGACCTGGTACACCGACGCCGCCGAGCTGCCCGTGATGCTCGACTACGACATCGTGGCCTCCGACGCGACCTACCTGTACTACCTCGGCCAGCCGCTCTACCCGTTCGGCCACGGCCTGTCCTATGCGGACTTCACGTACGCGGACCTGAAGGTGGACAAGGACCACGCGGGCTCCGGCGACGACCTCAAGGTCACCGTGGACGTCACCAACGCCTCCGGGCGCGACGGCGTCGAAGTGGTCCAGCTGTACTCGCACCAGTGCGGCTCGCGCGTCAAGCAGCCGCTGCGCCAGCTCCGCGGCTTCCAGAAGGTGCGCCTCGCCGCGGGCGAGACCCGCGCCGTCGAGTTCACCGTGGCCGTGGACGACCTCGCCCACTGGGACAACACGACCGGCCGCATGATCGTCGAGAAGAGCCGCCAGCGCCTCATGGTCGGCCGCTCCGCCGCGAACATCGTCCTGTCCGCGTCGGTCCGCATCGACGGCGTCCAGGTCGGCCCCCGCGACCTTGCGCAGCCCCTCTCCGCCGCTTCCAACGACGCCTACGCGGGCGTACTGTGGCGCGACGAGACCCGCGCCTCCGGCGACGTGATCGCCGCCGAGGAGGCGGGAGGCTGGATCATGCTGGGGGACTGCGACTTCGAGCCCGGCTACACGACGGTGACCGCGCGCGTCGCGGGCCACGCCTCGCAGCTGCAACTGCGCGTGGACGACCCGCTCGACGGGGACGTGCTCGCGAAGATCGACACGCCCGCCACGGGCGGCGTCTACGACTACACCGACGTGACGGTGGAGTTCACCGGCGCCGAAGGGGTCAAGGACCTGTACGTGACGTTCGAGTCCGGCCCGGTCCGCCTGGCGTCGCTCCGCTTCGGAACGGAATCGTAGTGGCGGGCCCTGGCCGCGGCGTCACCATCGCCGACGTGGCCGCCCGAGCCGGGGTCGCCGCCTCCACAGTGTCCTATGTGATCTCGGGGAAGCGGTCGATCTCGCCGGAGACCGCCGACCGCGTCATGCAGGCGGTCGCCGACCTCGGCTACCACCCGCACGCGGGGGCGCGCTCGCTCGCCTCCCGGCGGGCCGGGGTCGTCGCGATGATGCTCCCGCTGCGCGACGGCATGCACCTGCCGGTGCTCATGCAGTTCGCCTCGGGCGCGGTCACCGAGGCCCGCCGCCACGACCAGGACGTGCTGCTCATGACCGCCGACGAGGGGCCCGCGGGCCTGGCCCGCGTGGCCGCCTCGGCGATCGTGGACGGCCTCATCCTCATGGACGTGGAGGTCCGCGACCCGCGCGTGGAGACCCTGCGCCGCCTGGGACTCCCCAGCGTCCTCATCGGATTCCCCGCCGACGCCGAGGGCCTCACGTGCGTGGACCTCGACTTCACCGCCGCGGGCCGCGTCTGCGCCGACTACCTCAGCGACCGCGGCTGCGGCACCATCGCGCTCCTCGGGGCCTCCGAGGCGGTCTACGCCCGCCGCACCGGCTTCGCCGAGCGCGTGCGCGAGGGCTTCCTCGGCCGCTCGGGCCCCGCGCTCGTGCAGCCGTGCCCCGACGACCCGGTCTCGGTGCAGCGCACCGTGAAGGAGCTCCTCGCGTCCCACCCGGACCTCACCGGCCTGGCCGTCCACAACGAGCCCGCGGTCGGACACGTCATGCACGCGCTCGCCGACGCCGGGAAGCGCGTGGGGGAGGACTTCCACGTGGTCGTCATCGGCCCCGACGAGGTCGCCGAGCGGGTCCACCCGCAGCTCCCGTCGGTGCTCGTGCCCGCCGAGACGCTCGCCGAGACCGCGGTGCGCCACCTCATGCGCAAGCTCGACGGCCTCGACGTCCCGGACTCGACGCTCGTCGAGCCGCAGCTCACCATCCGCTAAGGCGCACAACGCAGAACGGCGGCCCGGGGAGGGAGGTCCCCGGGCCGCCGTCTTCCTATCAAGGAGAGTGCGGTCTGCGTCGGGCTAGCCGACGTCGAGCCCCTGCTCCTGGAGCCAGGCCAGGGAGTCGACCTTCTCGTCGTCGATGAGCACCTCGAAGTGCAGGTGCGGGCCGGTCGAGTTGCCGGTGGTCCCGGCCAGGATCAGGGCGTCGCCCTTCCCGACCTCGTCGCCCACGCTCACGAGCACCTCGGAGGCGTGCGCGTAGCGGGTCTGGACCCCGTTCCCGTGGTCCACGTAGACCACGTTGCCGTAGCCGCCGGCCTCGTAGCCGACGTACGTGACGGTGCCGGCGCCCACGGAGACGATCTCGTCGCCCTCGTTGTTGCCGAAGTCGGTGCCGCCGTGCAGGGAGCCGTTGCGCATCCCGAAGTACGACGTGATCGACGCGGTGGACGGGAGCGTCCACGGGTTCGCCGCGGCCTCGGCCTCGGCCGCCGCAGCGGCCTCCGCCTCGGCGGCCGCCTGCGCCTCCGCCTCGGCTGCCGCCGCGGCCTCGGCTTCGGCGGCGGCCTTCGCGTCCGCCTCGGCCTGCGCCTGGGCCTGTGCCTCGGTCTGCTCGGCGGCGTAGTCAGCGGCCATGCCGGCGAGGACGTCGTCCACCTTCCAGTCGGCCTGGACCACGGTGGCCTCCATGTCGACCTCGGCGTCGGCGGCCTGCGCGGCCGCCTGGCCCGAGAGGGCCGACACCACCCAGCCGGTGACGATCGCCGCCGCCAGACCCCCGGACACGAAACGCCAGGTGTGACGTTCGCGACGGATGCGGCGGCGCCGGATCACGGCGCGGAGTCGGCGGCTGGTCAGTTCGCGTCCTGCGTTCTCGCAGGTGTCGTCATGCTTGCCCATAAGACCGGGAAACCTACCGGATCCAATCCGGACAAACCCGGCTCGACCAGCGAAACTACACCCGAACTGGTCCCCTTGCGGACCAGGTCGGCACCGGGGGGCGGCCGCACCTCCTCCGAAAGGAGGAGGCCCCTCACGGAACGTGAACACCCCCTCGCAAAAAGTGTCTTCGCTTATATCGGCGCGACCGTGACGCAGACCGCCGCCTAAACTTGGAAAGCCTGCGGCCAATCGGCCCGAATTTCTTCTGAGGAGTGCCCCATGATCACCGCCACCGGTCTTGAGCTGCGCGCCGGATCGCGCATCCTCGTGTCCGGGGCCGATCTGCGGGTCCAGCCCGGCGACAGGATCGGACTCGTGGGGCGCAACGGCGCCGGCAAGACCACCACCATGAACGTCCTCGCGGGCCTCACCCAGCCCTACACCGGCAAGATCGACAGCAACGGCCCCTTCGGGTACCTCCCGCAGGACCCCCGCTTCGCCGACCTCACCCAGACCGCGAGCAACCGCGTCCTCTCCGCCCGCGGCCTCGACCAGCTCCTCGCCGACCTCGCCAAAGCCGAGGTCGAACTCGCCGAGGTCGCCGACGACGCCCAGCGCGACAAGCTCGTGCGCCGCTACTCCCGCCTCGAAGAGCAGTTCTCCGCCCGCGGCGGCTACCAGGCCGAGTCCGAGGCCGCCCGCATCTGCTCCAAGCTCGGCCTCGAAGACCGCATCCTCGCCCAGCCCCTGGAGACCCTCTCCGGCGGCCAGCGCCGCCGCGTCGAGCTCGCCCGCATCCTCTTCTCCGACGACGGCGACGGCATCCTCCTCCTCGACGAGCCCACCAACCACCTCGACGCCGACTCCATCAGCTGGCTCCGCGGCTTCCTCGCCGGGCACAAGGGCGGCCTCGTCCTCATCACCCACGACGTCGAACTCCTCGACGAGGTCGTCAACACCGTGTGGTTCCTCGACCCCACCCGCTCGGTCATCGACCAGTACAACCTCGGCTGGAAGGCGTACCAGCGCCAGCGCGCCGAGGACGCCGAACGGCGCCGCCGCGAGCGCGCCAACGCCGAGAAGAAGGCCGCCACCCTCACCAAGCAGGCCGCCAAGCTCGGCGCCAAGGCCACCAAGGCCAAGGCCGCCAAGGGCATGCTCCGCCGCGCCGAGGCCATGATCGACAACCTCGAAGAGGACCTGCTCCAGGAGAAGGTCGCCGACGTGCGCCTCCCGCAGCCCGCCCCCTGCGGCAAGGTCCCGCTCACCGCGTCCGGCCTCTCCAAGTCCTACGGCTCGCTGGAGATCTTCACCGGCGTCGACCTCGCCATCGACCGCGGCTCCCGCGTCGTCATCCTCGGCCTCAACGGCGCCGGGAAGACCACGCTCCTGCGGATGCTCGCCGGGACCCTCGAACCCGACACCGGCGAGGTCGAGCCCGGCTACGGCCTGCGCATCGGCTACTTCGCGCAGGAGCACGACACGCTCGACCACACCGGCACCGTCCTGGAGCAGATGCAGTCCGCCGCGTCCGATTCCGGCGCCGACCTGCCCGACTCGGAGCTGCGCAAGATCCTCGGTGCGTTCCTGTTCCCCGGCGACGACGTCCACAAGCCCGTGCACGTCCTCTCCGGCGGCGAGAAGACCCGTCTGGCGCTGGCGAGCCTGGTCTGCTCGGGTGCGAACGTGCTGCTCCTGGACGAGCCCACGAACAACCTCGACCCGGCGAGCCGCCAGCAGGTGCTCGACGCGGTCGACGGCTTCTCGGGCGCGATCGTCATGGTCACGCACGACCCGGGCGCGGTCGAGGCCCTGCGTCCGGAGCGGGCGATCCTGCTGCCCGACGGCGACGAGGACCTGTGGTCCGACGACCTGATGGAGCTCGTCGAGCTGGCGTAAGGCCCCGTTCAGCCGGAGGCCCTGCTCAACCGGAGTACATGAGCACGATCGCGGCGCACGCGCCCGCGGCCGCGCTGATGATCGGGGCGCGCACCGAGTGCTTCCGGTCGCCCCGCGCGGTCGCGGCAACGATGAGCCACGGGCACAGGGCGATCCAGCCGTACTCGGGGTGCTCGGGGTTCGAGCCGCTGAGCGGGGCGATCATGAGCGCCAGGAGCGGGCCGATCATGAGCGGCCACGCCGAGCTGGACCCGAAGCGGCGCAGGCTCTCCACGATCGCCGGGCCGCACGCGACGGCCACGAGCGCGGGCATGAGCGCTACCCACCACAGCTGGCCCGGGTGCGCGGCGATCTCGCCGATGGCCGCGTTGTAGGTGTCCACCAGGCCGTACGGCCACGAGGACCCGGTCATGGCGGCGAGGGCGAGGACCGCGAGGGCCGCGCCCGCCGACACGAGGATCTGCCCGGGGCGGCGGCGCGCGAAGTACAGGCACAGCAGCGACACCGCGAACCACGCGGCGCCGTACGACAGGAGTGCCGCGATCCCGAGGAGGCCGCCCGCGGCGGCCGCGCCCCAGAACGCGTCCCAGCCCTTGACGTGCCGCTCGGAGGCGACCGCCCCGGCCGCGAGGACCGCGGCGCACGCGGCGGCGGCGATCCCGTCGATGCCGAGCGTCGCCCAGGCCGCCCACGGCCCGAGGACGAGCACCGGCGCGAGCGCGCGGGCCGCCACGGGGCCGGACACGGACTTGACCGCGACGAGCACCAGCGGCACCGACAGGCACGACAGCGCGATGACCGTGATGGCAAGGCCCGCTTCGGAACCGGTGTACGAGACGAGGAGCGCGACGGCGCCGCGCGCGCCGTCGGTGGCCGTCGACATCGTCGTCGGGTCCACATTGGTGTGCAATGCGGCCGACCACGCGATGGAGGCCAGATAGGACAGCACCAGCAGCGTGTGCCACGACATCCGCACCGCCGCAGGGCGGCTCGCGACCCCGAGTACGGCCGCGGCCGCCAGGGGCGCCAGCACCATGCCGGGCGTGACCCGCAGCGACAGGCTCTGGGCCGGCCACCACGGGAGCGTCCGCGGACCGACCACTTCGGTCGTCGAGACCGCCACCGACGCCATCGTGAGCACGATCGCGGTGAGGCACAGCCAGATCCCGAGGTCGCGCAGGCGCGAATGGCGCCGCCGCGCCGGGGCGAGGGCGTCGACCCGGTCGGTGAATGAGGTCTGCGGTGCGGTCACCTCACGAAACTATCGGGTATCCGACAGAAACGTCCGCCGGGCGACAGAACTCCGGCAAACTTCACAACACACCTTCATCACCCTCCGTATCCGGGAAAGGACTCATGACCCCCGAATCCGTTCCTCCCCCCGAAGGCGCGCCCGCAGAACCCGGCGCGGCGAAGACCGATCCGAACCGGCAGGTCCGCGGCGACGAGCGCCGCGAGCTCACCGACCGCGTGACCGCGGCCTACGAGCAGGGCCGGAGCATCAGGGACATCGCTTCAACGATAGGCCGATCGTACGGTTTCACGCACCGTCTGCTGGCCGAAGCGGGAATCGACTTCCGCACCCGCGGCGGCGCCCGCAAGGGCGGCGGGAAATAACCCGGCCCCCTCCGGTTGTTGCACGTTCGGAAACGAACGACGAATCGGCCCAAGCCCCACCGGACTGCCGCGGACTGCCACCGACCTGACCGGACGACGAACGCACTTGGGCACTTGCACACGGGAGGCCCAGTGTCATCGATGGGACCCGCCGGTTGGGACGCCATGCGCTCGATGCGGCGCGCGGACGACCTCAAAGGCGTCACACTCACCCGCGGCGTGAAGCGCCGCATCCTGCGGTTCGCGCACCCTTACCGGCGCGACATCGCCCTGTTCATCGGGCTCGTCACGCTCATCGCCGCGATCGGCGTCGCCACGCCCGTCCTCGCCGGCGACATCGTCAACGAGCTCACCGGCGCCGGCGGCACCCAGGCGGGCGTCGTCAGGATCGCCGCGATCATCGCCGGGCTCGCCCTCGCCGAGGGCCTGCTCAACCTCGCCATGCGCTGGTACGGCGCGAAGCTCGGCGAGGGCATCATCTTCGACCTGCGCCGGGCCGTGTTCGACCACGTCCAGTCCCAGCCGGTCGCGTTCTTCACCCGCTCGCAGACCGGCGCGCTGGTGTCGCGGCTGAACAACGACGTCATGGGCGCCCAGCGGGCGTTCACGAGCACCCTCTCCGGGCTCGTCTCCAACGGCATCGCGGTCGCGCTCATCATCGGCGTCATGTTCTTCCAGTCCTGGCAGATCACCCTGCTGTCGCTGGTCCTCGTCCCGGTGTTCCTGGTGCCCGCCAAGTGGGTCGGCCGCAAGCTCGCGGCCCTCACCAAGGAGTCCTTCGACCTGAACGCGGCCATGAACACCCAGATGGCCGAGCGGTTCAACGTCGGCGGCGCGATGCTCGTGAAGCTCTTCGGCCGCCCCGACACCGAGTCTGCGGAGTTCGCCGGGAAGGCCGACCGCGTGCGCGGCATCGGCATCACCACCGCGATGTACGCGCGCACGTTCATCGTCGCGCTCACCCTCGTCGCGGGCCTCTCGCAGGCCCTCGCGTACGGCCTCGGCGGCGCGCTCGTGTTCGCCGGGCAGCTCAGCGCGGGCACCGTGGTGACGCTCGCGCTGCTGCTCACGCGCCTGTACGGGCCGCTCACGGCCCTGTCGAACGTGCGCGTCGACGTCATGAGCGCCCTCGTGTCCTTCCAGCGCGTCTTCGAGGTCCTCGACCTCAAGCCGCTCATCGAGGAGAAGCCCGACGCGCGCGAGCTGCCCGCGGGCGCCGCGTCGGTCAGTTTCCGCGACGTGCACTTCCGCTACCCGGGCGCCGACGAGGTCTCCCTCGCGAGCCTGGAGGACCTGGCCCGCCCCGACCGCTCCGACTCCGGCCGCGAGATCCTCCGCGGCGTCTCCTTCGACGTCGAGCCCGGCAAGCTCGTGGCCCTCGTCGGCCACTCGGGCGCCGGGAAGACCACCATGGCGGGCCTCGTGCCGCGCCTGTACGACGTCACCGGCGGCGCCGTCGAGGTCGGCGGCGTCGACGTGCGCGACCTCAAGGGCGAGTCCCTGGCGGCCAAGATCGGCATGGTCACCCAGGACGCGCACCTGTTCCACGACACCGTCCGCGAGAACCTCGCGTACGCCCGGCCCGAGTCCACCGACGAGGAGATCTGGGCGGCCCTGGACCGCGCGCAGATCGGCGACACCGTGCGCCGCCTCGAATCGGGGCTCGACACGGTCGTGGGGGAGCGCGGGTACCGGTTCTCCGGCGGCGAGAAGCAGCGCCTCGCGATCGCCCGGGTCCTGCTCAAGGCCCCGCCGATCGTCATCCTCGACGAGGCCACCGCCCACCTCGACTCCGAGTCCGAGGCCGCCGTCCAGCGCGCCCTCGACACGGCCCTGGAGGGCCGCACCTCGCTCGTCATCGCCCACCGGCTCTCCACCGTGCGCCGGGCCGACACGATCGTGGTCCTGGAGGACGGCGAGGTCGTCGAGTCCGGCACCCACGACGACCTGGTGGTCCGCGGCGGGCTGTACGCGGAGCTGTATAAGACCCAGTTCGAGGAGCGCAGCGGATCGGACCAGGAGCGCAGTGAGGACCGCTCCGAAGGGGTGGAAATCGGTCCGGACGGGCCGCTATCGACTGCCGCTTGAGTGACATGGGCCATATCTGCTCAGAGCGAAACCACATCGTCCCAGGTCAAAGCCTTACACGTGAGGACGAATTCAAACTGACGGGTTCCAATAAAGCAGGCGTACTGTAGGGTCCAAAGGCCGCTTCGGTTCAATATCCGCCGAAGCGGTGAAGCGCCAGCAATGGCGGCACACCTCAGACCATGACGCCGACGCCCCAGCTAGGTACCCCCTGGACCGGGACTGCGGCGGGTCTGAACATCAACATCGCAAGGAAATGCAGTAATGGCGCAAGGCACCGTTAAATGGTTCAACGCGGACAAGGGCTTCGGCTTCATCGCTCCTGACGGCGACGGTCCGGACATCTTCGTCCACTTCACCGCGATCACCGGGAACGGCTACCGCTCCCTCGAAGAGAACCAGCGCGTGGAGTTCGAGATCGAAGCCGGCAAGAAGGGCCCGCAGGCCGCAAACCTGCGCGCTCTGTAGGCAATCGAGCACGAAGCCGCTGCCCTTCACTGAGAAGGACAGCGGCTTCTGTGGTGTCCGGGGTCCTACCAGGGGTAGAACATCACCAGCTCCTCGATGTCGTCGGCGAAGTCGCCGGGGAGCTGGCGCTCGTCGATGACGTTCCCGTCCGGGTCCACGAGGTACTGCACCGCGGTGCCGTCCCCGTGCGTCAGGATCAGCATCGACCCGTCGTACAGGAACACGACCTGCCGGTCCTCGCCGTCCACGGGCAGTTCCAGCTCCTCACCGGTCGCGGTGTCCACGTAGGCGTCGCAGTACCGGCCGACCGTGTCGCCCTCCGCCTCGCCGTACTCGTCGAAGCACGCCTCGCCGTAGTCGGTGGAGATCCCCGTGTCGAGCCACTGCTCGTCCTCCAGGCTCGCTTCGAGTCCGGGCAGTTCCTGGGCGACCGACCCGTCAAGGTTGTAGACGGCGGTGCGGCCCGCCCACAGGTGCTCCCCGTCGGGGGCCCATTCGGAGGCGCAGAACAGGTCGTCGCCCGACTCGGCGACGGCGGTCAGCTCCCCGGTCGCGACGTCGAGCACGTAGGTCTTGGCGTCTTCGTAGACCGTGGGCTCGGTGAACAGGAGCTTGTCCGAATCCGGTGACCAGGCGATCTCACACTGGACCGGCTCGACCGAGAAGAACGGGAAGCCGTCCGTGAAGTTCGTGTCGTACCCGATCTCCATGTAGGCGGCGCCGCAGGAGTCGGTGCGGTCGACCGCGAACACCCGGTTCCCGTCGGGGGCGAGGTGGTAGACGTACTCGGCCTGGTTGTCGAGGCCGTCGGCCTCGCCGTCCTCGCCGAACCGCCAGGTCGACTCCATCCAGTCGTCGTTGGTGACGCGGTAGCCGAGGCTGTACGGCAGCTCGGTCATCTCCTGCTCGGTCCCGGAATCGCCCCGGTCGGGGAACTCGACGCCGAGGTCGTCCCAGTCCTGCGGGCGGATGCCGCAGCCGAACCGGATCTCCTCGTCCTCATCGCCGTAGCTTCCGACGTCGTCGGGGTCGGTGGTCGGGCCCTCGGCCGGACCCGGACCCGAGTCCGGGTCTCGTCCGTCGTCGAGCCAGGCGGCCGTGCCGGTCCCGGCGATGGCGAGGGCGGCGGCGATGCCGGCGGCGCCCGCCGCGATGCGCTTCCTGGAGATGCTGCGCGCCTTCCTGTAGGCGCCGGCGGCGAGGTCGCCTCCAGGCTCGGAGTGGTCGTCCCCGATGTCGTGGAGCAGCGAGCGGATCGACTCAGGCATTGCGCTCTCCCATCTGGCTGTTGAACTCGTGCTCCCATTGGGCGAGTTGGAGGTCCGCGTCCCCGAGCACGAGGTGGGGGAAGCGGGTGCGGAGGCTGCGCAGGCCGCGCTGGACGCGGGCCCGCAGCGTGGTCACGGGGCAGTCGAGGACGGCCGCGGCGGCGACCTCGGTCTGGTCCTCGAAGTAGCGCACCACGATCGCGGCCCGCTGGTTCGGCGGCAGCGACAGCAGGGCCGCGTGGACGGCCAGGCGCAGCGCAGTATCGGGTTCCCGCTCGGCCCGCTCGGGCACCGCGTCGACGGCGACCTCCGCGACCTTCGTGCGCCGCCAGCGGCTCACGTGCAGGTGGTACATGGTGCGCCGGGTGTACGCCTCGGCGTTCGCGGTGCGGTGCAGGCGTTTCCAGGCCCGCCAGGTGCGGGCCAGGGCGTCCTGCACGAGGTCCTCGGCGAGGCCCCGATCTCCAGTCAGGAGGTAGGCCGAGGCGCACAGCGACCGCGACCGGGCCCGCACGAAGTCCTCGAACTCGCTCTGCCGCGTCGGCGGCGCCCCTGGCGGGGCGGTCGGTTCGCTCACGTTCGATCCGTTCAGTGGAGTGGGTTTGGGTGGATACCTAGCAAGACGGGAATCCGCGCACCGCCGCGCATCATACGAACGGCCGACCATCCTCAGCCGAACGGACGATCCGGAAACCGATTGATGCCGCCGCGTCCGGACGGCACACTGTGTCGGTGAAAATCATCGAGTTCAACGCGGCCGACGCCGATCTGATCGACCGGTCCTTCGCCATCCTCACCGCGGCGAACCACGCCGACGCGCCCGAGAACCCCGCCTACACCGAGCGGTTCTTCCGGACCCTGTTCACCCACGTCATGCCCGGCCGCGCCCGCCACTGGTTCGCGGCCGTCGCCGACGACGGCACCGCGGTCGCCTTCGCGCGCATCGGGTTCTTCACCGACGAGAACCTCGACCTCAGCCGCATCGAGGCGTACGTCCACCCCGACCACCGCGACGGCACCGCCGAGGCCGACCTGTTCGCGCACGTCGAGGCGTTCTCCCGCGCCCACGGCCGCACCACGATCGTCTCCTCAGCACCCGTCCACTGGGAGGGCGGCCCCGCCCGCGACGGCGCCCGCGCCGCGCTCCTCGCCTCCCGCGGCTACACGCTCGCGCTCACCACCGTCAACCGCCGCAGCCCGATCGACCCGCTCGGCCCCGACGAGGAGCGCCTCCGCTACGACGAGGCCCTCGCGAAGGCCGGGGACACCTATGAGATCCGCCAGTGGATCGGCCCGGTCCCCGACGACCTCCTGGACACCATGTGCCGCATGGACACCATGATCGTCAACGAGATCCCCCTCGGCGAGCTCGACTTCGAGGTCGAGCAGATCACCCCCGAGAAGTTCCGCGCCAAGGAGGCCGTCAACGAGGTCGAGGGCCGCACCTGGGTCATGTCGGTCGCCGTCGAGCGCGCCACCGGCGAGGTCCGCGCCTGGACCGAGATCGCCCTCGACGACGGCGACACCGTCAACGGCCTCCAGGGCATCACCATCGTCGACCCCGCGCACCGCGGCCACCGCCTCGGCCTACTCCTCAAGCTCGCGAACCTCCGCCTCGTGCGCGAACACTCGCCGACCACGCAGTGGATCTGGACCGACAACGCCGACGTCAACGCCCCTATGATCGCGATCAACGAGCTCATGGGCTACGCCACCGTCGACGCCAACGCCGAATACCAGCTCAAGGGCTGAACCCCACAGGCGCCCTTGGGCTCCCGGCCCCGGGGCGCCTGCGGTGGACCCCGATCATGGACGCTCCCGGCCATACTCGGGACATGCAGATCACCCCCGTCGACACCGCCGACGACCGCATGGCGGGCGAGATCCTCGCCCTCGTCAACGCGGTCCTCGACGCCGACGCCCCCGAGAACCGCCGCCCCGTCGAGCAGACCTTCCGCGCCGAACTCCGCCAGGACCGGCCCGGACTCGACATCGCGTACTTCGCCGCCGTCGAGGACGGCGCGCTCGCGGGCTACATCGGCATCGCCTTCCTGACCGGCGACAACCCCCACCTCGCCATGGCCGAGCTCATGGTCCGCCCCGACATGCGCCGCCGCGGCATCGGCGCCGCCCTCCTCGCCCACTACGTCGCCTACGCCGCCGAGCACGGCCGCACCGACCTCACCGCGGGCACCCTCACCACCTGGGGCGACGGCCCCCGCCGCCCCGGCACCGGCGCGGAGTTCCTGGAGCGCAACGGGTTCACGCTCGCGCTCGTCCAGGTCAACCGCCGCAGCCGCACCGACGCCCTCGCCCCCGACGAGGAGCGGCTCCTGTGGGACCAGGCCGTCGCCGCCTCCGCGGACTACGAGGTCCGCACCTGGACCGGCCCCGCCCCCGACGACCTCATCGAGTCCCTGTGCCGCCTCGACGCCATGACCCGCGTCGAAGTCCCCTCCGGCGACGTCGCCCTGGAGCCCGAGCACGTCGACGTCGAGCGCGCCCGCGCCAAGGAGGCCCTCGCCGCCGCCATCCACGAGGTCCCCGTCAAGGCCGCCGCCGTCCACCGCGCCACCGGCGAGGCCGTCGCCTACACCCACGTCCACGCCTACGCCGACCCCGCGGCCGTCCACGCCGCCCAGGGCATCACCATCGTCGACCCCGCGCACCGCGGCCACCGCCTCGGCCTCCTCCTCAAGCTCGCGAACCTCCGGCAGCTGCGCGAGCGCTTTCCGCGCGTCGCCGAGGTCTGGACCGAGAACGCGGACGTCAACGGCCACATGGTCGCCATCAACGACCGCCTCGGCTACGAGGCCGTCGACGCCCTCAGCGTCTACCAGCGCAAGCTCAAGCCCTGATCGGAGCCGTTTCCGTAATTCGGTTGCCGAGTGTCATACCCGCTGGTCAGACTGTGCAGATGAGCAACATCCAGATCGTCGAGCTCGACCCCGCTGACGGCGACCTCGTCTCCGGCGCGTTCGAGGTCCTGCGCGCCGCCCACGCCGCGGACGCACCCGAGGCCCCCGCACCCCACTGGGGCAAGTTCACCCTGGGCCTGGTCCATCCCGACCCCGCCGAGCACGAGGCGACGTTCATCGCCGTGCGCGACGGACAGGTCGTCGGCATCGCCGAGGCCGGGTACCCGGCCCGCGAGAACCTCCACTTCGGCTGGGCGAGCATCCACACCCACCCCGAGCACCGCCGCCAGGGCGTCGCCAGCGCCCTCCTGGAGCACTTCATCGCCGACGCCAAGGGACGAGGACGCACCACCCTCACCCTCGACACCCGCCTCACCTGGGAAGACGGCATCGAACGGTCGAAGGCCGGGCAGCTCTTCGCCGAGAAGCACGGCTTCGAGCAGGCCCTCACCTGGATCAACCGCCGCTGCGCCGTGGACGCCCTCGACGCCGACGCCGAGCAGGCCCTCCTGGAGAAGTCGCAGGCCGCCGCCGGCGACGCCTACGAGATCATCTCCTGGATCGGCCGCACGCCCGAGCACCTCGTCGACACCATGGCCCGCATCGACTCCACGATCCTCGAAGAGGTCCCCCTCGGGGACCTGGAGCTCGGCCCCGAGACCATCGACGCGGAACTGAAGAACGCCCGCGCCGACCGCAACGAGGCCATGGGCGTCAACGCGATCCAGACCATCGCGGTCGACCGGGCCACCGGCGAGGCCGTCGCCAACACCGCCGTGTTCGCCTACAACGACCCGGAGTACTCGGACGCGTTCCAGGGCATCACCATCGTTAACCCCGCGCACCGCGGCCACCGCCTCGGCACGCTCCTGAAGATCCTCAACCTCCGCCTCGTGCGCGAGAACTACCCGCAGGTGCGGACCATCTGGACCGACAACGCCGACGTCAACGCCCCGATGATCGGCATCAACGTCGTGCTCGGCTACGAGATCCTCGACGGCGGCGCGGAGTTCCAGCGCAAGCTCGACGCCTAGCGGAAACCCCGAAAGGGTGTCTCCAGGCACAAGCCGACCGTGAGAGTGGCGACCGCTTCTCACGGTCGGCTATTGTTCTTAGCTGGCCCTAGTTCTTCATTGCAGAGGCCCGATCAGGCGCGTCCCGCCCCATCACCGTCGGCTCATGGTGAAACCGATATTCCGCGGAACGTGCGTCATTTACGAAGTCGTTCTCGCGGAAGGCGAACCATGACTCTTGACCAAACTGTGCCGGATGCTGCCATCAGTGAATCCGACATTGCTCCCGAAACCACTGAAACCCTCGAAACCTCCCCGTCGGAGGCCGCGGTGAGCGAGGCTCCCGCGACCGAGGCGACCCCGGCGGAGACCCCCGCCGAGGCCCCCGCAGCGGAGGCCGCCACCGAGCCCCTCAACGAGGAGTTCACCGTCGAGACCGACGAGGTCGCGGTGCCCGAGGGCCCGTCCTTCGACGAGCTCGGCCTCCCCGAGAAGATCACGGCCGCGCTGGCGGAGCAGGGCATCATCACGCCCTTCCCGATCCAGGCCGCCACGATCCCGGACGCCATGGCCGGGCGCGACATCCTCGGCCGCGGCCAGACCGGCTCGGGCAAGACCCTGGCCTTCGGCCTGCCGACCCTGTCCCGCCTCGCGGCGGGCGGTCGCACCAAGGCCAAGCGGCCGCGCGCGATCATCCTGACCCCGACCCGCGAACTCGCGATCCAGGTCGCCGAGTCGCTCCAGACCTTCGGCGACGCCGTCGGCATCGAGATGAAGGTCGTCTGCGGCGGCACCGCGTTCTCCCGCCAGATCGACGCGCTCCGCGCCGGGGTCGACATGCTCGTCGCCACCCCGGGCCGCCTGCGCGACCTGATCCGCCGCGGCGAGTGCTCGCTTGAGGACGTGGAGCTCGCGATCCTCGACGAGGCCGACCAGATGGCCGACATGGGCTTCCTGCCCGAGGTCGAGGAGCTGTTCGACCAGCTGCCCCAGGGCGGCCAGCGGATGCTCTTCTCGGCCACGCTGGAGGAGGAGATCGACGTCCTCGTCCGCAAGTACCTGTCGGAGCCCGTCGTCCACTCGGTCGACCCGCCGGCCGGCTCGGTCACCACGATGAGCCACCACCTGCTGCTCATCGGCCCGCGCGACAAGGCCACCATGACCGCCGCCGTCGCGGCCCGCCCGGGCCTGACGATGGTGTTCGTGCGGACCCAGCTCGCGGTGGACCGCATCGCCGAGGAGCTGCGCGAGCAGGGCGTCAACGCCGAGGGACTCCACGGCGGCATGACCCAGGCCGACCGCTCGAAGGTCCTGGACCGCTTCAAGAACGGGCGCCTCGACGCGCTCGTGTGCACCGACGTCGCGGCCCGCGGCATCCACGTGGACGGCGTCGACATGGTCCTCCACGTCGACCCGCCGAAGACCCACAAGGACTACCTGCACCGCGCCGGGCGCACCGCCCGCGCCGGGCAGTCCGGCCACGTGGCGACCCTGGTGCTGCCGCACCAGAACCGCACGATGTTCAGCCTCATCGAGCGCGCCGGCGTGGAGGCCACCCGCCACTACGTCAACGACAACTTCGATGCCGAGCTGACCACGCTCATGGGCGCCCGGAACTTCACCGACCTGCGCGCGGTGTCCTCCGAGCACCAGGCGACCCGCAACGACGACGAGGTCAAGCGCCTCGAACGCCAGATCCAGCGCCTGAAGGAGGACGCCGAGGGCCTGCGCGCCGAGGCGACCCGCCTGCGCGAGCAGGCCGAGCGCGAGATCCTCGAAGGCCCATCGAAGCGCCGCGACGACCGCGGCCCGCGCCGCGACCGCGACGACCGCGGTGGACGCGGGGGCTACGGCGGCGACCGCGGCAACCGCGGTGGCGGTTACCGGGGCAACCGCGAAGGCGGCGACCGCGGCGGCTACCGCGGGAACCGCGAGGGCGGGGACCGCGGCGGTTACCGGGGCAACCGCGAGGGCGGCGGCTACCAGGGCAACCGCGGCGGCGGCGGCTACGGCGACCGCGACAACCGCGGCGGCGGCTACGGCGACCGGAACCGCGGTGGCTACGGCGACCGCGAGGGCGGCCGCAGCGGCGGCTACCAGGGGAACCGTGACGGCGGGGGCTACGGCAACCGCGGCGGCGGCTACCAGGGCAACCGCGACAACGGCGGCTACCGGGGGAACCGCGAGGGCGGCTTCCGCGGCGGCGACGACCGCGGGCGCGGCGGCTACGGCGACCGCGACCGCGGCGAGCGCCGGGGCTACGGCGACCGCGAGCGCCGCGACCGCTGGTAGGCACTGACGACTGAACCGGGGCCGACGAGGGGCATCCCTCGTCGGCCCCGTTCGTCTTCTCTGGGGGAGCCGGGTCCGGCGCGGCCGCAGTACCCTTGCGGGACCGCCTCCCGCACCCCTGAAAGGTCCTGAATGGACGCCGCTCCGCGCTCTGCCACTGCACTCGGCATCGACTTCGGCACTCACAACACGGTCGCCGCGGTCCTGCGCGGCGACGGGCGGCGCCACCAGATCCTCTTCGACGGCCATCCGCTCCTGCCGTCTGGAATATATATCGACCACGATGGTTCCCTCCTGGTCGGCAGGGACGCGGCGAGGGAGGCCCGCCGCCACCCCCACCGCTACGAGCGCAACCCGAAGCTCCGCCTCGACGCGCCTTCACTCCTGCTGGGGGACAGGGAGGTCCCGATCGGGGACGCCGTGGGCAGTGTCATGGGCCGGGTCCTCGCCGAGTGCACCGCCGTCGCCGGGGCGCCCCGGTCGGTCACGATCACCGTCCCCGCCGGGTGGGGCCCGAACCGCCGCCACATCGTCACCGACGCCGCCCTCGCGGCCGGGATGCCCGCCCCGCTGCTCCTGCCCGAACCCGTCGCGGCGGCCCGCTACTTCGCCGAGGTGCTCGGGCACCGGATCGAGCCCGGCCGGGCCGTCGTCGTCTACGACCTCGGCGCGGGCACGTTCGACGCCAGCGCGGTCGCCTTCGGGCCCAACGGGTTCGACGTGCTCGCCGTGGACGGCTCGGACCGCGTCGGCGGGCACTACCTCGACCAGGAGCTCGTGGACTACCTCGGCGGGCGCTTCGCGGGGACCGAGGCGCGGTCGTCGGCGTGGCGGGCGCTCCTCGGCGAGCCCTCGAACAACCGCGACGCGGGCGGCGAGGTGCTGCGGGCCCGGTTCCAGCTCTACGACGAGGTGCGCGAGGCGAAGGAGCGGCTCTCGCGCCGCTCGACCACCGAGGTCCTCGTCCCGGGGTTCGCCGCCGAGGAGCTGCTGACGCGCGCGGAACTCGACCTCCTGGCCCGGCCGCTCCTGGCGCAGACCGTGGCGATCACGAAGGCGGTGATCCGCGAGGCGCGGCTCTCGCCCGAGCAGGTCGCGGGCGTGTTCATGGTCGGCGGCGCGAGCCGGATGCCCTTGGCCGCCACGATGATCCACCAGGAGCTCGGCATCGCCCCGACGATGATCGAGCAGCCCGAACTGGTCGTCAGCGAAGGCACCGTGGCCGTCCCTGACCAGCCCTTGACGCCTGCGGCGGTGCCGCCCCCGGCCCTCCCGCTCACCCCGGCCGCCGTCCCGCAGCCCACGGGCCCGGTCACGCGGGTGCAGCCGGTCGTCCCGATTCCGGCCGTCACGGCCGTCCAGCCGATCGTCCCGCCGCGGCGCCGGGGCCTACCCGTCGCACTCTTGGCACTCGCCACGGTCCTTGCCGTGGCCCTGATCGGCGGCGGCGCCTGGTGGCTGAGCGGCCTCGACGGCCAAGCGGCGGAAGAGGACCCGACCACGGCCGCGGAGACGTCCATCGCCGAGACCGAGGACCCCGCCTCGCCGCAGGCATCGAACACCCCCGGGCCCGAGGAGACGACCTCCGCCGATCCCGGGCCGCTGACCGGCGAGGTCTACTGGAACTGCCCGCAGACCCGCTCCTACTGCGCCGACCAGGGCGGTGATCCGGGCATCCGCGGCTCCGCCGACGACGTCACGGCGATCGGCTACGCCGCGGTGGGCACGGTGTTCGAGCTCGTCTGCTACGAGACGGCGGACCTGATCACGCCGCGCGGCAACGAGGGCGAAGAGGGGTTCTGGGACTACCACGAGGGCAAGGACGCCTCGGACGTCATGGTCCGGGTCGTCCTGGGGGACAATGAGTTCGGTTACATCCCGTTCGTGTGGCTCGTCATCGACCCGGCCGACGTCAACTCCCTGGGCGGCCTGGCCGAGTGCTAGCCCGGGCGGGCGGTGGGGCCCGCCCGGACGTCTCCTTCTAGGCCGCTGCGGGGGCCGGTTCGACCGCCGCCTCGTCCTTCTTCCTGTTGAGCCACAGGCTGTCCAGCGCGAGCAGCCCGCCGCCGGAGAACCCGATGGCGATGGCGAACACGGCCAACGTGAGCACGTACTCGTAGCCGCCGTTCATCGAGAAGAACCCGCCGTCGAGGTGCACGAAGTACATCGCGCCGAGCATGACCGCGGCGAGCGCGAGCCCGACGAGCGGCAGCAGCGCGCCCGCGATGAGCAGGAAGCCGCCGACGAGCTCGGTCGTGGCCGCGAAGTAGGCGGACAGCGTGGGTGCCGGGATTCCCATGCCCTCGAAGCCTTGCGCGGTCGCGTCGATCCCGTTGGTGCTCCACTTCTGCCAGCCGTGCGCGATGAACACGACGCCGAGCGCGACGCGTCCGATGAGCAGCCCGATCGGTTGGAGTCTTGCGATCACATTGCCTCCCAAAGGGGGATGCTGCCCGATCCCGGGCAGTCTTAGTTGACTGTTCAACTAACCCGTGAGCATACCAATCCCAACAGGTCTGTGTAAATATGACCCACCTTCAGATATCTAGCGTGATTTGCGCGGTAAAGCCCCGCTCACAAAAGAAGCCGACAGGAGTACCCTGTCGGCCTCTGCCGCAAGGACTCAGCCCTCGGCGACCGCCCGGTGGAGGTCCACGCCGCGGTCCGCGAGCGCCTTCCGGACCGCGTCGGTGTCCGGCTCCGCCGTGAACAGCGATGCGATGAGCGCCTTGGGATCGAACGGCCGCCCGTCGGCGCCGACGAGGCCGGTCCCCTCGCCCCAGCGGATCTCGGTGCGCATCTTCTGCGACCGGAACGCCGCCACGGCCACCATCGAGGCGAGCCCGCCCGCCGGGAACCCGCGCCGGTCCAGCTCCTGGAACAGCGCGCCGCGGCGACCCGTGTCGATCTCCGACAGCAGCCCGTCCAGACTCGCCCGCGACGGGCCGAGCAGTCCGCCGATCACCTGGTAGGAACGGGCCGCCCTGACCTCGTGCCAGTGGCGCTCCAACCAGTCGGCGACCTCCTCCCAGGAGGCGCGCGCGGTGCCCTGCGACCTCCACATGACGTCGACCGTCGCCGCGACGGGGCGGTGGTCGGCGAACAGGCCGAGTGCGGGCCGCTCGTCGCCCGGCCGGAGCCCGCCTGGCGCGCCGACGAGCGCGGCGACCCTCCGCGCGTGCGACGGATGCGTGGCGTTCCAAGCGGTCCGGCCCGACAGCGGCTCGGTGCGCAGCGCCGCCCGCTCCTCCGGCAGCGCGTCGAGGAAGCGGCTGAACCCGCCCATGACGTCGAACGGCAGCAGGCCGTGCTCCACCGCCGGGTTCAGGTGCGTCCTGAGGAACCGTCCCCACATGCGGTCGAGCACCTGCACCTCGGCGAGCGTCGACCACGTGTTCGGGCCTCCCGCGTACGCGGCCGCCGCCTGATCGCCGGCGAGCACCCGGGCCCTCGTGATCCGCGACGTCGCCGCGAAGCAGACCGCCGCGTACGGCCAGAGCAGCAGGTTCAGCGGGTTCGCGGGGTACTTCGCGAACAGCCCCTTGAGGTACATGTGCCCGTCCCAGACCAGGCCCTCGACCGATCGGCCCGCCGTCGCCGAGCCGCCCATGTGGACCGCGAGCATCGCCCGGAACAGGCCGACCGTCCGGGTCGTGAACACGCCGATGCCGAGGAGGAGCACCGTCCGCCGCACCCCGTGGCGCATGGTGCGCTGCGTGTAGAGGCCGGAACCGTTGTCGACGAGGACCACGTCCGGGACCGTCCCGCCCACGGCGGCGGCGACCTCCTCGACCAGCGCCCACAGCTCCGGAGCCCGCTCCCGGTCCACCGGCTCGCCCCGCATCGGCTCGGCGACGTCGCGGAGCATCGCCACCGGCGTGATCAGCAGAGCCGCTGCGACGATGGCCCAGCCGAAGAGGACACCGGCCGTCGGCGAGCCGATCGCCTGCGCCAGCGGAACGGCGAACGAGCCGAGCAGCACCGCCGACAGCAGCGCCCAAGGCGCGAACCCCCACAAGAGGACGAGGGTCATGACGCACGCGAACTTCGAGGCCGTCCGTGCAGGATGAGGTTGGAGTGGTGCAGAGGGGTTCACGCCGGAATCGTAGACGAGCCCGGTTCGGATCCAGTCCTCAGTGGCGGCGGACCGCTTCCTCCACCAGTTGGAGGATGCGGGTGATCTCCAGGTCGTCGCGGCCCGTGGCGAGGTAGCGGACGAGGCCGTCGTACATGAGCTGGAGGAAGCCCGCGAGGACCTCGATGTCGACGTCGGTGCGGAGGACGCCGATCTCGCGCTGGTGCTCCAGGCGCTCGCGGCTTGCCTCGGCGATGGCCTCGCGGCGGCGGCCCCACGCCTCGGCGAACTCGGGGTCGGTGCGCAGGCGCCGCGCCACCTCCAGCTGCGTCCCCAGCCACCCGGAGATCTCCGGCTTGTCGGCCCCCGCGGTCAGGTCCTGCATGACGCCGACCAGACCCCGCTCGGCCACCGTCGCCGCCATCTCGGCCGCGTCGACCGACGCGACCGCCAGGAACAGTGCGTCCTTGTCCCGGAAGTGGTGGAAGATCGCCCCGCGGGAGAGCCCGGTGGCCTCTTCGAGCCGCCGCACCGTCGCGCCCTCGTACCCGAATTTGGCGAAGCACGAGCGGGCGCCGTCCAGGATCTGCTGGCGGCGCGAGTCGAGGTGTTCTTGGCTGACGCGAGGCACCCGGCAATCTTGCCACCTGGGATTGGCCCTGGGCCATCGAGTCGCCTACCGTTGTCCCCATGGACAGGTGCGGACGGCGGGGGAGCGGCGCGTGAAACTCAGCGATTTCTGGGACCGGATGGACGAGACCTTCGGTCCCGCCTACGCCAAGTCGGTGGCCTCCGACCACTCGATCGGGCAGCTCGGGGGCCGCACCATCGACCAGGCCCTCGCCGAGGGCGAGAACGCGAAAGCCGTGTGGATGGCGGTGTGCCGGGCCTGGCCCGAACGGATCCCGGCGCGCCTCGTGCGCTGACCCGCGGATCCCTCGTGTTGCGAGTTGCGCCGTGTTCGAACAAGCCGTTGTCCTACCTTGTCGGAGGGTGCGGCTACCGTATTCGACATGGCTAAGCAGACAGGATCCAAGGGAGGCGGGATGAACTCCGCTCAGGACAAGGCTAAGGCGCTCGATCTCGCGCTGGCCCAGATCGACAAGCAGTTCGGCAAGGGCTCGGTCATGCGACTGGGGGAGAAGCCGAAGCAGAACGTCAAGACCATCTCGACCGGATCCATCGCGCTCGACGTGGCCCTCGGGGTCGGCGGCCTGCCGCAGGGCCGCATCATCGAGATCTACGGCCCGGAGTCCAGTGGTAAGACCACGATCGCGCTCCACGCCATGGCCAACGTGCAGGCCGAGGGCGGCGTGGCCGCGATGATCGACGCCGAGCACGCGCTCGACCCGATCTACGCCGAGAAGCTGGGCGTGAACGTCGACGACCTCCTGGTCAGCCAGCCGGACACCGGCGAGCAGGCCCTGGAGATCGCCGACATGCTGGTCCGCTCCGGCGCCGTCGACCTCATCGTCATCGACTCGGTGGCCGCGCTCGTGCCGCGCGCCGAGATCGAGGGCGAGATGGGCGACTCGCACGTGGGCCTCCAGGCCCGGCTCATGAGCCAGGCGCTGCGGAAGATCACCGGCGGCCTGAACACCACGGGCACCACGATGATCTTCATCAACCAGCTCCGCGAGAAGATCGGCGTCATGTTCGGCTCGCCCGAGACCACCGCCGGCGGCAAGGCGCTCAAGTTCTACGCCTCGGTGCGCCTGGACATCCGCCGCATCGAGACGCTGAAGGACGGCGGCGAGGCCGTCGGCAACCGCACCCGCGTCAAGGTCGTCAAGAACAAGGTCGGCTCGCCGTTCCGGCAGGCCGAGTTCGACATCCTCTACGGCATCGGCGTGTCCAAGGAGGGCTCGCTGATCGACATGGGCGTCGAGCACGGCATCGTGAAGAAGTCGGGCGCCTGGTACACGTACGAGGGCGACCAGCTCGGCCAGGGCAAGGAGAAGGCCCGGGCGAACCTCAAGGAGAACCCGGACCTCGCGCTGGAGATCGAGAAGCGGATCAAGGAGAAGCTCGGCGTCGACGCCGCCGCGGCCGACGCCCCCGCCAAGATCGAGGACGAGCTTGAAGAAGCCGAAGTCGACTTCTAAGCCGAACGACCCGGAAGAGGCCCGGCAGTACTGTCTCCAACTGCTGTCGGGCCGGCCCCGGACGCGCACCGAGCTCGGGGACTCCATGCGCCGCAAGGGGTTCGAGGAGCACATCGTCACCGAGATCCTGGAGCGGTACTCGGAGGTCGGCCTCATCGACGACGCGGTCTTCGCCCGCGCCTGGGTCGAGTCCCGCCACCGCTCCCGCGGTCTGTCGAAGCGGTCCCTGGTCGGGGAGCTGCGCCGCAAGGGCGTCGACCCGGACTTCATCGACGCCGCCGTCGAGCAGGTGAGCGACGAGGACGAACGCGAAGCGGCCCTGGAACTCGCCCGCCGCCGCTACCGCTCGCTCGCCGGGCAGAGCGACGACGCCGTGCTCCGCAAGCTCGTGGGCATGCTCGCCCGCAAAGGCTACGGCTCCGGCATCGCGATCCCGGTGGTCAAGCAGGTCCTTGCGGAGGCCGAGAGCGACGCCGCGGAACTCCTCGACGAGGACGCCCACTTCGAGTGACCCGGCGATGTCACACCCGCCGGGCACCATCGAAGCCGGGGGCGACCGCGGATTGAGGACGCCTCACGTTCACAACCGCCCCCGCTTTCAAGCGTCGCTCGGGGGTACGACACCGCCGGGGGCCGGGTGTTCCATCATCCGGAATGCGGCAGGTCGGTAAGGAGCCGTTAACGCGATCGACATACCATTGCCGCTGACGACGCAGCGCCGCGCCCGGTCCTCCGTTGCTCCTTACCTTTGCGAGGTATCCATGACCGAACCGAAACCCGTGGTGGTCATCGCCGACCCACTCGCGCCCGCTGCGATCGAGGTGCTCTCCGGGGACTTCGACGTCCGGGAGATCGACGGAACGGACGTGGACTCCCTCCACGCCGCGCTGGTCGAGGCCGACGCCGTGATCGTCAGGTCCGCGACCACCATCGACGCCGCCGCGCTCGAACACGCGCCGAAGCTCAAGATCGTCGCCCGCGCGGGCGTTGGCCTCGACAACGTCGACCTGCCCGCCGCCACCGAGCGCGGCGTCATGGTCGTCAACGCGCCGACCTCGAACATCGTGTCCGCCGCCGAGCAGGCCATCACGCTACTGCTCGCCAGCGCCCGCCACATCGCGCGCGCCGACGCGTCGCTGCGCGCCGGCCGGTGGGACCGGAAGAAGTTCACCGGGGTCGAGATCCAGGGCAAGACGCTCGGCGTGGTCGGCTTCGGCAAGATCGGGCAGCTCGTCACGACCCGTATGCAGGCGTTCGACATGGACGTCGTCGCGTACGACCCGTACGCCCAGCCCGCGCTCGCCGCGAAGCTCGGGGTGCGGCTGGTCGACCTCGACACGCTGCTGTCGCTCGCCGACTTCATCACCATCCACCTCCCGAAGACCCCCGAGACCGTGGGGATCATCGGCGAGGACGCGCTGAACAAGGTCAAGCCGGGCGTGCGGATCGTCAACGCCGCGCGCGGCGGGCTCATCGACGAGGACGCGCTCGCCGCGGCCCTCCAGGACGGCCGCGTCGCCGCCGCCGGCCTGGACGTGTTCGTCAAGGAGCCGTGCACCGACTCGCCGCTGTTCGCGCTCGACAACGTCGTCGCCGCGCCGCACCTGGGCGCCTCCACCCGTGAGGCCCAGGACAACGCGGGCCTGGCGGTCGCGAAGAGCGTGAAGCTCGCGCTGTCGGGGGAGTTCGTGCCGGACGCGGCGAACGTGCAGGCCGGGGGTGTGGTCCACGAGGAGGTCCGCCCGCTGCTGTCGCTCGCGGAGCGCCTGGGCCGGACGTTCAACTCGCTGGCCGGCTCGGCCGTGCAGTCGGTGACGGTGGAGGTCCGCGGCGAGGTCGTCGCGCACGACGTCACCGTGCTCCAGCTGGCGGCCTCGAAGGGCCTGTTCGTGGACGTGGCCGACTCGGTCACGTACGTGAACGCGCCGCTCGTCGCCGAGCAGCGCGGGGTCGAAGTGGGCCTGTACACGTCGCAGGAGTCGCCGGAGTACCAGACGCTGGTCACCCTGCGCGGCGCGATGGTCGACGGCCGGGGCCTCACGGTCTCCGGCACGATCAGCCCCGGGCCGCACGGCGGTCCGCGCCTGACCGACATCGACGGGTTCGAGCTGGACATCGACCTGGACGGGTCGCTGCTGTTCCTGCGGTACACGGACCGGCCCGGCGTGGTCGGCCTCATCGGCGGGGCGATCGGCGACCTGAACATCAACATCGCCGCGATGCAGGTGGCGCGCAAGGCGGCCGGGGGCGAGGCGGTCATGGCGATCGCGCTCGACGCTCCGGTGCCGGCCGAGGTGCTGGGCCGCGTCAAGGACTCCGTGGGCGCGACCGGTGCGAAGGCCGTGACCCTCCAGGACTGAGGGATTCACTGAATCCCCTGCGTCTCAGCCGTTCCATCTGCTGAGAGCCGTTCGTCGGAATGCGGGACGGGTGCGTTATGGTGAACGCACCCGCCCCGCATTCCCCGTTCCCGGCCCAGGCGCCGGACGGGTCCGAGCGCGCGGGGCGTCGAGGAAACGGAAACCAGAGAGGCACCATGAGCAGGATCGCGGTCATCGCCGGCGACGGCATCGGGCAAGAGGTCACCGCCGAGGCGCAGAAGGTGCTCGCCGTGGCCCTCCCGGGCTACGAGTACACCGAGTACGACCTGGGTGCGCGCCTGTACAACCGGACCGGTGAGATCCTCCCCGACAGCGTCCTGTCCGAACTGGACGAGCACGACGCGATCCTCCTGGGCGCCATCGGCGACCCGAGCGTCCCCCCGGGGGTCCTCGAACGCGGCCTGCTGCTGAAGCTCCGCTTCGAGTTCGACCAGTACGTGAACCTGCGGCCGAGCCGCCTGTACCCGGGCGCGTCCTCGCCGCTGGCGGACGTCAAGCCCGGCGACATCGACTTCGTGGTGGTCCGCGAGGGCACCGAGGGCCTGTACACCGGCGCCGGCGGGAACCTGCACACCGGTTCGCCCGCGGAGATCGCGACCGAGGAGTCCCTGAACACGCGGTACGGCACGGAGCGGGTCGTGCGCGACGCGTTCGAGCGCGCCCGCCGCCGCCGCGGCCACCTGACGCTCGTCCACAAGACGAACGTGCTGGTGCACGCGGGCGGGCTGTGGAAGCGCGCGTTCGACGACGTGGCCGCCGAGTACCAGGACGTGACCACCGAGTACCAGCACGTGGACGCCGCCGCGATGTTCCTGGTGAACCGGCCGCACACGTTCGACGTCATCGTCACCGACAACCTGTTCGGCGACATCCTCACCGACATCGCCGCCGCCGTCACCGGCGGGATCGGGCTGGCCGCGACCGGTTCGATCAACCCCGACCACACGCACCCGTCGACGTTCGAGCCCGTGCACGGCTCGGCCCCGGACATCGCCGGGCAGGGGATCGCCGACCCGGTCGCCGCGATCTCCTCCACTGCGCTCCTGCTGGAGCACCTCGGCCGCGCCGACGCCGCCGTCGCCGTCAACGCCGCCGTGGAGCGCGAGCTCGCGTCCCGCGACAACGGGACCCAGATCCGCACCGGGGAAGTGGGCGACCGAGTAGCCGCCGACGTCGCCGGACAGCTCAGCTAGACCCAAGCAACAGCTTCAGCGCCCGGCGGGCCCGCGTTCGACCAGAACGCCTCGCCGGGCGTTTTTCCGTGTCAGGGCCCTGATCAGAGCCTGCCGCCCGCCCACCTGAACGAGCGGTAAGTTAAGCATCAGGACCAGTAACGACAAGCACACTCGACCTTGTGAACCCGAAGGACAGATCATGACCACCGACGGTCTTCCCGACCTCAGGCGCGAGCCGCACCCGAACCCGACCCCGGACGCCGAGCGCGAGGCCATCCTCGCCGACCCGGTCTTCGGCACCGTGTTCACCGACCACATGTTCACCATGACCTGGACCGAGGGACGCGGCTGGCACAGCGCGACCCTCAAGCCGTTCGGGCCGCTCACGCTCTCCCCGGCGGCCGCGGTCCTGCACTACGCCCAGGAGATCTTCGAGGGCCTCAAGGCGTACCGCCACGAGGACGGCTCGCTCGGCCTGTTCCGCGCCGAGGCCAACGCCCACCGCCTCAACATCTCCGCGACCCGCATGGCCATGCCGCACCTCCCCGAGGAGTGGTTCCTGGAGTCGATCCGCGAGCTCCTCGCCGTGGACGGGAACTGGGTCCCGAGCCAGGACGAGGCCACGCTCTACCTGCGCCCGTACATGATCGCCTCCGAGTCGTTCCTCGGCGTGCGGCCCGCGAAGGAGTACCTGTACCTCCTCATCGCGTCCCCCGCGGCCGCGTACTTCAAGGGCGGCCCGAAGCCGCTGACGCTGTGGGTGTCCGAGGAGTACAACCGGGCCGGACCGGGCGGCACCGGGGCGGCGAAGGCCGGCGGGAACTACGCCGCGAGCCTCCTGCCCCAGTCCGAGGCGATCGACCACGGCTGCGACCAGGTCATCTTCCTTGACGCCGTGGAGTACAAGTACGTCGACGAACTCGGCGGCATGAACCTGTTCTTCGCATACGAGAACGAGCGGGTGCTCTACACCCCCGAACTGGGCACCATCCTCCCCGGCATCACCCGCGACGCCATCCTCACCCTCGCCACCGAGGCCGGATGGGAGGTCCGCGAGGCGAAGTACTCGATCGACCGCTGGCGCGAGGACGCCGAGTCGGGCCTGCTCACCGAGGCGTTCGCGTGCGGCACCGCCGCCGTGATCACGCCCGTCGGGACCGTGAAGGGACGCAAGGGCGCGTTCACCATCGGCGGCGGCGAGGCCGGGAAGTTCACGATGCAGCTGCGCCAGACGCTCCTGGACCTCCAGTACGGGCGCACCGAGGACACGCACGGCTGGATCACCACGCTCGGCTGACCTGCACCGGCGTCCGCCGCCGGGGAGCGACAGTCGCCTACCCGACAGCGGACGCCGCGTCCGCGGAAAAACCGGACAAACAATGGTCCCCTTCCCGTACCTTTGATTCCACGTGCGTCAAGGTCTCGGGGAGGGGACGCGTTGGCTGAGGTCACCATCCGCCTGAACCGGCTGGGCCTGGAGCGCGGCCGCGTGTGGCAGGCCGTCCTGGCCGCCGTCGCCGTGGTCCTGCCCGTCGCCGTGTGGATCGGACTCGAACGCGCCCTTGGGGACTCGGTCCAGAACATCGGCGAGGGCGACACCCTGTTCCTCCAGTCCTACCCCGTCGCCGGCGCGAACCTCGAATACGAGCTGCCCGGCTCCGGCTGGACCAGCCCCGGCGTCCACTTCGCCGACCAGCGCCAGAACTTCGTGCGCGACCACCTCACCGCCTCCGTCGAGGTCGACTCCGGCGTCGACAGCCTCGAACGCCTCCTCGACCGCCGCGTGCAGCCCGTCATCGCGCAGAACGGCTACATCTACAACAACGTGCGCGACTACGCGAACGACGGCACCGGCCTCTCCGGGTACCGCGCCGACATCATCGGCATCGACAGCGCCGGATCGATCACCGTGGTGGGCAACGACAAAGGCGCCGCCGCGATCCTCGTCCTCATCGCCCCCGGCTCCGACCCCGCCGCCACCGACGTCGACCCCGACCCGTACGTCGCGACCTTCGAGCTGGAGGGCAAGTGACCGTCCGCACCGAACGCGTCGTCGTCGAGTCCCAGGGCGCGTTCATCCGCATCAGGCGCCCCGCCTACTGGCTGTTCGTCGCCTGCCTCGTCTACGGCCTGCTCGAACTCGGCCGGATCTTCTCGCCCGACTACGGCGACATCGCGACCGCTCTGTGGGCCTCCATCGCCGTCAACGCCGTCCTCGCGATCGTGTTCCTCCAGATCCTCTCCCGCCTGGACCTGTTCGAACGCGAACCCCCCACGGTCCGCGCCGCCGCGATGGCCTGGGGCGGCATCGTCGCCGTCGCGCTCGCGATGCTCGCCAACAACGCCGCGCTCGTCGTCCTCGCCGAACTCGCCGACGCCAAATGGGCCCGCACCTGGGGCCCCGCGATCGTCGGACCGATCAACGAGGAGTGGCTCAAGGCCCTCGGCGTCGTCATGCTCGTGCTCATCGTCCGCGAGCACTTCGACCGCTCCATCGACGGCCTCATCTACGGCGCCCTCGTGGGCCTCGGCTTCCAGATCGTCGAGAACCTCACGTACGCCGTGAACTTCGCGACCCTGAACCCCAACTCCGACATGGCAGGCGCCCTCACGGTGACGTTCACGCGCGTGCTCGTCGCCGCACCGTTCTCCCACCCGCTGTACACCGGCGCGGCCGGGCTCGGCATCGCGTTCTTCGTGACGCAGACGCGGCGGTCCTTCAGCACGCGCCTGGGGGTCATGGTCGGGCTGTTCGCGCTTGCGCTGGCGATGCACGGCCTGTGGAACCTGCCGATGCCGCCGTCGCTCCCCGCGGGGCTCGCGATCCCGCTGACCTACGGCAAGGGCCTGATCATCCTCGGCCTGTTCTACGTGCTGTACCACTTCGCGGCCCGCGCCGAGTGGCGCTGGTTCGTCACCACCATGTCCGATGAGGACGAAGCGGTGATCACCACCGCCGACCTCACCGAGATGCGGTCCCTGCACTCGCGGCGCCGCGCCCGCAAGCGCGCCCAGCGGCGCTGGGGCAAGCACGCCTCGCAGCTGCTGCGCCAGCTCCAGCACGAGCTGGTGAGCCTCGCGACGCTCGTCGCCCGCGACCAGCGCCGCGGCGACCGGGACGGCGACAGCCCCGACGTGGCCGCCGTCAAGCGCAACATCACCGCCATCAGGGCCGAACTGGCCCAGGCGAAGGGCGCGGTCGCCGCCAAGAAGTAGGCCGGCCGCGGAAACCGGGATCGGATCGAGGGGCCCGACTGCGCGGCGAATGGGCCGACGACCCGGTGGACCCGGGTCGCCATCACGGGATCGAGTCCCTGACGCCCCGCGCCCGCCTTTGTCAGCCGCCGACCGGGCCCTTGCGGGGGACCGGGGCGACCGAGCCCTTCTCGGCCTGCGCGGGCGCGCTCGCCGACTCGCTCGACGGCTCCTCGCTCGGCGACTGGCTCGTCGTCACCGACTCCGAAGCGCCCGGGTCGGTCGTGGGCGCCTCGCTCGTCGGGGCCTCGGTCGGCTCCTGCGTGGGCTCCCCGCTCGTGGGCTCCTCCGTGGGCGTCGTCTCCGTCGGCTCCTCGGTGGGCTCCTCCGTCGGCGGCGGCGTGGTCGGGGAGCTCTCCTCCTCGGTGGGCCCGCGGGTGCCGTCGTCGCCGCCGACGGGCACCAGGTCGGGGGAGCGGCCGCCCGTGCCGCCGCCGCTCCCGCGGCCCTGGGTCGCCGCTCCCGCGGTCGACTCCTCCGCGCTCGGGTCGGCGGCGTCGCCGCCCCGGGGCGCCTCCTCCTCGGCAGCCGTCCCGGCCGCCTCGGCGTCCTGCCCGGTCGTGTCCGAGCCGAGCCCGAACCAGCCCTCGATGATGTCCGCGTCGTCGCCCTCGGCGAGGCCCGGGATGTCGGCGCCGCCGCGCACGAGCGCGCCGGTCGCGATGACCCCGCCCGCCACGGTCGCCACCGCGATCACCCCGATCCGCCGGAACCGCTTCGAGCGGCGCAGGTCGTAGCCGAGCGAGCGGACCGCGCCCTTGGTCTCGCGCCCGATGGCACCGAAGAGTCCCACGTGTCTCCCACCGTCCGTTCGTGTCCTTCACTCGGATCAACGAACGAGTCGACTCCGGGTAACCGTCAGGTCACCCGTGCGGGGGTCATGCGAACGACCGAATCCGAACGGGGGACGGGCCCTAGAAGTCGCGCTTGACGGCCTTCACGAGCAGGCCCGCGAAGACCTCCAGCGCCGCCGGGTCGACGTCGGCCCGCGAGTCCTCCAGGGCCGCTTCGGCCTCGGCGGCGAGCGCCTCGATGCGGTGCTCGGTGTCCGCCAGCGCGCCGGTGTCCATGAGGATCGCGCGCAGCCGCGCCACGCCCTCGGCGTCGAGGCCGGGGTCCCCGAGCCCGGCGTCCAGGACCGCCCGGCGGCCCTCGTCCGCGGCCGCCCAGGCGCGGGCGACGAGGAACGTGTGCTTGCCTTCGCGCAGGTCGTCACCGGCGGGCTTGCCGGTCTGCGCGGGGTCGCCGAACACGCCGAGCACGTCGTCCCGCAGCTGGAACGCCTCGCCGAGCGGCAGCCCGATCGCGGAGTAGTGCGCGCGGACGCGCTCGGGGGCGCCCGCGAGGGACGCGCCGATGAGCAGCGGCCGCTCGATCGTGTACTTCGCGGACTTGTAGCGGGCGACCTTCGCGGCCGTGGCCTCCGAGACGTCCCGGCGGACCTCGGAGAGCACGTCGAGGTACTGCCCGGCGCTCACCTCGGTGCGCATCAGGTCGAAGTCGCCCCGGGCCGCGGCGACCTTCGCGAACGGCATGCCCGCGGAGCAGAACAGCTCGTCGGACCAGGCCAGGCACAGGTCCCCGAGGAGGATCGCGGCCGCGGAGCCGAACTCCTGGGGCCGACCCGACCAGCCCTCGCTCTCGTGGAGGGTCGCGAAGCGCCGGTGCACGGACGGGGCGCCGCGGCGCGTGTCGGAGCCGTCGATGAGGTCGTCGTGCATGAGCGCGGACGCCTGGAGCAGTTCGAGGGAGGAGACGCAGGCGACGAGCTCGTCGGAGTCCTCCAGGCCCGCGCCGCGGGCGCCCCAGTACGCGAACGCGGGCCGCAGCCGCTTCCCTCCGCCGAGCACGAAGTCGCGCACCGCGTCGGCGTAGACGCCGAGCCGTTCGTCGATGCCGCAGATGACCGCGGCCTGCCGGTCCAGGAAGGCCGCGAGGGCCGCGTCGACGCGCTCGTTGAGCTCCACGTTCCGAACGCTAGACGAGCATTTCCGCGTCCCACCTGTTGGGTGTCCTCGAATGCAGGTCAGCACACGTGTGCCAGTCCCGTTACCGTTGAGTGCATGACTCTCGGGACGCCCAGCGTGATGCCGGTGAAGGCCGCCAAGATCGGCGACCTGCTGCGCTCGGGCGAGCCCAAGTTCTCCTTCGAGCTGTTCCCGCCGCGCGACGAGCAGGCCGAAGGGGTCCTGTGGCGGACCATCCGCGACCTGGAGCGCCTCGGCGCCGACTACGTGTCCGTCACGTACGGCGCGGGCGGCTCGACGCGGCTCAAGACCGTCGACACGACGAACCTCGTCAACGCCGAGACGACGCTGCTGACGATGGCGCACTGCACTGCGGTCGACCACTCCGTCGCCGAGCTGCGGAACCTCATCGGCCACTTCGCGAACGTCGGCGTCCGCAACATCCTCGCCGTGCGCGGCGACCCGCCGGGGAACCCGCGCGCCGACTGGGTCAAGCACCCCGACGGCATCCTGCACGCCCGCGAGCTCGTCGAGCTCATCAAGGAGTCCGGGGACTTCAGCGTCGGCGTCGCCGCGTTCCCCGACGGCCACCCGCGGGACGTCGACTGGGACACCGGGGTCCGCTACTTCGTGGAGAAGTGCCGCGCCGGGGCCGACTTCGCGATCACGCAGATCTTCTACGACGTCGAGGACTACCTGCGCCTGCGCGACGCCGTCGCCGCGGCCGGGTGCGACATCCCGATCGTCCCGGGCATCATGCCGATCACGAACATCAGGCAGATCGAGCGGTTCGCGGTCCTCACCGGCATGGTCTTCCCCGAGGCCCTCGCCGAGCGCCTCCGCGCGGCCGCCGACCGCGACGCCGTGCGCGACATCGGCGTAGAGGTCGCGACCGCCATGGGCGCCAGGCTCCTCGCCGAAGGCGCCCCCGGCCTGCACTTCACCACCTTGAACCACTCGCGCTCCACGCGCCGGGTCTGGCAGAATCTGCGCCCGTAGCCCGGCCGGGGGGTTGCGGTCACCACTGGGACACGTAGAGTCCTCTTCTATGCCCGATGCTGCGAATGCGCGCCTGATGCCGTCTGCTACAACAACACCCATGCGCACCCGAGTGCCCGCCGACTCCCTTGTAGGCCGGGTCATCCTCTCCACGCGGTTCCAGCCCGGCGCGGTCGTCGGCGTCGGCCTCACCGCGAGCCTCTTCATCCCCGTCTGCGTCGTGGTCGGCGGACCGGTCCTCCTCATCGCCCTGCCGCTCCTGGCGGTCACGGCCCTTGCGGACTCTTCCTACATGCTCCTGGCGGCCCGCTCCACGAGCCTGTCGCGGCGGGTCCTCGTCCTCGAACCCCTCGCCGCGCGCCTCTCCGAAGGCGCCTGGCTGCTCGCCCTCTGGTTCCTGGGCGCGCCCGGCTGGGCCGTGGCCGTCACCGGCGCCCTGTGCTGGATGTACGTCCTCACCCGCATGCGCGCCCGCCAGGTCGGCCTGAACGACCTCGGCATGACCACGATGGGGGAGCGCTCGGTCCGCGAGGTCGTCGTGGCCCTGGGCCTGGGCGCGTGCGGCGTCATCGCCGTCGCCGGGGGCGGCCAGTACGCCGAGTGGACCGAGGGCGTCGTGACGATCGCCATCACCGCGTGGATGCTCCTGGCGGCCCTGGGCCTGCTCCAGCTCGTCATCGTCGTCGGCGCGGCCCTGCGCAACGACTGACCGGGAATGGCCGCGCCCCCGCGCGCGTTGAGGAGCGAATGCGCTCCGACGACATCACCGACGACCAGATCGCCGCCTTCATCGACTCCGCCGCGCGCGGGCGCCGGGTCCCCGAGGAGACCCAGCGGCTGCGCGACGCCGAGGAGATGCTCGCGAAGAAGGACCCCCACGCGGCCCTGAAGTTCCTGGAGCCGCTGCTGCGCGACCACCCGGAGCACCCGGACGTCATGCTGGTGGCCGCCCGCGCCTACTTCAAGTCGGCGCAGCTGAACAAGGCGCTGGCGCTCTCGGAGAAGATGGTCGAGGCCAACCCGGCGGACTTCTACGCCCGCCTGCTCCTCGGCCGCACCCTCCAGCGCATGGGCCGCAATGAAGAGGCGCGCGGGCACCTGCGGCTCGTGGACGAGATCAGCGAGTAGTCGCCATTTCCGGGCGGCATTGCGCGGCCGCCCGCGGCGTTCATGATCGAACGCCGCATGGCGCCGAAGCGAACACAGTGGGCCGCGGACTGAAGAGTCCGCGGCCCTTTCGCATTGCTGCGCAAGGCTTCTCCTGTCGGATGGGCGACAATCCGTAGCGATCCGCTGATTTTGTGCGAAGTTGGGGGTTGGAAATGTCGTACCCCTGTGGTTCCATGTTTCTCGAACGCAAGTTCGAACAGAGGTTTAGGAGGCCACCATGGCTGCTTCCCGACCCGGAGCCACGCGATCCGCATCCACCGTGTCGACCGCCGGCACCGGCTCCCCCCGACTCGTGCAGGCCGGCACCGTCTCGAACTCCCGGCTGCGCATCCCCGCCGATCAGCTACCGAACCGCTCCCCGCTGCAACTGCTCGCCACCGCCCGCGCCGACCTCGACGACGCCGCCGAGCGCGTGCGGCCCGGCGAGCGGTACGCCGAGGCCCACATGGCGGCGCTGCGCGTCGCCGTCGCGGTCCTCGCCGTCCGCGCCGGGGACGCCACCGGCAGGCGCCGCCCCGGCCGCCCGTCGAGCACCTGGGAGCTCCTGCGCAACGTCGCGCCGGAACTGGAGGAGTGGGCCTCCCACTTCGCCCGCACCGCCCGCAAACGGGTGCTCGCCCAAGCGGGCATCCCCGACATCGTCACGCCCGAGGAGGCCGACTCGATCGTCACCGACGCGCGGCGCTTCCTCGACGTGGTGGTGCGGTTGTTGGGGTTCTCCGCTCTCGCACGCTGAGAACGACCTGAGGGAACGGGCTCGCTGACGGCCCGCCCCCTCCGGGTGACCCCTGCCGTGACCGGCGATATGCGCGCGACCGGTGCGCACCGGCGGTTATACGATTGCTGCCAGCGCTTGACGCGCTCGCTGTTCAATCAATCGCTAAGGGGTTCTGAGGCCGTGTATCGGACACACCTCGCCGGCACGCTGAGTGCCGCTGACGTCGACCAGCAAGTCACCCTCGCCGGATGGGTGGCGCGTCGCCGCGATCACGGTGGGGTCGAGTTCGTGGACCTGCGGGACGCCTCGGGCGTCGTCCAGGTCGTCTTCCGCGACTCGGAGGCCGCCGAGGCCGCCCAGAAGCTGCGCAACGAGTACTGCGTGTCCGTCACCGGCACCGTCGCGCGCCGCCCCGAGGGCAACGAGAACCCCGAGCTGCCCACCGGCGAGATCGAGATCAACGCTACGGCCCTGACGGTCCTCTCCGAGGCCGCGCCGCTGCCGTTCCAGGTCGACGACCACGTCGACGTCTCCGAGGACGTGCGCCTGCGCCACCGCTACCTCGACCTGCGCCGCTCCGGCCCGACGCACGCGATCCGCCTGCGCTCCAAGGCCAACCACATCGCCCGCAACCTCCTCGTCGAGGACGGCTTCGTGGAGATCGAGACCCCCACGCTTACCCGCTCCACCCCCGAGGGCGCCCGCGACTTCCTCGTGCCCGTGCGCCTCCAGCCCGGCACCTGGTACGCGCTGCCGCAGTCCCCGCAGCTGTTCAAGCAGCTGCTCATGGTCGGCGGCTTCGAGAAGTACTTCCAGATCGCGCGCTGCTACCGCGACGAGGACTTCCGCGCCGACCGCCAGCCCGAGTTCACCCAGCTCGACATCGAGGCGTCCTTCGTCGACCAGGACGACGTCATCGACCTGGGCGAGCGCATCGTCAAGGCCCTCTGGTCCGAGCTCGCCGACCACGAGATCCAGCTGCCGATCCCGCGCCTCCAGTGGCACGACGCCATGGACCGCTACGGCTCCGACAAGCCCGACCTGCGCTTCGGCCAGGAGCTCGTCGAGCTCACCGGCTACCTGCGCGGCACCGAGTTCCGCGTCTTCGCCGGCGCGATCGACGCGGGCGGCTACGTCGGCGCCGTCGTCATGCCCGGCGGCGCCTCCCAGACCCGCAAGGAGCTCGACGCCTGGCAGGACTGGGCCAAGGCGCGCGGCGCCAGGGGCCTCGCCTACATCACCTTCAACGCCGAGACCGGCGAGCCGAAGGGCCCCGTCGCCAAGAACCTCTCCGAGGAGCACCTCGCCGGACTCGCCGACGCCGTCGGCGCCAAGGCCGGGGACGCCGTCTTCTTCGCCGCGGGCACCGACCGCCGCGAGGCCCAGGAACTGCTCGGCGCCGCACGCCTCGAAGTCGGCAAGCGCACCGGCCTCATCGACCCCGACGCGTGGGCGTTCTGCTGGGTCGTCGACGCGCCCATGTTCGAGCCCACCGGCGACGGCGGCTGGACCGCGATCCACCACCCGTTCACCTCGCCGAACCCCGAATGGGTCGGCAAGTTCGAGACCGACCCGGGCAACGCGCTCACCTACGCGTACGACATCGTCTGCAACGGCAACGAGCTCGGCGGCGGGTCCATCCGTATCCACGACGCCGCCGTCCAGTCCCGCGTCTTCGACGTCCTCGGCCTCACCCACGAGGACGCCCGCGAGAAGTTCGGGTTCCTCCTCGACGGCCTCAAGTACGGCGCCCCGCCCCACGGCGGCATCGCCCTGGGCTGGGACCGCGTGTGCGCGATCCTCGCCAAGGCCGACTCGATCCGCGACGTCATCGCGTTCCCGAAGACCGGCGGCGGCTTCGACCCCCTGACCTCGGCCCCGACGCCGATCACGCCCGAGCAGCGCGCAGAGGCCGGGATCGACTACGTTCCGGAGACGGAAGAGGAGGAAGCGGGTACCGACCCCGTTGCCTCTTAGCCCTACGATGTCGTAGTGCGCGGCCCGAGCCGACGGCTCGGGCCGCACTCGTTTTCGGAGTGCCCGGCCGCCCCTCAGCGTTTTCCGAACTGGCAGGAGTCCTTGAGAAGTGGCCGCGGCCCGTTGACGGCTGATATATGTAACATCCGGCCGAAGCAGGAGTAAGAGGAGCGGGTTCGACGTGCAGAGCGGGACCTCGGTGGCGGGGCGCTACCGATTGGACGAACGACTGGCCGCGGGCGGCATGGGGGAGGTCTGGAAGGGCACCGACACCCGGCTGGGCCGCACGGTCGCCATCAAGATCTTGCACGCCGGACTCTCCAACAGCGACAAGTTCCGCGCCCGGTTCCAGCTCGAAGCCCGCGCCGTCGCCGCGCTCCAGTCGCCCGGCATCGTCGCGCTCTACGACTACGGCGAGGAGGAGGGCGACGACGGCCTCATCTCCTACCTGGTCATGGAGCTCGTGCGCGGCCGCTCCCTCGCCGAGATCCTCCGCGACCGCGGCCCGCTCCCGCCCGCCGAGGTCATGCAGATCACCGCCGCCGCGGCCGACGCCCTGGAGACGGCCCACCGCCACGACATCATCCACCGCGACATCAAGCCCGCGAACCTCCTCGTCGACGAGGAGACCGGCGTCGCCAAGATCGTCGACTTCGGCATCTCCGCCGCCCGCGGCGCCTCCGGCCTCACCGAGACCGGCACCGTCATGGGCACCCTCGCGTACGCGTCCCCCGAGCAGCTCAACGGCGCCGAGCTGACCGGCGCCAGCGACCTCTACTCGCTCGGCATCGTCGCCTACGAGGCCCTCATGGGCCGCCCGCCGTTCGTCTCCGACACGCCCGTCGCGGTCATGAACGGCCACATGACCCAGGCCCCGCCGCCCCTGTCCCGCGACATCCCGCCCGGCGTCGCCCAGGTCGTGCTCCAGTCCCTCCAGAAGGACCCGAAGGCCCGCTACGCCTCGGCCGCCGACATGGCCCGCTCGGCCCGCGAAGGACGCGTCGTCACCGGCGGCATCCCCATCGCCGGATCGACCCCGCCCGACGGCCAGCAGACCCAGTACTTCGGCTCCGACCAGACCGCCCTCCTCGGCGGCGCCATGGCCGCGGGCGGCGACACCGCCGCGCAGCCCACGAGCCAGCTCGGCCAGACCGAGGAGAAGAAGAGCGCCACGATGTGGTTCATCATCGCTGGCATCGTCGCGGCCCTGGCACTCATCGGCGGCCTGATTTGGTGGATCAACTCGAACAACAACGCCGGCAACGGCAACATCACCGACGACACGTCCTCTTCGAGCGAGGAGGCGACGAGCGAGAGCGAGTCGCCCACAGAGGACGAGGAGACCACCGAAGAGAGCAACGACGACTGGGACCGGACCACCGACGAGGAGACCTCCGAGTCGCCGAGCGAGGAGCCGACGAGCGAGTCGGAGTCGCCCACCGACGACCCAAGTACCGCCGATCCGACCGACGAACCGACTGATGACCCGACCGATGAACCGACGACCGACGACCCGACCACGGAGTCGTCGCCGCAGGCCGGTTAGTTCCGTCAGTACGGCAGTGCGGCCCGCGGATCGAATCCGCGGGCCGCTTCCGCTTCCGGCCCTAGTGCAACCGCGCACGCGCGACTAATCGGGACCCCGGCGCGTGGTACGCGTCCCTTAAGCTCGGATCAGGAAAGCAGATCCCCAGACCCCAGGAGCACACCCATGCACTCCCGTACCAAGATGCGCCTCGTCGGCGCGCTGGCCGTGCCCGCGCTCGGGTTCGGCCTGGTCGCCTGCGGCGACGGCTCGAACGACACCGCCGGCGGGTCCGGCGACACCGACGGCGACAACGCCGCGGCCCTCAGCCCGCAGGAAGCGGTCGCGGCCGCCTTCAGCGGCCTGGACAACGACTCGTACAAGATGGAGTCGACGATGACGATCGACGGCGCCGAGTTCGTCGCCATGACCACCATGGTCGAAGGCGACAACGCGGCCTCGTCGGGCGACATCCTCATGAGCGCCATGGCGGAAGCCTCCGGCGAGGAGATCGACCCGAGCATGGCTGCCCTGTTCGGCGACATGCACACCGAGACCATCGTCATCGGCGACACCGCGTACCTCCAGTTCAGCGGCGGCATGTTCGACGGCATGGCCGACGAGTACGGCGACGACGCCTGGTTCACCATGGACATCACCGAGGGCGAGATGGGCGAGGTGTACTCGCAGTTCGGCGGCATGGACCTCGCCTCGCAGACCGAGACGATCCTCGGCAGCCTGGAGAACGTCGAGGAGACCGGCGACAACACCTTCACCGGTACGCTCGCCGCCGACTCCGAGGCGATGGCCGCGTTCACCGAGGGCGCGTCCGCCACCGACACCGCCGCGATCGAGTCGATCGAGGTCACCGTGGCGCTCGACGACGACGGCCTGCTCAAGACCATGTCGATGACCCTCCCCGAGACCGAGGGCATGACCATGGAGATGACCAGCGAGGTCGTCGAGATCGGCGGCTCCTACGACATCGCCGCGCCCGCCACCGAGAACCTCGTCCCGTTCGAGGAGTTCGCGGGCGGCTTCATGGGCGGCTTCTAGCGCCCGCTCCAGAACTGAACTGAGGGCCGCCGCACCGACCGGTGCGGCGGCCCTCCGCTTTGCGGCCCACACCGGCGCCTCAGTTGTGCGTCCCGCTCATGCGCATGGCTTACGCTGATGGCGAGATGGACGCACCAGGCCTGTTTGAAATCGCCCAGCCGCAGGAGCCGCAGCAGTCGGGCATCCTCGGCACCGGCGCCGCCACCGGCGACGAGCCGCTCGCGGTGCGCATGCGCCCGCGCGCGCTCGACGAGCTCGTCGGCCAGGACCACCTGCTCGGCGCCGGGTCGCCCCTGCGGCAGGTCGTGGAGGGCCGCCAGCCGCTCTCGGTGATCCTGTGGGGCCCGCCCGGCTCCGGGAAGACCACGATCGCGCACCTCGTCGCCCAGTCCGGCGACCGGCGTTTCCGCGCCATGTCGGCCCTGAACTCCGGCGTCAAGGACGTGCGCGCCGCGATCGACGAGGCCCGCCGCATCCGCCGCACCGGCGGCCCGCAGACGATCCTGTTCATCGACGAGGTCCACCGCTTCACCAAGACCCAGCAGGACTCCCTGCTCGGCGCCGTCGAGGACCGCACGATCACGCTCCTGGCCGCCACCACCGAGAACCCGTACTTCTCTGTGGTCGCGCCGCTGGTCAGCCGCTGCGTGCTCCTCACCCTCCGGGAGCTCGACGGCACCGACATCGGGGAGCTCGTGGACCGCGCCGTCGCCGACGAGCGCGGCCTGAACGGCGAGGTCGTGCTCGAACCGGAGGCCCGCGAGCACCTCGTGCGCACTGCCGCCGGGGACGCCCGCAAGGCTCTGACCGCGCTCGAAGCCGCGGCCCTGTCCGTCGGCGACGACGACGTCATCACCGTCGCGGTCGTGGAGGCCGCCATCGACACCGCCGCGGTCCGCTACGACCGGGACGGCGACGGCCACTACGACGTCGCCTCCGCGTTCATCAAGAGCCTCCGCGGCTCCGACGTCGACGCCGCGATGCACTACCTGGCCCGCATGGTCGTCGCCGGGGAGGACCCGCGGTTCATCGCCCGGCGCCTGGTCATCTTCGCGTCCGAGGACGTCGGCATGGCCGACCCGACCGCGCTCCAGACCGCCACCGCCGCCGCGACCGCGGTCGAGCGCATCGGCATGCCCGAGGCCCGGATCAACCTCGCGCAGGCCGTCGCGCACCTTGCGACCGCCCCCAAGTCCAACGCGGTCATCACCGCGATCGACGAGGCCATCCGCGATGTGCGCCAAGGGAAGATCGGTCCGGTCCCCCCGGACCTGCGCGACGCCCACTACGGCGGCGCGAAGAACCTCGGCCACGGCGCCGCCTACGTCTACCCGCACGCCGACCCGCGCGGCGTCGTCCCGCAGCGGTACGCGCCCGACGTCGTCGCCGGACGCGACTACTACCGGCCCACCCGCCACGGCCTGGAGGCCGAGATCGGGCCGCGCCTCGACAAGCTCCGCCGCATCGTCCGCAAGGCCGACGAGGGCCGGGGCGCCGATGGCGACTGACCGCCCCCCGCGCCCCGGCCGCCTTGCGGCGGCCCTTGAGGGGACCGGCGCCCGGATCGAGCGGCTGCGCCTGAGCGTGGTCGCGATCGGCGTCTCCGCGGTGCTGCTCGTGGCCGCGGTCCTGTTCCTCGGCCGCGCCGTCACCGTCGACCCGACCCGCCGCGCCGCCGACGAACTCGCGCTCCCGGCCTGGGCCGCCGTCAGCGTTGCCGACGAGACGTACGGCTCGCGCTGGTGCCTGGGGGAGTGCCGGGTCCGCATGCGCACCTGGGAGTCCGAAGGCACCGTCGAGGACACCTCGCAGGTGTACTGGGAGGCCGTCCTCAACGCCGGGTGGGCCCCGGCCGAGCCGGGGACCTGCGTCGGCGGCGTCGGCGAGGAGGGCTGCTACGTGCGCGACGAGCTGTACCTCGAACTGTGGGTCGTCCCCGTCGAGTGCGGCGACCGGTACGAGCTGTGCGTCGGCTCGGAAGTGACCGCGGTCGTCGCCGCCCAGGCGGCCCTGCCGCGCCTGGCCGAGGACCGCCGCGCGCTCTCCGAAGCGGGATAGGCCGGGCCGCGCCCCGTTGCGTCGGATGTCCGATCCCGCAAGGTAAGGTCGTGGCTGCGTCGCTTCTACGCGAGAGCACCGGGTCAGAATCAACAGCCGCACCGGTCGGCGGACATGCTTCAGCAAGGGGGAAGAGCTGTGCCAGGCGAGACGTTGGCGGTCGAGTTCACGAACGTGAGCCTCTGGGAAGTCGCACTGCTGATCATCGCGGTCGCGTTCTTCATCTTCAGCTTGATGCTCGCCGTCGGTCTCATCCGGAAGCTCGACGGCACGGTCACGCGCGTCAACGGCATCCTCGACAAGGTCGACCACGAGATCGGCCCGATCCTGCGGAACGCGAACGCGACGCTCGACAACGTGAACGCCTCCCTCGTGCAGGTCGAAGGCGAACTGGAGAAGGTCTCGGCGATCACCGGGAACGCCGCCCACATCTCCTCGAACGTCGCGAACATCACGAGCCTGGTCGTCTCGGCCGTCGGCTCGCCGCTGGTCAAGGCCGCCGCGTTCGGCTTCGGCCTCCGCTCGGCCGTGAAGAAGCGCAGCCAGGGCTACGACGAGGACCAGGTCCGCCGCATGGTCGAGGCGTCCCGCCAGACCAAGCGCGAGTCGAAGCGGGCCGCGAAGGCCCGCCGCAAGGCCGCGAAGTAGCAAAGCTCAGAAAAACGGATTGAGGGGTCCCCGTGCTCAAGCGGATGATCTGGGTAGGCATCGGTGTCGTGGTCGGCGTCGTGGTGGTCCGGAAGCTCACGAAGGCCGCGGAGTCGGTCACTCCGGGCGGGGTCGCGGAGCGGATCGGCGATGCCGGTGCTGGAATGAGGGAATCGCTCAAATCGTTCTGGGCCGACGTCTCCGAGGCCAAGCAGGCCAAAGAGGCCGAGCTCTACGACGCGATCGAGCGCGGCGACGACATCTCGCCGCTCCTCACCGAAGACGAAGAAGAAGACGACGACCGCGCCCTGTACGGCCGGCAGTTCTAGACCTTGAAGGAGGTGCCCCATGGAGACCGCTGAAATCCGACGCCGGTTTCTGAAGTTCTTCGAGTCCAACGGCCATACGGTGGTCCCCAGCGCACCGCTGCCGGCGATCGAGGACCCGAACCTGCTGTTCATCAACGCGGGCATGGTCCAGTTCGTGCCCTACTTCCTCGGCCAGGCGAAGCCGCCGTGGGACACCGCGGCGTCGGTGCAGAAGTGCATCCGCACGCCCGACATCGACGAGGTCGGCAAGACCTCCCGCCACGGCACGTTCTTCCAGATGAACGGCAACTTCTCCTTCGGGGACTACTTCAAGGAGCAGGCGATCCGCTACGCCTGGGACCTGACCACCGGCTCGGTCGAGTCCGGCGGCCTGGGCCTGGACGGCGAGAAGGTCTGGGCCACGGTCTACCTCGACGACGACGAGGCGATCGACATCTGGCACAAGCAGATCGGGCTCCCCCTGGACCGGATCGTGCGCCGCGGCCAAGAGGACAACATGTGGTCCATGGGCATCCCCGGACCCTGCGGCCCCTGCTCCGAGCTGTACTACGACCGCGGGCCCGACTACGGCCCCGAGGGCGGCCCCGAGGTCGACGAGGACCGCTACCTCGAATTCTGGAACCTCGTGTTCATGCAGCAGGAGCGCGGCGCGGGACCCGCCAAGAAGGACTACGAGATCCTCGGCGACCTGCCCAAGAAGAACATCGACACCGGCATGGGCCTGGAGCGCATGGCGTCGATCCTGCAAGGGGTCGACAACATGTACGAGATCGACGAGGTCCGCCCGCTCATCGACAAGGCGTCGGAGCTGACGGGGAAGCGCTACGGCCTCTCCACCTCGCACACCGCCTCCGAGTCGCACCCGGACGACATCCGCTTCCGCGTCATCGCCGACCACGTGCGCTCCGCGCTCATGCTCATCGGCGACGGCGTCGTGCCCTCCAACGAGGGCCGCGGCTACGTGCTGCGCCGCATCATGCGCCGCGCGATCCGCTCCGTGCGCCTCCTCGGCTACGACAAGCCCGCGCTTCCCGAGCTGCTCCCCGTGGCCCGCGACTGCATGAGCAAGTCCTACCCCGAGCTCGCGCAGGACTTCGACCGCATCTCCTCCTACGCGTACGGCGAGGAGGAGGCGTTCCTGAAGACCCTCAAGCACGGCACGACCATCCTCGACACCGCGGTCACCGAGACCAAGACCGAGGGCGGCAAGACCCTGTCCGGGTCGAAGGCGTTCGAGCTGCACGACACGTACGGCTTCCCGATCGACCTGACCCTGGAGATGGCCGAGGAGCAGGGCCTCTCGGTCGACCAGGACGGCTTCCGGCAGCTCATGACCGAGCAGCGCCAGCGCGCGAAGGCCGACGCCGCCGCGCGCAAGACCGGCCACGCGGACCTGTCCGCGTACTGGCAGCTCCTCCAGGACCAGGGCCCGACCGACTGGACGGCCTACGAGGGCCTGGCGACCGAGTCCCGCGTCATCGGGATCCTCGCCGAGGGCAAGCCGGTCCCGGTCGCGAAGTCCGGGCAGATCGTGGAGGTCGTGCTCGACCGGACCCCGTTCTACGCGGAGTCCGGCGGGCAGCACGCCGACGCCGGGAAGATCACCGGCCCGAACTTCTTCGGCGAGGTCGTTGACGTGCAGCGGCCCGTGAAGAAGCTCGTGGTCCACCAGGTCCGCGTCCTCGAAGGCGAACTGGTCCTGGACGACCGCGTCGAGGCGACGGTCGACGCGGAGTGGCGCCTCGGCGCCCGCCAGGCGCACTCGGGCACCCACGTGGTGCACGCGGCGCTGCGCGAGGTGCTCGGCCCGACCGCGCTCCAGTCCGGTTCGTTCAACCGGCCCGGCTACCTGCGCCTGGACTTCTCGTGGCGCGCGAAGCTCTCCGACGAGACCCGCAGCGAGATCGAGGAGGTCTCCAACAAGGCCGTCCGCGACGACCTGCCGGTCTCCGTCAAGTACATGACCCTGCCCGAGGCGAAGGACTTCGGCGCGGTCGCCCTGTTCGGCGAGACCTACGACGAGACCGTCCGGGTCGTGGAGATCGGCGGCCCCTGGTCGCGCGAGCTCTGCGGCGGCACGCACGTGTCCCACTCGGCGCAGATCGGCCCGCTGGTCCTCACCGGCGAGTCCTCGGTCGGCTCCGGCCAGCGCCGCGTCGAGGCCGCGACGGGCATGGAGGCGTACCGCTACCTCGCCCGTGAACGCGACCTCGTCTCGCAGATCGCCTCGGAACTGGGCGCTCAAAGAGGCGACGTCCTCGAACGGGTCCGCGCGATCCTCCAGCGCTCCAAGGACGCCGAGCGCGAGCTCGCGGGCCTCCAGGCGAAGCTGGTGTCGGGCCGCGCGGCCGAGTTCGCGCAGAACGCGAAGCAGGTCGGGGCCGTGAAGGTCGCCGCGGTCCAGGCGCCCGAGGGCACCAAGGGCGGCGACGTGCGCAACCTCGCGATGCAGATCCGCGGGCACCTGCCCGAGGACCAGCCCGGCGTCGCGGCGGTCGTCGCGACCGCGGGCGGCAAGGCCAGCATCGTCGTCGCGGCCAATGCGGCCGCGAAGGCGCAGCACGTGTCGGCGGCGGCGCTCGTGAAGGCCGCGCTGTCCGGCAAGGGCGGCGGCAACGACGACGTGGCGCAGGGCGGCGGCGTCCCCGCCGACCAGGCGCCGCAGCTCCTGGACGCGGTCGTCCGCGCCATCGGGGAGTAATGGAAGACGTGAGCAGCGGCCCCGCACCCACCGAGTGGGTGCGGGGCCGGCGTCTCGGCATCGACTTGGGCAAGGCCCGCATCGGGGTCGCCGTGTGCGATCCGGACGGGCTCCTCGCCACCCCGGTCGCGACGGTTCGTCGCGACCTCAAAACCGCTGGTGAGAACATTCCGGCCGATATTCAAGAAATCGCCGAAACGGCACGGGAATACGATGTGGTCGAAATCGTCGTCGGCCTACCGGTTACTCTTTCGGGTGAGGAGGGGCCGGCAGCCGCCCACACCCGAGCCTGGGTGGAGCAGTTCGCCGACCACGTCTCGCCAACGCCGGTGACCCTGACCGACGAGCGCATGACCACCGCCGTCGCCACCCGCCGCCTGAACGAAGGCGGGGTGCGAGGCAAGCGGAAGCGCTCCATCGTCGACCAGGCGGCCGCGGTCGAGATCCTTCAGACATGGTTGGACCGTCGGCGGAGGTAGGAACAAGGATGCTCGGCGACTTCAGGACCGAGGACGAGCGCTCTGCGAACCCCCGGAGCCACCGCCGCAAGGACTCCGGCAAGTCCCTGATCGCCATGACCCTGGTCGTCGCGCTGTTCGGCGTCCTCGGGGTCGGCGGCTGGTGGGCGTACAACAACATCGTCAAGGACTACTTCGTCGCCGAGGACTTCACCGGCGACGGCAACGGCAACCAGGTCGTCGTCACGGTCGAGTCCGGATGGCTGGTCTCCGACATCGCCTCCGAGCTCGAATCCCAGGGCGTCGTCGCCTCCGCGAAGGCGTTCCTCAACGCCTCAGAGGACGACAACGACTCGGGCACCTCGATCCAGCCCGGCACCTACGCCATGGAGGCGGAGATGTCCGCGGCCTCGGCACTGGAGTTCATGACCGACCCGGCGAACCTCACGCTCGACCACGTCGTCGTCCCCGAGGGCAAGCGGTCCTTCGAGGTGTACGAGATCCTCTCCGCCTACACGGGCGTGCCGATCGCGGACTTCGAGGCCGCCGCGCAGGACCCGGAGGCGCTGGGCGTCGATCCCATCTGGTTCGAGGGCTTCTCGGACCGGCAGGTGAAGTCCGTGGAGGGCTTCCTGTTCCCGTCGGCGTACGAGTTCGACAGCACGTGGACCGCGGTCGACATGCTCAAGGAGATGGTCGAGCGGTTCAACTCGACCATCGAGGAGATCGGCTTCCTCGACAAGCTCTCGTCGATCCAGGACCCCGACCCGGACTACGACCCGAGCGCCATGGAGAACCAGACGTTCTACCCTCCCACGGGCGGCGAGTTCAAGATCTACCCGTGGATGGCGCTCCAGATCGCCTCGATCGTCCAGTCCGAGTCCGGCATCGCGACCGACGACCCGAAGATCGCCCAGGTCATGTACAACAAGATGTACCTGAACCCGTACGACCACGAGCAGACCAACTGCAACTGCTTCGAGTCCGAGGCCATCTGGAACTACGGGCGCCTCATCAGCGGGGAGGACGCGATCACGTCCGGCGAGGACATCGACTGGGGCGCGGTCATGCGCGACCCCGACAACCCGTGGTCCCCGTCCGCGCCCGAGCACGCCGGGTACCTGCCGAGCGCCATCTCCAACCCCGGCGCCGCCGCGTTGGAGTCTGCGGTGACCCCGGAGGCGGGCGACTGGCTGTTCTTCGTGACCGCCTACGACGACGGGTCGGCCCTGTTCGCCGCCACGTACGAGGAGCACCAGGCGAACATCGTGATCGCCGAGGAGAACGGCATCCAATGATGAAGGCCGCCGTCCTCGGCAAGCCCATCGGGCACTCGCTCTCGCCGGTCATCCACAACGCCGGGTTCGCCGCGGCGGGCCTCGCCGACTGGACGTACACGCGGCACGAGTGCGACGAGTCCGGCCTGGCCGCGTTCGTGGACGGCCTCGACGGCTCGTGGGCGGGGCTCTCGCTCACCATGCCGCTCAAGGAGGTCGCGCTCGACGTGGCCGCGGAGGCCACCCCGGTCGCCGAGGCGATCGGCGCGGCCAACACGCTCGTCCTGCGCGGCGGGCGCCGCCTCGCCGACAACACGGACGCCCCCGGCATGGTCGACGCGCTCGCCGAGATCGGCATGAAGGAGGCCGAGGAGGTCGCGGTCCTCGGCGCGGGCGGGTCCGCGCGCGGCGCGCTCGCGGCCGCGCAGCAGCTCGGCGCGTCCTCGGTCACCGTGTACGCGCGCCGCCGCGAGGCCGTGCGCGAGCTCGAACCCGTCGCGGCCCGCCTGGGGCTACGCTTGAAGGCCGCCGACTGGGACGACGCCGCCCGGGCCGGGCGGGCCGACCTCGTCGTCGCGACGGTCCCGAAGGGGGTCACCGACGACCTGCGGCCCGACTGGTCCGCCGACGCGGTCCTGTTCGACATCCTCTACGACCCGTGGCCGACGCCGCTGGCGGCGGGCGCCGAGGCGGAAGGCGTGCGCGTCCTCGACGGGCTCGCGCTCCTGCTCGCGCAGGCCGTGCGCCAGTGGACGCAGTTCACGGGCATTGCGGACGCCCCGGTGGCGGCGATGCGCCGCGCACTCTACGACGCGGTCCCGTCCCGGACCGAGTGAAGGACCCGACCATGCACGATCATGTCTTCCTCTACGACGGCGACTGCGCGTTCTGCACCACGTCGGCGAACTTCCTGGAGAAGCACGTGCGCACGACCGCGCGCGTCGTCCCGTGGCAGTGGTCCGACCTGGACGCGCTCGGCGTCACCCAGGAGGAGGCCGAGGCCGCCGTCATGTGGATCGAGGAGAACTTCCAGCGCTCGGGCCCCGACGCGATCGCGGTGCTCCTGCGCCGCGCCCAGTGGTACTGGAAGCCCATCGGCTGGGTCCTGTCGCTCAAGCCCGTGTCGTGGCTCGCGTGGCCCGTGTACCGGTTCATCGCGCGCAACCGGCACCGCCTCCCCGGCGGCACGGCCGCGTGCTCGCTGCCGCAGGCCGAGCGCGACCGCCTCCGCGGGCAGCAGAGCGGCGCCTGACCTCGGCGGACCGCCCCGTGCCATACTTCCCCGATGTCCGCTGACCGCACCGAACGCCCCCTGACGCGCACCGGCCGGATCGTCAGGGTCAGTGCCGCCCTCGCGATGGTCCTGGCGCTCATGGCGACCTCCGTGTGGGGCGAGGACGACTTCTTCCCGTTCGCGCCCTTCAAGATGTACTCCCGCGCCCACGACACCGACGGCTGGGCCGACAGCACCAACGTGTTCCTGGAGAACGCCGACGGGGAGCGGATCGCCATCAGCGACAACGACACCGGGTTCCGGCGGGCCGAACTCGAAGGGCAGCTGACGCGCTTCCGCGAGGACCCGGACCTGCTCGCGTACATCGCGGAGGCGTACGAGGCCGCGCACCCCGGCGAGCCCGAGATCGTGGCCGCCGAGATCGTCACCAGGCGCTACGAGCTCGTCGACGGCGTGCGCACCGGCGAGGAGACCGAAGAGGTCGTCGCCGCCTGGACCGAGGAGGGGGCCGCGTGAGCGTCCGCAGCGCCGTGAACGGCTTCTTCTTCGAGCCCGTGCCGCTGGGCCGGGTCGCCGCCATGCGGTTCCTCGCGGGGCTCTACGTGTGGATCGAGTGGTGGGCGTACATGCCCTTCATCTTCGGGCACCGCTTCGTCCCCGGCGAGCTGTACCAGCCGCTGTTCGTCGGCCGGGTCCTCCCGCTGCCGACCCCCGACTACTGGATCGTCACCGGCACGCTCATCGTCATGCTCGCGTCGGCCGTCCCGATGATGCTCGGCTACCGGCCCAAGCTGTTCGGGTGGATCCTCTTCGCCGCGTACTTCGAGTGGATGGTCATCGCCAACTCCTACGGGAAGGTCGACCACGCCAGCTTCGGGTTCATGACCCTGCTCCTCGTCCTGTGCCTCATGCCCTCGTACGCGAAGTGGGGCGACCGCGAGCACCTCTCCGAGCGCGCCGGGTGGGGCTTCAAGCTCGTGCAGATCGCCGTGGTCCTCACCTACTTCCTGTCCGCGTGGGCGAAGTTCCGCTACGGCGGCTTCGAGTGGGCCAACTCCGGGGTGTTCACGTGGGCGATCATCCGCCGCGGCACCGTCTTCTCGGAGTGGATGCTCGACTTCCCGTGGCTCCTGCACTTCGCGCAGTGGGGCATGGTCGCGTTCGAGCTGCTCACCCCGGTCGTCCTGTTCGTGTACAAGTGGAAGCGGGTCCAGTACGCGATCGTCGCGTTCTTCTACTGCTTCCACGTCACCGTCTTCCTCGCGATCGGCATCAGCTTCCTGCCGCACCTGGTCGCCATGGCCTGCTTCCTGCCGCTGGAGCGCATCGACCCCAAGGCGATCGTGCGCCGCTTCAAGGACCGCCGCGACGACGCGAAGACCCGCGAACCCGAACCCCAGTTCGAGACCTGACGCGGGTCCGCCCCTTGTGGCGGGCCCGTGCCATACTCTTGCCGTGTCCCCATACCTACCCCGTATCTCCAGGGTCCGGCCGAAGGGGCGCGTCCTGCGCGTCTCGATCACCATGGTCGTGCTCGCGCTCGTCACCGCCACCACCTTCTGGGGCGGCGACGACTACTTCCCCTTCGCGCCCTTCAAGATGTACTCCGGCTCGATGGACCTCGACGGCTGGGCCGGATCGACCCGCGTCGAGGCCGTGAACGAGGAGGGCGAGCGCTTCAGCCTCACCGAACGCATCACCGGGTTCCGCCGCGCCGAACTCGAAGGCCAGAAGAGCCGCTTCGTCGAGGACCCCTCCCTCCTGGAGTACATCGCGCAGGCGTACGAGAACGCCAACCCCGGCAAACCCGAGATCGTCACCGTCGAGATCATCGAGCGCCGCTACGAGCTCAAGGACGGCCACCAGACCGGTGAGGTCGTCGAAGTCGTCGAGGCCGCCTACACCCGGGACGGAGACGACGCATGACCCAGCTCCCCTTGCAGCAGAAGGCCGTCGGCTGGTTCTTCCAGCCCGTCGCGCTCGGCCGCGTCGCCGCCATGCGGTTCCTCGCCGGCGCGTTCATCTGGGTCGACTGGTGGTGGTACATGCCGTGGATCCTCGGTCACCGCCACGTCCCCGGCGAGCTCTACCAGCCCCTGTTCATCGCCCGGGTCCTGCCGATCTTCCCCGTCCCCGACTACTGGGTCGTCGTCGGCACCCTCATCGTCCTGCTCGCCGCCACCGTCCCCATGATGTTCGGCTGGAAGCCGCGCCTCTTCGGGTGGATCGTCGCCGCCGCGTACTTCGAGTGGATGATCATCGCGATGTCCTACGGGAAGGTCGACCACGGCAAGTTCGCGTTCCTCCTGCTCCTGTTCCTCCTGCCCACCATGCCGAAAGCGAAGTGGGGCGACCGCGGGAACCTCTCCGAGCACGTCGGCTGGGGCTTCAACCTCGTGCAGATCGGCGTCATCTGCACGTACTTCTTCGCCGCCTGGGCCAAGTTCCGCTACGGCGGCTTCGAATGGGTCAACTCCGCGACCATGACCTGGGCGATCATCCGCCGCGGCACCGAGTTCTCCACCTGGATGCTCGACTACCCGTGGATGCTCCGCGCCGTCCAGTGGGGCATGGTCTCCTTCGAGCTGCTCACCCCGGTCATCATGTTCATCGCCGCCAAGCGCCTCAAGTACGCGGCCGTGCTGTTCCTCTACTGCTTCCACGTCTCCGTGTACCTCGCCGTGGGCATCAGCTTCCTGCCCCATATGGTCGCCATGGCCTGCTTCCTTCCCCTGGAGCGCGTTTCGCCCCGTGACCTGGTTCGCAGGCTGAAGCGCGGGAAACGAGTTGAGAAAAGCGAGCCAATTTTCCTACCGTTGAAGGATGCCGATACTCGAAGCCCGCAACCTCACGAAGACCTTCCGGCGACCTGACAAGGCCTCCGGGTTCAAAGGCGCGCTCAAGCACCTCGCCCAGCGCAAGTACAAGAACTACACCGCGGTGAACGGCATCGACCTCACGATCGAGCCGGGCGAGTCCGTCGCCTACGTCGGACCCAACGGCGCGGGCAAGTCCACCACCGTCAAGCTCCTCACCGGGATCCTCCGCCCCTCCGAGGGCACCGTACGGGTGATGGGCCGCGACCCGCACACCGAGCGCATCGCCAACGCGCACGACATCGGCGTGCTCTTCGGCCAGCGCACCCAGCTGTGGTGGGACCTCCCGGTCGAGGAGTCCCTGAAGCTCCTCAAGCACATGTACGGCGTCTCCGACGCCGACTACAAGGCCCGCATCGCGAAGTTCGACGAACTGCTGGACCTCGGCGAGTTCATGCCCGCGCTGGCGCGGACCCTCTCGCTGGGGCAGCGGATGCGCGCGGACCTCGCGTGCGCGCTCATCCACGCGCCCAAGATGGTCTACCTCGACGAGCCGACGATCGGCCTGGACATCTCCGTGAAGGACCGCCTGCGGGCGTTCCTGCGCGAGCTGGTGGACGACGGGACGACGCTGCTGCTGACGAGCCACGACCTCGCCGACATCGAGGAGGTCTGCGAGCGGATCGTCGTCATCGACAAGGGCGCCGTGGCCTACGACGGGCCCATCGCGCAGCTCAAGGCCCACTACATCACCACCAAGGCCGTGAAGCTGTTCCTGGAGGAGCCCGCCGACGTCCCCGCCCTCGAACTGGCGTTCCCGCAGTACCAGTGGGCCGCGGGCGAGGCCCCCAGCGAAGTGGTCGTCACGTACGAGTCGGGCCGCTTCACCACCGCCGAGGTCCTCGGCGGGCTCACCGCGCAGCTCGCCCCCCGCGACCTGTCGCTGTCCGAGCCCAGCATCGAGGACGTCATCCGCCGCCTCTACGCCGGAGAACTCACGCAGTGAGCAATACCTTCGCGGTCGACCGCGCGTTCGCGGTCATCGCGTTCAAGCGCCGCCTGGCCTACAAGACCCAGTGGCTGGTGGGCCTGGTCCTCGGCGGCGGCGCCATGCTCGTCTCGATGGCGATGTGGCGCGAGCTCCTCTCCGGAGGCGCGCTCTCGGGCTACGACTGGGACGCGATGCGCGCCTACATCATCATCGGGTTCATCACCGCGACCATGGTCTTCGGGGCGGCCGACTGGCACATCGCCGACCGCATCCTCGACGGCCACGTCGCGATCGACCTGACCAAGCCCGTGGACTTCCAGCGGGCCCGCGCCGCCGAGTACGTCGGCTCGATGTGCTCCACGGTCCCCACGGTGGCCCTCGGCGTCCTCGGCGCCTGGCTGCTGTTCGATCCGCCCGGTCCCGTCTCGGCGACGGCCGGGGCACTCACCGCGGTCAGCCTCGTCCTGGTGTTCCCGCTGGCGTTCGGCATCACGTACCTGACGGTCCTGGTGTGCTTCTGGACCAAGCGGTACCTCGGCGTCATGTGGCTGCGCGAGGCCCTCCTCAGCTTCTTCTCCGGGATGATGATCCCCTTGGCGTTCATGCCCTCCTGGCTCCAGGCCGTCGCCTGGGCGCTCCCGTTCCCGCACTTCACGACCACGCCTTCGGCGATCTACCTCGGGCACGTCGACACCAGGGGCGCCCTCGGGCTCCTCGCGGCCGAGGCGGCCTGGGCCTTCGGCATGTGGTTCGGGGCGCGCCTCATCTTCAACCAGGCGGTCAAGAAGGTGACGGTGCACGGTGGCTGACACGACAGTCCTCTCCAAGCCCTTGCACCCCAACGGGGTGCGCCACGTCGGCGGCGTCTACGGCCGCTCGCTTCTCGCCCAGATCCGCGCCATCACCGAGTACCCGGCCGACTTCTGGGTCATGGCCTCGGCGGGCGTGATGTGGAACGTCCTCCAGTTCGCGTTCATCACCGTCCTGTTCAACGCGGTCCCCGACGTCGCGGGCTGGCGCTACCACGAGATGCTCATGCTCTCGGGGCTCCTCACCGTCGCCGCGGGCTCGACCGCGCTGCTGTGCGACGGCGTGTGGAGCACCGGCACGTACGTCCTCAAGGGCGAGATCGACTACCGCATCACCCGGCCCGCGCCGGTCGTCGTCCAGGTCGCGACCTCGCACATCGGCATGCAGGGCTTCGGGGAGGTCGGCATCGGCCTCGTCGTGGTCGCCTACGGCTGGATCGGGGCCGGCATGGGCGTCGCCGCGATCCCCGCGGGCGTCCTCGGCCTGGTGTGCGCGATCGTCATCGAGTGCTCGCTCATCACGATGCTGAGCGCGGTGTGCTTCTGGGTCAAGGGCACCAACTCGGTGTTCGCGTTCGTGATGCTCGACCTCCAGACCAACGCGATGACGCTGCCGCTGGGGCTGTTCCCGGCCGCGGTGAGGATCGTGACCATGTTCGTGCTCCCGGTCGCGTTCGTCAACTTCGTGCCCGTCGCCGTCCTCACCGGCCACCTCGGCCCCTGGTGGCTCCTCGGCCCGCCCCTCGCCGCCGCCGCGACGGTCCTTGCGGCGCTCGGCGTGTACCGGCTCGGGCTGCGCTCCTACGACTCGTCTGGACACTGACACATGGCAAGCGTCGACCTCGCGCTCGCGACGATCTCCTTCAAACGCAAGATCGCCTACAAGTCCACGTGGATCTTCTCGGTCCTGTTCGGCGGCTGGTCGCTCCTCGCCGGGCTCGCCGTGTGGAGCCACCTCATCGGCGACGGCGAGATGGGCGGATACGACTGGCAGGCGATGAAGGCGTACCTCATCATCGGCTTCCTCACCTCGACCCTCGCCTGGGCCGGCTCCGACTGGGAGATGGCCAACCGCATCCTCGACGGCCTCGTCGCCGTCGACCTCACCAAACCGGTGGACTTCCAGCGAGCCCGCGCGGGGGAGTACATCGGCGGCATGGTCGCCTCCGTCCCGGCCGCGATCCTCGGCACCGTCGCCGCGGTCCTGCTGTTCCGGCCCGCCGGGCCCGTCTCGCCGGTCGCCGCGATCCTGACGGCCGTGAGCGTCCTGCTGATCTTCCCGCTGGCGTTCGGGTTCTCGTACCTGTGCGTCCTCGCCTGCTTCGTGACCCAGCGGTTCCTGGGCATCCAGTGGGCCAAGGACTCCATGGTCGCGTTCTTCTCCGGGATGATGGTCCCGCTCGCCCTCATGCCCGCGTGGCTCCAGACCGTCTCCTGGGCCATGCCGTTCGTCCACCTGACCACCACGCCCGCCTCGATCTACCTCGGCCGCGTCGACACCGCGGGCGCCCTCGGCCTCATCGCCGCCGAGGCCGCCTGGGCCGTCGGCCTGTGGGTCGTCGGCAGGCTCATCTGGTCCCAGCTCGTGAAGAAGGTGACCGTCCATGGCGGCTGACATCGCCGGCCCCCGCCACGCGTTCGGGGTCTACCGCCGCTCCATCGGCGCCTACCTGCGCTCGGTCGGCGAGTACCCCGCCGACTTCTGGGTCATGGCGATCTCGGGCACGTTCTGGCAGGTCGTGCTGTTCGCGTTCCTGAGCATCCTGTTCGGCAACGTCACCTCCATCGCCGGGTGGGGCTACCACGAGATGCTCGTGCTGGCCGGGTTCCTCGCCACCTCCTGGTCCTCCACGGCCCTGTTCTGGGACGGCATCTGGGACACCGGGAAGCTCATCGTCGAAGGCGACATGGACTACCGGATCACCCGCCCCGCGCCCGTCCTCGTCCAGGTCGCCTCCAAGCACGTGGGCTTCCAGGTCTTCGGCGAGATGACCCTCGGCATCCTCATGATGTCCGTCGGCTGGACCGGCGCGGGCCTGGGCCTCGTCCACATCCCGCTCGCGCTCCTGCTCCTGGTGAGCGCCGCCGTCATCCAGGCGTCGCTGCTCACCGTCGCGAACGCCGCGAACTTCTGGATGAAGGGCCGCACCCCGATCATCGCGTTCATGCTCGCCGAGCTCCAGAACGAGGCCATGCGCTTCCCGCTGACGATCTTCCCCGCCGCGGTCCGCCTCGTCCTCACCTTCGGGCTCCCGCTCGCGTTCGCCAGCTTCGTCCCCGTCCAGATCCTCACCGGCCGCCTCGACGCCTGGTGGATCGCGCTCGTCCCCGCCATCGCCGCCGCCTGCGCCGCCCTCGCCGTCGGCGTCTTCGCCCTCGGCCTCCGCGCCTACGACTCCGCAGGCCACTAGGCCCCGAAATAAAAGACTTGCGCGCCCCGGGCGCGATCCGCTAACGTGGCATCCGTTGCCCGGAGGCGCTTCGCCCCGGGGCTCGTGAGGAATGGAGGTGTTACTGATGGCTGTCGTTGTCTGCGTCCACGCCATGAAGCCCAGCTCACCTCCCGTCGCCGCTCACTAATCTTCTCTCGCGGCGGACGGACTTCCTCACAGGAGCCTTTCACCTTGCCTCGCAAGCAGCAGTACTCTGACTCTTTCCAGTCCACCAAGCGCCGCGACCGCAGCAACCAGCGCGAAGTCTTCTCCGACGACGACCGCGAACGCTACGAGCAGATGCGCACCGTCTTCGACGAGATCCCCAACGACGACCGGCCCCCGGCCGGGGACCGCTGGTCGATCTGGTGGGACTCCGAGCCGCTCCAGCGCGGCCCCGAGCCCCTGCCCGACTGGGTCATCACCGACCACGGGGCCGTCGACTACGAGCTCGGCGTCCTCAAGACCGGCAAGGAAGCGGACGTGTTCCTCGTCGAACGCGTGCTCCCCGGCACCGACCGGGCCGTGATCCTCGCCTCCAAGCGCTACCGCAGCGCCGAGCACACCCAGTTCAACCGCGCCGGCGACTACACCGTCGGGCGCGCCGCCAAGCGCTCCCGCGACAACCGCGCCATGGCCAAGCGCACCACGTTCGGCCTGGAGCAGGCCGCGGGACGCTGGGCCGCGGCCGAGTTCGAGGCGCTCAAGCGCCTCTACCAGGTCGGGGTCCCCGTGCCCTACCCCGTGCAGGTCCACGGCACCGAGGTCCTCATGGAGTTCATCGGGGACGGCCGCACCGCCGCGCCCCGGCTCGCCGAGACCAGGCCCGACCTGCACGAGGCCGAGAGCCTGTGGGACCAGGCCGCCGAGGCCCTGCGCCGCATGACCGAGCTCGGCTTCGCCCACGGCGACCTCTCGCCGTACAACACGGTGGTCCACGAGGGCCGCCTCATCGTCCTCGACCTCCCGCAGGTCGTGGACATCTACGCGAACCCGCTCGGAATGGATTTCCTGACCAGGGACGTGGAGAACCTCGGCTCCTGGTTCGCGAACCACGGGATCGACCGTGCCGAGGTCGACGACCTCCACGCGGAGGTCCTGGGCCTGGCGGCCAGGCCGTAACGGCGGGGGTGTCGGGGGCGGGATATAGCCTTGTGTTGTGGCAGTTGATTACCGTCCCGCCCCCGGCACGATCCCCACGCAGCCGGGCGTCTACCGGTTCCGGGACCGTGACCGGCGCGTGATCTACGTCGGCAAGGCGAAGAACCTCAGGAACCGCCTGAACTCGTACTTCGCCGACGAGACGCGTCTCCACGAGCGCACCCGCCGGATGGTGAACACCGCTCGGAGCGTCGAGTGGACCGTGGTCGCCACCGAGGTCGAGGCCCTCCAGCTGGAGTGGACCTGGATCAAGGAGTACGACCCGCGCTTCAACGTCATGTTCAAGGACGACAAGTCCTACCCGTGGCTGGCCGTGACCGTGGGGGAGGAGTTCCCGCGCGCCCAGGTCATGCGCGGCAACCGCCGCAAGGGCGTCCGCTACTTCGGGCCGTTCGGGTCCGCGTGGGCGATCCGCCAGACCCTCGACCTGCTCACCCGGGTCTTCCCGATCCGCACCTGCTCCGACACGGAGTTCAAGCGCTGCAACCGGATCGACCGCCCGAACCTCCTCGCCGACATCGGCAAGTGCTCCGCGCCGTGCGTGGGCCGCATCTCCGCCGAGGACTACCGCGAACTCGTGAACGGCTTCTGCGCGTTCATGTCCGGCGAGACCGCGCCCGTGCGCCGGCGCCTCATCGCCGAGATGCAGGAGGCGTCCGAGGCCCTCGAATTCGAGCGGGCCGCGCGCCTGCGCGACGACCTCGGGGCCCTCGACAAGGTCCTGGAGCAGCAGGTCGTGGTCCTCGCCGAGGACGTCGACTGCGACGTCATGGCCGTCGCCGACGACGAGCTGGAGGCCGCCGTCCAGGTCTTCCACGTGCGCAAGGGCCGCATCCGGGGCCAGCGCGGCTGGGTCATCGACAAGGCCGAGCCGGTGGACCTGGCCGGGATCGTGGAGCGGTTCTGCCTCCAGTTCTACGGCGAGCAGAACGAGGTCGTGCCCAAGGAGGTCCTGGTCCCGGCCCTGCCCGCGGACCACGAGGCCCTCGCAGAGCTGCTCTCGGAGCGCCGCGGCTCGAAGGTCGACCTGCGCATCCCGCGCCGCGGCGACAAGCGGGCGCTGGCCGAGACCGTGGAGAAGAACGCGCTGGAGAACCTCCAGCGCCACAAGCTGAAGCGCGCCGGGGACCTGACGTCGCGCTCGAAGGCCCTCGAAGAGCTTGCGGACGCCCTGGACCTGCCGGAGGCGCCGCTGCGCATCGAGTGCTACGACGTGTCGCAGTCCCTGGGCGAGGACGTCGTGGCGTCGATGGTCGTGTTCGAGGACGGCCTGCCGCGCAAGAGCGAGTACCGGCGCTTCGTCATCAAGGGCGAGCGGAAGGACGACCTCGCGTCGCTCCAGGAGACGCTGCGCCGCCGCCTCGCCAAGCTCGGGGACCAGCCCGCCGGCTCGCCCGTCGAGGAAGGGGACGAGGAGCCCAAGCGCGGCTTCCACTACCCGCCGCAGCTGCTCGTCGTGGACGGCGGGCAGCCGCAGGTCGCCGCCGCCGAGCAGGTGTTCCAGGAGCTGGGGATCGACACGATCAACCTGGCGGGGCTCGCGAAGCGGCTGGAGGAGATCTGGCTCCCGGGCGAGGAGTTCCCGGTGATCCTCTCGCGCACCTCCGAGGCCCTGTACCTGATGCAGCGCGTGCGCGACGAGGCCCACCGGTTCGCGATCTCCTTGCACCGCACGCGAAGGCGCAAGAAGATGACGGCGTCGGCGCTCGACTCGGTGCCGGGTCTGGGGGACTCGAAGAAGAAGGCGCTCCTGAAGGAGTTCGGCTCCGTGAAGCGCATCAGAGAGGCCGAACTGTCTGATTTGGAGGCTGTGCCCGGTATCGGGCCGAAACTGGCGGAGGCTTTGCGGACACATCTGCGTAATCCCGATGACAACGGCTCTTGAGACTGCTCTGGTAGCTATACGCTTGTCAATTCGGCCGCAGGGCCGGGGCCGTGTCAGCACGGCGGTTGGAACGGACTCGGGGATACTTGACTTATGGGTGTGGCAGCAGTGCATGCGGGTTCGAGCGACCGCAGCGAATTGGACCTCGTGATCGTCACCGGCATCTCCGGCGGCGGACGCTCGACAGTGGCCCGCGCACTTGAGAACGTCGGCTACTACGTGATCGACAACCTCCCGGAGTCGCTCGTCGGCCAGGCCGCGGAGCTGGCCGCCGCGGGCGGCGAGGAGGTCCGCCGGACCGCGATGGTCCTCGACGTGCGCTCGCGCGCGTTCATGACCGACCTCGTGGGCGTCATCGAGGACCTCCGCAAGGGCGGCTTCAAGCCGCACCTGGTGTTCGTCGACGCGGACGACGACGTGATCATCCGCCGCTTCGAGAAGGTCCGCCGGGCCCACCCGCTCCAGGGGGACGGGATGCTCGCGGACGGCATCGCCGCCGAGCGGCGCCTGCTCGAACCGGCCCGCGGCTCCGCGGACACCCTGTTCGACACGACGCACCTGAACGAGAACCAGCTGCGCGCCCGCGTCGAGGACGCGTTCCTCGCGCCGTCGTCGCCGCGGCTCCAGTTCACCTGCATGTCGTTCGGGTTCAAGTACGGCATCCCGCGCGACGCCGACTACGTCGCTGACGTACGATTCCTTCCCAACCCGTACTGGGTTCCGGCCCTGCGCGAGCACACCGGCACCGACCCCGACGTCTCCGGCTACGTCCTCGCGCAGGACGGCGCGGAGGAGTTCGTCGAGTCGTACACGGCGCTCCTGCTGGGCACCACCCAGGGCTTCGAGCGGGAAGGCAAGCGGTACATGACGATCGCCATCGGATGCACCGGCGGCAAGCACCGCAGCGTCGCGATCTCCGAGGAGATCGCCAAGCGCCTGAACGCGGCCGGGTTCCCCGCGAACACCCACCACCGGGACCGCGGGAACGAGTTAATCCGCCACCGCCCCCACCGACACCCCGATCCGAGGTAACCGCTGATGCAGAAAGTGGTCGCGTTCGGCGGCGGGCGGGGCCTGTCGGCCTCGCTGCGCGCGCTCTCCAGGCTCGACGTCGACCTGACGGCCGTCGTGACCGTCGCCGACGACGGCGGCTCCTCCGGGGACATCCGCGCGACCAGGCCCGTCCTGCCGCCCGGGGACCTGCGCAAAGCCCTCCTCGCGACCGCCGACCCGTCCCGCACCGAGGCCGCCGAGCTGTTCTCGCACCGCTTCGGCGGGGACGACTTCCTCGCCGGGCACCCGGTCGGGAACATCGTGCTGCTGTCGCTCCTGGAGCGCCACGCCAACCCCGTGGAGGCCGTCGCCGCCGCGGGCCGCATCGTCGGCGCGCGGGCCCGGGTCCTGCCCATGTCGTGCACGCCGCTCGACATCGAGGCGGACCTCGCCGAAGGGACCGGGCTCCGCACGATCGTCGGCCAGCACGACGTCGCCGTCGCGGACGGCCAGGTCGCGGACGTGCGCCTCCTGCCCGCCGACGCCCCCGCCTGCCCCGAGACCCTTGAAGCGGTCGCCGAGGCCGACTGGCACGTCTTCGGGCCCGGCTCCTGGTACACCTCGGTGATCCCGCACCTGCTCCTGCCCTCGCTCCGCAAGGCCATCGCCGCCTCCCGGGCCCGCAAGATCGTGGTGCTCAACCTCTCCGAGGAGAAGGAGACGGACGGTCTGACCCTCGCGGGTCACGTCGACACGCTGCGCCGATACGCGGAAGGTGTCCGGTTTCACTACGTCGTGTCAGGCGACGCCCGAACCCTCGCCGATCCCGGATCGTTGAACAGTGCGGCACAATCGTTGGAGGCCCGGTTGGTCGCGGCGGACCTCGCCGCCGACGGCGTGACGCACGACGTCGGATCCCTGGCCGCCGTATTGGGAAACCTGCTGGTCGAAGATGGTGGTTAACGAATGGCGATGACCGCGGAGGTCAAGGACGAGCTCAGTCGCATCGAGGTCGCGAAGTCCTGCTGCCAGCGCGCCGAACTCGGCGCGCTCTTCCGGTTCGCCGGGGGCCTCCACCTCGTCGGGCAGGGCAACGTCGTCGTCGAGGCCGAGGTCGACGCCGGCAACGTCGCCCGCCGCGCCAAGCGCATGATCGACAAGCTCTACAACTACGAGTCCGAGATCCACGTCCTCGTGGCCGCCGGGCTCCGCCGCAACAACCACTACCTGCTCCGCGTCATGGCCGACGGCCAGGCGTTCTCCAAGCAGATCGGCCTCACCGACCAGCGCGGCTACCCCGTCAGGGGCCTGCCCAACCACGTCGTCGGCGCCTACCCGTGCTGCGCCGAGGCCGCCTGGAGGGGCGCGTTCCTCGCCCGCGGCTCGCTCACCGAGCCCGGCCGGTCCTCCTCGCTGGAAGTGACCTGCCCCGGCCCCGAGTCCGCGCTCGCGCTCGTCGGCGCCGCCCGCCGCCTCGGCATCTCCGCGAAGTCCCGCGACGTCCGCGGCGTCGACCGCGTCGTCATCCGCGACGGCGACGCCATCGGCGAACTGCTCACCCGCCTCGGCGCCCACGCCTCCGTCCTCACCTGGGAGGAGCGCCGCGTCCGCCGCGAGGTCCGCGCCACCGCGAACCGGCTCGCGAACTTCGACGACGCGAACCTGCGCCGCTCCGCGCGCGCCGCCGTCGCCGCCGCCGCGAAGGTCACCCGCGCCCTCGAAGTCCTCGCCGACGACGTCCCCGAGCACCTCGCCTCCGCGGGCCGCCTGCGCCTCGAACACCGCCAGGCGTCCCTCGAAGAGCTCGGCGCGCTGGCCGACCCGCCGCTCACCAAGGACGCGATCGCGGGACGCATCCGGCGACTCATCAACATGGCGACCAAACGCGCCCAGGAGACCGGCGTCCCCGGACCCGACGACGTAGTCGCCGAAGAGGAAATGCTGGTCGCATAGGGCGGCTTCGCCCCGATTCGCCACGCTCGCCGTAGCCGCCTCGACCGGCGGCGCAAGGGTTAGGCTTAACCGCGATGTCACACCCCCGTCCCGGGTGTGACATGATCGGGGGGAGCCAGCCGCGGAAGGTCTGAAGACCGGAGCGGTTAGGGTCAAGGAGTGCTCGGCGACGAGGCCGAACAGCGATCTGTTCCACCGTCGCTCTTCGGCTGAACGGATCGCGTGCGAGACCGCCTCCGGTCTCATTCAGATATCCGATCCTGTTCTAGCGAGGAGATGGGCACGTGACCATCCGCGTTGGCGTCAACGGCTTCGGCCGCATTGGGCGCAACTTCTTCCGGGCGGTTCTCGCCTCCGGTGCCGACATCGAGATCGTCGCCTTCAACGACCTGGGCGACGCCGAGACCATCGGCAACCTGCTGAAGTACGACTCCATCCTGGGTCGCCTCCCGTACGAGGTCAAGGTCGGCGACGGCGAGATCACCGTCAACGGCAAGACCATCAAGGCGTTCGCCGAGCGCGACCCCGCCAACATCGCGTGGGACGAGGTGGGCGCCGAGGTCGTCATCGAGTCGACCGGCTTCTTCACCGACGGCACCAAGGCCGCCGCCCACCTGGGCGGCTCGGTCAAGAAGGTCATCATCTCCGCTCCGGCGAAGAACGAGGACCTGACCGTGGTCATGGGCGTCAACCACGACAAGTACGACGCCGAGAACCACCACATCATCTCGAACGCGTCCTGCACCACCAACTGCCTGGCCCCCATGGCCAAGGTCCTGAACGAGTCCGTGGGCATCGAGAAGGGTCTGATGACCACGATCCACGCCTACACCCAGGACCAGAACCTCCAGGACGGCCCGCACAAGGACCCGCGTCGCGCCCGCGCCGCGGCCCTGAACGTGGTGCCCACCACGACCGGCGCCGCCAAGGCCGTCGGCCTGGTGCTGCCCGAGCTCAACGGCAAGCTCGACGGCTACTCGCTGCGCGTCCCGATCGCGACCGGCTCGATCACCGACCTCACCTTCGAGGCTTCCAAGCCCACCACCAAGGACGAGGTCAACGCCGCGCTCAAGGCCGCCGCCGAGGGCCCGCTCAAGGGCATCCTGTACTACACCGAGGACCCGATCGTCTCCAAGGACATCGAGACCGACCCGCACTCGTGCATCATCGACGGCCTCCTGACCAAGGTCATCGACAACCAGGTCAAGGTCTTCGGCTGGTACGACAACGAGTGGGGCTTCTCGAACCGCCTCGTCGACCTCGTCAAGCTGGTCGGCTAGCAGTCCGATGAAGACGCTCGACGAACTCCTCCAGGAGGGCGTCAACGGTCGGCGCGTACTCGTACGCGCCGACCTCAACGTGCCTCTGGACGGGAAGACCATCACCGACGACGGCCGCATCCGCGCCGTCGCGCCCACGATCAAGGCGCTCGCCGAAGCCGGCGCCCGGGTCGTGGTCTGCTCGCACCTGGGCCGCCCGAAGGGCGCCCCGGACCCCGCCTTCTCGCTGGCCCCCGTGGCCAAGCGCCTCGGCGAGGTCCTCGGCCGCGAGGTCGCGTTCGCCGCCGACACGGTCGGCACCGACGCGGAGGCCAAGGCCGTCGCCCAGGGCGACGGCGACGTCCTCCTGCTGGAGAACCTGCGCTTCAACAAGGGCGAGACCAGCAAGGACGACACCGAGCGGGCCGAGTTCGCCGGCCAGCTCTCCGCCTTCGGCGACCTGTACGTGGACGACGCGTTCGGCGCGGTCCACCGCAAGCACGCCTCCGTGTACGACGTCGCGAAGCTCCTCCCGCACTACGCGGGCTGGCTCATCGCCAAAGAGGTCGAGGTCCTCTCGAAGCTCACCGGCAAGCCGGAGCAGCCGTACGTCGTCATCCTCGGCGGCGCGAAGGTCTCCGACAAGCTGGCGGTCATCGACAACCTGCTCGACAAGGTCGACACGCTCATCGTCGGCGGCGGCATGATGTTCACGTTCCTCGCGGCCCAGGGCTACGAGGTCGGTTCGTCGCTGCTGGAGAAGGACCAGATCGAGGTCTGCAAGAACTACCTGGAGCGCGCCGCCGAACTCGGCGTCGAACTGCTGCTGCCGGTCGACACGACCACGGCCGCCGAGTTCGCCGCCGACGCCGAGCCGCTCACGGTGGCCGTCGACGCGATCCCGGCCGAGCGCATGGGCCTCGACATCGGCCCCGAGTCCGCGAAGCTGTTCGCCGAGCGGATCGCCGGAGCGAAGACCGTGTTCTGGAACGGCCCCATGGGCGTCTTCGAGTTCCCCGACTACGCCGCGGGCACCCGCACGGTGGCGCAGGCGCTGGTGGACTCCGAGGCGTTCAGCGTGGTCGGCGGCGGCGACTCCGCCGCGGCGGTCCGCACCCTCGGCCTGCCCGAGGACGGCTTCGGCCACATCTCGACCGGCGGCGGCGCCTCCCTCGAATACCTTGAGGGCAAGACGCTCCCCGGCCTGGACGCACTGGAGAAGTGAACATGACTGAGACCCGCAAGCCGCTCATCGCCGGCAACTGGAAGATGAACCTCAACCACCTCGAAGCGATCGCACTGGTGCAGAAGCTGGCCTTCAGCCTCACCCGCGAGCAGCTCGAAGCGGTCGAGACCGTCGTCCTCCCGCCGTTCGTCGACATCCGCAGCGTGCAGACGCTGGTTGACGGCGACAAGCTGACCATCGGCTTCGGCGCGCAGGACCTTTCGGCGCACCCGTCCGGTGCGTACACCGGCGAGATCGCCGGCTCGATGCTCGCGAAGCTGGGCTGCTCGTACGTGGCCGTCGGCCACTCCGAGCGCCGCCAGTACCACGAGGAGGGCGACGAGCTCGTCGCCGCGAAGGTCCGCCAGGCGCTCAACAACGGCATCAGCCCGATCCTCTGCGTCGGCGAGGCCCTGGACGTCCGCGAGGCGGGGGACCACGTCCCGCACACGGTCAGCCAGCTCATCGCCGCCGTCGACGGGCTCACCGAGGAAGAGCTCGCCAAGGTCGTCGTCGCGTACGAGCCGGTCTGGGCCATCGGGACGGGCCGCACGGCCACGCCCGAGGACGCCCAGGAGGTCATCGGAGCCCTGCGCTCGGCCCTGGCCGAGAAGTTCGGCGCCGTGGCCGAGCGGGTCCGGATCCTCTACGGCGGTTCGGTGAAGTCCTCCAACGTCGCCCAGATCATGGGCAAGGCCGACATCGACGGCGCCCTCGTGGGCGGCGCTTCGCTGGACGCCGAGGAGTTCGCCAAGATCGTGCGCTTCCCGGAGCACGCGGGAGCGTAAGCAAGGTTTTCCCGCAGTGTTCGAGCTGAGCACCGCGGGAGGTTGACAGGGCCGCCGTACAACGACGTACGGCGGCTCCTTGCTTTCCGGTTGCTTGCTAGCAAGCAAGGCCGCTGGTCTTATCGATAAGACCAACCGCTAAACTCGTCGTGGCCCAAGCCCCAGACCGGGCCAGATTTGCTGAGAGGACACCCGATCACTGATGATGTCGGTTCTGAGTTGGGCCCTGCTGGTCATCCTGCTGCTTTCCAGCGCGATCCTGATCCTTATGGTGCTGCTGCACAAGGGTAAGGGCGGCGGCCTGTCTAGCATGTTCGGCGGCGGTATGTCCTCGGTGGCGGCGGGCTCCTCCGTTGCGGAGAAGAACCTGACCCGGATCACGATCGGCGTGGGAATCATCTGGTTCGCCTCGATCATCGCCTTCGGGCTGCTGCTGCGGACGATGGTCTAGCAGACCCACAGACTTCGACAGGAGGCCCCGACCGCACGCGGTCGGGGCCTCCTGCGCGTCTCGCTCAGCTCTCCAGTCGCACGACGACCTTGCCCGAGGTCGGGGCGCCGCTGCGCAGCAGCCCGAGGAACGCCTCCGGGACGCTCTCGATGCCCTCGAAGACCGATTCGCGGTGCGTCAGCCGCCCGTCGTGCAGCCAGCCGCCGACCTCCTCGCGGAACCGCGAGAGCAGGTCGTAGTGGTCGCTGACGATGAACCCGCGCGCGGTGGCGCGCTTCTTGGTCAGCTCGAACAGGTTCGTGATCCCGTACGGCTCGCGGCCGTCGTACTGGCTCGCCATGCCGCACAAGGCGATCCGGGCCCCGAGTCGCAGCCGTCCGAGCGCGGCCTCCAGCTGCGGGCCGCCGACGTTGTCGAAGACCGTGTCGAGGCCGTCGGGTGCGAGCCGCGACAGCTCCTCACCGGGATCTGCGGTGCGGTAGTCGAACGCGGCGTCGTAGCCGAGCTCGTCCACCAAGTGCGTGACCTTCTCCCCGGACGCACTGCCGATGACGCGCGCGGCTCCGCGGAGCCGCGCGATCTGCCCGGCGAGGCCGCCCACGGCCCCGGCCGCGCCGGTGACGAGCACCGTGTCGCCCTCGCGGACCGGCGCGATCTCGGTGGTGCCCAGCCAGGCGGTGAACCCGGTCGGTCCGAGGACGCCCAGGAACGCTTCAGGTGCGTACCCGTCGAGCGCGATCGGTGAGACGGCCGCGGCGTTGAGCACCGACACCTCGCGGAGGCCCGCGAAGTGCTCCACGACCTGGCCCGGCTCCAGTCCCTCCGCGCGGGATTCGGTCACGACGCCGACCGCGGCGCCGTCCAAGGGGCTGTTCAGTGCGAACGGCGGGATGTAGGAGGGCTTGTCGTCCATGCGCCCGCGCATGTACGGGTCCACCGACAGGCGGGTGTTGCGCACGACGACCTGCCCGGGTCCGGGTGCGGGGACGGGGGCTTCGACGAGGGCGAAGTCCTCGGCGGTCGCGGCCCCGTCGGGGCGGCGGGCCAGCTGCCATTGTCTTGCGGTCTGCATGGTCCTAGCCTCTCTCGCGGCGGGGCGTGAGGAACACTGCGATCACGGCGCCGACGGCTGCGGCTACTGCGATCACGATGAAGCCGTTGGTGAACCCGCGGAGCGAGTCGCCCGCGATGGCGGCGGCCGCGGCGCTGGAGACGATCGCGACGCCGAAGGAGGCGCCGAACTCGTGGAAGGTGCTCACCAGGCCCGAGGCGATTCCGGCCTCGTGCGGGGCGACCTGGCCGAGGGCGGTCGCCGAGGCGACCACGTACAGGGCCCCGGTGCCCGCGCCCGCGACGGCCACGCCGATCGTGGCCGCGACCGGGTCGAGCCACAGGGCGGGCACGGCCAGGCCGGCGGCCGCGACGAGCAGGCCCGCCACTGCGAGCGTGCGGGAGCCGAGCTTCGCGATCGTGCGTCCGGTCAGGTTGGCGCCCAGCATGGTCGCGAGGGCCACGGGGAGGAACTGGAGGCCGGTGCGCAGGGCGCCGTAGCCCAGGGCGTGCTGGAAGTAGAAGGTGCCCAGGAAGAACACAGCGATCATGAGGACCGTCGCCATGAGGATCAGGAACGTCCCGGTGGCGACGGGCCGCCGGAACAGCAGCGCCAGGTCCATCAGCGGCGCAGCGGACTTGCGCTGCCACAGCCCGAACAGCAGGTATCCGGCGACGGCCGCCAGGACCAGCCACCCGGTGGCGGGGGAGAGCCACCCGGCGTCCCCGGCGTTGATGAGCGCGTAGATCAGCGCGCCGGAGGACGCGGTGACCAGGAGCGCGCCGAGGACGTCGAGGCGTGCGCCGGTCGGAGCCGCGGTCTGCGCGGGGACCATGGCGGCCAAGGCGACCAGGATGACCAGGCCGATCGGCACGTTGACGAAGAAGACCCAGGGCCAGCCGGGACCGGCGGTGAGGACGCCGCCGAGGAGCAGGCCGAGGGCCGCACCGCCGCCGCCGAGCGCCGACCACACGCCGAGGGCCTTGTTCCGCTCGTCGCCCTCGAAGAGCCGCACCACCAGCGAGAGCGCCGCGGGGGACAGGAGCGCGGCGCCGATCCCCTGGGCCACACGGCCGCCCAGGAGCATCGCCGAAGAGTCCGCGAGGCCGGAGAGCAGCGATGCGGCGGTGAAGACCGCGAGCCCGGCGATGACGACGCGCTTGGCGCCGACGAGGTCGGCGAGCCTGCCGCCGAGGAGCATGAGGCCGCCGAACGCGAGCGTGTAGGCGCTGACGGTCCAGGTGAGGGCCTGGCGGCTCATGCCCAGGTCGGTGTCGATGTGCGGCAAGGCGATGGCGACGACGGTGACGTCGAGGATGAGCATGAGCTGCGCGATGCCGAGGAACGCGAGGATGCGCCATCGCGCCGGGTGGCGGCCCTCCTGCTCGGGGCGGATCTGCTCGGTGTCCATGACTGCCTCCAAACATTAAGTCGTATGGGGAAGTACGAGTTACAACCGGGAGCTTATCTCGTATATTCCCGTACGAGATAGGCTGTGGGCATGACGAGCACCCGCCCGCGCCGCAGGGCCGACGCCGAACGCAGTATCGCCCGCATCACCGCAGCCGCCCGCGACCTGCTCTCCCGCGACCCCGACGCGACCATCGACGCCATCGCCGAGGCCGCCGGTGTCGGGCGCATGACCCTCTACGGCCACTTCAAGACCCGCGCCGACCTCGTCGAAGCCGCACTCGTCGCGGTGCTCGAAGCGGGCGAGGCGACCCTCGCCGCAGTGGACCTCGGCGGCGACGCGCGCGAGGCCCTCAGCAGGCTCCTCGCCTCAAGCTGGGAACTCGTCGCCGAATCGGCGGCCCTGCTCGCGTCCGCCCAGGGCGTGCTCCCCGCCGGGCGCATCCGCGAACTCCACGGCGGCGCGGGCGACCGCGTCGCCGACCTCGTGCGCCGCGGCCGCGACCAGGGCGCCTTCCGGACCGACCTGCCCGTCGAGTGGCTCGTGAACGTCGTCCAGTACGTGCTCCACGGCGCCGCCGAAGAGCACCGCGCGGGACGCATCGCCACCGCCGACGCCGCCCGCATCGTCGACGCGACGGTCCAGTCGGTCCTGGCAGCGCCGTCGCACAACCCCCATACATGACATCTTGCCACTGTGTGCGTTACGTCATAGAATTGCTCAGGGCGGTGCCCCAGCCGCTCGGCCGGTGACTCCACGGCCACGCCCCCGGGGAGTCTCGGTCTTCCTCCCGTTGACGCTCCGATGCCGTGGCCGCGCCCGGCGTACATCCACAGTAGATCCCCTGTCTGTGAGGAGCGATCACACATATGTCCAACGGACACGCCATCCGCGGCACCCGCATCGGCGCCCTACCCGGCCTTCACACGGAGCGCGGCGAACCGGTGCCCCGGCAGAACATCAAGTACTGGTGCGCCAAAGGACACGAGACCGTACTGCAATTCGCACTGTATGTGGAAGTGCCGCAAGAATGGGACTGCACCTGCTGCGGCTGGCCCGCCGGCCCCGACCAGGACAATCCCCCGGAACAGCGAACCGTCAAGCCGTACAAGACCCATCTGAACTACGTACGCGAGCGCCGCAGCGAGGAAGAGGCCGAAGACCTCCTCGCCGAAGCGCTCGCCGCCAGGGCCGCCGCCCGCGGCCAACGCTCCCTCTTCTGAACAACCCCGCAATCGGCCGCCCGTCACTAGGTTGGGTGAACGGAGCACCGGCCGCGCACCGCTGACAGGGTCCCACCACCCCAGCGCGCCAGCGCCCCGCAAAGCGGCCGAACAGACCGAGGGCCCGGATCGTAGATCCTATTTCCTATAGGATGCACGATCCGGGCCCTTCAGCGTTGTTCGCTAGAACTCCAGGTGCTTCAAGTGCGCCGCGGCGTCCTTGTCGATCAGCCAGCGCGTGTGGCCCGCGGCCTGCACGCGGCCCGCCGGGAGCTCGCCCTTCGACAGGGCCTCGTCCACGGCCTCCGACTTGCCCGCACCCGAGGCGATGATCCACACCGCCGTAGCGGCGTTGATGGCCCCCAGCGTCAGCGAGACGCGCTCGGGCGGCGGCTTGGGGGAGTTGCGCACCCCCACGGCCGAGCCCTCGGCGTCGAGCGCCGGGTTGCCCGGGAACAGCGACGCGACGTGGCCGTCCTCGCCGATCCCCAAGAGCAGCAGGTCGAACGCGGGCAGGCCGGAACCGCCGGCGGCGGTCTCCAGCTCGGCCGCGTACAGCGCCGCCGCCTCCTCGGGCGTGTCCACCACGTCCGAAGCGGGCACCGGGTGGACCCGCTCGGGGTCGATCAGGAGCCGGTCCAGGAACGCCGCGCGCGCCTGGGTCTCGTTCCGCTCCGGGTCGCCGGACGGCAGGAACCGCTCGTCGCCCCACCAGAAGTCGACCTTCGACCAGTCCACGACCGAGCGGATCTCCGACTCCAGCACGTACTGGTACACGCGCGCCGCGATGCGGCCGCCGGTCAGCACGATCGAAGCCTCGCCCCGCTGCGCCTGCACATCGGCGAGCCGGTTGATGAGCCGCGACGCGACCGCCTCCGCGAGCACCTCGGCGTCCTCGTGGACGATCACCGCACCCGAGCGGCTCATGCCGCGTGCTCCGCCGCGTACTGCTCCTGGAACGTGTCCAGGACGTGCCGGTACGCGGTGTCGGGGTCGATGTGCCGCAGCTCCTCGGCGAGCAGCTGCCCGAGGGTCCGGCCCTGGAGCGTCTGGCGGCGCTTCGGCAGCCCCGCCTGGCGCAGGACCGTGGTCCCGTCGGACTTCCGCTCGACCTCCATCGTCTCGCCGCCGTCCATCGTGAACGCCACGGAGGCGATCGCGGGCAGGTGCTCGGAGTTGCGCTCGACCTCGGTGTCGACCACGTCGGGCGCCACGCCCAGGCGCGTGTGCAGCCACGCGGCCATGAGCTGCGCCGACGGGTCGCCGTCGTCCGCTTTGATGGTGATCTTCTCGACCGACTGCGTGACCCCGTCGAAGGCGCTGGCGATGAGCGAGCGCCACAGGCTGATGCGGGTCCAGCAGATGTCGGTGTCGCCCGCGACGTAGGACTCGGCGCGGCGGTACAGCGACCGCACCGGGTCGGCCGCGCGGGCCGAGTAGGTGATGCGGCGGTCGGCGAACGAGCGCAGCTCGTGCTCCAGGCCGTAGCGGACCGGGTCGAGCAGCCACCAGGTCACGACCGGCACGTCCGGTGCGAGCATGGGCAGCACGATCGCGGTCAGGTGCGCGGCGGCCGGGCCGTCGAGGCGCAGGATGATCGCCTCGGCTGAGCCGAGCCGCTCTCCTACGGTCACTTCGGCGTCGATGCGCGGCTCGGGGGCGTCCACGTCCCGGGGGATCGCGAGGATCAGCCGGTACGGGTGCTCCTGCGCGGCGAACGAGGCGGCCTTCTCGACCTCCTCGCGCTCGTCCTCGGTGGTCAGGGCGACCAGGTTGAGGGCCAGGCCGGAGGCGCCGCCGCCGGTCTCGTGGAGCTGCTTCTCCAGGGCCTTCATGATGTCGCCGGTGGTGGTGTCCTTCAGATGCATGTCGGGACTTCCCCTTCTAGGCCCGGCGCCAGCGGCGGCCGGACGACTGGAGCATCAGATCGGCCCCGGCGGGGCCCCACGTGCCGGACTCGTACGGCTCGGGCTTGGTCGACGCCCAGTACTCCTCCAGCGGGTCGATGACCGCCCAGGACGCGTCGACTTCCTGCGCGTCCGGGAACAGCGTCTTGTCGCCCAGGAGCACGTCCAGGATGAGCCGCTCGTACGCCTCGGGGCTGGACTCGGTGAACGTCTCGCCGTAGCCGAAGCCCATGGAGATGTCGCGCAGCTCCATGCCCGTGCCCGGGACCTTCGACCCGAACTTGACGGTGATGCCCTCGTCGGGCTGCACGCGGATCACGAGCTGGTTGTTGCCGAGCGTCTTGGTGTCGTAGTCGGCGAACGGCATGTGCGGGGCCTCCTTGAAGACCACCGCGATCTCCGTGACGCGCTTGGGGAGCCGCTTCCCGGTGCGCAGGTAGAACGGGACGCCGTTCCAGCGCCGGTTCTGGATGCCGAGCTGCACCGCCGCGTAGGTCTCCGTGGTGGAGGACTGCGGGATGTTCTCCTCGGACAGGTAGCCCTTGACGGGGCGGCCCTGCACCCAGCCATCGGTGTACTGCCCGCGGATGGCGGTGGACTCCAGGTCGTCGTGGAGCTTGATGGCCCGCAGGACCTTCAGCTTCTCGGTGCGGATCTCCTCGGCCTCGAACCCGTTGGGCTGCTCCATGGCCGCGATGGCGAGGAGCTGGAGGACGTGGTTCTGGAGGACGTCGCGGGCGGCGCCGTTGTCGTCGTAGAACCCGGCGCGGGAGCCGATGCCGACGTCCTCCGCCATGGTGATCTGCACGTGGTCGACGTAGTTGGAGTTCCAGATCGGCTCGAACATGGCGTTCGCGAAGCGCAGCGCGAAGATGTTCTGCACCGTCTCCTTGCCGAGGTAGTGGTCGATGCGGAACACGTCGTTCGCGGTGAACACGTCGTCGACGAGCTGGTTCAGCTCCTTCGCGGACTCGCGGTCCTCGCCGAAGGGCTTCTCGACGACGACGCGGCGCCAGCCGCCGCGGTCCTGGCGGTTGTCGGACATGCCGGTCCGCTTGAGCTGCTTGAGGACCGTCGGGAACGCGAGCGGCGGGATCGAGAAGTACATCGCGGCGTTGCCGACGATGCCGTGCGTGATGCGCAGCTCGTCGACGGTGGCGTCGAGCTTGTCGAACGCCTCGTCGTCGTCGAACGCGCCCTGCACGAACTTGAAGTTGCCGGACAGGCGCGCCCAGACCTCTTCGCGCCACGGGGTGCGCGCGTGGGACTTGGCGGCCTCGCGGGACATCTCCTCGAAGGTCTCGTCGCCCCAGTCGCGGCGGGCGAATCCGACGATCACGAACGACGCCGGGAGCAGGCCCCGGTTGGCGAGGTCGTAGATCGCCGGGATGAGCTTCTTCTTGGCGAGGTCGCCGGTGACGCCGAAGATCACCAGGGCGCAGGGCTCGGGGATGCGCGGCAGGCGCCGGTCGACCGGGTCGCGCAGCGGGTTGGCGAGGACGTCACCCATCTAGCTCAGCTCCCTGAGGGCGTGCACGAGCTGGTTGATCCCGCGCTTGCGGTCGGTCAGGTGCAGGCGCACGAGCGGGCGCTCGCGCGACTGGAGGGCCTGGCGGTCCCCGGCGGCCTGCGCGGCCTGGAGCCCGGCGAACGTGTAGTCGCGGCCCGGGATGAGCAGGTCCTCGCCGACCTCGCCGGTCAGCTGGAGGAACACGCCGGTCTGGCGCCCGCCCTTGTGGAACTGACCGGTGGAGTGCAGGAACCGCGGTCCCCAGCCCCACGTGACCGGGGCGCCGGTGCGCTCGGCGAGGCCCGCGCGGAGCTTCGCGACCTCGGCGTCGTCGATCCGGTCGAGGTACGCGAGCACCGCGATGTAGGCGTCCTCGCGGTCGGCGTTGGTGAGCAGTTCACCGAGCGCGCCCGCGACGGTCTCGGCGTGCGAGCCGTAGATCTCCACCGCGCCGTCCACGGCGTGCGGGCGCTCCTCGGGGAGGCCGTCGGCGAGGATGCGGTTGGTGTTCTCCTTGGACTCGGTCACGTTCGGCTGGTTGAACGGGTCGATCCCGATCAGGTAGCCGGCGTACGCGGTCGCGAGCTCCCACGCGAGGAACTGCGCGCCGAGCGGGCCGTTGACGACCACGTCGGGCATCGCCAGCTGCGAGCCCGCGGCGGGCAGGCCCGTCGAGGAGCCGCCGACGGTGGCGTACACGCGGTCGGCGCCGCGGGCGCCGGGTGCGGCCGGTCCTTCGAGGACGACCGGGAGCGTGCCCTTGCCGTCCTTGCCGAGGGACTCGGCGATGAGCTGCTCGGCCCAGTCGCCCAGGCCCACGACACCCGTGCCGTCGTCGGCGATGGTGATGGTCTGCTTGGCCGCGATGACCGCGCCGAGGACGAGGGCCGGGTTGTCGCCGTCGCTCTCGATCGTGGCCGCGAAGGCTTCGGCCTGCTCGATGAGCTCGGCGATGTCGGCGCCCGCGAGTGCGGTCGGGACGAGCCCGAACGCGGTCAGCGCCGAGTACCGGCCGCCGACGTTCGCGTCGGCGAGGAACAGGTGCGAGCCCTGCTCGGTCGCGAGCTTCTCCAGCGCGGACCCGGGGTCGGTGACGAACACGAACCGGCCGGTCGAGTCCTCGATGCCGACGCCCTTGAACGCGGCCTCGAAGGCGCGGCGCTGGGAGTCGGTCTCCACGGTGGACCCGGACTTGGAGGACACCACGACGGCGGTGCGCCGCAGGGACGCCTCGCCGAGCTCGGCCACGATCTGGCCGGGGTCGGTGGTGTCGAGGATGCTGATGCCCAGGTCGAGGGTGCGGGAGATGACCTCGGGGGCGAGCGAGGAGCCGCCCATGCCCGCGAGGGCGATGTGGTCGATGCCCTGCTCGGCGAGGTCGGCGCGGAGCTTCGCGAGCGGTGCGACGAGCTCCTTCGACTTGACGAACGTGTCGATCCAGCCGAGCCGGATCGCCGCCTCCTCTTCGGCCTCGGGGCCCCACAGGGTCGCGTCCTTGGCGGCGAGCCGGGCGGGGACGCCCTCGGTCTTGAGCCGGTCGATGCCGGCGTTCACGTCAACGCCGGTGGTGACCGCCAGGCCCCCTGCGGCTTCCATCTTGCCCATCGGGTCGCTCACTTCTGTTCTCCGCTCACGCTGAGCTTGGACTCGATCTGTTCCAAAAGTTGGTTCCAGGAGACGATGAACTTCTCGACGCCCTCGTCCTCCAGGACCTTCACGACGTCGGCGTAGTCGATGCCGACGCGTTCGAGCTGGAGCATCACCGTGGCCGCGTCCGCGTAGTAGGGGCGGATCGTGTCGGCCTCGACCTCGCCGTGGTCGGCGAAGTCGTGGATGGTGCCCTCGGGCATGGTGTTGACCGTGCCGGGCGCGATGAGGTCCTCGACGTACATGACGTCGCGGTAGTCGGGGTTCTTCACCGAGGTGGACGCCCACAGCGGGCGCTGCGGGACGGCCCCGGCGGCCGCGAGGGCCTCCCAGCGCGGGGATGCGAACGCGTTCTCGAACTCCTGGTAGGCGAGGCGCGCGTTGGCGACGGCGGCCTTGCCCTTGAGGGCCTTGGCCTCGTCGGTGCCGACCGCGTCGAGGCGCTTGTCGATCTCGGAGTCCACGCGGGACACGAAGAACGAGGCGACCGAGCGGATCTGCGACAGGTCGTGCCCGGCGGCCTTGGCGCCCTCCAGGCCCGCCATGTACGCGTCCATGACGCCGCGGTAGCGGGCCAGGGAGAAGATGAGCGTCACGTTGACGCTGATCCCGGCGCTGATCGCGGCGGTGATGGCGGGGAGCCCGGCCTCGGTGGCCGGGATCTTGATCATGGTGTTGGGCCGGTCCACGGCCCACCACAGGGCCTTGGCCTCCGCGATGGTCGCCTTCGTGTCGCCGGCGAGCCGCGGGTCGACCTCGATCGAGACGCGGCCGTCCTGGTGCCCGGTCTGCTCGAAGACCGGGGCCAGGACGTCCGCGGCCCAGCGGATGTCGTAGGTGGTGATGGCGCGAGCGGCTTCCTCGACGCTCACCTTGCGGACCGCCAGGTCGGCGATCTGCTCGTCGTAGCCGCTGCCCTTGGTGATGGCGGCGGCGAAGATTGACGGGTTCGACGTGACGCCCGAGACGGCCGCCCCGGCGATGAGGTCCTTCAGGCCGCCCGTCTCCAGGCGGTCCCGCGAGATGTCGTCGAGCCAGACCGACACCCCTGCGGCCGACAGGCCCGCGAGGTTCTCGTTCACGCTCATCGGTTCCTCCAGCTTTCCAGCTAGTTCTACTTGATCCGCTTAGTTCAGTTGTATTACTGCTGTGCCTTCTTGATGGAGGAGCGGGCCGCGTCCGCCACGGCGGCGGCGGTGATCCCGAACTCCTCGTACAACTTCTCGAACGGCGCGGAGGCACCGAAGTGTTCCAGGGAGACGCTGACTCCCGCGTCACCCACGAGGCCCCGCCACGACAGGGCGATGCCCGCCTCGACGGAGACGCGGGCCTTGACGGCCTTGGGCAGCACCGACTCCTTGTAGTCCTCGTCCTGCTCCTCGAACCACTCGATGGACGGGACGGAGACCACGCGGGCCTTGACGCCCTCGCCCGCGAGGGCCTCGGCGGCCTGGACCGCGAGCTGGACCTCGGAGCCGGAGCCGAGCAGGATCACGTCGGGGGTGCCGTCGGTGTCGAGCAGCGTGTACGCGCCCTTCGCGGCGCCCTCGGCCGAGGCGAACTTCGTGCGGTCCCACACGGGGATGTTCTGGCGGGTCAGCGCCAGCGCGGTCGGGTGCTCGGCCTTCTTGAGCAGGGTCTTCCAGACCACGGCGGTCTCGTTCGCGTCGCCGGGGCGGACGACGTCCAGGCCCGGGATCGCGCGCAGGGCCGCGAGGTGCTCGACGGGCTGGTGGGTCGGGCCGTCCTCGCCGAGGCCGATCGAGTCGTGCGTCCACACGTACACGACCGGGGTCTTCATGAGGGCCGCCAGGCGCACCGCGCCGCGCATGTAGTCGGAGAACACGAGGAACGTGCCGCCGTACGGGCGGGTCGGGCCGTGGAGCTTGATGCCGTTGAGGATCGTGCCCATCGCGAACTCGCGGATGCCGAAGTGGAGGGTCCGGCCGTACGGGTTGCCCGGGTACGCCTTGGTCTGGCGGCTCAGCGGCAGGAACGACGGTTCGCCGTCCATGGTGGTGTTGTTGGAGCCCGCGAGGTCGGCCGAGCCGCCCCACAGCTCGGGCAGGACCGGCGCGAGCGCGGAGAGGACCTTGCCGGACGCGGAGCGGGTGGCGACGCCCTTCTCGGACGCCTCGAACTCGGGGAACGCGTCCTCGAAGCCCTCGGGGAACTCGCCCGCCCAGAGGCGGTCGTGGAGGCGCTTGCGCTCGGGGTTCGCGGCGGCCCAGTTGTTGAAGTCGGTGCGCCAGCCCGAGTGGTCCTCGCGTCCGCGGGCGACGGCCTCGCGGGTGTGGGCCAGGACCTCGTCGGCGACGTAGAAGGACTCGTCGGCGGGGAAGCCGAGGATCTCCTTGGTCGCGGCGATCTCCTCGGCGCCCAGCGCGGAGCCGTGCGCGGCGTAGGAGTTCTGCTTCTTCGGGGCGGGCCAGCCGATGATGGTCTTCAGGCGGATGAAGGACGGCTTGTCCTTGACGGCCTTGGCCTTCTCGATGGCCTCGAAGAGGGCCTTCGGGTCCTCCTTGTACTCGTCGCCGTCGCGCCAGTCGACGTGCTGCACGTGCCAGCCGTACGCCTCGTAGCGCTTGGCGACGTCCTCGCCGAGGGCGATGCGGGTGTCGTCCTCGATGGAGATCTCGTTGTCGTCGTAGATGACGACCAGGTTGCCCAGCTCCTGCACACCGGCGATCGAGGAGGCCTCGTGCGTGACGCCCTCCTCGATGTCGCCGTCGGAGGCGATGACGTACACGAAGTGGTCGAACAGGCTCTCGCCCTGCTCGGGCTCGGGGTCGAACAGGCCGCGCTCGCGGCGGGCCGCCATCGCCATGCCGACCGCGGTGGCCAGGCCCTGGCCGAGCGGACCGGTGGTGGTCTCGACGCCCGCGGTGTGGCCCACCTCGGGGTGGCCGGGGGTGAGGGATCCCCACTGGCGCAGGCTCTTCAGGTCGTCCAGTTCCAGGCCGTACCCGGCGAGGTACAACTGCACGTACAGCGTCAGGCTGGAGTGGCCGCAGGAGAGCACGAACCGGTCGCGGCCCTCCCAGTGCGGGTCGCTCGGGTCGTGGCGCATGACCTTCTGGAACAGCGTGTGCGCCACGGGGGCGAGGCTCATCGCGGTGCCGGGGTGGCCGTTGCCGGCCTTCTGGACGGCGTCGGCGGCGAGGAGCCGAGCGGTGTCGACCGCTTTCCGATCGAGTTCGGTCCACTCGAACTGTGCCACTGCGATACTCCTTGGTACTCGTCGTATTTGGGCCTTTGACGTGTGCCTTCTGACCCTACCTACACAGGCTGAACTTTATGCGCACTCTCTCGGGAGGCGGAATTCCGCTCGTTGTGAACCCGCCCACGAGCAGTGCTCGTGTAGGAAAGCGCCTGCTAGAGGCCGGTGACCCGCGGCCCGGTCACCACCTCACCGCCCGTATGGTGGGCCGTGATGAACCAGGACCCGACCCAGGCCGTCGCCGACACCCCCCGGCCCGCCCGCAAGCGCATCGAAGTGCCCGATCCCGCTGCCGCCGAAGCGGCCCGGCCGGGCTGGAAGACGATCGTCGGCGCATACGTCTCGCTGACGAAGCCCCGCATCGTGGAGCTGCTCCTCATCACCACCATCCCCGCGATGCTCGTCGCGGCCCGGATGGAGTTCGACGCGCTCCCGTCGCTGACCGCCGTCCTCGCGACCCTCATCGGCGGCGCGCTCGCCGCCGGGTCCGCGAACGCGATCAACTGCTACATCGACCGCGACATCGACCAGCTCATGGCCCGCACCTCGCGCCGCCCCCTCGCCAAGCACCAGATCGAGCCGCGCAACGCGCTCATCTTCGGGCTCGTCATCGGCGCGGTCGCGGTCCTCGGCATGGGCCTGCTCGTCAACTGGCTCGCGGCCCTGCTCACGTTCGGTGCGATCGTCTACTACGACGTCGTCTACACGATCTGGCTCAAGCGCACCACCCCGTACAACACGGTCTGGGGCGGCGCCTGCGGCGCGGCCCCGGTGCTCATCGGCTGGGCCGCGGTCACCGGGCACATGTCCTGGATGGCCTGGGTCCTGTTCGCGGTCGTCTTCCTCTGGCAGCCGCCGCACTTCTACGTCCTCGCCATGAAGTTCAAGGACGACTACGCCGCCGCGGGCATCCCGATGCTCCCCGTCGTCGCCCCCGCCCGCCGCGTCGCCATCGAGTCCGTCGTCTACGGCTGGGCGATGCTCCTCGTCTCCCTCGTCGCCGTCCCCCTCGGCGCCACCTGGCTCTACGGCGCCGTCGCCCTCATCGCGGGCGGCCTCTTCGTCTGGGAGTGCCACAAACTCCTCGGCCGCGTCAACCGCGGCGAGGACCCCAAGCCCATGCGCCTCTTCCACTGGTCCACCAGCTACCTGACGCTGCTGTTCCTCGCGCTGGCCATCGACTCCTTCCTCATGTAGGACAAGCGAACGCAAGTGGGGCGGGGCGGGACCAGGCATAAGCCCCCCCCCCCCACAAAGAGCTCGTATAGGGGTGGGTGTTTATGCAGCCGGGCGGAGAGCAAAA
>NZ_JBEYVY010000014.1:0-100781 GCF_040644205.1 Glycomyces sp. NPDC047010 | reverse complement strand
GCCGCGACAGCGAGTACGCGCCGCGGATCGACCCGACGACGCTGACCGCGGTCCCGCCCGCGGTGATCCCGAGGGACACGACGAGGGACCGGAGAGGCGGTGCGCCGGTAGACCAGCAGCGCCTCCGAGTCGCGGCCCGCGGCGGCGAGCGCGCGCATGAGCGCGGCGGCCACGCGTTCGCGGAGCGGGTCCTCGGCAAGCAGATCGGTGAGTTCGGGCACGAGGCCCGCGCCGTTCCCGGCGCCGATCTCGGCGTCGTACCGGTCCTCGGTCGCGGTGCGGCGCAACCGCTCCAGGCGTGTGACCGCGGCGTCGAAGCCGGCCGAGGCGGGCAGGTCGACGCCTTGGAGGGCGCTGCCGCGCCACAGCGCGAGGGCCTCGCGGAGCCGCCGGGCCCGCTGGGCGCCGCCCTCGTCGACCCCGGTCACGAGGCGCTCGAACCTGACGGCGTCGACCTCCTCGGGCGCGACCGCGAGCAGGTACCCGTCCGCGCGGCCCTGCACGGCGCCCTCGGGGAGGACCTTGCGCAGCCGCGATACCAACCGGTGCAGGGCGTTCGCGGCCTCCGCGGGCGGGTGCTCGCCCCAGATCCAGTCCACGAGCGCGTCCTTGCGCACCACGGTCCCGGGCTGGAGCGCCAGAGCGGCGGCGAGCGCCCGCAGCCGGGCGCCCTGGACGTCCGCGGCCCGGCCGTCGCCGAGGCGGACCTCGAACGGCCCGAGCATCCTGATCTGCACCCGGCGATCCTGCCACACCTGTCCGAACCGTGACGGTGCGCATGTGGCCCCTGGGTTCATCGTCCGGATGGTCCGGTTCGCGATCCGGACGGCGCCGGAACGCCGCTCGGGGCGGCCGGGTCGGCCGCGCGGCCCGGCCGGCGCCGCGGGCTAGGATTCGACCCACCATGACTTCGCAGCAGCCTTCCAAACCCGTGAGCAGGGCTGGCGGAGTGCTCTTCTGGGTCCTCATCGCGTTCACCGCGCTCTTGACGCTCGGCGCCGGACTCGGGCTGGTCGCCGAAGGTCTGAGCGGCCGCAACACGCTCGCGGACGGACCGGTCGGGACCTTCACTCCCGAGCGCACCAAGGCATGCGACCAGACCTGCGCCCTCGTAGGGGTGTTCGCCAGCGACGACGGCGCGATCGTCGAACGGGACGTGGAACTGCACGGCGAACGGGTCAGGCGGACCGAGTCGATGCCCGCCGCCGTCGACCAGGTGCGCCTCGATCCCGACGCCAGGCGGCCGACCGCCTACACGTCCGATTTCGACTGGCGGCCGCCGATCGCCAAGGGCGTCGCGATCCTGGTCGTCGGATCAGCGGTCTGCGCGATCCTGCTGACGGTGCGACGGCGCTCCGCGGCCGCGGCCCCGCGGTGACGCGGCGCGACCGCACGACCTGAAGCCGCCTCGGAATCACCGCGCGCCGGGCCGGTTCGCGGCCCCGCCGGAACCCTGAAGTGCGGCATACTGTTCAGTACCTTTCCCCGGGACCGCTCCCTGACGACACTCCACAGCGACATGGCAACGGAGCCAACAGTGGCCGCAGACGAAGCCCATCGGACCGAACCCCTCGAAGACGAGACGCCCGTGCCGCCGCGGCAGAGCCCGCCGCCCCCGGCCGTGTACCTGGGCGGGGCGGCGGTCACGGTCGGGGGCTTGTTGGGAGCGCTCATCCAGCTGCTCATCGGCGCGGTCCCGCAGCCGTGGAGCACCGTGCTGGTCGCCGTGGGGATCGGCATCATCATCGTGCAGCTGCTGTGGAGCCTGTTCCGGGTCGGCGCCGGGCGGGGCGGCGTGCGGTCCACGGCGTTCGCCGTCGTGGCGGTCGCGGTCGTGTGCTCGTTCATCCTCGGATTCCTGCTGCGCCCCATGGCATTGCGGATCTACGACCGGCTCTACTCGTGCGGCGACCCGGTGGAGCTGACCGTGCTCGTCCCCGTGGACGGGGCCGCCTGGTTCCAGGAGGCGATCACCGAGTTCAACCGCGAGTACGGCGAGGGTGAGTGCCGCGCGGCGAACGTGACCGCCTACAGCGCGCCGTGGCCCGAGGTCGAGAAGGCGATGGCCCAGGGCTGGGAGCCGCCTGCCGAAGGCGAGGAGGACCGGCCCTTCGAGGCGCAGCGCGACGTCGGCCCCCGGCCCCACCTCTGGATCGCCGAGTCCCTCGCCCAGGTCGAGCTCGCCGACGCGAGGCTGAGCGCCGGCGCCGCCAAGGACAAGTACGAGGTCTTCGAGCCCGAGGACGCCGAGCCGATCGGGCGGACCCCGCTCGTCCTCGCCGTACCGGAGGCGGTCCTGGACACGCAGGAGTTCAACGGAGGCGACCCGACCGCCGACCGGGACCTGAACGAACTCATCGTCGAACTCGGCGACCGGTACGGCACCCCGGTGCTCAGATCGGACCCGGCGGTGTCCACCACCGGGCTGCTCTTCTTCCGCGCCCTCTCCGCCCAGGGCCAGGCCGCCCTCGCGGAGAGCCGACTCGCCAACGCGGCCGCGTCGACCGGGATCGCACTGTCCCCCAGCGACACCGACCTGCTGTGCGAACTCGCCCGCGCCCAAGGCGCGAACCCCACCGCGGCAGTGCTCACCACCGAGATGGCACTGGCGCAGTACAACACGGGGCGAGCCCTCGGCGACGGCTGCCCGGGCGCGGACGACATGCGGTCGGGGCTCGTGCCGGTCTACGGCACCGGCCTCGGCTCCCTCGACTACCGCGGCGTCCGGCTCGACTGGACCGACGACCCCTGGGCTGAACGGCGCTCGAAGGTCGCCGACGACCTGCGGTCCTGGCTCGCCGGGAAGGGCGGCGGGGCCTACCCGGAGGCCCTGGGCATGCGCAGTGAGGACTACGAGCGCGACGCGCTGGCGGGCGACTACCGCTTCGAGACCGATTTCGACGTCGCGACCGACCCGCCGAGCGCCGCCGAGTTCGAGGCGCTCCGGGAGGACTACGGCCTCAGCCGCCTGCCGAGGACCGTGCTGCTCGCGGTGGACCACTCGGAGACGATGAACGAGGAGGTGGGCGGCGGACGCACCCGCTTCGAGCTCGCGACCGACGGCGTGGTCGCCGCGCTCGACTACCTCGGCGTGAACCCCGCCGATCAGGCAGCACTGTGGACGTTCCCCGTCTCGGGCTCCGGTTCCCACGAACCGGTGTTCGACATGACCGCCGACCCTCCCGACGACGTGGCCGGACTCCTGCGGGCCACGCCGACGAGCAACGGCGTCGACCTCCACCAGACCGTGCTCGACGGCATCGCCGAACTCGACGCGACCGGAGGCGACGGTTCGGCCGCGATGGTGGTGATCACCGACGGCGCCGACTCCGACCGGTCCGGGACGACCGTGGACGACGTGCACGAGGATCTCGCCGAGCACCAGGCGAACCTGTACCTGATCGCGGTCGGCGAGGCGTCCTGCCGGTCGGCGGTCTTCGCCGGACTCGACGAGGACCCGCGGGTCACCTGCCTCGAAGCCGAGGCGGAGCAGATCCAGACGACCTTCGACAGCCTGTTCAACCAGTTGTGGAGCGGCCGATGAGCGAGCAGCGGAGCACCCGCCCGCACCTGTCCCGCCGGACCCTCCTCGAAGCGGCCGGCGGCGCGGCGGCCGCGGGCGCGGTCGGCGGCGCCTACCTGCTCGGCGGCCGCGAGCCGGAGGAGGACGGCTGGGAGGACCTCGGAGGGGACGCGATCCAGATGTACGCGGCCCGCGACGCCACCGCGAACGGCCAGCGCCGGCTCCTGGTCGACCAGTGGAACCTCCGGCACGGCGACCACCGCGTGGAGATGGTGGAGCTGTCGCCGATCGCCGACCTCCAGTACAGCGCGATCCACGCCGCGCTCCAGGCCGAGAACCCGGACGTCGACGTGGTCGACCTCGACGTCCCCTGGGTGGCCGAGTTCGCCGCGGCGGGCCGCCTCGAACCGCTCGACGGCGTCGATACGGAGGGGTTCCTGGAGCGGCCCTTGGAGACCGGGCGCTTCGAGGGCGGGCTGTACGCGCTGCCGTTCAACACCAATGTGGGGATGCTCTACTACCGCAAGCGGACCGACTCTGGATCGGACTCCGACTACGCCAGCGGCGTCCTGACGCAGCTGGAGGCCGAGTCGATCGGGACCTGGGGGGACCTGCGGCAGACGATCGGCCTGATCCTCCAGGAGGACAACGGGTTCACCGGCGGCATCGCGATGCAGCTGGCGTCCTACGAGGGGTTCACGGTCAACGTCTGGGAGTACCTGCTCGCCAGCGGGGCCGAGGTCGGGGCCGACGGGAGGATCGACTTCGGTCCGCGGTCGCGGGCCCTCGGGATGCTCGAAGAACTCTGGGGCGACCTGTGGGAGCCGGTGGCCGAGGGCAAGTGGACGGTGCTCCCCGCCGCGGTGCAGCACAACGAGGACGAGTCGCTGGCGGCGTTCCAGGCGGGGCTGACGCCGTTCCTGCGGCACTGGCCGCAGGCGATCCGGACCCTGGAGTCGTGCGAGGCGTTCTCGGCGGCCGCCGCCGACGTGCCGTTCGAGGTCGGCGTGATGCCGATGCCCGGCGGGGTGCTGGGCGGCGGGAGCCTCGCGGTGAGCGCGTACTCCAGGCGCAAGAACGTCTCCCGCGCGCTGATCGAGTTCCTGACGGGCCCGGTGAGCCAGCAGCTCCTGTTCGAGCGCGGCGGCTTCGCCGCGACGCGGCCCGAACCGTACTTCGACGCGAGGGCGCTCATCGCGAGCGGTGTCGCGGACGGCGGCTGCGAGTCGGTCGGCGGCCCGCGGCCGGAAGCCGAGGCGATGTACGAAGCGCTGACCGACGATCCGGGCCAGCGGCCGGAGATCGACAGGTACACGCAGTTCAGCTACGCGTTCCGCGACGAGCTGCACGACAAGCTCGCCAACGGCGACGCCCCCGACTTCAGCGACCTCGCCGGGAGGCTCGACCGGGCGGTCGAGGGCAAGTGACCGGGACCTGAAGACCTTGCGGCGCAAGGTGAGCCGGGCGCCCGGCTGGTCCCGGTCAGTGCGCCGCCGCACTACGAACGGTCCGGACCGCGACCGTCGCCCAGACGCCGACCAGGCCCGCGTAGAGCACCACCGCGAGCACCTCGAACGCGACGGCCCCGGTGTGGAGCGCCAGCGCGCTCGCGGCGGTCACGCAGGTGCCGACCGGGAACGTGAAGGACCACCAGGCCGGGCCGAACGGCAGGCCGTCCCGGGCGGTGCGGACGGTGACGGCGAGGGCGATCGCGGCCCACAGCAGCGCGAACCCGAGAACCGGCACCCCGAAGACCACCCCGAGCGCTTCCAGCGCCCCGCTGTCGGGCGTCACGAGGTGTGCGTTGCCGCCCAACAGGTTCGCGGCCGTCACGGACTGCCCGAACGGGCCCAGAACCATCCACAGTGTCGGGACTGAAGCGGCGGAGCCGACCCCGTGGTGGGCCAGGCGCGACCACACCAGGGTGATGACCACCAGCGACGCGATCAGGCTGACGCCGAACATCCCGTAGCAGCCCCACAGCGTCGTCGCCCGCCACTGCCCCGCGGGGAGGCGGGGGAGCAGCAGCGCGCCCGTGGCCGCCGAGACCATCGGGGGGACGACGGGCATGAGCCACCCGGCGAACGCGGCGTCGGGCGCGTACGCGAACCCGGTGAACGCCAGGTACGGCAGGACGACCGCGGAGGCAAGCCCCAGCAGCGTCCCGAGCGTCCAGAGCACTGCGGCGACGGCGAAGGCGGCGCGCTCGCCGAACAGGTCGCCGCCGAACAGCAGCGCCCCGGCGCCGACGGTCATCAGCGCCATCGCGGGGGCGCCGTAGAAGTGGGCCGTCACCGGGTGGCGCAGGTGCCCGCGCGCCGTGTCGCGGTGCCGCGTCCACTGCGCGACCGTCACCGCCGTCAACGCGATGAGCAGCACCGCGGCCAGCCCCCACACGGCCGTCGCCGCCGCCCGCAGGCCCGGGAACTGGAGCGGCAGCGTCGCGGCCGCGTTCGCGACGATGCCGGTGCCCATCACGGAGGCGAACCAGTTCGGCGCCGCGTTCGCGACCGCGCGCTCCGGCAGCGCGAACCCGCGGACACCGTGGCGGACCATCGGGCGGGGGAGGGAATCGGTGTTCAACACGCGTCCCAGCCTCCTCGCCCGCCCCGCGCTACGGTAGGGGCATCTGCTTACCCGGTTCCAAGCAATCCTTGGAACCGGACCACCTCACGAAAGGGCGGCGAATGGAGCGGCCCCCCGACCTCGAAGGGCTCCGGGCGCTCGCGCTCGTGGCCGAGACCGGCAGCCTCAACGCCGCCGCAGCGCGCCTCGGCGTCACCCAGCAGGCGGTGTCGCTCCGACTGCGCGCCTTGGAGACGCGCCTCGGCGTGCCGCTGCTCGTCCGCTCCCCGCGCGGCTCCACGCTCACCTCGGCGGGCCAGCTCGTCTCCGCATGGGCCGGGCCGCTCCTGGCGGCCGCCGAGGAGTTCACCGAGTCGGTCGGCTCGCTGCGCGAAGGCCGCGAGCGGACCCTCCGGATCGCGGCCAGCCTGACGATCGCCGAGCACCTGCTCCCGGAGTGGATCGCGCGCTGGCGCGGCGCGGGCGCGGGTCCGGCCGTGCAGCTCCTGGCCGCCAACAGCGACAACGTGATCGACACCGTGCGGCGCGGGGACGCGGCGCTCGGCTTCATCGAGACCCCGTCCGTGCCCGCAGACCTGAAGTCCCTGACCATCGGCCGGGACGAACTCGTGGTCGTGGCCCCGCCGACGCACCCGTGGTCCCGCCGCAAGGCCGTCACGGTCGAAGAGCTCGCGACCACGGCCCTGGTACTGCGCGAGCCCGGCAGCGGCACCCGGGCCGCTTTCGAAGCGGCGCTAGCGGACGCGGGCGCCCCGCTGGCCGCCCCGCCGAACGCGGAGCTGTCTACGACCCTCGGCCTCCGCAGCACCATCGCCGCGGGCGCCGCACCGGGCGTGCTCAGCTCCCTCGCCGTCCAAGAGGACCTGCGCACCCGCCGCCTCCGGCGGGTCCGCATCCGCGACCTGGAGATCATCCGCCCCCTCACCGCGATCTGGCCCGCCCCCCGCCCCGCCCCGGCCGCCGACGACCTCCTCCGGTCGATCACCACCCCCACCCGCCGCCCCTGACGTGCGGGCCGGTCAGCGGGCGAACCGGGCGAAGGCGCCCGCGACGTCGACCGCCTCGACCGTGGTCATCTCCGCCGAGCTCGGCGTCCCGTGGTCGCCGTGGAGGCGCAGGAGCCGCAGGTCCCGCTCGCCGGTGGCCCGGTGGGACAGCTCGCGGGCGAACCGGCCGTTGCCGAGCTCGTCGATGCCGCCGCCGTCCACCGCGGCCGCGAACCCCTCCCGCAGTGCGTCCTCGGCGTCACCGGTGAGCGCCTCGCCCGCGCCGTCGAAGATCGCGAAGGCGATCTCGGTGAGCTCCCGCGCCGTGTACTGCGGGAACTCCACCACCGTGGAGAAGCGCGAACGCAGGCCCGGGTTGGTGTCGAGGAGCCCGTCGATCTGGTCGGTGTACCCGGCCAGGACGATGACGAGGCGGTCGCGCCGGTTCTCCGCGGCCGTCAGGATCTCCTGGAGCGCCTCGTCGCCGAACGCGTCCGCCTGCTCGGCGTAGCCGCGGTTGGCGAGGGAGTACGCCTCGTCGATGAACAGGACGCCGCCCGTGGCCTCGTCGATCTTCGCGCGCGTCTTCATCGCCGTGTGGCCCAGGAAGCCGCCGACGAGGTCGCCGCGCTGCGCCTCCACGACCCGGCCGTGTTCGAGCAGTCCGAGGCCGGCGAGGATCTCGCCCATGACGCGGGCGACCGTGGTCTTCCCGGTGCCGGGCGGGCCGGTGAACACGAAGTGCTGCGGGCGCACGGCGCTCGGCAGGCCGCGCTCCTTCTTCAGGACCGCCATCCGGTACTGCGCCTTCAACGCCTCGATCTGCTGCTTGACGGAGTCGAGGCCGATCATCGCGTCGAGGGTCGCGGCGGCGCGCGAGAGGAGCGCGGCGCGATCGGCGCCGCCGGTGGGGGTGCGCCGGTCGAAGTCGAGGTCCACGGCCTTCTTCGGCCGGAGGGCGCGCACACGCTCGGCGAACGCCTCGACCTCGGGCGCGAGCCGGAAGGCGCGCTGGAACGACTGCGCCGCTTCGCGTTCCTCGCCGAGCGACTCCATCGCGACGCCCCTGACGAACGCCAGGTGGGCGATGTAGGCCGGGGCGGAGACCTCGGTCGGCAGGCCCTTGAGCACCTCCAGCGCCTCATAGGGCGTGCCGAGGTGGACGAGGCTCGCGGCGACGTAGAGCGTCGCCTCGTCGTGGAGCGCGCGGTCGGTGATGCCGTGCGCCGCCTTGAGGACCTGCTCCCACTGCTCCTGCTCGTAGTGCAGGCGGGTCTGGAGGAACCGGGTCTGGTCGGTGGTCTCGCGGTCGGCGGCGAGGGAGAGCTGGTCGCCGGCCGCGGCGAAGTCGTCGGCGTCGAGCAGCGCGGCGACATGCGCGAGCCACGCGTCATAGGCGCCGTTGAGCTTGTAGGCGACGAACTTCCCGATCGCGAACGACGTCCGGATGTCGAGTCCGGTGATGTCGCGGAACTGGCCCAGGCGCACCTGGTGGCGGATCATGCCGCGCAGCGCCTCGTCGCGGCGCTCGCCGGTGGCGTAGAGGCCGAGCCAGGCGTCCGCGATGGACGGGTCGTAGTCCAGGACGAACTCGAAGCAGTCCGAGGCCCGCACGAGGTCGCCCTCCCGCAGGAGGCCGACGCCGCGGGTCCAGGTCTCCAGTACCGATGCGGTCGTAGCGGAAGGGGGCATGAGGGCTCCATGGGGAAGGGGAATTCGACCGCCCTCCAGAGTAGCCAGCCGCAGCGACCGCGACCTGCGGTTCCGTCCCCGAGCGGGCGGCGGGATTCCGGCAGGACTCAGGCGGTCAGCGCGGGAGGATCGCCGTGCGGCCCTCCCAGGTGCCGTGTTCGGAGAGGGGGCGGAAGCGGAGGGTGGTGAACTCGTGGTGGAAGTCGCGGCGGGTGCGTTCGGCCATGGCCTCGTGGTGGAGGCGGGCGGCGGGGCCGCGGTCGCGGCCGAAGGCCATGCCGGTCATCGCGCGGGAGCTGGTCCAGACGGAGAACGTCGCGACCGAGCGCGGCGGGCGCATCGCGGCGAGGGCGAGGGTCGTCTCGGGGTGGTCGCGGACCTGGCGCTCCACGGGACGTCCCCAGTGGAGGAAGCGCGGGACCTCGGTGAGGCGCATGCGCGCGAGGGTCACGGCCACAACGGGTTCGGCGGGGTCGGTGCGTCCCGTCTCGGCCGGGAGGTGGTCGAACTCGCGGACCGCGCCCCAGCGGCGGAGGTATTCGAGGCGCACGTGCCAGCCCGCGTCCAGGTGCTTCCCGAAGGGCCGCTGAAGGAACGCGTCCAGGGCCTCCTCGTCGGCCCATTCGGCGAAGACCGCGAGGTGCCGCAGGCGCATCCGGTGGCGGGAGACGACGGGCGCGCCGAGCCGCATCCCGGCCAGGACCTCCATGTGTCGCAGCCCGGGAGCCGAGGGCGCCCGCAGCAGCGCGCCGACGGCGGCGCGGAGGGGGACGCGCGCGAGGTGGAAGGAGTGGACGCTCATGGGTTCATTGATACCCGGGGCCTCCAACACCGTGCGTCAAGGCGAGGCCCCGTCACTCGCGCAGCACGCCCGCGCGGGCGGCGGCGAGGGCGGCGTCGGCCGCGCGTTCCGCGTCGCGTTCGGTGACCGGCTCGTGGGTGATGAACAGCCGGTAGTAGACGGGCGAGACGGCGAGTCTGATCAGCTCGGCCGCGTCGGTGCCCGGCGGCACCTCGCCGCGGGCGATCGCCCGTTCCACCACCGGCGCCGCCTGCTCGTGGCGGGAGGCGAAGAACGCGTGCAGCGCCTGCGCGGGGCCGGAGCCCTGCACGGCGGCCGAGACGAAGGCGCTGGCGATCGGACCGGCGACCGGGTCGGCGAACCCGCTGCGCACGAGCTCGACGATGCCCCGCAGGTCGTCGCGCAGCGAGCCGGTGTCCGGGATCGGCCACGGCTCGCTCCCCGCGAGTTCGAGCGCGTCCGCGATGAGCCCCTCCGGGCTGCCCCACCTCCGGTAGACGGTGGTCTTGTGGACGCCCGAGCGGCTCGCCACGCCCTCCATCGTCAAGCCGCCGTAGCCGTTCTCGGCCAGCTCGACCAGGGTCGCCTGCCGAACGGCGTCGCGGACGCGGGCGCTGCGGCCACCGGGACGTGCTTCCAAAATCTACTCCAGTTGCGTTAAGGCGATCCCCTGTGCTAGCTTAACGCAACAATAGTAGCGATAGGAGTCGCCATGTTGATCGACGGTTCCCCGTACGGCGTCACCGGCGGTCCCGACGGAGCGCTGTGGTTCACCCTCGTCCATCAGGGGCGGATCGGACGCGCCGTGCCGGGGGAGGAGCCCGTGTACTTCCCCCTCGACCCGGCCGACGGCCAGCCCACGGTCATCGCCGCGGGCCCGGACGGCGCCCTGTGGTTCACCGAGTTCGTCGGCGGGCGCATCGGGCGCATCACCGTTGACGGCACCGTCTCCGCGTTCGAGGCGTCCTCGCCGTACGGGATCGCCGCGGGCCCGGACGGCGCCATGTGGTTCACCCGGTTGCAGGACGACGCCATCGGCCGGATCACCCCGGAGGGCGAGACGTCCTCGTACGCGCTGCCCGACAAGGGCCTGATGCCCTCGGTGATCGCGGCGGGCCCGGACGGCGCCATGTGGTTCACCCTCAACCAGGGCAACGCGATCGGCCGCATCACGACCGGCGGCGACGTCTCGACGTATCCGCTGCCCACGCCGGGCGCGGCGCCGGTCGGGATCTGTGCCGGACCGGACGGCGCGCTGTGGTTCGTGGAGATCGGTGCGGGCCAGGTCGGCCGCATCGACACCTCCGGTGCCGTCACCGATTTCCCGCTGCCCCAACGGGATGCGCGACCGCACGCCATCACGGCGGGACCGGACGGCGCCCTCTGGCTCACCGAGTGGGGTGCCGGCTTGCTGGCGCGCATCACCACCGACGGGACGATCCAGGAGTTCGAGCTGGAAGGCGACGAACCCCACGGGCTCGCCGTCGGTCCGGACGGGGCGGTCTGGGTGGCGATGGAGTCCGGGCGCTTGACGCGCCACCCTGTGTGACGGTCCGGCCGGGCGCACTTCGGTCCGCCCCTTGGCTATCGCTGCAAGCCTGAAGGGGGTCCGCACCATCCGGCGCGGACCCCCTTCACGTGCTGCTTCAGCGGGCCCGGTGGGCCTCCGCGGCCAGGCGGACCATGTCCTGCTGCGAGATCCGCGGCGTGAAGCCGAGGAGTTCGCGGGCCCTGGCGTTGGACGTGACGTAGCTCGGTGCGGTCGGCGGGAGTTCGACGTCCACCGTGGCGAGACCGGCGGCCGCGGCGAGGGCCCGGGCGAAGTCGCCGAGGTCGGTGGAGGCGTCCGGGCCGAGGCCCACGACCTCGTACCCGGTGGTGTCGGCCTCGACGGCGAGGACGACGCCGCGGGCGAGGTCGTCGGTGGCGAGGATGCCCATCTGGACGGGCGCGCCGTCGGAGCGGCGGGCCACCAGCAGGGTCGAGTCGTCCCCGGCGTACGGCGCGAGCTGGTCGGCCAGCGCGGTGTCCCCGGCGGCGAGGGCCTTGCGGTGGCGGCGGCTCGCGAAGAAGCGCGGGCCGGAGAAGAACGAGTCCGGGTCGAGGAGTTCGGCCGGGTGCTGGGTGTGGGAGAAGCGGAGCGCGACCGCGTCCCAGCCGCGGGTGTGCGAGGCGAACGCGACGATGTCCTCGGCGAGGACCTTGGTGAGCCCGTACCAGGTGCGCGGCAGGCGCGGGTGGGCCTCGTCGAGCGGCTGGTACTGCGGGGCGTTCTCGGGGTAGACCTCGCCGGTGCTCGCGAGCACGAAGCGGCGCAGGGCGCTCCCGTCGAGGGCCCGCACGAGTGCGAGCGTGGCGGTGACGTTGGCGTGGTGGAGGCGTTCGGCGTCGGCCTCGTCCCAGGACATGAGGGCCCCGAGGTGGGCGACCGCCTCGATGCCGGCGAGGCGCGGGTCGGCGGGGGCGAGGTCCGCGAGGTCGCCGACGAGGTACTCCACGTCCGGTACGGGACGGCGCGGCTCGACGAGGTCGAGGCCGACCACCTTGTGGCCGTTGGCGGTGAGTTGGGCGGCGACGGCGCCGCCGACGCGGCCGGACGCTCCGGTGACTGCGATGCGCATCAGATCTCCTTCAGTGGCGAGCGGGCCGTCTCGCGGGCGCCGAGGACGACGAGGAACGTGATGAGCGCGGCGCCCATGACGTAGAAGGCGGGGGCGAACTGGTTGCCGGTCCAGGAGATGAGGCTCTGGGAGAACCAGGGCGTGATCCCGCCGAACGCGGCGACCGAGATGTTGTAGGCGATGGCCATGGACCCGTAGCGGATGTTCGTGGGGAACAGCTCGGCCATCGCGGCGCTCATTGCGCCGTCGTAGGCGGCCATGAAGACGCCGAGGAGGATCATCGCCGAGGCCGCGGCCCAGAAGGTGCCGCCGTCCATGAGCATGAGGGTCGGGTAGGTGAGCAGCAGGAAGCCGCCCGCGCCCAGGAGCATGACGGGCTTGCGGCCGATCTTGTCGGAGAGCAGGCCGAAGACCGGGACGAGGACGGTGATGGCGAGGAGGCCGACGACGGTGACGCCGTAGCTGGTCTTCTGGTCGTACCCGAGGTCCGACTGGAGGTAGGAGGGCATGAAGGTCTGGAGGATCCAGTGCCCCACGGCCTTGAGGACGACGAAGCCGACGCAGAACAGCAGCGCCTTCCACCAGCGGCTGATCGAGGTGCGCAGCGGGGACTTGGTGACCTCGCCCTTCGCCTGGATCGCCTGGAACTCGGGGGTGTCCTCCAGTTTGCGGCGCAGGTAGAGGCCGGAGAGGCCGAGGGGGAGGGCGAGCATGAACATGACGCGCCAGCCCCAGTCGTTGAGGGCCTCGGTGCCGAGGACGGCCGTGTACAGCAGGACCAGGCCGGCGCTGACGACGAACGCGGCGAAGCCGAAGACGTCGACGAAGCTGGAGACGAAGCCGCGCCGGTTCGAGGGCGCGTACTCGGCCAGGAGCGTGGTCGCGCCGCTGGACTCGCCGCCGGCCGCGAAGCCCTGCACGAGCCGCACCACCACGAGCAGCACCGGGGCCCACACGCCGACCTGGTCGACCGTGGGCAGCAGGCCCATCGCGAGGGTCGCGCCGGAGGTAATCAGGATGACCAGGGCAAGAGTGTTTTTTCGCCCGAGTCGATCTCCCATGCTGCCGAAGAACAGCCCGCCGAGCGGGCGCATGACGAAGCCCGCGCCGAAGACCGCGAAGGACGACAGGAGGGCGGCCTGCGGGTCCCCTTCGCGGAAGAAGTGGACCGCGATGACCGATGCCAGGGTGCCGTAGAGCCCGAAGTCGAACCATTCGACGAAGTGGCCGATGCCGGCGGCGGTGATGACCTTCCGCATGCGGCGCCGACGGGCCTCGTCGTCCAGGGGCGTCACCGCTTCGGGCGGGCGGGACGCGTTCTCCAGGGCCGGTTCCTGAGCCATAGGTGCTCCATTCAACCTCATTGTCGTTACCGACCGAGCGTATACCGGTGAATGAACCTTGTAAACCGCTGGATGAAACAAAACTTTCACTCAGCGGTACACTGGCCGCAACGCCGAGGTAGGGAGACGCAATGGAGCAGCGCACGCAGCAGTACGACGTCGTCGTGATCGGAGGCGGCCTCGCCGGGACCTGCGCGGCGGTCGCCGCCGCCCGGCTCGGCGCCAAGGTCGCACTCGCCACCAACCGGCCCGTCCTCGGCGGCAACTCCTCCAGCGAGGTCCGCGTCTGGGTCGTCGGCGCCACCGCCCACGGCACCCAGCGCTACGCCCGCGAGACCGGCCTCATGGGGGAGCTGTTCCTGGAGAACAACTACCGCAACCCCGAGGGCAACCCCTACTACTGGGACCAGACCGTCCTCGACCTCGTGCGCGCCGAACCGAACGTCACGCTGCACCTGAACACCGACGTGCGCCGGATCGACATGGGCGAACCCGGCGAGGACGGCCCCCGCATCGCCGCCGTCACCGGCTGGACCATGGGCAGCGAGATCGAGACCCGCTTCGAGGCGCCCGTCTTCGTCGACTGCACCGGCGACGGCCTCATCGCCCACCTCGCCGGCGCCACCTCCCGCATCGGCCGCGAGGCCCGCACCGAGTACGCCGAGCCCTGGGCCCCCGAGACCGCCGACGACGAACTCCTCGGCTCCTCGATCTTCTTCTACACCAAGGACGCCGGACGCCCCGTCCCCTTCGTCCCCCCGCTCGCCACCAAGGACATCCGCGACACCCCCATCCTCGCCAACCGCATCATCCGCACCGGCGACAACGGCTGCGACTACTGGTGGATCGAGTGGGGCGGCGAACTCGACACCGTCCACGACAACGAGCGCATCCGCGACGAGCTCTGGTCCGTCGTCTTCGGCATCTGGGACTACATCAAGAACTCCGGCGAGTTCGACGCCGAGCACCTCACCCTCGAATGGGTCGGCGCCGTCCCCGGCAAGCGCGAGTACCGCCGCCTCTGGGGCGACTACACCCTCACCCAGCACGACATCCTCGACCAGCGCGAATTCGACGACGCCGTCGCCTTCGGCGGCTGGTCCATCGACCTCCACCCCGTCGAAGGCGTCTACGCCGAACGCGCCGGCGCCCAGCAGCGCTACAGCGACGGCACCTACCCGATCCCGTACCGCAGCCTCTACTCCAAGGACGTCGGCAACCTCCTCTTCGCCGGGCGCAACATCTCCGCCTCCCACGTCGCCTTCGGCTCCACCCGCGTCATGGCCACCTGCGCCACCCAGGGCCAGGCCGTCGGCACCGCCGCCGCCCTCGCCGCCCGCGAGGGCCTCTCGCCCCGCGCCGTCGGCCGCGACCGCCTCCCCGAACTCCAGCGGACCCTCCTGCGCGAGGACGCCCCCGTCATCGGCGTCCGCCGCGACGACCCCGCCGACCTCGCCCCGCTCGCCACGGCCACCGCCACCAGCACCCTCGACACCGTCACCACCCGCCCCCACGCCACCGGCGACCACTTCCCGCTCGACCGCGACGCGGCCGTCCTCGTCCCCGCCGACCCCCGCATCGACGCCGTCGAACTCGACGTGCGCGCCGACCGCGACACCGTCCTCCGCGTCGAACTCTGGGACACCGGCAAACCCCAGAATGCCGTCCCCATCGGACACCTCGCCACCGTCGAAGTGCCCGTCGCCGCCGGAACCGGCACCGCCCGCGCGAAGTTCGACTGGCAACCGCCGCAAGGCAACCGCCAAGCCGTGGTGGTCGTCCGCGCGAACCCGCACGCCGCCCTCGCCCTCACCGGCGAGCGCCCCCACGGCGTCCTCGCCATGGGCGCCAAGCTCGCCACCGACAAGGCGTTCGACGACCACATCAACGAAGAGCAGGCCCAGCCCGTCACCGACTGGAACGCCCGCATGCTCCGCCGCCGCTCCTTCGCGCTGGCCGTCGAGCCCGCGACCGCCGCGTACACGCCTGCCCAGGTCACCGGCCCCTACCAGCGGCCCTACGGCGGCCCGAACCTGTGGTCGAGCGCCCCCGACGCCCTCGCCGCGGGCCCCGTCGCCCTCGAACTCGCCTGGCCCGCACCGGTACGGCTCGCCTCGGTGCGCCTCGTGTGGAACGACGACGTCGACGAGGACCTCATCAACCTCCACCACCACCGCACCGGCTTCCGCGTCATGCCCGAACTCGCCGCCGACTACACCCTCGACGCCCTCGTGGACGGCCGCTGGCGCACCCTCGCGGACGTCACCGACAACCGCCACCGCCACCGCGTCCACGACTTCGCGCCCATCGACGCCGCCGCCGTTCGCGTCGCGGTCACCCGCACCAACGGCTCGCCGTACGTCTCCCTCGCGGCCCTCCGCGCCTTCGCCGAGCCGAGCGGGCGCGCCGCGGCGATGCCGTGGCGGTGACCGGCGGCGCGGCCTGCCCTAAGCTGTCGCCGGGAGGTTCGCATGGCCGCTGAGGTGCAACAGGGGTTCGGCCGCGCCGCATCGGTGCTCGCCGCCATCGCCGCGTCCACGACGGGGCCGATGCGCGCATCGGACATCGCGCGGGCCACCGGGCTCGGGCCGTCGACGACCGCGCGGCTGCTCGCCACGCTCGACGAGCTCGGGTACGTGTCGAAAGTGGGCGACATGCCCGGCTACACGATCGGCACCACGGTCCTCCGGCTCGCCAGCGAGGGCCTGAACCAGAACCCCGTGCACCGCGAGTCCCGTGCCACCGCGCAGGAGCTCGCGACCCGCACCGGCTTCAGCGCCAACGTCGCCGTGCGCGACGGCGACAAGCTCATCTACCTGTGCCACTTCGAGGGCCGCCACGCCCCCAAGAGCCACACCATGATCGGGATGAGCCAGCCCCTGCACGCCTCCGCGCTCGGCAAGTGCCTGCTCCTGGACACCACCGAGGACGAGCGGCGCGCACTCCTCGGCGACCTGCCCGTCTACACCGCCAACACGATCGGCGCGCACGAGGCGCTCACCGCCGAGGTCGAGCGCGTCCGGCGCGCCGGCAGCGCCGTCGAGGACCAGGAGCTCGCCCTCGGCCGCCTCGGCATGGCCGCCCCCATCCGCGACTCCGAAGGCGGCGTGGTCGCGGCCATCTCGATCTCCGGGCGCCTCACCCTCATGCGCGAGCACGGCGTGGACCTCCTCGTGGAGGACGTCGTCGAAGCCGCCGACCGCATCAGTGTCGGCCTCGGCCTCATCACCGCGGTCGCCCCCGGCTGAGCCGCGACCGCTCCGGACCGGTCACTCCCCGCACAGGGTCCGAGCCCGGCCCGCGGCACTCGGTAGGCTTCGCGGCAACTACACAGCGAGGGAGTTGATTGCCGTGGGCGGCTATGGAGGGCAGCTCGCGCTGGTCGTGGTGCTCATCGGACTGAACGCGGTGTTCGCGGGCAGCGAGATGGCGCTGGTGACCCTGCGCGACAGCCAGATCCAGCGGCTGGAACGCGAGTCGAGGGGCGGGCGGGTGCTCGCCAAGCTGGCACGCGACCCGAACCGGTTCCTCGCCACCATCCAGATCGGCATCACGCTCGCAGGGTTCCTCGCCTCGGCCACCGCAGCGGTCGCGCTCGCGCAGCCGCTCGTGCCCGCCCTGTCGATGTTCGGCTCCGGCGCCGAGTCCGTCGCGATCGTCGCCGTCACCCTCGTCCTTACGTTCGTCACCCTCGTCTTCGGTGAACTGGCGCCCAAGCGGATCGCGATGCAGCGCGCCGAGCGCTGGGCCCTCCTGGTGGCCCGGCCCCTCGACGTCCTCGCGTCCATCGCCCGGCCCGCGGTCTGGCTCCTGGGGGTGTCGACCAACCTGGTCGTGCGCCTCACCGGCAACAACCCCGCCGCGGGCCGCGACGAGGTCACCACCGAGGAGATCCGCGACCTCATCGACGCCCAGAGCGACTTCACCGCCGACCAGCGGACCATCCTCTCCGGCGCCTTCGAGATCGCCGAGCGGGTCCTGCGCGAGATCGTGATCCCGCGCCGCGACGTCACCTCCATCCCCGCCACCGCCACCGCGGCCGAGGCCGCGCAGATCCTCGTCGCGACCGGCCACTCGCGCGCCCCGGTCGCGGGCCCCACCGGCATCGACGACGTCGAGGGCATCGTCCATCTGCGCGACCTCGTCGGCGTCGACGGGCCGGTGACCGGGCAGACCCGGCCGAGCATGCTGCTGCCCGAGAGCCTCAAGGTCACCGACGCGCTGCGGCGGATGCGCGACGAGCACGAGCAGTTCGCGATCGTGGTCGACGAGTACGGCGCCGTCGAGGGCATCATCACCATGGAGGACCTGGTGGAGGAGATCGTCGGCGAGATCTACGACGAGTTCGACCGCGACATCCAGACCGTCCTGCGCGAACCCGACGGGTCCTTCGTCCTCCCCGGCGGCTTCCCCCTCCACGACCTCGTCGACCTCGGCATCGACCTCGACCGCACCGGCCACGGCGACTACGCCACCATCGCCGGCCTCGTCCTCGACCACCTCGGCCACGTCCCCGACCGCCCCGGCGAGACCGTGGCCGTCCAGGACTACACCGCCGAGATCCTCGAAACCGACCGCAACGCCATCACCAAGATCCGCCTCCACCGCAACCCGCCCCCCGACCCCGCCGACACCCCCTGACGAGCGGCCTGCGCCGGGCGGCCGCTCACGGACGGAGGCGGCGTTCCAGGTCGGGCGGGAGCGGGTAGGCGCGTTCGGCGGGCAGCAGGCGTTGGGCCTTTGCGGCGCCGCCGCTCTGAATCAGGTTGGCGGCCTTGCGGACCTGTGGGGTGAGGTCGGTCAGTTCCGTGACCCACTCGTCGGCGAACGTCCGGATGAGGTGGCGGCCGATGCCGACCTGGATGCTGTAGTGGTTGAGCGCGGCGCCGCGGACCGACCGCTCGGGGTCCCACTGGACGTGTACGGCGGCCTTGGCGACTGCGGCCGGATCGGCGGTGGTGAGGACGGCGTTCGCGAGAGCCTCCTCCCATCCGTCCCGGCTGATCCGCACCGCGAGAATCCGCTCCTGGCCGGACTTCCGGGCCCAGTTGCTGCGGTGCATCAGCCACAGGAACGACGGCTTGATCCACGTCATCCGGTTGAACGAGAACGGGGCGACGAACCGCCCCGCGCGCAGCGCCGCATCGGCGATCACGGGTGCGTACGCCTGGTAGACGACGATGCTGCGCGCGTCGAAGTCGGCGCGGATCTCATACGGCGAGGCCATGTCCCGCAGCCTCGCATCGGAACCCGGCAACGGGCAACCATGTTTTCTCGGTCAGGTCAGGGTGGTGAGGGCTGTGGCGGTCAGGGCGGTTGCGAGGAGTAGGGCGGTGGTGGTGAGGGCGATGGGGTTGCCGAGGTTGATCGTCCATTGGGCGCCGCCGACGCGTTGGTGGACGAGGATGGCGGGGTCGTTTCGGTTGGCGTAGACGAGGCCGCCGAGGTGCCAGTGGCGGTCGGTGTCGCGTTGGACGAGGCCGGTGTCCTCGGCGGCTTCGCCGGGGAGGGCGGGGAGGCGGTGGCCGCCGGTGCCCACGCGGAGCTCGAAGCGGACGGTCAGCACGGCGGCGGCGAGGAGGGGCGCGAAGACGATCGCGGTGGTCGCGATCGAGGCGGGCAGGAGTTCCCACAGCCGCAAGGCGATCCCGGCGAGGGTGAGGTTGGCGCACGCGGCGACGATGAGGAGGAGGTCGGCGAGCGCGGTCAGGTAGGCGCGGTAGCGGCGGGCCGTGGCGGCGGGGCGGGCGGCGTCGATTTCGGGGCGGGCGCGCATGACCACGACGAGGACGAGGACCGTGGCGGCGATGGTGGCGGCCTGGGTGAGGACCGGGTTCGCGGCGTTCCAGAAGGTGGCCGGGACGCGCGGGCCGCCGTCGAGGGCCCAGCCGTCCAGGCCCGGGAGGGTCGCGGGGAGTGAGTCGGCGCGGAGGAGCCCGGTAGCGGCGGTCGCGACCAGGACCGCCACAGCGGGGATCAGGCCGCGCCACCTGACGCGGACCGGGTCGGTGCGGAAGCTCAGGTCCGCGGTGACGGCCTGGCGGGCTCCGGCGTACCAGTCGCCGTCGGCTTTCGCGGCGCGCACGGCGCGGCTCGCGAACGCGTACGCGGCGAGGTCGGCGATGACGAGGACGCTCGCGCCGATGCTCAGGGCCGCAACGGGTCCGGTGAACAGCGCGAGGGCCCACGTGGCGGCCGTGGCGCCGACGCCGAGGGCGATCACGTTGCGGGCGTAGACCTTGCGGATGCGCCCGAGGGCCGGGTCCGCGGCGCCTCCGGCGACCGCGACGCCGAACGCGTACTCGGGGCGGGCGAGGGCCGGGACGGCCCGCCATGCGGCGGTGAGGGTGGCGGTGACGGCCAGGAGCAGGGCGAGGTCGGCGGGGTTCACGTGGGGCTCCGTTCGGCGGTGAAGGCGTCGAGGACGCCGCCGGTGCGGTCGAGGACCTCGGCGGCGGGGATGCCGTGGGCGACGGCCTCGGCGAGGAGGGTGCGCAGGCGCTCCTGCCAGGCGTCGGCGACGCCGGGGTCGGGCGGCCCGGAGTCCGGGTCACGACGCACGACCGCGCCGCTCTTGCGGTTGACGCGGATGAAGCCCTCGCGGCGCAGCAGGTCGTACGCCTTGTTGACGGTGTGGAAGTTGATCATCAGGTCCGCGCCGAGCTGCCGGGTCGAGGGCAGTGGTGCCTCGGCCGCGAGCTCCCCGGCGGCGATGGCCGTGACGATCTGGTCCCGGATCTGCTGGTAGATCGGGACCTCGCTGTCCACGTCGAGCGTCAGTCGCATCCCGGAAGTGTATCTGATATACATGAGCTATAACAGATAGATGAGACGACCGAGTGGAACGGACACCGCCATGCACCCGCCCCACCGCCTCGAAATCCGGGGCCTCACCAAGCGATTCGGGCCCGTCGCGGCCGCCACCGACGTCGCCTTCGACGTCGAACCCGGCCGCGTCACCGGCTTCCTCGGCCCCAACGGCTCCGGCAAGACCACCACCCTCCGGATGCTCCTCGGCCTCGTGCAACCCGACGCCGGCACCGCCCTCATCGGCGGCCGCGCCTACCGCGACCTACGCTCACCCGCCCGCACCGTCGGCGCCGCCCTGGAGGCCAAGGGCCTCCACCCCGCCCGCAGCGGCCGCGACCACCTCCGCGTCTACGCCGCGTTCCTGGGACTGGACGACGCGCGCGTCGACGCGGTCCTGGAGCAGGCCGACATCGCCGACGCCGCCCGCCGCCGCGCGGGCGGCTACTCCACCGGGATGCGCCAGCGCCTCAACCTCGCCACCGCGCTCCTCGGCGACCCGCCCGTGCTCGTCCTCGACGAGCCGACCAACGGCCTCGACCCCGCGGGCATCGCCTGGCTGCGCACCCTCCTCAAGGGACTCGCCGCGGAAGGCCGCACCGTCCTCGTCGCCAGCCACGTCCTCGCCGAAGCCGAACGGCTCGTGGACGACGTCGTCGTCATGCACCGCGGCCGCATCGCCGCCACCGGGCCGCTCGCCGAGTTCACCCGCGACGGCGCCCTCGAAGACGCCTTCCTCGACCTGACCGGAGCCCCCGCATGACCCGCCCGATCCGCGCCGAACTGCGCCGCCTCCTCACCACCCCGCTGTGGAGATGGGGACCGTTCGCGGCCCTCGCCTCCGGCGGCCTCCTCACCGCCGCCTGCGTCCTCATCGGACCCGAACGGTTCGACCCGCCGATGCCCGGCCTCGACACCGACGCCGGAGTCCGCCTGGTGCTCAGCATGATCGGACTCACCGTCCTCGTCCCCGCCCTGTTCGGCGCCCTCGCCGTCACCGCGGAGTACCGGCACGGCACGATCGCCTACACGTTCCTGTTCGAGCCGCGCCGCCACCGCGTGCTCGCCGCCAAACTCGCGGCCTACGCACTCGCCGGAACCGCCTACGGACTCCTCACCGCAGTGTCGGCGGCGGCCGCGCTCTACGGAACGGCCGCGGCCAAAGGCGTCGACATCGGAGCCACGCCCGGGACGGTGGCGGGGCTCCTCGCGGGCCTCGGCGCGGCCATGGCCGCCTACACCGTGATCGGCGTCGGACTCGGTGCGCTGCTGCGCAACCAGACCGCGACCCTCCTCGTCCTCGGCGCCTACCTCTACATGGTCGAGCACCTGCTCGCCATCATCCCCGGCGTCAACCACGCCTACGCGTTCCTGCCCGGCGGCGCCACCGCCGCCCTCACCGGCTCCAGCCTCATGACCGCGGCCGCAGCCGAGACCACCGGCTCGGCCGCCGCGCTACTGCCGCCCGTCCTCGGCGGCGCGGTCCTGCTCGCGTACGCCCTCGCGGCCGCGACGGCCGCCGTCACCGCCCCCATGCTCCGCGACGTCACCTAGCGAAGGAGAACCCCATGGCCGTCCTCACCGCCACCGACACCCACCTCTCGATCCACCTCACCGGCGCCCGCCGCGTCTTCGGGCGCTGGCGCCCGCTCACGGTCCCTTGGGACCGGATCACCAACGCCCGCATCGATCCCGAGGCCGCCCGGGTCTTCCCCGGGGCCCGGTGGGGCGTCGCCACGAACGTCCCCGGCGTCGTCAACCTCGGCTCGTTCCGGCGGGCCGGGCGGCTCGACTTCTGGGACGTCGGCGACCCCGACCGGGCGATCGTCGTCGAACTCGAAGGCGCGAAGTACGACCGGCTGCTCCTCGAAGTCGACGACCCGGCCGCCGCGATCGCCATGATCGGAGCGATGACTTCGGAGGACTAAAGCGCTATAGTGAGGCGATGTCACAAAGTAGTGGCAACCCCGCCAGGTATGGAGGTATCGCCTCATGACCGCCCCGATCGACCGTCATAAAGCGTTGCACCGCAGCGCATCCGCTGCGATCCTCGCCCTCGGCCTCGCCGCCGCGGGTCTGCAGGTCGCCGCTCCCGCCGCCGCCGAACCCCTTCAGGTGGACGACGCCAAGCGCGTCGTCTACGTGGAGGTCAACAGCAACGACATGGCGAACGTCGCCGACTACCAGCTCGAAGGGACGTCGCGGCCCGCGTTCGACGTCGCGATCATCTTCGCGGCGAACGTCAACTACGACACCGCGACGTCCCAGGCGTACCTCCACTTGAACGACCGCGTCACCGAGACGCTGGCGGACGCGGAGAACCAGATCCGGCCGTTGCAGGACCAGGGCACCGAGGTGCTGCTGTCCGTGCTCGGGAACCACCAGGGCGCCGGGATCGCGAACTTCCCGTCGCAGCAGGCCGCGGCCGCGTTCGCCGACGAGCTCGGCGACGTCGTGGAGGCGTACGGGCTCGACGGCATCGACTTCGACGATGAGTGGGCCAACTACGGCGCCAACGGGACCGGACCGGCGAACGCCAGCTCGTTCGTCTACCTCGTGAGCGCGCTGCGGGACCGGCTCGGACCGGACAAGCTCATCACGTTCTACAACATCGGCCCGGCCGCCGCCGCGACCGAGTACGGCGGGGTTCGCGCCGGGGATCTGATGGACTACGCGTGGAACCCCTGGTACGGGTCCTGGAGTGTCCCGCAGATTCCCGGGATGGACGCTTCGCAGCTCGCGCCCGGGGCCATCAACCTGACGGCCACTTCGTCGGGGACCGCCGCCTCGTTCGCGGAGCGGACGGCCTCGGAGGGGTACGGCGCGATCGTCACCTACAACCTGACGGCGGGCGACCACTCGGCCTACCTGTCGGGGATTACCGAACCGCTCACCGGGTACGACACCGTCTACAGCCCTTCGTAACCCATTGAAAAACGGCGGCGGGGGCGCTTCGGCGCCCCCGCCGCCGTCAGTCGAGGTCGAACAGCTCCAATTGGCGCAATGACACCGGCGCGAGTGCTCGGACCCGCAGCATTCGTGCTTTCACTGGTTCAGTGAAGGAGAAGGGCGTCGTACGGTCGGCTTGGAGCGCTTCGGTGTGCGTCGTCGGGATTGCGGCCCATGTGACGCCGTCTTCGCTTGCCTCCCATGCGAGGCACGCGGCTGCGTCTTCCCCCGCCGTCACGGTCACATCGGACACTCTCCGGGGCTCTGGGAACTGCCATCCTGCCCAGTCGCCGGGGGAGAGTTCCATGAGGGAACCGGAGGCGCCGTTGTCGAACAGCGCCTTGGCATTCTGGATCGAGCCGGTCGCGGAGCCGGATGAGCTGGTGAGGTCAGGGCGCCAGGGCTCGGGGGTCGCCGAGTTTTGCCAGAGCGGGCTTGCGGATGCTTCGGTCGCGTCTTCGGTAAAGCGCAGTTCCAGCTCTGCGTCTCCTTGCAGTGCTTCCACATCGAGCACCGGTCGATCGAGCGCCGTTCCGTTGAGGCGGGCCTCGGTCAGGTACCGGGCATCGGGGGAGGTGCGGTGCGAGCGCACTCGGAGCAGGCCGCCGTCAGCGCGCCGCACCGAGATGTCGTCGTGCAGCGGGCTGCCGATCCGCAGCTCACCGGACGCGAGCACGAGCGGGTACAGGCCGAGCGCGGCCCAGAGCCACCACATGCTCATCTCGCCGTTGTCCTCGTCGCCCGGGAAGCCCTGGCCGATCACGGCCCCGGCGAAGAGCCGCCCGGCGAGGCCGTGGACCAGTTCGCCTGCGCGCCAGGGCTCATCACCGTAAACGTGCATCCAAGGGATGTGGTGGGCCGGCTGGTTGGAGAGGGCGCACATGCCCGAGCGCTGCGCCCGGGCCTCGCGCTGTTCGTGGATGACCGTGCCGTAGGTGCCGCCGAACGCCTCGTCCGCGGTCTCCGGTTCGGCGAACAGGCGGTCCAGGTGAGCACGCAGGCCGGCGGGGCCGCCGTAAAGTGCCGCGAGGTCCGGGCCGTCGTGGACGGGGGTCACCGACATGCCCCAGGCGTTGGTCTCGACGTTGTCGCCGCCCCAGACTCGCGGGTCGAACGGTTCGTCGGGGAACGCGCCGTCGTCGCCGCGGCCGCGGAAGAAGCCGTGGTCGGGGTCGAAGAGGGTGCGGTACGAGCGGGACCGGTTGCCGAAGTAGCGGGCGAAGGCCCGGTAGCGCGCCGGGTCCTGAGCGGTGTCGGCCAGCTGCAACGCGAAGCGCGCGATGGCGTCGTCGCTGATCGCGTTCTCCAGGCTCCAGCTCATACCCTCCGGGACCTCGTTGGAGACGTGGCCGGTGAATCGCGCCCGGCCGATGCCCTTGCGGCCCTGCCGCGGGTCCGCGGACGGTTCGCAGGCGTTCTTCCAGGCGCTCGTGAAGGCGTCCTCGCGCGCGAACGGCACGCCCCAGCGGGCGGCGTCGGCGAAGATCTGGTCGCTTGAGGTGCCCACCATGCAGTCGACGTAGCCGGGCGCGCTCCACCGCGCCATGAAGCCGCCCTGCCGCCACTGCTCCAGGAGCCCGTCGAGCATCGCGCCGGTGGCGGCCGGGTCGAGCAGCGCGAACGCGGGCCACGTCGTGCGGTAGGTGTCCCAGTAGCCGTTGTTGACGTACAGGTTCCCGGCCCGAATCGGCGGGTCGTCGGTGGCTCTGGGGGCCATGGGGTTCGCGAAGGTCCATTCGGGATCTTCGGTGGTCCCGGCGTTCTCGGCGGTGCGGTTCGGGTAGAGGTGCAGGCGGTACAGGGCGCTTGCGATGCGCGCCCGGTCCTCGTCGTCGGCGAGGCCGCGGAAGGGGTGCTCGTGCGAGTCCAGGGCGGGGACGGTGACCGCGCCGAGCAGTGCGTCCCATTCGCTGCGCAGGTCGTCGCGGAGGTCCTCGAACGAGTGTGCCGCGGGGAGTTCCTGGTCCAGGGAACGACGTGCCTGTTCGACGGACACGAACGACTGCGCCACGCGCACTTCGAGTTCGCCTGTCGCGGCGAGGAAGCCTGCCACTCGGGGGCGGCCGTCGTCATTGAGCATTCCGCTCGTCGCGGGCGCGAGGGTGCGCCCGGCGAAGTACGTGCGCGGCGGGTTGCCCCACTCCGCCCGGCCCTCGGGGATCCAGCCGGTGAACGAGCCGTCGGGCGAGAGCTCCAGATGACCGGCATCGGTGAGCTGGTCGATCACGAAGCCCACCAGCGCATCCCGGTCGGCGGCGGTCGCGCGGAACGCGCCGCCGTGGTCGGTCGCGGTGACCTCCAGGTGCAGGCCGCCGTCGTCCGCTGTGGAGTTGTGGAGGACGGCGCTGTACGAGTGCGGCCGCGCGGTCTCCGTCCCGGGTTCGATCCAGCGGCGGCGTTCCGATCGCGACGAGACCGGCGAGCCGAGGAACGGCATGAGTTGCAGGACGCCGCGGTCGCCGATCCACGGGCTCGGCTGGTGGGAGAAGTGCACGGCCTCCAGTCGGCGGCCCTGCGGGTCGTCGTGGACCGACCACCGGTACGGCCAGCTGGAGTCGGCCGCGTCGGTGGCCGGGGTGAGGAAGCAGAAGCCGTGGGGGCGGGCCGTGATCGGGATGGTGTTGCCGCGCGAGAACCGCGATCCCGAGTGGGTGCCGCGGCGGGTGTCGACCCGGTCGGAGGGCGACGGGCCGGGGTCGGGGTCGCGGGTGCCGACGACCACCTCCACGAATCCGGTGGCCTCACCGGTGCCCGAGTCCACCAGGGACGAGGCGCCTAGAACGACTTCGATCGCGCCGGTGCGTCCCGCCCAGTGCTCCAGCTGGACCGCGTCGGCGTTCCACTGCTCGGGCATCGACCATGCGGCCGTGAACTGGGCGTCGGGGTCGAGCGCGAAGCCGTACCGGTCGCGCAGGCGCGGTTCTGCGCTCAGGCGCGAGCCGTCGTCGAACCGCACGTCCACGGCGACCGCCAGAGCGGCGTGCGGCGCATGCACAGCCTGCGGCCCATCGGTATAGAACGCCCACTGCACGACGGTGTCGGGGCCGATCGGCACCGCCTCCAGGCCCGGGACGGTGAGGCGCTGCGGGCCCTGGGCAGGGTCGAAGCGGAAGGCGTGAACCTGCCCGCCGAGGACCCCCGCGCGCGGACGCGAGGACGGCGGGTCGGCCGGTCCGTCGGCCGGGGTCAGCGCGGCAAGCGGGCTCACCCCTTGACCGCGCCTTCCTGGACGCCCTTGAAGAAGTACCGCTGCATCACCGAGAAGACCACGACGATCGGGATGAGCGCGACCATGGTGCCCGCGGCGATGAGGCGCGGGTCGGGAGAGAAGTTGCTGTTGAGGTACGCCATGCCGACGGTGAGCGTGTAGTTGTCGGGCTCGGTGAGGACCATGAGCGGCCACAGGTAGTCGTCCCAGGCGCCGATGAAGGTGAAGATCGCGACGACGCTTGCCATGCCGCGGACATTGGGCCACACCAGGTGCCGGATGCGCTGCCAGGTGGTGGCGCCGTCGATGGTGGCGGCGTCGAGCACGTCCTTCGGGATCATGCGGCAGGCGGTGGCGATGAGGAGGACGTTCATCGCGCCGATCGCGCCGGGCAGGAACACGCCCCAGAGGGTGTTGCCGAGGCCGAGGGCGTTGATCGTGAGGAGGTTGCTGGTGACCGTCACTTCGGCGGGCAGGAGCATCGTGGACAGGAGAACGCCGAGGGCGATGAGCTTGCCGCGGAACCGCATGCAGGCCAGCGCGTACCCGCCGAGCACCGACAGGACGACGTTCGTGGCGACCGAGCCGGTGGCGACGAGGAGCGAGTGCCAGGCGTAGCGGTACACGGGCACGACGTCGGTGACGGTGGAGTAGTTGCCGACCGTCGGGTCCTGGGGGATCAGGTTGGGCGGGAACGAGTACAGGTCGTCGGCCGGGCCCTTGAGCGAGGTGGAGAGCTGCCACAGGAACGGGCCGATCACCAGGGCGAAGACCGCGATAAGGAGCGCGTAGCGCAGGACGAGGCCGAGGAGGGTGGGCCGGGTGAAGTCGCTCGATCCGCGGCGGCGGAAGTGCTGTCCTTTTCGGACTGTCTGGGCCTCGCGGGTCTCGGGCCGGTCGGTGGTGAGGGTCATGCCGGCACCTTCGTCTTCTTCTCGCGGTTCATGAATGCGATGGCGGCGAGCGGGAGCACCGTCAGGAGGAACAGCGCCACGCTGAGGGCCGCCGCGTAGCCGAGGTTGCCGCTGAGGCCGGAGCCGACCTGGCGGATGAGCATGACGATCGACATGTCGTAGCCGCCCGGCCCGCCGGTGCCGTTGGAGAGGATGTCGAGTTCGGTGAACACGCGCATCGCCGAGACCGCGATCAGGGCCGAGACCAGGAGCATCGCCCCGCGCACGGCCGGGATGGTGACGTCGCGGAAGCGGCGGAACGGGCCCGCGCCGTCCATCATCGCGGCCTCGTGGAGCTCCTTGCCGACGTTCCCGAGCGCCGCGAGGTACACGACCATGTAGAAGCCGAGTCCCTTCCAGACGGTCAGGAGGATCGCGCACGCGAGGAGCCACCACCGGTCGACCAGGAACGCGATCGGCTTGTCGACGATCCCCATCCACTCCAGGGCCTGGTTGAGGACCCCGCGGCTGTCGAAGACCCAGGTCCAGATGAGGGCGACGACGACCGCGGAGGCGACCACGGGGAAGTAGAACGTGGTGCGGAAGAACGCGATCCCGGGGATCTGCTTCTCGACCAGGAGCGCCAGGAGCAGCGGCAGGATCGTCAGGAGCGGCACGCACACCACGACGTAGACCAGGCAGGTGATGAGCGCGTAGCGGAACTGCTCGTCGGTGAGCAGCCGCTCGTACTGCGCCAGGCCGACCGGCTCGGCCGGGCGCAGCGGCCGCGCGTCGGTGAAGCTGAGGATGACCGTGTTGATGAACGGCCAGAAGGAGAACACCAGCACCCAGACGACGGCCGGTCCTATGAGGAGCCAAGGGGTGAACCACTTGTGCGATCGCATTGGGGGTCTCTTTCGTCCGGGTGCCGGTGTGCTGCTGGGGGAGTCGGGGGCTTACCCGGTCACTGGTCGATGCGGTTCTCGTTGGCGTAGGCCACGACGTCGTCCAGGGCCTCCTGGGCGGTGACGTCGCCGCGGACCGCGAGCGCGAGCTGCTGCGACGCGTAGTCGGTCATGGCGGAGGTCCACTGGAACGGCATCGCCTGGGCGCCGCCGAGCGCGTCGAACATGACGTTCAGGGCCGCGGCCTGGGCCGGGTCCATGTCGGCGGCCACAGCCGCGGCGACCTCGTCGGCGCCTTCGGCGGTGCCGGGCGCGAAGCCCGCGGCGAGGGTCGTGAACGCGACCTGGTTCTCCTGGTTGGTGACGTACTCCGCGAACGCGAGCGCCGCGGGCTTGTTCTCCGAAGTGGACGCCACGTTGAGGCCCTGGACGTACAGCGGCGGCACGCCCGCGCGCGGCGTCGCGACCGAGGTCTCCAGGAGCGACGGCGCCTGGGTGGCGAGGTCGCCCGCGAAGCCGGGGCCGCCGGAGGTGTAGGCGACCTGGCCCTGGAGGTACATCTGCGCGTTGCCCGCGTAGCTGCCGGTCAGCGCCTCGGCGGGCATCGCGCCCGCCGCGTAGGCGTCGGCGTAGGACTGCACGAGCGCGGCGGCCTCGGGGGTGTTGAAGACGAACGCGCCGTCCTCGTCCATGAGCTCGATGCCGTTGGCGAGGAACACGTCCACGGTGGGCATCGAGGAGACGAGCATGACTTCGCCGTCCGATTCGGCGGCGACCTGCTCGGCGAGGTCGAGCCAGCCGTCCACGGTCGTGGGCAGGTCGGCCTGCGTCACCCCGTACGGGCCGAGCTTCCCGAGGTCCCACCAGGAGACGTCGCTGCCGAGGTACCAGGGGAGGCCGTAGGTGCCCTCGGTGCCGGTGAAGCGGCTGTAGGCGTCCCAGGCGCCCGCGTTGTACTGGGCGTCCAGGCCCGGGTGGGCCTCGGCGAGGTCGAGGAGCTGGCCGGCCTGGACGAGCGGGAACGCGATGTCGGGCGGCAGGTTGAGCACGTCGGGCAGGGTGCCGGACCCGGCCTGGCTGAGGATCTTGTCCTGGTAGCCCTCGCCGGGCTGGTCGATCCATTCGATCGTGACGTCGGGGTGCTCCTCCTCGAACGCGGCGATGAGGTCCTCGAAGTAGGGCGTGAACTTCTCGTTCTTGAGCGACCAGGTCTGGAACTTGACGGTGCCGCTGAGTTCGCCGGTGAGGTCGACGGGTCCGCCGTCGGAGGCGTCCTCGACGCCGCCGCCGGTGCAGCCGGAGAGGGCCAGTGCTCCGGCCGCGGCGAGGGCCGCCGCCTTGCCCAGGCGTGTGGAAAGCTTCATTGCTCGCTTCTTCCTTGAATCGAGAAGGGGGGCGCGCGGGTTCCGGCAGGGACTCGGAACTACAGCGCTTTAGCGAATCCAAACACTGCGGTGCTCGGTCTGTCAAGCCGAGGACGGTTCCGGATGCGGCGCGGCGGTCGACTCGCGGTGGATCACCCGGGCCACGACGGGCTCCTGCTCGACCGGCTGACCGGCGATGAGCTGGAGGATCTCCGCGGCGGCGGTGCGGCCCAGCGACACCGCGTCGCGGCTGAGCGCCGTGACGGTGGGGTGCAGGACCTGGCAGGTGGTGGAGTCCTCCCACGACAGGACCGAGACGTCGGCGGGGACGCGCAGCCCGAGCGAGGCGAGGGTGCTCATGCCCGCGATGGCCATGACCTCGCTGTCGAACACGATCGCCGTGGGCGGCCGGGGCGCCCCGGCCAGCCGCGCGGTCGCCTCGCGCGCCTGCGCGGGGTCGAAGTTCCCGGCGAGCGACTGGCCCCACACGCCGTGGTCGACGCAGAACTGCGAGAACGCGTCCATGCGCTCGCTGATGTGGCGGAACGCCTGGTCGCCGGTGACGTACGCGATCCGGTCGTGGCCGAGGCCGTGGAGGTGGTCCATGATGAGCCCCATCGCGCCGCCGTTGTCGACGTGCACGGACCGGATCGAGTCCCGGTCGACCTGGCCGCCCACCACGATCGTCGGGTGGTCCATCCCGGCCAGGGCCGCGATGCGCGGGTCGTCGATGCGCGGGTCGAGGACCAGGATGCCGTCGACCCTCCCGTCCAGGATCCACGCCTGGTGGATGGCGGCCTCGGCGGCGGCGTCCTCGGCCATCTGGAGCAGCAGCGAGTAGCCGCGGCCGCTCAGCGTCGACTGCACGCCCGCGATGAACTTGGAGAAGAAGATCTCCTCGCCGATGACCTCGGCGGGCCGCGCCAGCACCAGGCCCACGGCCTCGGAGTTCTTGCCCATCAAGGTCTGCGCGGCGTGGCTGGGGCGCCAGCGCAGCTCGCGGGCCACGTCGAGGATGCGCGCCCGGGTGGTGTCGGAGACGCCGGGCTTGCCGTTGACGGCGAGCGAGACGGCGCCGGAGGTGACGCCGGCGCGCTCGGCGATGTCGGCGATCGTCACGCGCTTACGCTTGCGCGGCGGCTCGGCCGGGTTCGCTGCGTCGGCCATCTCGACTCCTTCGCTCAACTGCTTGACGGTTGACATTATCCGCCTGGCGGGAGAGAGTACGGGGGCGCATCGCTAAAGCGCTACAGTGACGCCGAATGGCGCGGCCGCCCGCCCCTCGCACCCCGCAGGGCGAGCCGACGGTGAGCTAGAGAGAGGTTTCCCATGAGGTTCGGCGTCAACTACACGCCGCGCGTCGGATGGTTCCACCACTGGACCGACTTCGACGCGGACGAGGTCGCCCGCGACTTCGACGCGATCGGCGGGCTCGGCGCCGACCATGTGCGCGTGTTCCCGCTGTGGCCGGTGTTCCAGCCCAACCCGACGATGGTGAGCGCGGCGGCGCTGCGCGCCCTCGACCGGGTCATCGAGCTCGCGGGCGAGCGCGGGCTCGACGTGGCCGTGGACGGCCTCCAGGGCCACCTGTCGAGCTTCGACTTCCTGCCGTCCTGGCTCCTGTCCTGGCACCGGCGCAACATGTTCGTGGACGAGGACGCCGTCGGCGCGACCGCCCGGTACCTGGAGACCCTCGCGCGCACCGTCGCGGCGCATCCGAACACGTTCGCGTTCACCGTCGGCAACGAGGTCAACCAGTTCACGGGCACCGTGCATCCCGACCCGCACCCGGCGACGAGCCCGCAGATCACCGCGTGGCTGGACCGGATGCTCGGCGCGATCCGCGCCGGGGCGCCGAACCTGCTGGCACTGCACGCCTGCTACGACGCGAGCTGGTACGACGACACGCAGCCGTTCACCCTCGAACACGTGGCCCGCCAAGGGGACCTGAGCGTGGTCCACTCCTGGGTCTTCAACGGCACCGCCCAGCGGTTCGGGCCCGACGCGTTCGAGACCCGCGCGCACGCGCGCTACATGGTCGAGCTCGCCCGCGCGTTCCAGACCGACCCGGGCCGCGGCATCTGGGCGCAGGAGCTCGGGGCGCCGCGGAACGTGCTGCCCGCCGCGTCCGTGCCGGACTTCATCGACGGCACCGTCGAGCAGCTCGCCGAGGCCCCGGACCTGTTCGGCCTCACCTGGTGGTGCTCGCATGACGTGAGCCGCGCCCTCGGCGACTTCCCCGAGCTCGAATACGACCTCGGCCTCATCGACGAGCACGGCCGCATCAAGCCCGAAGGGCTCCGCGTGCGCGACGCCGTGGCCGCGGCGCGCAAGACCGCCCCCGCCGCGCTCGCCGACGCCCCCGTGATCGACTTGGACCCGGCCGCCGACGGCGGCCGCGCGGCGCTCGCCCCCGGCGGCGCGTTCTGGACGTCCTACATGGACGAGGCGCGGAACGGCCGGCACCCCCGCATCCGCCTCGTACCGAACCCCGTCCGCGCGCACGACGCCGTGCCCGCGCAAGAAGGAAGTGCCGCAGATGCATGACGACCAAGCCCTCACGATGGGCCGCGTCACCCGGGTCCTGGCCGAGCGCCTGCGCCCGGCGATCTACTCCGACCCGCGCCCCTTGGAACTCGCCGCGCACGTCGTGGACGGCGAGCCGATCCCCGTCGCCGAGGGCCTGGGCGCCGAGTACGCCCCGATGTCCGTGGGCGACAGGTGGGGCCGCGCCTGGGGCACGACCTGGCTGCGCCTCACCGGCGAGGTCCCCGCGTCCTTCGCCGGGCGCCGCGTCGAGATTGTCGCCGACCTCGGCTTCGACGTCAACATGCCGGGCTTCCAGGCCGAAGGGCTCGTCTACACCCCCGGCGGCGAGCCGGTGCGCTCGCTCAACCCGCGGGCCCAGTGGATCCCCGTCTCGCCCGAGGCCCGCGGCGGCGAGGCCGTCGAGTTCTTCGTGGAGGCCGCGTCCAACCCCGTGCTCCTCGACTACCACCCCTTCCTGCCGACCGAGGAGGGCGACGTGCTCACCTCCGGCGACGAGGAGCTGTACCGCGTCCGCCGCGTCGACCTGTGCGTGTTCGAGCAGGAGGTCTTCGAGCTCGTCCACGACGTCGAAGTGCTCCACCAGCTCGCCGCCGAACTCCCCGAGGAGTCGGCGCGCCGCGCCAAGATCCTCCGGGCCCTGAACGCCGCGCTCAACCGCGTCGACCTCCAGGACGTGCCCGGGACGGCCGCCGCGGGCCGCGAGGAGCTCCGCGAGGTCCTCGCCAGCCCCGCCGAGCCCAGCGCCCACAAGATCACCGCGGTCGGCCACGCGCACATCGACTCCGCGTGGCTGTGGCCGCTGCGCGAGACCGTGCGCAAAGTCGCCCGCACCTCCAGCTCCATGGCGACGCTCATCGACGAGGACGACGAGTTCGTCTACGCCATGTCGAGCGCCCAGCAGTACGCGTGGATGAAGCGCGACCGCCCCGAGGTCTTCGCGCGCGTCAAGAAAGCGGTGGCCGAAGGCCGCTTCGTGCCCGTCGGCGGCATGTGGGTCGAGTCCGACGCGGTCCTGCCGTCCGGCGAGAGCCTCGTCCGCCAGATCAGCCAGGGACAGCGGTTCTTCAAGGAGGAGTTCGGGGTCGAGTGCCGCGGCGCCTGGCTGCCCGACAGCTTCGGCTACTCGGGCGCGTTGCCGCAGATCCTCTCCGGCGCCGGGTACGAGTGGTTCCTCACCCAGAAGATCTCCTGGAACCAGGTCAACCGGTTCCCCCACCACACGTTCCTGTGGGAGGGCATCGACGGCAGCCGGATCTTCACCCACTTCCCGCCCATGGACACCTACAACTCGCAGCTCTCCGGCGAGGAGGTCGCCCGCGCGGCCCGCCAGTTCAAGGAGAAGTCCGTCGCGCGGCACTCCCTGGCCCCCACCGGCTGGGGCGACGGCGGCGGCGGCACCACCCGCGAGATGCTCGCCCGCGCCAAGCGACTCGCGAACCTCGAAGGCAGCCCGCAGGTGTCCTTCGGGACCCCGAACGACTTCTTCGAGCAGGCCAAAGCCGAACTCCCCGACCCCGGCGTGTGGCGCGGCGAGCTGTACCTCGAACTCCACCGCGGCACGTTCACCACCCAGCACCGCATGAAGCAGGGCAACCGCACCAGCGAACGGCTCCTCGCGGAGGCTGAGCTGTGGGCCGCGTCCGCCGCGGTCCGCGCGGGCCGCGACTACCCGTACGACGAACTCGACGCCCTCTGGCAGGAGGTGCTCCTGCTCCAGTTCCACGACATCCTCCCCGGCACCTCCATCGCCTGGGTCCACCGCGAGGCCCGCGAACGGTACGAGCGCGTCGCGACCACCCTGCGCGGCATCATCGCCGACTCGCTCCAGGCGCTCGGCGCCGCCGGTGAGGCCGACGGCCTCGACGCCGCGCCCGTCGGCGAGCGGCTCGCCCTCAACGCCGCGCCGTTCCCGCGCCGCGGCGTCCCGGCCGCCTCGATCGCCCCCGCCGGCCCCGCCGCGCCCGTCTCCGCACGGGCCGAAGGGGAGTCGTTCGTCCTGGAGAGCGCTGCCGCACGCGTCGAGATCGACGGCAGCGGCCACGTCCGCAGCCTCGTCGACCTCGCCTCCGGCCGCGACGCGATCGCCCCCGGCCGCACCGGGAACGTCCTCCAGCTGCACCAGGACTTCCCGAACATGTGGGACGCCTGGGACGTGGACGCGTTCTACGCCGGGATGCGCGACGACCTCGACGGGCCCGCCGACGTGTCGCTCGACGGCGACGCCGTCGTGGTGCGGCGCAAGTTCGGCGAGTCCGCGATCGAGCAGCGGCTCACCCTCGCCGACGACGGGCGCCTGCTCGTCATCGACTGCGACGTCGACTGGCGCGAAGAGGAGAAGTTCCTCAAACTCGCCTTCCCCGTCGCCGTGTTCACCGACGAGGTCGTCGCCGAGACCCAGTTCGGGTACCACCGCCGCGCCAACCACGCCAACACCTCCTGGGAGGCCGCGCGGTTCGAGACCCACGCGCAGCGCTGGTTCCTGGTGCGGGAACCGGGCTTCGGCGTCGCGTTCCTCAACGAGTCCAGCCACGGCTTCGACGTCGCCCGCGAGAGCGCGGGCCGCGACGTGGTCCAGAACGCGCGCTTCTCGCTCCTGCGGGCCCCGCGATTCCCCGACCCGCGCGCCGACCGCGGCCGCCACCGCATGCGCTTCGGCGTCCTCGCCGGCGCCACCGTCGAGTCCGCTACCGAAGCGGGCTGGGCCCTCCAGTCCCCGCTCCGCGCCGCCACCGGCACCGCCGTGCCCGCGCTGGCGACCTCGCAGGACCCCGCGGTCGTCGTCAGCACCGTGAAGCTCGCCGACGACCGCTCCGGCGATCTCGTGGTGCGCCTCTACGAGTCCACCGGCTCCCGGGCCTCGACCTCGATCGCGCTCAACGGTTTCGAGGCGGCCCGGGTCGTCGCGGCCGACCTCCTCGAACGCCCGGGGGACCCGATCGAGACGACCCGGACCCCGGACGCCGTCCTGGTCCCGGTGGCGCTCCGACCCTTCGAGGTGACCACCCTCCGCATCACCCGCTGACGCGCCACGGCCCGACCGGGAGCCGCCCGGTCGGGCCGTCGCGCGCCCGGATGCGGCGAGACACCGGCAGGACCGAGGCAGGAATTCGGCGGGGTGGGCGAACCGCACGTCGGACGTGCGTCCAAGTCGATCGGTTGCCATACGATGACGCCATGACCGATCGAGCAGCCCGGGCCCGCATCGATCTCCGGAGGCTCCGGTCGGAGGCGCTGCTGACCCAGGAGGAGCTCGCTTTCAAAGCGGGCGTTGGCATCCGCACGATCCGCGACATCGAGGCGGGACGGGCGCGCCCGCAGACCGGCACCCTCCGGCTGCTGCTGCGGGCCCTCGGCGACACCGGTGGGAAAGCGCACCTCCCGGCCCCGCCCGCCCTCGTCCCCAGGGAACTGCCGCGCACCCTCGCCACGTTCGCCGGGCGCGGCCCCGAACTGGAGGCCATCGCCGCCGCCGTCGCGGACGGCGCCGCCGTCGTCGCCGTCCACGGGATGGCGGGCGTCGGGAAGACCTCCCTCGCGGTGCGGGCCGCGCACGACCTGGCCGACCGCTTCCCCGACGGGCAGCTCTTCGTCGACCTGCACGGCTTCGCCGCCACCGGCCCGCGCCCCGACCTCGAATCGGTCCTCACGCGCATTGTCCGCAGCTTCGACACGACCGGCCGCGCCCGGCCCGAGGAGTTCGACGAGCTCGCCGCCGCCTACCGCAGCGCCCTCGCCGGAAAGCAGGTGCTCCTGCTGTTCGACAACGCCGCCGACGCCGCGCAGATCGAACCCCTCCTGCCCGGCACGCCCGGCAGCCTCGTCATCGCCACGAGCCGCCGCGACCTCTCCGTGCTCGCCGACGCCCACCCCGTGCCCCTCGGGCCCCCGCCGATGCCAGAGGCCGTGGCGATGCTCGGCGCCGGCGCCGCGGGCCGGTTCACCCCCGCCGAAGCGGCCGAGATCGCCGAACGCTGCGGCCGCCTCCCGCTCGCCATGGGCCTCGCCGCCGCCCGCCTGCGCAGCCGCCCGCTGTGGCGCGCCGACGACCTCCTTGCGCGCCTTGCCGACGAGGACCTCCTGTTCGACGAGCTCGGCCACCGCGGCGTCGCCGCCGCCCTCCACGCCTCCTACCGCGAACTCGACGCCGACCACCGGCGGCTCCTGCGCCTCCTCGGCCTCGTCCCCGGCGGCGACGCCGACGCCCGCGCGGTCGCCGCGCTGAGCGGCGCCGACGAGCGGACCGCGTCCGGCCTCATCGAAGACCTGGTCGACGTCCACCTGGTCGAGACCCGCTCCTCCGGGCGCTACCGCCTCCACGACCTGGTCCGGCTCTTCGCGGCCCACCTCGCCGCCCGCGAGGAGCCCGAACCCGAACGCACCGCCGCGCTCTCCCGGCTCCTCGCCCTCTACCTGCACCTCGCCTACCAGGCCGCCGCCCGCCTCCACCCGAACAAGCGCCGCTTCACCGACGGCGCCGCCGCCCACGACCTCGGCCTCCCCGCGGCCGCCGACCAGCAGGAGGCCCTCGCCTGGTTCCAGGCCGAGCGCGGCAACCTCGAAGCGGCCGTCGCCGCCGCGGCCGACGCGGGCCTCAACGAGCAGGCGTGGCACCTCGCGACCGCGTTCAACGCGTTCTTCGTGCACGACTCCGACATCGGCCCGCACACCGCCGTCAACCTCATCGCCCTCGCCATCGCCGAGTCCACAGGGGACCTCCGCAAGGAGGCGTTCACGCTCGGCGACACCGGCCGCCGCCTCCTCGCCGCGGGCCGGAACGCCGAGGCCGTCGCGTGCCTCGAACGCTCCGTCGCGCTCAAGCGGGAGCTCGGCGAGGAGGCCGACGCCGCGCTCACCCTCGCCAACCTCGGCATCCTCCACCGCCGCCGCGGGCGCTTCGCGCAGTCGGCCGCCGTCCACGCCGAGGCGCTGGCGCGGGCCGAAGCGGTCGGCGACGCGGCCGCCGCCGCGCTCATCAGGACCAACATGGTCGTGCCGCTGCTGCGACTCGGCCGCTTCGACGACGTCGAGCAGTGCCTCGCCGCCGCCGAGGCCCGCCTCGACGCGGGCGACGAGCACAACCGGGTCCGCATCGAGTCGTTCCGCGGCGTCCTGGCCCGCGAGTCCGGCGACCCGGCCGGGGCCGCCGCCGTCCACCGGGCCTGCCTCGACTCCTACGGGGGCGAGAGCGACACGGCCGACGTGACCGAGACGCTGGTGGAACTCGGGGAGGACCTCCTGCGCCTCGGCGAGTCCGGGGAGGCCGCCGTCCACTTCGAGCGCGCGGTGGACCACGCGGTGAAACTCGTGGACCCGTCCCTGGAGCGCGCCGCCCGCAACGGACTCGGCCGCGCCCTCACCGCGCTCGGCGAACCCTGCGAGGCCGCGGCGCAGCACGAGCGGGCGGCCGCGCTGGCCGCGTCCCATGAGGACGCGTACGAGTCCGCCCGCGCCCACCTCGGCCTCGCGGACGCCTACCGCGCCAAGGGGGACGAGGACGCCGAGCGCATGCACCGGCGCCTCGCGGCCGACGGCCTCGCCGCGTGCGGCCTGCCGGAGGCCGAGCCGCACCGCCGCTGAGACCACCGGGGCTCCGGCCTCAGAGGACGATGCCGTCGACGCCGTTCGGGTTCGGGATCACCCGGCTCGACTCCGCGGGGTCGCCGCTCGCGACCAGCGCCGCGCACTCCTCGAACGCGGCGACCAGCTCCCCGGCGAGCTTCTCCCGGTCGGCCTTCACGACCTCGGCGACCTGCGCGAATGCCGCGAGCACCTGGTCGTGCAGCACATCGGGGTCCGGCGAGTCCATCCGCGGCTCGTCGGCGTCTTCGAGCGGGAGCTCCGTGAGGATCTTCTGGATCGTGCCGCCCACCCAGCCGACCGTGGACATCACGGCCGGGCCGCCGGGGGCGCCCGCGATGATGCCGATGACGGTGAGCCACCCGATGATCGGCTCCAGGTCGAGTTTGGGTCCGGCCGGGCCGTTGTCGATCGCGGTGGCGGCGGCCCGCACGAGGCCGTCGAGGTGGTGGCGGATCTTCATCATGATGAGCGAGTCCAGCTGCGCGGCGTTGGCGAGCGCGTTCGCCATGGCGAAGTGGGTCTGCGTCGACCTGGTGAGGTGGTCGGAGTAGCCCTCCCGCACGGCCGCCCCGGCCTCGCCGCGCCAGCGCTCGAACCGCTCCTGCACGATCGCGAGCTTCGCGTCCGTCATGGCGCCCTCGTAGGAGGCGGCCAGCTGCAGGAGGTCCGCGACCATGGCGTCGAGGTCGCCCTCCTCCTTGTCGACGAGGTTGTCGACGCCCACGAGCAGGTCGATGACGAAGTTCGTGGCGAGCGGCCAGCACAGGGCCCGCAGCTCCTCGTCCTCGGCGCGCGTCATGCGCGTGTCGAAGTCGAACAGCCAGGTGTCGTCCGCGTTCTGGATGCTGCTGCCCGCCGGGTACCGCTCGTTGAAGAACGCGTCGTAGCGGGAGCGCACGTAGAGCATCTGGAGCGGTTCGCCGAACGCGGCGATCATCTCCTTGAGCTCGTCCTTCGTGGGCGGCCGCTCGTCGTCCATGCTCTGGAAGGTGGGGAACTTCGGCACGGTCAGCGTCCTCCGCGTTCGTCGAGCGGCTCGCGGTCGCCGCCGCGGTCGGTGGGGGCGGCGCGCTCGAACAGCGGCTCGGGCTCGATCGCGTAGTCCTGGCGGTCGACCGGCTGCCGCGGGCTGCCGGAGAGCGCGTCCTCGTACCCGGACCCGCCTTCGGCGCGGTCGAAGTTGCCGAAGCGGTAGCCGCCGTCGTACTCGTACTCTCCCGCGTCGGCCTTGTCGAACGCCCGCGCCGCGGCGCCCGTCAGGTCGTCCCCGGCCATCTCCAGTCCGCGGGCGCTCTCCCGGTCGGACTCGCGGTACGCGTACCCCGCCTCGGCGACGCTCGCGCCGACGGCGCGGTGGCTGTCGGCGGTCTCCTCCGTGACGGCGTAGAGGAACCGGTGGCAGCGCATGACGGCCTCGCCGAGGGCGTTGCCCGCGGGGGAGTCGCTCATCGTGGGGATCAGGCCGCGGCCGGCGCTGGAGCCGATGGCGCCGAGGCGGTTGGCGAGCTCGTCGTAGAAGTCGGCCGCGTAGGGCAGCGTGATCTCGCCCGCGTCGATGAGGTCGTCGGGGTCAGCTTCGAGGCCGGTCATCGGTGCCGCGCTTTCGATGTCGTGGGTTTCGGGGGGCGCCGGGCGCCCGGTCCAACGTAGGTCGGGAGCGGGCCCGGGGGAAGGCGGTCAGGCGGCGGTTCACCGGCGGAAAGCGGTTGAGGGACCGTCCCGGGGTACCGCTCGAAATGTCCACAATCAGACATATACGATGAAAAAATGACAAACGCCACAGAATTCGCAGTCAAGTACGCCTCCATGTTCACCCTCCTCGACGCCGACAACAGCGGCGACCTGTACGCCGCCGACATGGCGGCCCTCGGGGAGCGCCTCATCGGCGCGTTCGGCGACTCGGTCGCCCCCGAGAAGGCCGCGACCGTCCGCGCGGCCTTCGTCGCCTACTGGGAGGGCCTGGCCGCGCAGATGGGCGGCGGCGACGGCCCGTTCACCCAGGAGCAGTTCACCGACGCCGTCACCGCGGCCATCGGCGAAAGCGAGCAGGGCTTCGACGAACTCCTCCGGCCCCTGGCCGAGGCCGTCTTCGCGCTCATCGACGACAACGGCAGCGGCGCCATCTCCCTCGACGAGTTCCGCCGCGCCGAGGTGGCGATGGGCGTGCAGGGCGAGGACAGCGAGCGCGTCTTCCGCCTCATCGACACCGACGGCGACGGCGAGATCGACCGCGAGGAACTCGTCGCCGCGGTCGGCTCCTACTACCGCGACCCGTCCGCCGACTCGCCGATGAGCGGCTTCTTCGGCGCGCTCAACCGCTAACGCGCACATGGATACCGCGACCGCCGTCCTTCCCGCCGCCACCGCGCTGCACGACGTCCTCTACCGGCCCGAGACCGCCCGCCTCCACCAGCGGTGGCGCGACCTCATGGGCACGGCCGAGTTCGCCTACCCGGAAGGGCGGGCGCACCAGGAGCGCGTGCTGCGCTCCTACCGGCTGCTGCGCATCGTCAACGACAGCATCGGCGACCCGCTGGCCTTCGCCGCGGACGCCGAGCAGCTCGCGATGATGCACGAGTGGACCGGCGCCGTCGACGGCGGCCTGACGGCGGTCGCGGGCATCCACTACAACCTGTTCCTCGGCAGCCTGCTGGACCTCGACTCCGGCGGCCGGGACCTCGGCGAGTTCACCGCGCTCCGCCGCACCGGCACGTTCCTGTGCACCGAACGCGCGCACGGCAACGACGCCGCCCGCATGGAGACCACCGCGACCCGCGGCCCCGACGGCTTCGTCCTCCACACCCCGCACCCCGGCGCCGCCAAGTTCATGCCGAACACCGGTCCCGCCGGCGGACCCAAGTCCGGCCTGGTCGCGGCCCGGCTCGTCATGGACGGCGACGACTACGGGGTCCACCTGTTCCTGACTCCGCTCAGCGACGCCGCCGGACCGCGCCCCGGCGTCCGCGTCGAAGTCCTCCCCGAGACGTTCACCGGCGCGGTCGACCACTGCGCCACCACCTTCGACCACGTGCGCCTCCCGCACGACGCGCTCGTCGGGCCACTGCCCGAGCACCGCTCGGGCGGCAGCGGCCGCCAGCGGTTCCTGCGCGCGATCGGGCGCGTCACCACCGGGAAGCTCTGCATGAGCGCGTGCGGCGTCGGCGCCGCCAAACTCGCCGTGACCCGCGCCGTCCGCTTCGCCCACGAGCGCACCACCGCCGGTGTCGCCCAAGGCAGCACGGTCACCCTGTTTGAGCACCGCGCCCACCAGACCCGCCTCATGGACGCCCTCGCCACCACGTACGCGGTGACCGCGCTGCACCGGCTCGCGGTCCGCCGCTGGACCGACGCCACCGACGAGACCCGCACGGAGGCCGAACGGCTCGTCGCCGTCGCCAAGGGCTGGAACACCTGGCGCAGCCGCGCGGTCGTCATCGAGTGCCGCGAGCGCTGCGGCTCCCGAGGCGTGTTCCGCGCCAACGGCTTCGGCGACCCGATGGCGAACCTGGAGGGCCCGGTCACCGCCGAGGGCGACAACCTCGTGGTGTGGAGCAAGGCCGCCGGGGAGCTCGTCCTCGGCCGCCGGTCCCGCCCCGAGCGCGCCGTCGTCGCCGCGGACCTGGACGACCCGGAGCACCTCCAAGACCTCCTGGGCGCCATTGAGGACGGCTGGCACCGCCGCGCGGGCCGCCGCCTCCGCGACCGCACCGCCCGCACCCCGCAGGAGCGGTGGAACAACGCCGTCAACCCGGCCCTCGAACTCGTGGACGCATACGCCTGCCGCCTCGCGGGGGAGGCGCTCCTCGGCATGGCCGCCGACGCGGCGACCGCCGAGGCCCGGGGGATGCTGCACACCGTCCACCGGCTCTTCGCCTTCCGCCGGATCGCCGCACACGCGGGACCGCTCCTGGCCGCGGGCCGCCTCACCGCCGACGACGTCGAGGACCTGCCCGACCTGTGCGACGGCACGGTCATCGACCTCGCCGCTCACGCCCTGCCGCTGGTGGCCGCGTTCGGCGTCGACGGCGCCCTCGCCCACCCGCTGACCTGACGGCACCGGGGCCCGGCCAAGCGGCCGAGCCCCGGATTCCCCTTGCAGGTCAGCGACAGTCGACGCCCTCATACCGCAGCGTCGCGACCCCGGTCGAGCCGTCAGCGTCCGTCACGGTCACCGCGACCTCGCCGTCCCGCACCGAGCGGGCCCGCGTCGGGACCTGGAGCCGCGCCCGCTCACCCGGACCGAGCTCGCCGATGCGCCGGTCCCCGTACGGAGTGGACACCTCGACGAGCAACGGCTCACCCCCGTCGCTGCTCAGCCGGATCACCAGGTGCGCCTTGCGTCCCTTGCACTCCATCACGGCGACCGCGTCGAGCCACGCCTCCGGCGCGGGTGCGAACACCGCCGTGAGCGTGGTGTCCCCTGGCAGCGCGAACACGTACCGGGCGTCGGTCGAGACGACCTCACCGGAACCGTTGCGCCACTCGGCGAACCGCGAGCCCGCGGCCGCCTCGGCCACCGCCGTCACCGTCGCGCCGGTCTCGTACCGGCCCGGCGCGACCTCGCTGCCCTCGATCGCGGCGGTCCCGCCGCCGTCGGTCGCGACCGTCAGCGCCGAGGTCGCCATGTTGATCGCCATCGGGTTCACGATCACCACCGGACCCCGGCTCGTCGTCCCGTTGTAGCGCATCAGGTTGACCACCGTGACCGCGCTCGACGCGTCGGCGTCCACGGTGAACCCGCCCGGCCCGAGGTTGTCCGTGCCCAGGTTGAACGCCGTCACCGTCGCGCCGTCGCTCGCCGCGATCCCGTCGTGCGAGCCGTACGCGAACGTGTTGCGCACCTCCAGGCCCTCGGCCCCGATCGCGCGCACGAGCACCTCGCGCTGGCGGCTGACGCCGTCGATGACCTGCGCGAAGAGGTTCGCCTCCTCGACCCAGCCGGGGATGCCGTACGCGTTGCGGGTCATGACGTTGCCGTTGGACAGGACGCCGTCCACGACGCCGTCCGAGGCCCCGTCGACGCGCACGCCCTCGGACAGGAAGATGCCGAGCACCCGCCGCACGAGGAACCCGTCCGCGTCGGCGGTCATGTCGATCGCGTTCCAGGCGTTGTCGAGTCCCACGTTCACCGCGTACACGCCCGGGGCGTCGCCCCGCACCGCGAACGGGTACGCCACGGCCCCGTCCTCTGACGCCGGGTTGTTCTCCGGGAACAGGACCCGCAGGCCCCGCACCCCGGCGTCCGCACCGGCGAGGGTGACGACCGCGGGCGCTTCGAGCGCGGCCTCCACCGACGCCTCGTCGGCGCCGTCCTGGCGGCCCTCGTAGGCCATGAGGACCGTGCCGGACGACTCCACGAGCGAGGTGCGGTTCGGCACCGCCGAGGCCCCGCGCAGCTCGACGCCCGCGGGCACGCTCAGGTGCCCGCGCACGGTGTACCAGCCCGCGGGCAGGTACACGACGCCGCCGCCGGCCGCGCCCGCGTCGTCAAGTGCGGCCTGGATCGCCTCCGTCGCATCGAATTCCGCGAACTGCTTCGGCGTGCGCGGCACGTCGTACGGCTCGGCCGTGACGTCGAAGAGGAGTTCATCGGGCCGCGGCGCGTCGCGCGACTCGGTGAGCGCGGGAACGTCCTCCGGGCCTGCGAGGACCCGCACCTCGCCTTCGAGCGCACCGTCCACTTCGGTGTCCGTGAGGTTCACATACCCGTCGGAGTCGTTGCGCACCGCGGCCTCCGAGCCTTCGAGGACGCTCGACGCGAACGACGAGCCCCACCGCGCGTCGGAGTCCTCCACGAGGACCGCGACATCCGTGTCCACGATCTCGGCGTCCACGAAGACCCCCGTGAACGAGGCCCGCGGGCCCTTGACCGCCTTGATGCCCACCGCGTAGTCGGCGGCGTGCAGCCCGGTGAACTGGTCCCATTCCAGGTCGGCCAGCACGAAGCCGGTGCCGTGCGCGCGGGTCCACGCGTCCAGGACCTCCCGGTCGGGCGCGTTGTACACCGCGCCCGCCCCGGCCCAGTACATGTTGTCGAACCGCACGTCCTCCCACACGCCCACGTCGGCGCCGTTGTACCCGGCCGCGCCCTCGAAGAGGACGGTGCCGGACACGTTGCGCACGTTCGCGAGCTCGTGTCCCTGCGCGCCGGGGCCCTCGCCGCGGTCGTTGGGCGTCGTGGAGATCCCGATGCCGCGGTAGGAGTTGAGGAACGTGACGTCCTCGACCGTGCCGAGCATGTAGTTCTCGTTGCCGATCCACGCGAGCCCGGGGATCTCCACGGTCCACCCGTACGGCACCGGGTCCGCGGCGTTCTGCCCCGGGTAGTACGTGGTCAGGCCCACGACCCCGGCCGAGCCGCCGACGCGCAGCAGCGCCGGACCGTCCTCTCCGGACGGCAGGCGCGCTTCGAGCACCGTGCCCAGGCCCTCGGGCGCGTCGGGGTCGCCGAGCGGCTGCTCGTTCAGGTCGCGGTGGTCGCCGCGCAGCGTGCAGTACGCGAACACCTCAAGGGTGTCGCTCACGACGTAGGTCCCCGCCGGGGCCCACACGGTGCCGCCGCCCGCGTCGCGGCAGACGGCCAGGGCCTCCTGGACCGCGGCGGTCGAGTCCTCCGCACCGGTGGGGTCGGCCCCGAAGTCGGTGACGTCCAGGTCCGCGACCACGACGTCCCCGCTCGGGAAGACCGTGTCCGCGATGCCCGGCTCCAGCGTCACGTCCGCGGTGTCGCGGACCTCGAACGCCCTGAGCCCGTAGGCGCCCCGCTGCGTCGCACGCTCGTCGAGCGCGAGCCGCACGTACCGTGCCTCGGTCTCCTCGAAGCGCGTGCGGATCGGCCCGCCGCCGAGCGCCCCGGAGGTCGCCACGGTGGTGAACTCCTCGCCGTCGCCGGACACCTGCACGCGGTAGACGTGCGCGTAGTCCGCGGTCCAGTCCGCCACGACCTCGTCGAACACGGTCGGCGCGCCCAGGTCCACCTGGACCCACGCGCTGTCCTCGTCGCGCCCGGACACCCACGCGGACCCGGTCCCGTCGGTGACCGCGCCGGGCTCGCCCGCGCTGGTGGAACTCGCGGTCGCCGCCGCGTCGCGGGCCAGGTCGGTCGTCACCTCGGAGGCGAGGAACGCCTCCAGGGCGTCTTGCAGCGCATCGATCGCCGCGTCGATCTCGGCCTCCGTCGCATCAGGATCGTCGAGGACGGCCTGCGCCGCCTCGATCGCCTGGTGCAGTACGGCTTTCGAGCCCGCCGGGTACTGGCCGTCGCGTCCGCCCTCGCGGGCCGCGTAGTGCGCGATGTCGGCCTGCTCCACGAGTTCGCGCAGCCCCACGGCCGGGTCGATCCCGCGGGGTACCACGGTCACAGCGAGGCCGTCGAACCGCACGTCCTCAGTGGAGCCTTCGACCGAGACGCGGAAGTCGGACCCGTTGGAGCGGTTGGTGAGGATCGCGTCCTCCAGCAGCCACGACTGCGAGCCCCACGACCCGTCGTCGCCCAGCTCGCGCCGCTCGGACGGCTTGAACATGTCGGGGATGGTGTCGCCCGGCGAGTCGTATTGCAGGAACAGCGATCCGCCGCCCTCCTGCACCGTGGCGTCGACCAGCACCCGGTCGGTCGTGTCGAGCGCGTACGTGTTCGAGACGTTCGCGTAGACGAAGTTCGTGCCCTGGGCGCGGCCGGTCTGCCAGTAGCCGCGGTCCCCGTCGGTGCCGGTGACGAGCCCGGCGGTGTCGTCGCCCGCGCGGACGGCGATCCCGTGCTCGGCCACGGTCGGGCCGAGGTCCACGCTGGTCCCTTGGGTCACAACGCGGATCGATGCGACGGTCAGGTCCCCGTCGGCGGCCGCGAGCGCGACCTCCGGGTCCGCGGCGGCGTCGAGCGCTCCCGCGGGGAGGGCGACGACGGTGGTGGTCCAGCCGTCCCCGTCGCCGTCCTCCTCCGCGGTCCCGGCGTCGAGTGCCTCGGCGCCGCTCGTCGCTACGACGACCTCTCCCGCGAGGTGGTCGACGACGAGGTATCCGGGGGTGCCGGCGAGCCGGTCGACGTACTCGTCGGCGAGGTCGAGCGCGAGCCGCTCGGCCCCTGCGGCGGTGTCGGTGCGCCAGTACTCGCGCCCCGCCTGCTCACCGGTGGCCTGCGCGTCCGCGGTCGGGGTGGTGGCGACGGCGATCCCGTGCGTCCGGGGGACTTCCGACAGGTCGGCGCCGACTCCCGTCGGGTACCGGTCGACCTGGACTGTGGGGGCGGCCGCGGCCGGGAGCACCGGCCACGTCACCGCCAGTGCCAGAACCGCGACGGCGACTGCCGCGCGGCGGGGTATCGGGTGGATGCCCATCCTGATGACCTCTGTTCTCGGACAGCTCTGTCCGGGGATGCGCCGACCGCCGCGCCGCACGGATGGCAGGGGGCGGCGCGGGGTCGGGAATGCGGGTGGGGGACGGCGGGGGCGCCGTGTGATCCGTTGGGGGAGGGACGGTCAAGGTGTCGCACACAAACTAACTCCATGAGAGTTACTAAGTCAAGCAATGATCGACGGCCGTTCGAGACGCGACGGTGCGGGGCCCGGAGGCGCCGCCGGGCGCGCTGGTGGTGCGCGCCCGGCGGTCGGGGGTCAGAAGCCGGAGTTGCCGGGGCCCCTGATGACGTTGAAGCCGCTGGAGGCGTTGAGACCTCCGGAGGCGGCCCCGGTGACCTCGGTGTACGAGAAGTTCGCGGAGCCGGTCGCCTGGATCTCGATGCCGTAGGTGCCGGCACCGTCGATGATGACGTCCTCGAACGTGGTGTTCTGGATCGTGCGCTGCCAGCTCATGAGGACGCCCGCGTACGTGCTGTCCTCGATCACCAGGTTCCGCACGGTCACCGGAGCGGTGATGTCGGAGGTGTCGGCGTAGATCCACAGCGCGCCGAACCGGCTGTCCCAGTTCGGTTCCAGGCCCCCGGCCCGCACGAGGGTGTTGCCCTCGACCAGGGTCTCGCCGCTGAACGGCACGGGGCTGAAGCGGGTGCTGACGGCGATGCCCGCCGAGGCCGTGACGGTGTCGGCGACGCGGTTCCCGGTGGCGCTGTTGCCCTCGCCGCCGTAGATGGCGATGCCGTTGGCGAGGTTCGGGGTCTGGACGGTGTTGTCGCGGAACGCCGAGTTCGCGACGGCGGTCCCGTTGGACCACATGGCGAGCGCGTCGTCCCCGGTGCCGCGGATATGGCTCTGCTCGACCACGGTGTTCCGCGTGCCTCCGTTGAGGTGGATGCCGTCGGCGAAGGTGTTGCGGACCCGCACGCCGGTGACGGTGAGCCCGTCGGTGCCGTTGTGGATCCACAGGCCGACCTTGGCGTGCTCGATCCACACGTTGGACACGGTGGACCCGGGCCCGAAGACGCCCTCGATCGCGGTGTCGGTGGTGATCTGGTCATCGGGGTCGCGGTAGCGCACGTCGCCGTCGAACATGAAGTCCGACAGGCGGACCTGTCCGCCGGTGGGCTCGATGCCGCCGCGGCCGTTGACGCCCTCCAGCACGGAGTGCCACGGGCCCGCCCCGCGGACGTCCGTCCCGTTGACCTGGACGCGTTCACTGATCTGGAAGCGCCCCTGCGGAATCCACACGGTCCCGTTGGATCCCGCGGCGCTGATCGCGGCGCGCAGCGCGGCCGTGTCGTCGCCGCCGTCGCCCGGGACGGCCCCGTGCGCGGTGATGTCGACGGCCCCGGCGGGGGCGCCGATCGGCGCGGCGACCTGCTCGGTGTCGACGAGGTCGATGACGTACGAGGACGCGGTGGACGCCGCGTCCTTCTCCAGGCGCAGCACCGTCCCGGCGGGGAGCGGGTCGATGCGCACGCGCGCCTCGTCGAAGAAGCGGTGCGCGAGCCCGTCGCCGGGGTTGTTGCTGAACGGGTAGGCGCCGTACACCCACGAGTACGCGCTGGTCAGGTCCAGGTCGGTGAGCTTCTCGCCGTCGGCGTAGAGCCCGAGCCCGGCCGAGGCCCCGGCCCCGTTCGCGGAGTCGGGGATCGAGTAGCGCACGACCAGGGAGTCGGTCGGCTCGGTCAGCGTGAACTCGACGTACTCGCCCGTGGCGTCGAGCTGCACGGCCCGGCGGCCCGACGCCTCGGCGGGCACGGTCCGGTAGGTCCGGTCGGGCCCGAGGACGGTGGCGTTCGTGGCCGCGTCCTCGGCCTCGTACTCGGTGTACGGCAGGTCCGCGCCCTCGCCGCCCGTGGCGCCGCCGGGCCCGCCCGGGTCCTCCCCGGCGGTCACGGCGAGGCGGTCGAGGTTGACGTTCCCGGAGTCGCTCGCGTCGAAGCGCACGGCGACCTGGTTGGCCCCGGCGTTCAGGTTCACGGCGGTGGTGACGGTGCCCCAGGACGCCCACCCGCCGGTGGCGGGGAGCGCGAGCTGGGTCGCCTTGGCTCCGTTGACGTAGAGCGAGAGGGTCATCCCGACCCCGGTGCCGTTGGCGTACCGCAGCTCGACGTCGTGGGCGCCGGCCTGGGCCGCGGTCACGGCGAAGGCCGCCGCGGCGGTGCCCTTGTTGCCGTCGGTGAGCCCGCCGACGTAGCCGGTGCCGGAGTACCCGGCGTGCTCGGTCTCGACGCGGGCGCCGCCGCTGAGGGCGGCGTTCTCGGCCTCGATCACGGTGTCGGCCGCGGCGGCCGGGGCCGCGCCGAGCCCCAGGAGCAGCGGGAGCGCGAGGAGCGCGGTGAGCAGGAGTCTGATGCGTCGCTGCATCGTGGTCGTCCCTTCCGGCAGCCGCCAGCGAGCGGCCGCCTATCGACGAACGTTGAAGTATTCGATGGAGTATCGATGATGTACGTGCAGGTGAGGAATGGTTAAGCGCTAAACCTTCGGCCGAGCGTAACGAGGGATGTCAGACTTGTCAATATCGCGGGTCCGCGCACCGCGCCGCCCGCACCGAAGGGAGTGCTCCTTGCACCTCACGTTGAAGGACATCGCCGCCGAGGCCGGCGTCAGCGCCGCGACGGTGTCCAACGTGATCAACGGCAACCGGGCCCGCGTCTCCGCGGACACCCGCGACCGCATCCTCCGGATCGTGGAGCGCCGCGGCTACGTCCCCAGCGCGCCCGCCCGCAGCCTCGCCGCCCGCTCCTCGCGGATCATCGGCCTGCTCGTGCCCGCCGCCGACCAGGACAGCCTCACCCTCAGCCCCCACACCGCCGGGATCATCGGCATGCTCGAACGCGAGCTGCGCCGCCACGACTACCACCTCCTGCTGCGCGGCATCGCCCGCCCGGCCGAGGTCACCGAGGTGCTCAGGTCGTGGAACCTCGACGGGGCCGTGCTCCTCGGGTTCCTCGACGCCGAGATCGACCGGCTCAAGCGCCGCTCCGTCGGGGACGTCGCACTGGTCGCCATGGACGCCTACGCCGACAACCCCCTGACGCTCGGCGTGCGCTCCGACGACCGCGAGGGCGGGCGCCTGGCCGCCCGCCACCTGCTCGGCCTCGGCCACCGCCGCATCGCCTTCGCGGGCCCGGCGTCCTCGGCCACCGGCGTGGTCCGCCGCCGCTACGAGGGCTTCCGCCTGGCCTTCGCCGAGACCGGCACCGCATGGGACGAGGACCTGCGGCTCACCGTCGACACCACGCACGCCTCCGGCCGCGAAGCGGGCCTGCGCCTCGCCGCCGAACACCCTGACGCCACGGCCGTCTTCGCCACCGCCGACGTCCTCGCGATCGGCCTCATGGAGGGCCTGGCCGCGGCGGGCCGGACCGTCCCCGGCGACGTCTCCGTGGTCGGCTACGACGACATCGACATCGCCCGCTACGTCGCCCCGAAGCTCACCACCGTGGCCCAGGACCTCCAGGCCAAGTCCGCCGCGGCCGTGCGGCTCCTGCTCGACCGGCTCGCGGGCGGCGCGCCCCCGGACGCGGCCGTCACGCTCGACGTGCGCCTGATGCTGCGCGGCACCACCGCCCCGCCGCGCACACCGGAGCCGACCTCCCGATAACGGAGTCCTGCCGTACTCCTGCCGGTGTTTCGCCTTGCGATCAGCCGTTCCGGTCCGCAGAATGGGCGGACCTACAGAGTTGGAGACCTCCAGTGTTCACGAAGCTCATGAAGCGCGCAATGGTCGTGTGCGCCCTGACGGCGTCCATCATGGTCGGACTGACGGCCCCGGCGCAGGCCGCGAACAAGACCATCATCCTGAGCGACAGCGACGGGCGCCAGCTCGGCTACATGGTCTTCTACGACGGCAGCCCCGACAAGTTCAAGGTCTGCGACACCCAGCGCGACGGGTACTCCGTCACCGGCCGCGTCATGCGGGGCAACGCCATCCTCGGCGAGACCTCCGACGGCAACGACAAGGGCTGCAACACGATGGCCTTCCGGACCTCCGGCACGCAGATGCGGCTGTGGTGGAACGGCCCCGGGAACATCCACACCTTCGCGAACATCTAGACCCGGCGCGGGACGGGGCCGGGGCCGACGTGACCCCGGCTCCTAATGTTGCGGTCATGCCAATGCACTTCGTCACGCACGGGACCGGGACCCCCGTCCTCGCGATCCACGGCTGGACCCCCGACCACCGCCTCATGACCGGCTTCCTGGAGCCGTTCTTCACCCGCCGCGCCGCCGCGCACCCCGGCGGGCCCTCCTACCGGCGCCTCTACCCCGACCTCCCCGGCATGGGGCAGACGGAGATCACCGAGAAGTACCAGGGCACGGACGACATGCTCGACGCCGTCCAGGGCTTCGTCGACCACATGGTCGGCGACGCCCCGTTCCTCCTCGTCGGCGAATCGTACGGCGGCTACCTCGCCCGCGCCGTCGCCAACGCCCGCCCCGACCAGGTGCTCGGCCTCGCCCTGGTGTGCCCGATCGGGAAGGAGGCCCGCCGCTCCCGGCGCACCCTCCCGCCCCACACCGTGATCGCCCGCGACCCCGAGCTCATGGCCGGGCTCCTCCCCGCCGACGCCGCCGCGTACGGCGACCTCGCGGTCGTGCAGTCCCCGGAGACGTACCGCCGCTTCCGCGAGGAGATCGCGCCGGGCCTGGCGCTGGCCGACGACGAGGGCCTGGTGCGGGTGGCGCGGCGATACGAGCTGACCGCCTTCCCCGAGTCGGGCGCGCCGTTCGAGCGGCCGACCCTCATCGTCACCGGCCGCCAGGACGACAACACCGGGTACGCCGACGTCTATGCGCTGTTTGAGCACTACCCGCGCGCGACCTTCGCCGTCCTCGACCGCGCCGGGCACAACCTCCAGCTCGAACAGCCGGTCCTGCTGGACGCCTTCCTGGACGAGTGGCTCGACCGCGTCGAGGAGGGCGGCGGCGTTTCCCGGTAACGCCAGTACCTCCCTCCTTTGCGGGAGCCGCCGTACGGTGGAGGCATGGACCGAAGCCAGGACGCCAGCGAGTTCCTCAAGTCGCGCCGCGACCGCCTCACCCCCGACCGGGCCGGGGTGTTCGGGTCGCCGCGCCGCCGCGTCCCCGGCCTGCGGCGCGAGGAGGTCGCGTTCCTAGCCGGGGTGAGCGTGGACTACTACGTGCGCATGGAGCGCGGCGACCTGCGCGGCGTCTCACCCGAAGTGCTCGACGCGCTCGCCCGCGCCCTCCAGCTCGACGAGGCCGAGACCGCCTACCTCCACGACCTCGCCGCCGCGGCCGGCCCCGGGGCGCGCAGGCGCCGCGAGCCGCCCGCCGAGGGCCCGCTGCGGCCCGGGCTCCGGCAGTTCGTCGACGCCGTCACCGGCGCCGCGGTGACCGTGCAGAACCGGCCCGGCGACATCGTCGCGTCCAACGCGCTCGGCCGGGCCCTGTACGCCCCGGTCTTCGACAGCGCCGCGGGCCGCGGCAACACGGCCCGGTTCCTCTTCCTCGACCCCGCCGCCCGCGCGTTCTGGCCCGACTGGCGGCTCATCGCCGACCAGAACGTGGCCTCGCTGCGCTCCCTCGCGGGCCACCACCCGCACGACCGGTCCCTGACCGACCTCATCGGCGAGCTCGTCACCCGCTCCGACGAGTTCCGCGTCCGCTGGGCCGCCCACGACGTGCGCTTCCACCGCACCGGCGTCAAGCGCCTCCACCACCCCGAGGTCGGCGACCTCGAACTCGCCTACGAGGCGATGGACCTGCCCGCCAGCCCCGAACTGCGCCTCACCGCGTACACCGCCGCGGCCGACACGCCCAGCGCCGAACGCCTCGCCCTCCTCGGCAGCCTCGCCGCCTCGGCCGAGGCGGACGACACCAATGTGAGGACCGGCCGCGTCGGCGAGCGCGAACCGTAGGGGAGTAGCGCCAGTCCCTCCCGGGCCCGTTGAATCCTCCGTAGCGTCGGTGCCATGAGCGAGAACGACACGCACACCACGCTGAACAACGGCCTGCGGATGCCCCTGCTGGGCTTCGGCGTCTTCCAGACCCCGCCCGACGAGACCCGCGAGGCGGTCGCCGAAGCGCTCCGTGTCGGTTACCGGCTCGTCGACACCGCGGCCGCCTACGGCAACGAACGCGAAGTGGGCGAGGCGATCCGCGCGTCCGGGCTCGACCGCGACGAGGTCTTCATCGAGACGAAGGTCTGGATCTCCGACTTCGGCTACGACGAGACCCTCCACGCGTTCGACAAGTCCGCCGGGAAGCTCGGCGTCGACACCCTCGACCTGTTCATCCTCCACCAGGCCCTGCCGACCGACTTCGACAAGACCGTCGCGGCATACCGGGCCCTGGAGACCCTCCTTGAGGGCGGCAAGGTCCGCGCGATCGGCGTCTCCAACTTCATGCCCGACCACCTCGCCCGGCTCATGGAGCACGCGACCGTCGTCCCGGCCGTCAACCAGGTCGAGGTCCACCCGTACTTCACGCAGCCCGCAGTGCAGGCCGCCGACGCCGACCGCGGCGTCCTCACCCAGGCGTGGTCCCCGATCGGCGGCATCACCGCCTACCGCGACACCGGCACCGGCTCGGTCTTCGAGGACCCGACGATCACCGCGATCGCCGCCGCCCACGGCAAGACCCCGGCGCAGGTCATGCTGCGCTGGCACCTCCAGGCCGGCCGCTCGGCGATCCCCAAGTCCGTCAAGCCCCACCGCATCGCGGAGAACTTCGACGTCTTCGACTTCGCCCTCACCGCCGACCAGACCGCCGCCATCGACGCCCTCGACACCGGCATCCGCGGCGGCCCCGAACCCGAGGCCGTGACCCTTGAGACCTTCGCCAGGGAGATCCCCGAAGCCTGACCCGGCCGCGCTGAGAAGGCCGACCGGAACCGGCCGCCGCCCGCGCGGCGTGTCCGGGAGGCCCTCGGCCGCGGCGTCCCGTGGCCGAAGGCCGCTTCCGTCTCATGGCGAGGTCAACGCCTCGGTCGGGGACATGCGGGCGGCCTTCACCGCCGGGTACAGGCCCGCGACCGCGCCGATGGCGGCGGTCGCCGCCACGCCGCCGCCGAGGGCCCAGGCGGGGACCGTCGGGGGCCAGTCCTGCCAGGTCGCATAAGCGGCGGTGATGAGCGCGCCCAAGGCGACCCCGCCCGTGCCGCCGAGCAGCGACAGGAGGAGGGACTCGGCGAGGAACTGCCGACGCACGTCCGCGCGCGTCGCACCGAGCGACCGGCGCAGGCCGATCTCGCCGCGCCGCTCCAGGACCGACACGACCATCGTGTTCGCCACCCCGACACCGCCGACGAGCAGTGCGACCGCGCCGATCCCCAGCAGCAGGCCGGTGAACGACGCCTCCGCGGCCTCGGCCGCCACCAGCGCGTCCGAGGGCCGCGAGACCTCGACCTCCTCCGGATGCGCCGGGTTCGCCGTCGCCCCGAGCACCGACTGCACGTCGCCCACCGAGGTCTCCGCGGCCCGCGTGTACACCTCCGTGGCGTGCAGGTCGAAGTCCAGATAGGCCGCGGCGGCCTCCCAGCCGATCAGGGCGGCGTTGTCGAGTTCGGGCGCGAGGTCCACCGGATCGAGCACGCCGACCACCGCGAACCACTGCCCGCCCAGCCAGATCTGCACGTCCGGACCGGCCTTTACACCGAGCGAGGCCGCGGCGTCGGCGCCGAGGACGGCGGCCGGGAAGTCCCCGGCGGCGCCGTCGATCCACTGCCCGGAGGCCAGCGAGGCCCCCACGACGTCGAGCAGGTCGCCTTCGGCGGCCTTGACCGCGATGCCGCCCGACTCGTTCGCCGGGATCAGGTCGGTCCGGTACACCTTCGCGTCCGGCACCGTCCCGGTGGCCGCCGCCGACTCGACCGGGCCGATCCGCTCGATCATCGCGACCGCCTCCAACGGCAGCTGCGACGCGCCCCCGAACAGCGCCTGCCCCGGCGCCACCGTGAGCAGGTTCGTCCCCAGCTCGTCCAGCTTCCGGTCGAGTTCAGCGGAACTCGACGACGAGATCCCCACGACCGCCGTCATCGCCGCGATGCCGATCGCGATCCCGATGGCCGACAGCACGACCCGCAGCGGGCGGGACCGCAGGCCGTGGACGCCCACGCGCAGCAGGTCAGTCCAGCGCATCGCGCACCACCCGCCCGTCGCGCATCTCGATCCGCCGCGGCAGCCCCGCGGCGATGTCCCGGTCGTGGGTGATGACCACGACCGTCGTCCCTCCCTCGTGGAGGCCCCGCAGCAGCCCCATGACCGCCTCTCCGGAGCCCGAGTCGAGGTTCCCCGTCGGCTCGTCGGCGAGCAGCAGGCGTGGCCCGCCGACGATCGCCCGCGCCACGGCGACGCGCTGCCGCTCACCGCCCGACAGCTCGTGCGGGTGGTGCCCGACCCGGTGCGACAGCCCCACCCGGTCGAGCGCCGCCGCGGCGGCCTCGCGGCGCACCGGCCGCGCCGCGCCCCGGTACAGGAGCCCGTCCGCGACGTTGTCGAGCACCGGGACCCCTTGCGCCAGATGGAACTGCTGGAACACGAAGCCCAGCTCGGCGGCCCGCAGCCGCGATAGCCGCCGGTCCGACAGGGACGAGACGTCCTCGCCCGCGACCCGCACCGTTCCCGATGTGGGGCGGTCGAGCGTCCCGGCCAGGTTCAGCAGCGTCGACTTCCCCGACCCCGAAGGGCCGACGATCGCGACGAGCTCGCCGTCGCCGATCGACAGCGTCACCCCGTCAAGGGCGGTCGCGCCCGGGTACGTCTTCGTGACCTCCTCCAACTCCACGACGCTCACGACGGCACCGCCACGGCCATGCCCGCCTCCAGGTCGCCGTCGACCTCGACGCGCCCGTCCGCGAACACGCCCGTCTCGACCGGCACCAGGGCCGTCGAACCGCCGTCCACGACCTCGACGCCGTACCCGCCCTCGCGGAGGGCGAGCAGCGCCTCCACGGGCACCGTGAGCACGTCCTCCCGGGTCTCCGCCACCAACTCCACCTCGACCGGCGCCGACACCAGGTCCCCAAGGGCCGCTTGATCCTCCACGGCCACGGTCACCTCGATCGTCTCCGGCTCCTCCGCGCCCTCCTCCTGCGACCCGGACACGGTCTGCCCGACCGCGGACACCGTGCCCGCGGTCTCGGCCCCGTCCGGCAGCGTCACCGTCACGGCCTGGTCCACCGCGACCAGGTCCTGGTCGGCGATCGCCAACTGCACTGTGACCCGCCGCTCCCCGGAGGTGTGCGTCAAGATCGCGCCGTTCGCCGGATCGCCCACGGCCGCGACCTGGTCGGCGATCCGGACCGGCTCCGGCGAGAACAGGACGTCCCCGACGGCCACGACCCCCGTCTCCTCGGCCCCGCTGTCCTCCTGCCACTGCTCCGCGGCATCCGCGGTCGCGTCCGTGTACGCGTCGTCCTCGGTGAACCCGCCGTAGCCGAGGTCCGCGAGGTTCGACTCCAGTTGCGCCACATCGGGACCCTCGACCCCCGGCGCCAGGTCCCGCCACAAGGGCAGGCTCCCGGCCAGCGCCAGCACCGGCGCATTGTCGACGTCGTACACCGCGTCCCCCGCGCCGATGACGGTCCCCGGCTCCGGCAGCCACGTCACGACGCCCGGCTTCGCGCCGTTCAGCGTGCGCGCCTCTCCGTACGAGAGGGTCCCGACGACCTCCTCCGAACGCGCCATGTCCTGGCGCTCCACCGTCGCCGTCGCGCCCGGCTGATCCGCGGCCGCCTCCGGTTCGCCCCCGGTCCAGTACAGCGCCCCGGCCGCGGCCAGGCCCGCCGCCGCGACCGCGCCGCCCGCGATCACCGCGGTCCGCCGCCTCACTGGCCCCGCACCTCTCCGAGGACGTCCTGGCACGCCTCGATCGCGGCGTCCCACTCAGGGTCCGCCTGCCCCTCCTCCAGGAGGGTCGGCCCGAAGCCGTCCTCGCCCGGGTCGGGCATGTCCTCGACCCCGTTGTCGCGCATGCACTGCGAGAACTCCAGCAGAGACGCCTGGACCTCCGGGTCGTCCAGGTTCTGCTCGCCCGAGGCCAGGTGGTCCTGGCACGCCTCCACCGCCTCCGGCTGGTCCTCCATGATCTCCCGCAGCTCCTCTGCGCCCGCGAAGCCGCCGTCAGGGTCGGGGTCGGGGAAGTCGATCCCCTGGTCCCGCATGCATTCCGCGAACGCCTGGAGGGCCTCCTCCTGGCTCAGCTCCTCATCCGTGGCCTCTTCTGACGCGGTGCCGCCGGCGCTGGCGACCTCGTCTTCGGGTTCGTCGCTACAGGCGGCGATCAGCGCCAGGGCCGACATCGCGACCGCGGCGAGCAGTACTCGTCTCATCTGGGGTCTCCTTCGTTCGTGGACCGACGCCGCAAGTGAAGCCGCGGCCGCATGTGGTCTCCGTCAGCGGCAGCGCTTACGCCGCCCTTACGCCGGGCCGGGCACAATCGGCTTCGACGGGGAAGGAGCCGTGATGCGAGTACTGGTGGTGGAAGACGAGCGGATGCTCGCCGACGCGATCGCGAAGGGCCTGCGGGGCGAGGGCATGGCCGTGGACGTCTGCTACGACGGGGACGCCGCGCGGCTGCGGCTCGCCGCCTACGACTACGACGTCGCGGTCCTCGACCGGGACCTGCCGCGCGTCGGCGGCGACGAGCTGACCAGGAAGGTCGTCGCCGGGCCGCACTCGACCCGGGTCCTCATGCTCACCGTGTCCTCCGGGATCGACGACCGCGTCAACGGGCTGGCGCTCGGCGCGGACGACTACCTCGGGAAGCCGTTCGCGTTCGCGGAGCTCGTCGCGCGGGTCCGCGCCCTCGCCCGCCGCGCGGCCCCTGCAGCGCCGCCCGTGCTCGAACGCGCCGGGATCACCCTCGACACGGCCCGCCGCCAGGTCTTCCGCGGCGGCCGGTACCTGCCGCTGTCGAAGAAGGAGTTCGGGGTGCTCGCCGAGCTCATGCGCCCCGGCGCGGCCGTGGTCTCCTCCGAGCGGCTCCTGGAGAAGGTGTGGGACGAGCACATCGACCCCGCCACCAACGTCGTGCGCGTGACGATGATGACGTTGCGCCGCAAGCTCGGCGACCCTCCCGTCATCGAGACCCTGCCCGGCTCCGGGTACGTCCTCAGGGAGGCCCCGTGAGGCTCCGCACGCGGCTCACGCTCTGGTACGGCGGCGCGTTCTTTGCCGCGGGGGCCGTGCTCATCACCGTCGTCTACCTGATCGTGCGCGACCGCGTCGCCGCGAACCTGCCCGCCCCCGACGACTCGATCGAGTACCTCGTCCAGGCCCGCGCCCAGCTCGGCATGACCGAGGAGCAGCTCCTGTCCCTCATCGACACGGTCGTCCAGCGCCAGCAGGACGCCAACGACGCGACCCTCCGGGCGGTCCTGTTCGGCTCGGTCGTCGCGCTCGCCGTCGTCGGCCTCCTCGCGGTCGTGTTCGGGTCCCTCATCGCCGGGCGCGTGCTGCGCCCGATTGACGACATCACCGCCACGGCCCGGCGCGTCGCCGACCGGTCCCTCCACGAGCGCATCAACCTCGACGGCCCGAACGACGAGCTCAAGCGCCTCGCGGACACCTTCGACGGGATGCTCGCCCGCCTCGACCGCGCCTTCGAGGGCCAGCGCCGCTTCGTCGCCAACGCCTCCCACGAGTTGAAGACCCCTTTGGCGATCAACCGGACCCTCATCGAGGTCGCCGCCGCCGAACCGGACGCGGACCACCGCGTGCGCGGCCTGGCCGCGAACCTCCTCGCCGTCAACGAGCGCCACGAGCGCCTCATCGACGGCCTCCTCACGCTCGCCGAGAGCGACCGCGCCCCCGCCGACCCGGTCCCGGTCGACCTCGCCGACATCGCCGCGCACGTCGCCGCCCAGTTCGCCGCCGAAGCCGCCGAAGCCGAAGTCGCCGTGACGATCACGGCCGCCGAAGCGGTCGTCAGCGGCGACGCCGCCCTCCTCGAACGCCTCGTCACGAACCTCATCGCCAACGGCATCCGCCACAACCACCCCGGCGGCACCCTCGCCGTCGGCACCGCCACGATCGACGGCCGCGCCCGCCTCACGGTCGCCAACACCGGCCCCGCGGTCGCCGCCTACGAGATCGACGCCCTCTTCCAGCCGTTCCGCCGCGGCGAGGGCCGCGACCGCATCGAGTCCGTCCGCGGCGTCGGGCTCGGCCTGTCGATCGTGGAGTCCGTGGCCCGCGTCCACGACGCGACCGTCGAGGCGGTCCCGAACCAGGGAGGCGGCCTCTGGATGACGGTGACCTTCCCTTAGTCGCGATCGTCTTCGACGTCGCGGGCAACTCGGTGCGGCCCCGCGCACCTATGAACCGCGACAGGCGAATCCATCCGACTTGGAGGACTCATGCAACGAAGACTGATCGGCGCGGTGGCGGTGCTCGCCGGGGCGGGTCTGGTGCCCGGCGCCGCCGGGGCCCAGGAGGCCGAAGCGCCCGTTGAGGAGGCGTCCATATCGTCCGCGGCCGAGGTGGTGCTGCCGACGGGGGATCGCGTCGGGGTCACGGAGGACGGGACGCTCGACTTCCCGGACGGCGAGGCGTTCGCCGTCGCGAAGGACGCCGACGGCGAACGCGCCGCGGTACCGGTCGACGCCGTGGACGAGGTCGCGTCGGGGGAGTACCGGGCGTCGGACTTCAACGTCGACTCGCCCGGCACCGGGTTCGCGGCGGCGAGCGCGGCCGTCCCGAACGTCACCGTGACCGGCGAGTGGCTCGACGGCACCGCGCCCGACACGTTCGCCGTGTCGTGGGCGCGGGTCGGGTCGACCGAGGGCGGCGGGCCCGAGTTCGTGGAGGGCGGGACCGCCGCCCTGACGCTGGAGGCGGGCACGTACCACCTGGTCACCATGATGTACAAGGGCGCCGACGAGTCCGATGTGGTCTCGGCGATCCAGGAGGTCCGCGTCGGCGAGCACCCCGTGGAGGTCCTCGTGGACGGCGCGAAGGCCGAGCCGCTCGGGTTCGACCTCGACCGCGAGGCCGGGGCCGAGAGCGTCGTGCTCGACGTGTTCAGCTACGGCCCCGGCCACGAGGAGGGCGACGGCGCCTGGCTCGGGTACGCGGCCTGGCCCGGCGGCGACCTGTACGCGATCCCCAGCGGGAGGCTCAGCGGCGTCCAGGACGCCGGGTACGTGCTGCGCGAAGGTCTCGCGAGCCCCGAGGGCACCGCGGACCCGTACGCCTACAACCTGTTCCGGCACGGCACCCGCGGCTTCCGCGGCGACCTGACCCCGCCCGTCGCCGACGCCGACCTGGCCCGCAACGACGCCGACTTCCAGGCGCTCGGCGCGAAGGGCTCGTTCACGCGCCAGGACCTCTCCGACCACCCCGTCTACGACGCGTGGTCGTACACGAACACCGGCGAGGTCGCGCTGCCGTCATCGCGCACCGAGTTCTTCACCGCGGGCCGGGACCTCTCGTGGGAGCACCGCTCGTACTTCCCGTACGAAGGCGGCCCCGGCTCCGCGTGGGACCTGGTGCACCACCGCTCCGGCGCCCTCGAACCCGGTTCGGTGCAGGCGATGTCGTGGAACAACGCGCCCCTGTCGGTGGGTGTGGACGACAACGGGCAGTCATGGCCTCCGGCGACGTTCGTGCGCTGGGACGACATGGGCTCGCTGTACTTCGGGCCGTGGATGTTCTCCTCCGCCATGGGCGGCGAGGCCATCCAGAGCGACTACCTCCCCGGCAAGATCACCTTGTCGCGCAACGGGGAAGTGCTCGCCCAGAACGACCAGATCGGCCTCGGCATCGACGCCGCCTCCGTCCCCGCGGGACAGCTCACCGTGACTGCGACCGCCGACCGCAACGCGTCGTGGACGCCCTTGGGCACCCGCTCCGACGCGTCGTGGACGTTCGACTACGACCCTGACGGCAACCCGGTCCTGCCCGTCTCGGTCGTCCGGTTCACGGCCACCGGCGTCGTCAACGGGGCCGCCGAGGGCGGCACCGTGCAGCAGATCGGCCTGGAGTTCGCGCCGCAGCCCGGCGCCGACGAGCAGCACTGCGCCGCAATGACCTTCGACGTGTCCTTCGACGACGGCGCGACCTGGACCCCCGTCCCGATCGACCGCGACGGGAACACCGCGACCGCCTCGCTCACGCTCCCCGACGACGCCGCGTTCGCCTCGGTCCGGTTCACCGCCGCCGACGAGAACGGCAACACCGTCAGCCACGAGACGATCCGCTCCTACGCGATCGCCTGACCCGGGGGACCGGGCCGCGCTCCACCCGGGCGCGGCCCGGTCCATCCGATTTTCCCCGCCGAGAACGCTCCGCGATGTCGAGAATGGGGTGGCGGCTCCGTCCCAGGTGCAGACGCGGCCGCAGTGGTCGCGCAAGCAACGAGGAGGGGCGTCATGGCGCTCAAGAAGCTGGACAACATCGAGATCATCGTGGAGGACCTCGACGCGGTCGTCGCGTTCTTCACCGAGCTGGGCATGGAACTGGAAGGCAGAGCGGAGGTCGAGGGCACCTGGGCCGCGCGGCTCGTCGGGCTCGAAGACCAGAAGGTCGACATCGCCATGATGCGCGTCCCGGGCGACAACGGGCGCGTCGAACTCGCCCAGTACCGCGACCCCGACGCGATCAGGAGCCTCCCGGTCAACGCCCCGCCCCACACGCTCGGCATCCGCCGCATCATGTTCTCTGTCGACGACATCGACGACCGGATCGCCCGCCTCCTCGCCCACGGCGCCGAACTCGTCGGCGAGGTCGTGGAGTTCGAGGGCTCCTACAAGCTCGCCTACCTCCGCGGCCCCGAAGGCATCCTCGTCGCCCTCGCCCAAGAACTCGGCTGACCCGACCGGCCTCAGCCGATCGTGATGACCGTCTTGCCGGTCGGGCGGGAGGTCGGGTTGAAGGCGCTCACTGCGTCCTCCAAGGGGTGGACCGCGCCGATGCGAGTGCGGAGGCGGCCGTCTCGAACGCGGGCGGCGATGCGGGCGAGCTGGGTCCGGTCGGCCTCCACGACGAAGAACACCGCGTTCGCCTCCGCGGGCCGCACCTCTGGCGGTCCGGCGATCGTGACGAGGGTGCCGCCGGGGCGGACCAGGGCGGCCGAGCGGGCGCCGATGTCGCCGCCGATGACGTCGAACACCAGGTCCACCTGGCCGACCGCGGCGAGGTCGTCGGCCCCGAGGTCCAGGAACTCGTTCGCGCCGAAGTCGAGCGCCGCCTCCCGGTCGGCGGTGCGGCCGGTGCCGATGACGTGGGCGCCGTGCTCGTGCGCGAGCTGGGAGACCACCGAGCCGACGCCGCCCGCGGCGCCGTGGACGAGGACGGTCTGCCCCGTCCGGAGGCGGCCGTGGTCGAACAGGCCCTGCCACGCGGTGAGGCCGGAGATCGGCAGGCTCGCGCCGGTCGTGAAGTCGATGTCGGCCGGGAGCGGCGCGAGGTTGCGGGCCTCGACGGCCACCAGCTCGGCGAGCGTCCCGTCACGGGTCCAGTCGGCGAGCCCGAACACCCGCTGCCCCACGGTGAGCCCGGTCGTGCCGTAGCCGAGCGAGTCGACCACCCCCGCCAGCTCGTGCCCGGGAATGCTCGGCGTCCGGTCCCGCCCGGCCCGGTCGGTCCACGTCCCCGGCCACGTCAGCTCCCCGGGCGTGAACCCGGACGCCCGCACTCGCACCACCACATCGTTCTCCGCCGCATGCGGCTCGGGCCGCTCCCCGAAGGTCATGCCGGCGGTCCCGGCGTCCTGGTCGGTGACGAAAACAGCCTTCATATGCATCCTCTCGCTCGGGCAGACCACTCCATTAAACGGCCTGCCGCGACCCGGCAGGCGCGCGTAGACGAATGCGAATGGAATACGGCTCGGCGACTATGGAAGATCGAGGCCGGGCGGGCTTTGATGAAGACATGACGATCACACCGAACACCCCCGCCCGCCCGACCGGCCACCCGCTCCGCACCGCGGTCCTCCTCCTCGCCACCCTGACGACCGGCCTCACCGCGGGCGTCTACACGGACTGGTCGAACACGATCATGCCCGGACTGGGAGAGGTGGACGACCGGACGTTCGTGGGGGCGTTCCAGGCGCTCGACACGGCGATCACGAACCCGCTGTTCCTGGGCGTCGAGTTCACCGGGTCGCTCCTGCTCATCGCGCTCGCGCTGGTGCTGCACCTGCGTTCGGGCCAGCGCGCCGTGCTGGTCTGGTTGTCGGTCGCGCTCGCGGCCTACCTCGTGTCCGTGGTGATCACCATGGGCGTCAACGAACCCCTCAACACCGAGATCAGGTCCGTCACCGAACTCGGCACCGACGCCGACTTCACGGCCGCCCGGGCGCTGCTCGACGAGGCGCGCTGGACCGCGTGGAACACCGTGCGGGCCTTGGTGACCGTAGCGGCCTTCGGCAGCCTCGCCTGGACGCTCGTGATCCACCGGCGCCGGTAAACCGCTCGCGGGACCGCGCCCGGCCCCGCTACGGTCGGCGGATGTGGAAGCCCCGGTTCACCCTGGACGACATCGCCGCCGCCGTCGCGGAGGGCCATCGGCCGCTCGCCGACTGGCAGCCCCTCACCGAAGGCGAGAACTCGCAGGTCTTCGCCGCCGAGGACGGTGACCGGCAGGTGGTCGTCCGGGCGTGCAAGCGCCGGGACGGGTTCGACGTGGAGGCCCGCGTCGCGGCGATGCTCGCCGGGAGCGCGGTCCGCGCCCCTGAGACCGTCGCGATCGGCCCCGTAGGCGACGCCTGGTGGAGCGTCACGACGCGCCTCCCGGGGGTCCGCCTGTGCGACCTGCCCCCGGACCGCGTCGCGGACGCCGCCGAATCGGTCGCCGAGGCCATGCGCCGCATCCACACCGCGGACGTCACGGCCTCGACCGGCTTCGGCGGCATCGACCCGGCGACCGGGAACGGGCGCCAGTCCGCCTGGCACGACCCGGTCCCCGGACCCGGCGCCTGGAGCGCACTGTCCTTTGAGGACCGGAAGCTCGTGGACGCCCTCACCGACCTGTACACCACCGACGCAGCCGCGCTCCCCGAACAGCGGGCGCTCCTGCACGGCGACTTCAGCGCCGACAACCTCATCGTGGACGGCGACGCGGTCGGGGTCATCGACTTCGAGTGCGCCCGCTACGGCGATCCGCTCTGGGACATCGCCTACCAGCTGTTCTGGGCCGGACCCTGGCCCGTCATGGCCCCGCAGGCGCGCGCCGCGGCCGCCGGCCTGGACGACTCGGCGGACACCCGGGCCCGCCTCCGCCTGCACATGACGGCCGCGGGCCTCAATGGCGCCGCGTTCTACGCCCACGACGACCGCGTCCCCGAACTCCAGCTCATGCTGCGCCGCCTCGCGCCCCTCCTGGAGGACCCGCCGAGCCTGTCCGGACTCGACGGCTACTGGATCCACCCCGGCCGGTAGCCCGGCCGCGGCTACGCTGGGCGGGTTACCGAGAGGGAGGCGGCCGATGGGCGCGGAGCGAGGACTGCCGGTCGACGAGCGGGAGCGCCGGGACCTGTGCGAGCTGCTGGCGGAGGTCGGACCCGACGCGCCGACGATGTGCGAGGGCTGGACCGCCCTCGACCTCGCCGCGCACCTCGTCCTGCGCGAGCACTTCTCAAGGTGGTCCGTGGAGAAGATGGCCGCGCAGAAAGCCAAGGGCCTCCCCGCCCTGATCGACCGGCTCCGCAGAGGGGCGCCGCCGGTGCCCTGGCGCATCCCGGGGCTCCGGACCGCCATGAACGGCACGGAGTTCCTGATCCACCACGAGGACGTGCGCCGCGCCAACGGCCTCGGCCCCCGGACCGGCCGCCCCGACCTCGACGCGCTGGCCTGGAAGACCAGCGGCCTCACCGGCTGGCGGGCCGCCCGCAAGATCCGCCCGCACGGCCTCGAACTGCGCGTCCCCGACGGCCGCACCCGCGGCTTCGGGTCCGAGGAGCGCGCCGTGCTCACCGGCGAACCGGTCGAGCTGCTCCTCTACCTCAGCGGCCGCCGCGACGTCGCCCGAGTCGAACTCTCGGGAGACCCGGTCGCCGTCGAAGCGATGCTGGGCACCGACAACGGCCTCTGACGTGCGGCCCGCGCCGCGTGGCTAGGCTTTCCCGATGCCGCGACTCCTGCGAATCGACGCCTCCTACGAAGCGAACGGGTCCGTCTCCCGCGGCCTCACCGGCGTCTTCGCCGAGGCATGGCGCAGCCGCGGCGACGGGCACACCGTCATCCAACGCGACCTGCGCACCGACCCGGTCCCGCACCTGACGCACGCCGCCCTGCACTGGGCGTCCGAGGAAACCCCTCCGGCCGACGAGTCCCATCGTGAAGCGGCCCAAGCACAACGGGCCCTCGTCGCCGAACTGCTCAGCGCGGACGTCCTGCTGCTCGGCGCGCCCATGTACAACTACTCGCTGCCCTCGACGCTCAAAGCCTGGCTCGACCAGGTCCACGTCCGGGGCCTCACCTCGCCCGCCGAAGAGGACACCCAGCCGCTGCGCGGCCGCACCGCCGTCATCGTCACCACGCGGGGCACCGTCCACGGGCTCGGCACCGCGAACGAGGACCGCGACCACGTGGTCCCGCCGCTCGAACTCATCCTCGGCGAGGAGTTCGGCATGGAGGTCCACGTCGTCATGGTCGGCCGCACGCTCTCGACCTCGATCGCGGCGCTCGCGCCAGAGCGATCGGCCTTCGAGGCGGAGCGCGATGCCGCCGCCGCACGCCTGACCGCGCTCGCGGGCTCGCTCGCCTGAGCGTGGCAGTATTGCGTCGGCCGCGCGTACCCGCCGGTCGAGGGCGTGATCAGGAGTGGACATGGATTTCCGGGAACAGGCCGCCGCCATCGAGGACGAGCTCGTCGCACTGCGCCGCGAGCTGCACCGCTTCCCTGAGGTGGGTCTCGACCTGCCCGGGACGCAGGCGGCCGTGCTCGCCGCGCTCGACGGCCTGCCGCTGGAGATCACCCTCGGCAAGGCCGCGACCTCGGTCACCGCGGTCCTGCGCGGCGGCGGGCCGGGCCCGGTCGTGCTGCTGCGCGGCGACATGGACGCCCTGCCGGTGGTCGAGGAGAACGACGCCGAGTACGTGTCCGGCCGCGTCGGCACCATGCACGCGTGCGGCCACGACCTCCACACCGCGGGCCTCGTCGGTGCCGCGAAACTCCTTGCCGCGCATAAGGACGAGCTGAACGGCGACGTCGTCTTCATGTTCCAGCCGGGCGAGGAGAGCGGCGACGGCGCCGGGCACATGATCGACGAAGGCGTGCTCGACGCCGCGGGCCGCAGAGCCGACGCGGCGTACGGCCTCCACGTCATGTCCGACCGCCTGCCGCGCGGCGTGTTCACCACCAAGCCCGGCCCGATGATGGCCGCGATCTCGGCCCTGACGGTGAAGGTCGTCGGCGCGGGCGGCCACGGCTCCCGCCCCCACACCGCGCTCGACCCGATCCCGGTCGCGGCCGAGATCGTCACCGCGCTCCAGACGCTCGTCACCCGCCGGTTCTCGGTGTTCGACCCGATCGTCCTCACCGTGGGCACCTTCCATGCCGGGACCAGGCACAACATCATCCCCGACAGCGCGGTCTTCGAGGCCAGCGTCCGCACGTTCACCGAGGAGTCGCTCGCCCTGGTCGAGCGGGAGTCGGTGCGCCTCGCCGAGGGCATCGCCGCCGCGCACGGCCTCACCGCCGAGGCCGCGTTCGTGCGCGAGGACCCGGCCACGGTCAACGACCCCGCCGAGGCCGCGTTCGTCGCCGAGACCGTGCGGGGCCTCTTCGGCGACGCACGGTACGTCGAGATGACCGACCCCGTCACCGGTTCCGAGGACTTCTCGCGGGTGCTGGAGCAGGTGCCCGGCAGCTACCTGTTCCTCGGCGCCACAGTGAAGGACGACTTCCGCGAGGCCGCGTCGAACCACTCGCCCCGCGCCGCGTTCGACGACGCCGTCCTCGCCGACGGCGCCGCGCTCCTCGCGGAGCTCGCCTACCGGAGGCTCCAGCGCGGCTGAACCGATCGATCAGGAATCGAGAAGCACGGCTCAGCTGGGAAAACTAGCATCGTAGTCATCAGGGAACGACATTGAAGGAGACCGTGATGACCGCGAAGCAGACCGCCAAGACCTCGGTGGGATTCTCCGACGACGAGCGCGCGGCGATGAAGGAGCACGCCGAGGAGCTGAAGAAGGAGCAGCGCCGCGGCAAGCGCGCGACGAAGGCCGACGGCACCGCCGACGTGCTCGCGAAGATTGCCGAGCTGGAGGGCCCCGACCGGGTGCTCGCCGAGCGGATCCACGAGATCGTCACCGCCAACGCGCCGGAGCTGACCCCGAAGACCTGGTACGGGATGCCCGCGTACGCCCGGGACGGCAAGGTCGTGTGCTTCTTCCAGAGCGCCCAGAAGTTCAAGGCCCGCTACGCCACCCTCGGCTTCAACGACCCGGCCGCCCTCGACGACGGCGACATGTGGCCGACCGCGTTCGCGCTCACCGACATCACCCCCGCCGTCGAGAAGCGGATCGCAGCCCTGGTCACGCAGGCCGCGGGCTGACCCAGGCGTAAACAACGGCCCGCCCCGGCCGCCGCGACCCGCGGCGCCGGGGCGGGCCTTCGCGTTCCCCGGCGTTCGGTGGTGTGCGGGAGGGGCTTGACACGACCGGTCCCCGTGCCGTTACCCTGACATGACTTTACCGATAAACATTCATTGCCGCACGCCCAGGAAGGCACCCCCGACATGAGCCAGCGATTCACCGTCCGCGTCGGCGACGCGGTCGCCGAGGCCGCCCCCGACCTGTGGGGCCTGTTCATCGAGGACCTCAACGACGCCCTCGACGGCGGCCTCAACGCCGAACGCGTCCGCAACGGCGACTTCGAGTTCGACGCCTCCGAGCGCGAGGGCTTCCACCCCCTCACCGGCTGGGCCGCCGAAGGCGGCGTCGAGGTCCGCACCGACGACCCGCTGCACCGGAACAACGCCCACTACGCCCGCCTGACCGGCCCCGCCGCCATTGCCAACGGCGGCTGGGACGGCGTCGGCGCCGCCCGCGGCGAGCGCATGCGCCTGTCGCTGTTCGCGCGAGCCGACGCGCCCGTGCAGATCGACGTGCAGCTCGCCGGAGGCGTCGCGACCGGCACGCTCGACGTTCGCCGCGGCGGCTGGCAGTACCTGGAGACCGACCTCGAAGCCGTCGCGGACGGCCGCGGGGAGCTGCGCCTCGCCGTCCCCGCCGACGCCGCGGTCGACCTCGACGCCGTCTCCCTGCGGCCCCTCGGCGAGGACGGCGAGCCGCTCACCTTCCGCCCCGACCTCCTCCAGGCCCTCAAGGACCTGAACCCGAGCTTCATCCGCTTCCCCGGCGGCTGCCTCGCGCACGGCTACGGCCTCGCGAACGTCTACCACTGGAAGGACACCGTCGGGCCCCGCCACGAACGCGTGCAGGCGTACAACATCTGGCACTACCACCAGTCCCGCCAGATCGGGTACCTCGAATACTTCGAGCTGTGCGAGGCCGTGGGCGCCACCGCCATCCCGATCGTCGCCGCGGGCGTGTGCTGCCAGAACTCCCCGGGCGGCCAGCACGCCGTCCCCGAGTCCGAGATGGACGCCTACGTCCGCGACGTGCTCGACCTCGTCGAGTTCGCCAACGGCGGCACCGGCACCAAGTGGGGCGCCGTGCGGGCCGAACTCGGGCACCCCGAGCCGTTCGGCCTGCGCTACCTCGGCATCGGCAACGAGGACGAGATCACCGCGCAGTTCAAGGACCGGTACGCCCGCATCGAGGACGCCCTGCGCGCCGCCCACCCCGAGGTCACCCCGATCGGCACCGTCGGGCCCGCCCCGCACGGCGAGGACTACGAGAACGGCTGGGCGTACGCCCGCGAGCGCGCCATCCCCATCGTGGACGAGCACGGCTACCAGAACCCGCGCTGGTACCACCAGAACCTCGACCGCTGGGACGCCTACGACCCCGAGGGCCCGAAGGTGTACCTCGGCGAGTACGCGGGCTGCTCCAGCAAGGTCAGGTCGGCGCTCGCCGAGGCCGCGTACATGACCGCGATGGAGCGGCGCCCCGAGGTCGTGCGGCTCGCGTCGTACGCGCCCCTGCTCGCCCGGGTGGGGCACTCGCAGTGGACGCCCGACCTCATCTACTTCACCGCCGACGAGGTGCGGCCGAGCGCCTCGTACTACGTGCAGCAGGCGTTCGGTGCCGAACGCGGCCAACGGGTCCACGCCGTGGCCCTCGAAGGCGTCGAGCACCGGCCGGTGGTGCTCCCGGCGATCGGCACGGCCGTGCTCTCCTCGGCGCGGGCCTCGGTCGCGTTCAGCGGCATCCGGCTCGACGGCGCCCCGGTCCCGGACGCGCGCACGGGGACCGGGGGCGACGGCGTCCACCTCGGCCCGATCGACCCGACCGCGTGCGAGCTGGAGTTCGCCGCCCTCAAGGCCGACGGCGAGGACGGTTTCGAGATCCGGCTCGGCCCCGAGGCCCCGGCCAGTTCGCTCACCGTCTCGTTCGGCATGTGGCAGAACAAGTTCACCGTCGTCAACCGCTCCGACGACGGGATCGGCGGCGGCGACCACGGCCCCGTGCCGTGGCGCGGCCTCCACGAGGGCGAGCCCGTCGAGGTGAAGGTCAAGCTCGACGGCCCGCGCGTCCGGGTCTGGGCCGACGGCGAACTGCGCCACGACTACGAGCAGGACGCGCGGCCCGAGCAGCGGGTCACCGCCGGGGTCCTCTCGCGCGAGGCCGAGGGCGGCACCGAGTACGTGGTGCGCCTGGTCAACGCCGAGGACACCGCGAAGACCGCGCACATCGCCGTCCCCGGCCCGGCCACGGCCGCCGTGACCCTCCTCGCGGGCGCCGGGCCCGACGACGGCGAGCTGTTCCACGCCTCGCCGGTGACCCCGGTGTCCTCGACCGCCAAGGGCGACGACGGCGTGGACATCGACCTCCCGCCGTGGTCCTTCGCCAGCGCGGTCGTCACCGCCTGAGCGCCGCCTGACCGCGGAGTCGCGCGGCGCAAACGAGTCCCCGCCGCAGGCTCGGGTAGGGAGCCTGCGGCGGGGCGGGGTGCGACTAGATTCCGGTCATCTCGTTGGGCGCGTTCGGGAGGTCGGTTTCGGCGGTGATCTCGCCGGTGGCGACGTCGAGCGCGTAGATCTTCTGCGCGGCGGGGTCGCTCACGTAGGCGGTGTCGCCGCGGACGAAGACCGCGGGACGGGCCTCCTGCCATTCGAGCGGCTCCTCCCAGGCGTCGATGACCGGGTAGGACGCGGTGACCGATGCGTGCTCCATGTCGATGACGTGGAGGGCGCCGTCGGTGCCGAGGAGCAGGCCCTCGCCGCCGGGGCCGCGGGCGAGCGAGCGGAAGGTGTAGCTGGTGCCGACGTCGAGGAGGGTCAGCTCGCCGGTGACGGTGTCGATCACGGACACGCGGGTGGGCCGTTCCAGTTCGGCGTCGGGGTCGCTCTTGTAGTCGCCGAGGACGAACGGGGAGTCGTCGTGGCCGCGGGAGTTGCCGATGCGGCCGTACTCGTCGGGGCTGTCGATCTTGGTGAAGGCGCCGTCGCGGTAGACGAGGACGCCGTCCTCGCAGCCGACGACGATCGTCTCGTCGGCGGCGGCCGACTCCCCGTGGACGCCGGGGCATTCCTCGCTGCGGGCGATCTCGTTCCGTTCGGCGTCGAGGACCTGGACGCCGGGGCGGGACTCCTCGTCCCCCAGGGTCACCAGCAGCTCGCCGTTCGCCAGCTCGACGGCCACGCCGTGGTGCGGGTGCTCGGTCGTGAACGTCTCGGTGTCGGGCAGGCCGTCGCCGAGGTCCTGCGGGTCGAAGAGGGTGACTTCGCCTGAGCCGTCGGCGAAGAGCACCGTGACGCCGGCGTGGTTGACGACGTGCCCGGCCTTGGCGGCGGCGAACTCGTCGTCCGAGAGCGTCGCGGCGGTCGCGTCGAGGACGCGGAAGCCGGTCGCGGTGGAGACGAGCACGTGGCGGCCGTCCCCGGCGGGGTTGACGCGGTTGAAGCCCTCCAGGGGGAGGTCTTCGACGACTTCGAGCGTGTCGCCGTCGAGGACGTAGACGCCGCCGTCATAGGTGGCGACGAGCGCGTTCTCCACTTCCACGGCGTCGGGTTCGGCGGCCTCGTCGGCGGGGCCGCCGCATGCGGCGAGGACGAGCCCGGTGCTGAGGAGCGCGGGCGTCCATAGGGTGCGGGTTCTCATTCGTATCCTTCTCTGGGTGTCGGGGCCCGGGGCGGGCCCGTCGATGGGCGGGGTGTACGTCATTGCGGCGCAAGGCCCTCGGCGATGGCTTCGGCGTTGGCCGCGGCCATCTCCAGGTAGGTCCCGGCGCCCTGCCCGGGTTCGGTGAGCGACTCGGTGAACAGCGGGACGATCGCGATGTCGAGCCCGGTCTCCGCGGCCATCGCCTCGATGAGCCGCTCGGGCTGCGAGGAGTCGGCGAAGACGACGGGGACGCCGGAGGCGGCGACGGCGTCGGCGAGGTCCTTCAGGTCGGAGCCGCTGGGGGAGGCGAGGGTGGAGCCGGAGGGGATGACGGCGCCGACGACCTCGAAGCCGTACCGTTCGGCGAGGTAGCCGAAGACGTGGTGGTTGGTGACGAGCTTGCGGTGCTCGTCGGGGATGCGGGAGAACAGTTCGGTCGTGTGCTCGTGGAGGTCGTCCACTTGCGACCGGTACGCCTCGGCATCCGAGCGGACCCGGTCGGCGTCGACGCCCGCGACATGCTCGATCACCTGGTCGGCGATGATCCCGACGGCCTCGCCGACGCGCACCGGGTCGGTCCAGAAGTGCGGGTCGGGCTGCCCGGCGGACTCGTCGGCGCTGTAGTCGATCGGGTCGACACGCTCGCCGACGGCGAGGTCCGGCACCCCTGACGCGGTGGCCGCCTCGATGTGGCTGAGGACGCCCTCTTCGAGGCCGAGGCCGTTGTGCACCAGCAGTTCCGCGCGTTCGAGGGACGCGGCCTGCTGCGCGGAGACGCCGAACGAGTGCGGGTCGGCGCCCGCGGCCATGAGGACCGTGACCTCGGTCTGGTCGCCGACGACGTTCCGGACGAGGTCGCCCAGGATGTTCGTGGTCACGACGATGCCGGAGCGGGCCGATCCCGTTGCGGTGCAGTCGGAGAGCGCGACGGCGAGGACCGGGAGCGACACGAGTGCGCGTCGCGTGAGCGCGGCTACCATCCCGTCTCCACCATGGCGCCGGGCTGGAAGCCGAGGTCGAAGGTCCGGGCCAGCCGCAGGTCGTCGCGGTAGTCGATCTCGTGGACCGCGCCGCCGCCGGGATCGCTGACGTACGCGCGGGCGGTGTCGACCTGGATCACCGGCACGGCGTCGTCCGCGACCGTCAGCAGCTCGGTCTGCGCGAGCGCGGCGCCGGTGGCGGGGTCGAAGGAGCGGAGCACGCCGTCCCGCGCGAGGACGAGCACGGGCGCGTCCTCGCCGGTCGCACTGACCGCGACCGTGTCGGCCACGTCCAGCGCGGTCCACGCGCGCTCCTTGAGGTCCAGGACGAGGACCCCGCCGTTCTCGGTGCGGGCGGCCAGCACCGAGGCGCCGGGCCGGTGGTGGAGGCCGCCGTCGATGCCCTCGCCCGCGGGGTAGGGGATCTTCTCCGCGGTCGGCTCGCCCTCACCGGTGACGAGCAGGACCCCGTCGTCGCACGCGAACACGGCGCCGCGCCGGGTCACGGTGGGCGACTCGGGCTCCGGGCAGTCCTCGGCGAGTGCCGTGCCGCCGCTTCCGTCGCGTTCGAGGACCTGGACCGCCCCGTCGCCGACCGCGATGAGCCGCTGGTCGTAGGGGAGCGCGGCCTGCGCCGCGACCGTGCCGGTCTCGGCGATCTCGCCCGCGTCCAGGGACTCGAGGTCGAGCGTGACCACGCCGCTCCCGCCGTTCAGGACGGTCACCGCCGGGTCGCCGACCGAGGCGGACACCGCCGCGTCGACCGCGCCGACCTCCCGCGGCTCGCTCTTGTAGTAGTGCACGTGGTCGCCGTGGTCGACGGTCCATGCGCCGCTGTCGATCACGCGGGTGCTCGACCCGTCGGACACGTACGCGTAGCGGCCGTCGCTCGCGGCCGACTGCACCCCGTCCACAGTGGCGATGACCGCGGACTCCTCCGTCGCCGGGTCGAAGAGGTGGACCTCGCCGGTCGCGGCGTCGGCGATGACGAGCCGCCATTGCGCCTCGGCGGTCTCCTCGGCGCCCTCGACGTAGCCGTGGGGCGTGGGGGAGGGGTCCTCGGCGGTGGCGCCGGGCTCGCTGGAGCAGCCCGCGAGGACTGCGAGGGTGAGCACGGCGGCCGCTCGGGCTCTCGTGGGCAGCGGCATTCAGTGTCCTTTCAGGATGACGGGGCGGAGCGGGAGGCGGTCGCGGACGAGCGCGGCGAGCGCGGAGGCGAAGAAGCAGGCGACGGCGAGGCCGGCGATGGTGGCGCCCGCGGCCGTCCCGAGGTGCCAGGAGACGAGCAGCCCGCCCGCGGTGGAGGCCGCGCCGAGGAGGACCGCGCCCGCCATGATCACCGGGATGCGGTCGGCCCACAGACTCACGGCCGCGGGCGGCGCGATGAGCAGGCCGAAGACGAGCAGTGTGCCGACGACGTGGAACGAGGCGGTGATCGCGAGCGTCAGGAGGCCGACCATGAGGCCCTGTGCCAGGCCCGGGCGCAGGCCGAGGGTGGCGGCCTTGCGCGGGTCGAAGGCGAGGGCGGTGAACGCCCGGTGGCAGGCGACGGTGATCAGGAGCGCCGCGATCAGGGCACCGGCGAGTACTACGAGGTCGGCGTCCCTGACGGACAGCACGTCGCCGAACAGGAACCCGGTGAGGTCCACGGCGAACGACCCGGATCGGGAGACGATGATGACGCCCGCCGCGAGCATCCCGACGAACAGCAGTCCGATCCCGGTGTCGCGGGAGAGCCTGGGGGAGCGGGAGAGTGCGGTGACGCCGAGGGCCATCGCGAGCGCGCTGGCCGCGGCCCCGAGCAGGAGGTTCCCGCCGAGGAGCGCGGCGATCGCGACGCCGGGCAGCATCCCGTGCGACATCGCGTCGCTCATGAAGGCCATGCCGCGCAGCACGACCCACGTGCCGGCGAGGCCGCAGACCGCCGAGACGAGCAGGCCGCCCCACAGGGCGCGGGCCACGAATCCGACTTCGAAGGGGCTGGTCAACCATTCCACGGCCAGAACTATAATGAAAATCGTTTTCGATTCCAAGCCGAAGGGGGAGTGATCCAGGACATGTCCGCTGCGATCGAGCTGGACGGGGTGAGCGCGCGCCACGGCGCCGCCACCGTGCTCCACGACGTGACCATTGCGGTTCCGCCGCACCGCATCACGGCGGTGACCGGGCACAACGGCTCGGGGAAGTCGACGCTCCTCGGCGTCCTCGCGGGCGTCCACCCGCCCGCGTCGGGCACGCTGCGGCGCACGCATTCGGGCCGCGTCGCGTTCGTGGTCCAGCGCAGCGAGGCGTCCGACGCGCTGCCCGTGACGGTCCGGCAGACCGTGTCCATGGGCCGCTGGGCCCACCGCGGGGCGTGGCGGCGGCTCACCCGCGAGGACCGGTCCATCGTGGACCACTGCATGGAGCGCCTCGGCGTCGCCGACCTCGCCCGCCGCCGCCTCGGCACCCTCTCGGGCGGCCAGCGCCAGCGCGTGCTCCTCGCCCAGGGGCTCGCGCAGCAGTCCGACCTGCTGATCCTCGACGAGCCCGCGACCGGCCTCGACGCCGCCGCCAAGGACCGCATCGCCGCCGTGCTCGCCGACGAGCGCGCCCGCGGCACCACCATCGTCCACGCCACCCACGACCCCGGCGACGCCGCGGCGGCCGACCACCGCATCGCCCTCGCCCACGGCCGGATCACGGCACCGGCCGCCCGGGAAACGGATGACGTATCAACTACTTGAAGGGAAGCCATGAGCGACTTCAACGACTTCCTTCCGAACGGCGAGGCCGCCCCCGACCGCTGGGTCGCCGCGACCCACCTGTTCGACGGCGTGGCCCCCGGCGGCGTCCCCGCCCCGCACGAAGAAGGCCCCTTCGAGCGCTGGGAGCGGGCGAACGCCCGCTTCGAGGCCCGCGACTACATCGGCGCCGCGAACCTCCTCGCCGCGCTCGTCGAGGAGACCCCCGGCCCGACCGGCCCCCGGCTCCTGCTCGCGCGCGCCTACTACCACTCCGCGCAGCTGCGCCGGGCCGAGGAGCAGCTCCGCGAGGTCATCGACCGCGACCCGGTCGAGCACTACGCCCACCTGCTGCTCGCCCGCACCCTCGAACGCCAGGGCCGCCACGACGAGGCCGCGTCCTGGAACCGCATGGCCGCCGCCTTCGGGCTCACGGCCGCCGAATGAGCCGGGCGCCGAAAGGCGCCCGGCCCCACCGACCCGGCGGAGAATGGATACATGACCACCACGCACCAGCGGACCCTCGACCGCATCGAGGACGCCCGCCACCTGGGGCCCGACTCCCAGGTCGACGACAAGGCGCTGGCCTTCGCGCCGACCGACCCCGCGCTCACCGACCCGTTCCTGATCATGGCCGAGGACTGGTTCTCCGAGCCGGGCTTCGAGTGGCACCCGCACCGCGGCCTGGAGACCGTCACGATCGTGGTCGACGGCGTGCTCGAACACGGCGACAACCTCGGCCACGCCGGCGCCCTCGAACCGGGGGAGGTGCAGTGGATGACCGCCGGGAGGGGCATCGTTCACCGCGAGCTCGCCTACCGCGACGAGCACGCGCACACCCTCCAGCTGTGGCTCAACCTGCCCAAGGCCAAGAAGCTGACCGACTCGCGCTACCAGGACCTCACCCGCGCCGGGATGCGCCGCGTCGAGGCGCCCGGCGTCGTCATCGACGTCCACGCGGGCACGGTCGCGGGCGTGACCGGGACGGCGCAGACGCACCAGCCGGTGCAGGGCCTGCTCGCCGCGATCGACCCGTTGTCCTCGTACGAGCTCGCCGTCCCGGGCGAGCACCGCCTGTTCGCGCACGTCGTCGCGGGGCGGGTGCTCGTCGGCGGGCGCGAGCTCGCCGCCGGGCAGACCGGGTGGTCCGATCCCGTTGCGGGCGCGGCGGAGACGATGCTGCACCTGGCGGTCCCGGACGGCGACGACCCGGCGCGCGTCATGGTCTACAGCGGCACGCCGCTGCGCGAGCCGGTCGCGTTCGGCGGCCCGTTCGTCATGAACAGCCGCACCGAGATCGCCCAGGCGTACCGGGACTTCCAGTCCGGCGCCTTCGGCCCGGTGCCCCGCACCGCGCGCCTCGCCTACGACCGCTGAACGTCGGCGGCGGAACCGTCCGGCGGCCATGATCGTAGGACTATGCTCGTGGGCATATAGATGACATGACAATCAAACGGGACGGCAGGTGGTCCAGGTGAGCAACACGGAGCAGGCCCCGGAGGCGTTGCGGTGCACCCCGCCGCCCGGAGCCGCGGCGGGCGTCGAAGTGCTGGAGCCGCGCGAGGTCCCCCTCGGCGGCCCGCGGGCGCTGCTGGTGCGCCGCACGATCCCGCAGCGGGCCCGGACCCTCATCGGCGCCTGGTGCTTCGCCGACCACTACGGCCCCGTCGCGGTCCCGGCGACCGGCGGCATGGACGTGGCGCCGCACCCGCACACCGGGCTCCAGACCGTCAGCTGGCTGTTCAGCGGCGAGATCGAGCACCGCGACAGCCTCGGCACGCACGCGCTCATCCGCCCCGGCGAGATGAACCTGATGACCGGCGGCCGCGGCATCGCCCACTCCGAGGTCTCCACCCCGGACACCACCGTCGTCCACGGCGTCCAGCTGTGGGTCGCCCTCCCCGAGGCGGACCGGCACGCGGACCGCGACTTCCAGCACCACGTGCCCGGACCGGTGCGGATCGACGGCGCCGAACTCCGGGTCTTCCTCGGCTCCCTCGCCGGATCGGCCTCCCCGGTCCGCACGTTCACGCCGCTGCTCGGCGCTCAGATCGACCTCGACCCGCACGCGACGATCACGCTCGACGTCGACGCCGGATACGAGCACGGCGTCCTCGTCGACGCCGGGGAGGTCCGCCTCGACGGCACCGCGCTCCGCCGCGCCGAACTCGGCTACGCCGCGCCCGGCACCGCCGCCCTCACCCTGGTGAACGACGCCGACGCCCCGGCGCGCCTCATCCTGCTCGGCGGCCCGCCGTTCGAGGAGGAGATCGTCATGTGGTGGAACTTCATCGCCCGCACCCACGACGAGATCGTGGAGGCCCGCGACGAGTGGGAGGCCGCCACCGACCGCTTCGGCGCCGTCGAGGGCTACCCCGGCGACCGCCTCCCCGCGCCGCCCCTGCCCAACGCCGTCATCATGCCCCGCCGCAACCCGCTGCCGCCCAAGCGCACCGACGACCGCGCGAGCGAACCCGTCGTACGCCGGGTCGACGCCGAACTGCTCTACGAGATCGCGATCGACGGCGCCCGCGCGGGCCTCACCGCCTACCGCGACCGCGGCGACCAGCGGATCTTCTACCACACCGAAGTGGACAGCTCCTTCGCCCGGAAGGGCCTGGCCGCCACCCTGGTCGAGCAGGCGCTCCTCGACGCCCGCGCCGCCGGGAAGCGCATCGTCCCCGTCTGCCCCTACGTCGCCCGCTTCGTCAAGAGGCACCCCGAGTTCGCCGACGCGACCGACCAGGTCTCGCCCCAGGTCCTCCACTGGCTGGAGGTCGAACTCGGCTAGGCCGATGACATGTCAACCAGAACATAGAATGGACGCGTGACCGACACCGAGCCCGACCCGGGCGCCGTCCCCTGGCTGAGCGCCGAGGAGCAGCACTCCTGGCGCGCCTTCGTGCGGATGCACCTGAAGCTCTCGGCCCGCCTGGCCGCCGACCTCCAGGCGCAGTCGGGCCTGTCGCCAGCCGACTTCGAGGTCCTCGTGGCGCTCACCGACGTCCCCGAAGGCCGCGTCCGCTTCCAGGACCTCGCCAAGGGCATCGACTGGGAGCAGAGCCGCCTGTCCCACCAGATCCGCCGCATGGCCAAGCGCGACCTCGTCGCCCGCGAGGAGTGCGAAGAGGACGGCCGCGGCGCCTACGTCGCGATCAGCGGGCACGGCCGCGCCGTCATCGGGGCCGCCGCCCCGAAGCACGTCGCGACCGTGCGCCGCCTCGTCCTCGACGGCCTCACCCCCGAGGAGTTCGCCGAACTCGGCCGCCTCTCCGCCAAGCTCGCCGACCGGATCGACCGCGCCGAGCCCTAGCAGGGACGCCCGCCGCTCAGGCCCGGGCCGCACCGGTCATGATCGCCACCGCGTCGGTCATCGAGTGGGACTGCGGCGTGATCACCGCCGCCCGCCTGCCCAGCCGCTGGATGTGGATGCGGTCGGCCACCTCGAAGACCTGCGGCATGTTGTGCGAGATCAGGATGACCGGGGTGCCCCGGTCGCGCAGGCTCGCGATCAGCTCCAGCACCTGCCGCGACTCGCGCACCCCCAGGGCCGCGGTCGGCTCGTCGAGCACGACCACCTTCGAGCCGAAGGCCGCCGCCCGCGCGACCGCCACGGCCTGGCGCTGGCCGCCCGAGAGGTTCTCGACCGGGACGGTGACGTCCTGGAGGGTCGTGATCCCCAGCTCGGCCAGCTCCTCCTCGGCGCGCCGGCGCATCCGCTTCGTGTCCACCACCCGCAGCAGCGTCCCCAGTGGACCCGGCTTGCGCAGTTCGCGGCCCAGGAACAGGTTCGCGGCGATGTCGAGCGCGGGGGAGACGGCGAGGGTCTGGTACACCGTCTCGATGCCCTGCGCGCGGGCGTCCTGCGGGCGCTTGAACTGCGCCCGCCGCCCTTCGAGCCGGATCTCCCCCTCGTCCGGGATCTCCGCGCCCGTCAGGCACTTGACGAGCGTCGACTTCCCGGCGCCGTTGTCGCCGATGACGGCGAGCACTTCGCCGGGGTACAGGTCGAGGTCCGCGCCGTCGAGGCCGACGACGCGGCCGTACGTCTTGACCAGGCCGGTCGCCTGGAGGACCGGCTCGCGGGAGCCGCTGTCGCCGGTGCTCATGCGCGTGCCTTTCGGATCCACTGGTCGATCGAGACGGCGGCGATGACGAGCACGCCGACCGCGAAGGTCTGCCACAGGACGTCGACGCCGACCAGGGCCAGCCCGTTGCGGAAGACGCCGACGATGAGGGCGCCCAGGAGCGTCCCCCACACGGTGCCGCGCCCGCCGAACAGGCTCGTGCCGCCGATGACCACCGCCGTGATCGAGTCGAGGTTCAGGTCGACGCCGGTGTTGGGCGAGGCGGCGTTGGACCGTCCGATCTGGATCCACGCCGCGACGGCGAGGATCGCCCCGGCGGCGAGGTAGACGCTCGCCAGCACCCGCGGGACCCTGATGCCCGCCAGCCGGGCGGCCTCGGGGTCGTCCCCGGCGGCGTACACGTGGCGGCCCCACGCCGTCCCCTGGAGGATCAGCGCCAGCGCGACGTAGAGGACCAGCATCATCACCACGCCCAGCGTGATGTTGACGCCGCCAATGGAGAACGTCTCGCCGGTGAGCGTCAGCAGGTCCGGCATGTCCCCGCCGCGCACGGTCGCGCCGCCCGAGTACAGGAGCGTCAGCGCCAAAAAGACGTTGAGCGAGCCGAGGGTGACGATGAACGGCGGGAGCTTCAGCCTGGTGACCAGGAAGCCGTTCAGCGCGCCCGCGCCGAGCCCGACCGCCAGGCCGAGCGCGAGCCCGAGCGGCGCCGGGACCCCGTTCTGCACGGTGGTCTGCGCGATCACCATGGAGGCGAGCACCATGACCACGCCGACGGACAGGTCGATCCCGGCGGTGAGGATGATGAGCGTCTGCGCGAGGGCGAGCGTCCCGACGACCGCGACCTGCTGGCTCACCAGGGACAGGTTGGACGGTTCCAGGAAGCGCTCGTTGAGGCCGCCGAAGACGGCGACGGCGGCGATGAGCACGATGGCCGGGCTGATCGCCGGGTGGCGGTGCAGGAGGTTGCGGACGGCGCGCAGGGGCGTGGACCGGTCGAGGAACTCCTCGGCCAGGTCGGGCGCCGCCGCGTCGGTGCGGTGCTGGTTCACGTGTGCTCCGATGTTCTCAGGGTCGGCGGGGGACTAGCCCCAGCAGACGTCGGCCGCCTCGGCGGAGGTGATCGACTCGATGCCCTCGTGCGGGGTGTCGGTGACCAGTTCCACGCCGGTGTCGAAGAAGTCGAGCCCTTCGGTGGTCTCGGGCGCCTCGCCGGTGGTGACGAGCGAGTGGATCGCCTCGACACCGAGCTGGGCCATGCGCACCGGGTACTGCTGGCTGGTCGCGCCGATGACGCCGTCGGCGACCGCGTCGACCCCGGCGCACCCGCCGTCGACCGAGGCGACGATGAGGCCCTCGGTGGCGCCGGCGGCGTCGAACGCCTCGTACGCGCCGTAGGCCGCCGGTTCGTTGATCGTGTAGACGACGTTGATGTCGGGGTTGATCGACAGGAGGTTCTCGGCCGCGGTGCGCCCGCCGTCCTCGGCCCCCTGGGAGGCCTCGTGCCCGACGATCTCGTACCCGCCGCCGGAGTACTGCCCGGTGGCGGCCTCGTCGCCGTAGGCCGCGGGGTCGGCGGTGTCGATGCCCATCCCGTCGAGGAAGCCCTGGTCGCGCTGGACGTCGACCGAGACGATCTTGTCGTCGAACAGGTCGATCATGGCGATGACGGCCTGGTCGCCGCCGAGCTGGGCGGCGGTCCACTCGCCGATGCGCTGGCCCGCAAGGAAGTTGTCGGTGGCGAAGGTGATGTCGACCGACTCGGGGTCGGACGGGGGCGTGTCCAGGGCGATGACGTACAGGCCCGCGTCGCGCGCCCGCACGAGCGCGTCCTCCACGCCCGGTCCGTTCACGGTGATGAGGATGCCGTCGTCGCCGCGGGAGATGGCGTTCTCGACGGCCTGGATCTGGGAGTCCTCGTCGCCGTCCTCGCGGCCCGCCGCGACGGTGAGGTCGACGCCGGCCTCCTCGGCGGCGGCCTCGGCGCCTTCCTGCATGGCGACGAAGAAGGGGTTGGCGGTGGTCTTGACGATGAGCGTGACGCCCACGGTGTCCTCATCGGAGCCGCCGCCGGAGCAGCCGGTCAGCGCGAGGGTGCCGGCGGCGAGCGCGCCGGTCGCCGCGAGGGCCCGGGTTCGCAGAGTGCGATTCATCGGTGAATCCTCCTGGAGGTCAGGCATCGCCGCCTCTTTGACAACGATGTCAACGACAGTAGTAGTTCATGCGACCGTGTAGAGTCAAGACCACCCGATCTTTGGAGGTCGAATCGTGACATCGTTGTCAGACCAGCAGGTCTCGCGCAACGGCTCCCGTCCGACGATGCGGGAGGTCGCCGAGCTCGCCGGGGTCGGCATCAAGACCGTCTCCCGGGTCATCAACGGCGAACCGAACGTCACCCCCGAGACCGCACAGCGGGTGCGCGACGCCGCCAGTGCCCTGGACTACCAGCCGGACCTGCACGCCGGGAACCTCCGCCGGTCCGACCGCCGCACCCGCACGCTCGGCCTGCTCGTCGGCAGCGTCGACAACCCCTTCGCGGGCGCCGTCCACCGCGCGGTCGAGGACGCCGCGACCGGTCGGGGCGTCGCCGTCTTCGCCTCCAGCCTCGACGACGACCCGCAGCGCGAACGCGAGGCCGTGTCCGCGTTCCTGCGCCGCCGCGTCGACGGGCTCATCCTCACCACCGCCACCGCCAAGCAGACGTATCTGCTCCCGGAGCTGCGGCGCGGCACCCCGATCGTGTTCGTCGACCGCGAGCCCTCGGGGCTGGAGGCCGACGCCGTCGTCAGCGACAACTTCGGCGGCGCCGCCCGGGCCGTCGAACACCTGCTCTCCCACGGGCATCGGCGCGTGGCGTACCTGGGCGACCTGCGCGACCTGACGACCGCCCGCCACCGCCGCGAGGGCTTCCTCGACGCCCTCGCCCGCGGCGGTGTGCCCGCCGCGGACGCCCACGTGGTCGAGGACCTGCACGACGAGAACAGCGCCAGGGACGCGCTGCTGCGGCTGCTCGACGGGCCCGACGCCCCGACCGCCGTCTTCAGCGCCCAGAACCTCATCACGATCGGCGCGCTGCACGCGCTGCGCGAACGCGGCCGCCACCGCGACACCGCGCTCGTCGGCTTCGACGACATCGAACTCGCCGACCTCCTCGAACCCGGCGTCACCGTCATCGCCCAGCACCCCGAGGACCTGGGCCGCATCGCCGCCGAGCGGGTCTTCGCCCGCCTCGACGGCGACGCCTCTCCGGCCCACCGCGTCGTCGTCGGCACCACCCTCATCGTGCGCGGCAGCGGAGAGATCCCGCCCCGCCCGGACGCGGGCGGCTAAAGGAGCCCGGGCGCCCCGCGCCTCAGACCCATTCGGGCACTTGGGCGTAGCGGGCGCCGAAGCCGCCGGTCGGCAGGATCTCCTTGACCGCGGCCAGGTCGGCCTCCGTGAGCTCCACGCCCGCGGCGGCGGTGTTCTCCTCGACGCGGGACCGGCTGCGGGAGCCGGGGATCGGGACGATGTAGTCCCTCTGGCGCAGGGTCCAGGCGAGCGCGAGCTGCGGCACGGTGATCCCCTTGGCCTGCGCGAGTTCGCCGAGCCGGTCGACGGCCGCGACGTTCTTCTCGAAGTTGCCCTCCAGCCAGCGGGGGTCGTTGCGCCGCATGTCCGACTCGTCGTACTCGCTGGCGGGGCGGGCGCTGCCGGTGATGAAGCCGCGGCCGAGCGGCGAGTAGGCGACGAAGCCGATGCCGAGCTCCTCCAGGACCGGGAACAGCCGCTCCACGTCCCGCTCGAACAGGGAGTACTCGGTCTGGAGGACCGAGACCGGCTGCACGGCATGGGCTCTGCGGATCGTCTCGGGCCCGGCTTCGGAGAGCCCGAAGTACTTGACCTTCCCGGCGTCGACGAGCTCCTTGACCGTGCCCGCGACGTCCTCGATCGGGACGTCGGGGTCGACGCGGTGCTGGTAGAACACGTCGAGGCGGTCGGTGCCGAGGAAGCGGAGGCTGTTGTCGGCGACCTTGCGGATGTTCTCGGGGCGGCTGTTGAGGCCGAAGCCCTTCGCGAGGTCGGAGAGGTCGAAGCCGAACTTCGTGGCGATGACGACCTCGTCCCGGAAGTCCTTGACGGCCTCGCCGAGCAGCGTCTCGTTCGAGCCGGTGCCCAGGCCGTAGAGCTCGGCGGTGTCGAAGAAGTCGACGCCCAGCTCGTACGCCTTGCGGATGGTGGCGCGGCCCTCGGCCTCGTCGCCGGGGCCGTACGCCATGGTCAGGCCCATGGTGCCGTAGCCGATCGCCGAGACCCGGAGTCCTTGCGTGCCGAGTGCGCGGTGCTGCATGACAGATTCCCTTCGTCAAACCAAACGGTTCGGTTTGAACGCTACCCCCTCGGAACCGCGATCGTCAAACCGAACGGTTCGGGCAGGTATGCTGGGCAAATGTCGCCCGCCCACAGCCCTGAAGCCACCCGCGACCGCATCCTCGCGGCCGCGCGGTCCGAGTTCGCACGCTACGGAATCGCGGGCGCCCGCATCGACCGGATCGCGAAAACTGCCAAGACCAGCAAGGAACGCGTCTACGCGTACTTCAAGAGCAAGGAGGCCCTGTACCGGCACGTCACGGCCGCCGAGCTGACCGCCGTCGCCGAGGCGACGCGCCTGGACCCGGCCGGCCTTCCCGAGTACGCGGGCCGCCTCCACGACTACTACGCGGCGCACCCCGAGCGGTACCGGCTCATGCAGTGGGGGCGCCTCGAACTCGACGCGGGCGACACCGAGGACCCGATCCGCGCCACCATGGCCGGCAAGCTCAAGCGGCTGCGGCAGGCGCAGGCCGACGGCGTGCTCGACCCGTCCTGGGACCCGATCGACATCCTGGTGCTGCTCAACCAGATCGCCGCCGCCTGGGCCGGGCAGATCGACTTCCTCCCCGCCGACCCGGCCGAGCGCGAGCGGTACATGGGCGAGCGCCGCGAAGCCGTCGTCGCCGCCGTCGCACGCCTCTTCCCCGCCGCCTAGGCCGCGATCATCAGCCACAGGGCCGCGACGCTCAACCCCAGGAACGCGAGCGGCCCGTAGAAGTTGTGGAACACCCGCTCCCTCACGTGCAGCGCCGACGCCAGCACGAAGAACACCACCAGGCCCGCCGCGGCCGCGATCCCCAAGGGCCGCCACGCGAACCCGGCCGCCAGCCCCAGCGCCGCCGCGCCCTTGACGACCCCCAGGAACGGCAGCCACGAGTCCGGCACCCCCACCGCCCGCGAGTTCTGCTTCACCCACGCCGCGCCCATGAAGTTCCCGACGGACTCGACCGCGTTGGCGGCGATGCAGATCAAGGTGACGACGACGAAAGCGACGAACATCGGGCGGTCCTCCGGTCCTGCCCGGCGGCACCTCCGCCGGACGTCCCAAGTCTCCGACCGATCCCGCCGCACGTCCAATACCAGTATCGATAACCTGTGGTTATGGATGTCGACACGCGGCTGCTGCGCTCCTTCGCCACCGTCGCCGAGGAAGGGAACCTCACCCGCGCCGCCGAGCGGCTCTACCTCTCGCAGCCCGCGCTCACCAAGCAGATCCGCCAGCTCGAAACCCAGCTCGGCGCCCGCCTCTTCGACCGCTCCAAGCACGGCATGGCCCTCACCGGTCCCGGCGCGGCCCTCGCCGCCGCGGCCCCGGCCGTGCTCGCCGCCTGGGACGGCGCCCGCCGCGCCGTGCGCGCCGCCGAGGCCGAGGCGTCCCGCGTGCTCCGCGTCAGCTTCCTCGCCAGCGCCGCCAACGAGAAGACCCAGCCGATCATCGCCGCGTTCCGCGAGCGCCGCCCCGACTGGCGCGTCGAGCTGCGCCAGGCCAGCTGGGGCGACCCGATCGCCGGGCTCGTCTCCGGTGACGTGGACGCCGGGTTCATGCGGCTCCCGTTCCCGCGCCAGGACGAGTTCGACGCGGTCGTCCTGCTCACCGAGCCGCGCTGCATCGCCATGGCCGCCGGACACCCGCTGGCGCAACGGGAGTCGCTGTCGATGGCGGACCTCCTCGACGAGCCGTTCATCGCCGCTCCCGCCGCCACGGGCGCGTTCCGCGACCACTGGACCGCCGCCGACGCCCGCGGCGGGCGCCCCGTCAACGTCGGCGCCGTGACCGAGCACCCCGACGACTGGCTCACCGCCATCGCCAACGGCGACGGCATCGCCCTCGCCCCTGCGAGCGCCGCCCGCTACTACGCCCGCCCCGACATCGCCTACCGCGAGGTCGCCGGGGTCGCCCCGAGCGACGTCGCCCTGGTGTGGCCCAAGGGGACCGGCACGTCGGGCCCGCTCGCCGACCTCATCGCCGCCGCGACCGCGCTGGCCGACTGACCGGGGAGTGGGCGGTGTCGCGGCCCGTCGGATACTGTGCGGTCGGGCGGCGCCGGTGCCGCGGATCGGGGGGATCGCATGACGGGCGGACTGCTGTGGAGCCTGACGGGCCTCGCGCTCCTCGACTCGGTCAACGCCGCCACGATCTGGATCGTCATCGTGATCCTGCTGGGCGCCCGCCGCCCCGCACCCACCGGCTGGGCGTTCATGCTCGGGGCCTTCGCGTCGTTCCTGGTCATCAGTTTGATGTTCTACTTCGGACTGTCCTTCGCCGACTCGGTCCTCGACGGGTTCACCCTCTGGCTCCGCCGCCTCCTCTTCGCGGGCCTCGCGGTCGCCCTGATCGTCATGGGCGTCCGCAGGCTCCGGCCCCGTGAACGCAAGGGCTACACCCTCCCAAGTTGGGTCAACGCCTGGACCGCCGTCCCGTTCGGCCTCCTCGCCACCCTCGGCGACCTCCCCAACGCCTTCCCGATGCTCCTCGCCGTCGAACGCCTCATCGACGCCCACATCCCCGCCCCCGCCGCCGTCGCGGTCCTCATCGGCTACACCCTCGTCTACGCCCTCCCCGCGGCCCTCATCCTCGCCGCCGGCCTCGCCTTCAACGACGAACTCCGCGAGCAGCTCCAGTCAATGCTCAAGGGCCGCACCACAGGCACCGCCGCCCCGAGCCCCAAGACCGCCGCAGCCTGCTTCGCCGGAGCCGCCGCCAGCCTCGCCGTCCTCGCCCTCTGGATCGGCTGAACGACGCGTCCGGTTCATAGGGAATTCACCTTTCTGCAACCATCGATGTCGATCCGACGTGTCCCAAGGTGTAGGAACCCCCGCCTCGGCGCTCGCGCCGGGGTGGTCCGCATCTGAGCGAAACGAGACCACCGATGACCCCTTCATCGCGTCGCGCCGCGGCACGCATAGGTTCGATCGCGCTGGCCGCCGCATTCGCCGCCGCCGTCGCGGCCCCCGCGCAGGCGCAGGCGGACTTCACCTTCAACGCCTATGTCGTGACGACCTTCGGCAACCAGTTCGAGGCGGGCTTCCCGGAGGCCGAACGGCAGGCGGGCACGCTCGTCGTCTCGGTCGACGCCGGAGGGCAGGCGATCGAGGTCGAGAGCACGCGCGCCGTCCTCACCATTGACGAGTCCTTCGCGGGTCTCTCGCTCGACACCGAGGACGAGCGGTGCACCGCCTCCGGGAACACCCTCACCTGCGAAGAGCCCGACCGGTTCACGGGCTTCGCGGCCGAGTTCGGGTTCTTCCTCGTGGTCGAACCGGAGGTGCGGCCCGGCGACGTCGCGGCCTACGAGATCGCCGTGGACGCCGACGGCGCGACCGACACGATCGAGCACACGTGGGAGTTCGCCGAGGCGGGCTCGACGGCACCGGACTACGTCGTCAACGCCCACGACGCCGCGTCCCCCGCGCCCGGCGCCGCCGCGAACCCTGCCGTCGAGTTCCAGTACAACGGCGAGCAGGGCTACGAGGACTTCTACTTCCGGGTCCACGGCCGCGCCTACTACCCGCAGCAGGGCTACGTGACGCCCGTGCTCGACTACGCGAACTGCGGCCTGGATGAGGGCGGCTCCGAGTACTGCATCCTGGAGGGCTTCGCGCCCGAGCCCGGCCGGGTCTACGAGCTGTCGGCCGACACGCCAATCGACCTCGTCCCCACCGCCGACGCGCCCGGCCCGATGCGGTTCCCCGAGGCGGTCGTCATGGAGGCGATCACCGACGAGGACCTGATCGACTCGATCGACTTCTACGACGCCGACACCGAACTGGCGTTCGTGCCCGGCGACGCCGAGCGCATCCCGAACCACCCCTACTTCGACGTCATCACCGCAGACAACCCCTTCGACCTCGACATGGCCGACGCGAACGTGAACGGGTCGGCGGGCGACGACGCCTTCTACGACATCGCCTACACCAACGACTCCGCGGTCGACGCGATCATCAGCATCCCGCCGTGGGACGTCGACGTCTTCGACCCCTACCTGGTCGCGATCCAGCTCCCCACCGGCGTCGAGGTCACGGCGGGTGACCCCGAGACCGGCTACTTCACCACCCCCGACCGCTACGGCTGCCAGAACCTCCACATCTACGAGCGGCCCGCGTACGCAGGCATCGTCGCCCCCTACGGCATCGACGACCTGGACCTGGTCTGCGAGATCGGCGACGTCGTCCAGTCCGGCGCGACTGAGACCTTCCGGCTCCCCGTCGAGATCACCTCCGGCACGCCCACGGCGGACGGCCGCAGCGCCGTCCTCGACCCCGCCCTGTTCTGGGGCGAGCACGCGCTCGAAGAGTACGAGATGACCCCTGCGGACTTCCCGTTCCTGGACGCCGACCTCGACAACAACACCTCGGTTCTCAGCCTCAACACCGAGACCCCCGGCCTCCCCGCGACCGGCACGTCCCCGGGCCTCCTCGGCGGGCTCGGCGCGCTGCTCGTCGGTGCGGGCGCCGCCGCAGCCGTTCTCGCACGCCGGTTGAAGGCCGCTCAGTGAGGCGGACCGGTTCCGCGCCAGCGGAACCGGTCCACCAGCTCCTTACCAGTCGTGGACGGTGCCGTCGTGGAGGCGGTTGAACGGCAGGTACGCCTGGACGTACGGGTACTTGCCCGCCTCGTCCGCATCGAGTTCGACGCCCAGGCCGGGCTGGGTGCCCGGGTGCAGGTAGCCGTCCGTCCACGTGAACGACTGCTTGAAGACCTGGTCGGTCTTGGCGCCGTGCTTCATGTACTCCTGGATGCCGAAGTTGTGAATGGACAGTCCGAGGTGCATGGCGGCGGCCATGCCCACGGGGGAGATGTCCGTGGGGCCGTGCATGCCCGACTTGATCTGGTATTGGGCCGCGTAGTCGAGGACCTTCTTCAAGTGGCTGATGCCGCCGGTGTGGGTGACCGCCGAGCGCACGTAGTCGATGAGCTGCTCGCGGATGATCTGCTGGTAGTCCCACACCGTGTTGAAGATTTCCCCGATCGCCAGCGGCGTGGTCGTGTGCTGGCGAACCAGGCGCAGGGCCTCCTGGTTCTCCGCGGGCGTGACGTCTTCGAGCCAGAACAGGTCGTACGGCTCAAGGCTCTTGCCGAGCTGCGCGGCCTGGATCGGGGTGAGCCGGTGGTGGGCGTCGTGCAGCAGCGGCAGCTCGGGACCGAACTCGTTGCGCACGGCCTCGAAGACCGTGGGCACGTGCCGCAGGTAGGAGCGGGTGTCCCAGTCCTCCTCATTGGGCAGTGCCCCGCGCTGGGCGGGCTCGTGGTCGTACCTGACCCCGTCCATCGCCTCGTATGTCGCGTTCGAGGCGATCCCGTAGATCGACTTCAAACCGGGGACGCCGGTCTGGATCCGGATCGCCCGGTACCCCTGCTCCTGGTGGGAGCGAACGGAGTCGAACAGCTCCTCGGTGTCCTTGCCCGACGCGTGCCCGTACGCGAGGAGCCCGTTGCGGGAGGCCCCGCCGAGCAGCTGGTACACGGGCATCCCGGCGGCCTTGCCCTTGATGTCCCACAGCGCCATGTCCACTGCGGCGATGGCGGCCATGGTGACCGGGCCGCGGCGCCAGTACGCGGAGCGGTACAGGAACTGCCAGGTGTCCTCGATCCGGTGCGCGTCGCGGCCCAAAAGCAGCGGCACCACGTGCTCGGTCAGGTACGAGACGACGGCGAGCTCGCGACCGTTCAGCGTCGCGTCCCCGAGGCCGGTGAGGCCGTCGTCGGTGGTCAGCTTCAGGGTGACGAAGTTCCGGTCGGGACTGGTGACGATCACTTCGGCGCGGTCGATGATCATGCGCGGCCTTTCCGTGCGGGGGAGCGGCGGTCCAGGGGTGGCGTCGGCAGGGTACCGCTTGCCACCGGCCCCCCGTCAAGCCCCGCGCCCGGTGGTAGGGCGGACCGTACCCCCGGTCGGGGGGTTCACAGGGTCGGTCTGAGCCGTTGCGGCCCATAGGGTTCGATGCATGAGAAGACGCATTGCCACCGCCGCTGCGGCCGCCGTGGGACTCCTCGCCGGGTTCGCCGCCGTTCAGGTCGCGAACGCCGACGCCGACCGGCCGGGACGCCGCCTCGACACCGCCCTCCTGGAGGACCGCCTCACCGACGTCGCCGCCCTGACCGACGGATCGGTGCTGGTCGAGGTCCGCGACGGCGACGACGCCTGGCGCGCCGCCACCGGACCCAGGAGCCCGGAGGAGGACGCCCCCGACGCGCGGCCCGGCGACCGGGTCCGCATCGGCAGCGTCACCAAGTCCATGGTCGCGGCCGTCGTCCTCCAGCTCGACGGCGAAGGCGAACTCGACCTCGACGACCCGATCGACCGGTACCTCCCCGGACTCCTCCCGTACGAGGAGCAGCCCACCGTCCGCCAGCTCCTCGGGCACACCGGCGGCGTCCCCGACTGGGTCGCCCTCGCCTACCCCGGCATGGAGGAAGGCGACCTCGCCGAAGTCCGCGAGGGCTACGAGACCTACTACGAGCCAGAGGAACTGGTCGCCATCGCCGCCGCTGAGGACCCCCTCTTCGCACCCGGCGAAGGATGGGCCTACTCCAACACCGGCTACACGCTCCTCGGCCTCCTCATCGAAGAGCGCACCGGCCACAGCCTGCGCCACGAGCTCCGCGAACGGGTCTTCGCACCCGCGGGCCTCCACGACACCGACCTCCCGCGCCCCGCCACCGCCGGCATCCGCGGCCCGCACTCCGTCCCCTACATCACCACCGGCGACCCCGACGACCCGTACTTCGACGCCTCGGCCGCCTCGAACTCCCAGCTCTGGGCCTCCGGCGGCGTGGTCTCGACCGTGCGCGACGTCGACGACTTCTACGACGCCCTCACCGACGGCACCCTGCTCACCGCCGAGCAGCTCGCCGAAGCGACCGCGTTCGCCGACACCGGGACCGGCTTCCAGTACGGCCTCGGACTCGGCGCGATCGCACTCGACTGCCCCGACGGCCAGGAGGTCTTCCTCGGCCACGTCGGCGACGGCATGGGCCACCAGACCCAGACGTTCCACTCCCTCGACGGCGACCGCGACGCCACCGTCTCGTGGAGCATCGACGACAAGCACGGGTGCCACGACCCCGAGCAGTTCGGCGGCGCCGTCTTCGCGCTCCTCGCCGCCGGGCTGTGCCCCGCGCCCGCCTGAGCTGGCGGTGCTTGGGGCGGGGCGGGCTAATGTGGTGCCCATGCGTGTGACGATGCGCGAGGTCGCCGTGCGGGCGGGGGTCTCGGTCAAGACGGTTTCCCGCGTGGTGAACGAGGAGCCGCACATCCGCCCCGAGACCCGCGACCAGGTGCGCGCGGCCATCGCCGACCTCGGCTGGCAGCCCAACGCCTCGGCCCGGACCCTGCGCACCGGCCGCACCGGCGTCGTCGGCATCGCCGTCGCCGGACTGCGCCGCCCCCTCCTCGCCGCCCTCGTGGAACGCCTCGTCATGGAGTTGGACCGGCACGGCCTCCACGCCACCGTCGAGCCCACCCACGACGACCCCGCGAGCCTCACCGCCGCCCTCGAACTGCGCGGCCACACCTTCGACGCCCTCCTCGCCATCGACGCCCCCGACCTCCCCGCCGACGCCGTCGCCGCCCAGGACGGGCCCGTCGTCCGCGTCGACATCACCCGGCGGCTCCCGGCCGAACCCGCCGTCGACGTCGTGCGCGCCGACCTCGACCAGGCCGTCAACACCGCCCTGCGCCACCTCAGCGTCATGGGCCACCACCGCCCCGTGCTCATCGGCCCCGGCCCCCTCGCCGAACCCGGCCGGGCCCTCGCCCGCGTCGACCCCGGCCCCGGCGAGATCGGCCGCGCCGCCGGATTCAAGGCCGCCCAGCGGGCCCTCACCGAGCACCCCGGCGTGGACGCCCTGATCTGCGGCACCGACGAGATCGCACTGGGAGCGCTCGCCGGACTCCACGCCGCCGGAGTGGACGTCCCCGGCCGCGTCGCCGTCATCGGCTACGGCGACCTCGACGACGCCCGCTTCAGCACGCCCTCGCTCACCACCATCGACCCCGACCCGATCTCCCTCGCGCGCAACGCCGTCGACCTCCTCACCGCCCGCCTCGCCGCACCCGGCCGCCCGCCGGAGTCCGTCACCGTCCCCGTCACCCTCGTGCAGCGCGAGTCGACCTCGGCGGCCGCGCGATGAGGCGCCCCACCCTCGCCGACGTCGCGGCCGTCGCCCGCGTGTCCCCCAAGACCGTCTCGAACGTGCTCCTCGGCCGCCCCTACGCCGCCGAAGCCACCCGGGCCCGCGTGTGGCAGGCCGTCGAGGCCGTCGGCTACCGCGTCAACCGCGCGGGCCGCGCGCTGGCGGGCGGCGGCAGCGGGCGCATCGCGATCGTCGTCCCGAACCTGCACCAGCCCTACTACGCCGAGAACGCCGAGCGGCTGATCCTCGCGCTGGAGGCGAAGGGGCTCACCACGACCCTGCGGATCGCCACGGACGGCCGGTCCGGGCTGCGAGCCGTCCGCGGCGAGACCACCGCGGACGCGGACGGCGTGATTGTCTTCCCGAACTTCCACCCCGACCACCTGGGGGACGAGGCCCCCGAGCGGCCCGTCATCCAGTTCGGCGGCGGCCCCTCGGGGCTCCTCGACACCGTGGTCATGGGCCAGCACGAGGGCTTCGCGGCCGTCACCCGCCACCTCCTCGACACCGGGCGGCGCCGACTCGCCCTGGTGTGGAACGCGACCGAGAGCGGACTGCCCGACGGCCCGCGGTACGAGGGCTTCCTCGCGGCGCTCGCCGAGTACGGCGTGGAGGCCGACCCCTCGCTCATGGTCGCGGGCTCGGACTGGGACCGCCGCGCCCCCGGGTTCGAGGCGATGTCGGGCCTGCTGGCCTCCGGGGCCGAGTTCGACGCGGTGGTCTGCATCAACGACGCCGTGGCCGTGGGCGCCCTGCGGGCCCTGCGCATCCGCGGCGTCCGCGTCCCCGACGACGTGGCGCTCACCGGCTTCGACGACACCGACGAGGCCGAGTTCACCGTGCCTCCACTCACGACGGTCAGCCCGGAGCACCAGGCCATGGTCGACGCGGCCGTGGCGATGCTGATCGAGCGGCTCGGCGGCGAGTCCGGCCCGCCGCGCGTGCGCCACACCGGCGCGCACCTGATCCCGCGAGCCTCCTCGGGCGTCCCCCGCTAGCACGCCCCCAACGTGGCCGCATCGTTATGGTTCACGTTCACATTTTCTGTTGTCTCGTCATTGACAACGCTGAACCGGATGCATATATTCATGTGGATCTTGGTCGCCGGGAACCCGGCGATCGCGTGAAACCCCAGGTAGCGGCCGCCCCGACGATCCCGAACGCCGCCGCCGACGCACACCCCGGCCCCGACTCAAGGAGGAGTCTTGCTCCCGAAACCGAACCGCCGCAGCGGACCCGCGGCCGTCGCCTCACTCGCCGCAGCGGCGCTCCTGCTGAGCGCCTGCGGCGGCGGAGGCGACGACGACAACGCGCTCCACATCCTCGTCGTCAAGCACCCCCTCACCGGGCCCATGGCCGACATGGCGTGGACCGCCGAGATCGAGAAGGCCGCGGGCATCCCCATCGAGTGGGAGGAGGTGTCGGCCGACTGGGACCAGAAGAAGTCCACAATGCTCGCCGCCGGTGACATCCCGGACCTCGTCATCGGCGCCAACGCGATCACCGACGCCGACATGGTGACCTTCACCGGCCTCTTCGAGGACCTCGGCGACGACATGGACTCGCTCCCCAACGTGCAGGCCATGTTCGACGCCCTGCCCGAGACCGAGCTGATGGCGACCCGCCCCGACGGCGAGGTCTTCTCCGTGCCGTCCTACCGCCGCTTCTGGCCCGAGACCGCGACCCGCCAGTACGTCAACCAGCAGTGGCTCGACAACCTCGGCCTGGCGCAGCCGACCACCTGGGACGAGCTGCACGACGTGCTCCTCGCCTTCAAGACCGAGGACGCCAACGGCAACGGCGACCCCGACGACGAGATCCCGATCGACTGGTCCCCGGCCGGCGAGGGCGGCTTCGGCTACTTCCAGCCCTCCGTGTTCCTCGGCAGCCTCGGCCTCCCGATCACCAACGGCGGCGGCTCCGGGTACTTCGTGGAGGACGGCACGGTCGGCAACTTCCTCACCGACCCCCGCTACAAGGAGGTCGTGTCGTTCCTGCACGACCTGTACGCCGACGGCCTCGTCAGCCCCGAGGTCATGACCCAGGACTACTCGACCTACCAGTCCGTGGGCCGCGGCGACGGCGACACTGCGAAGGTCGGCTTCTCGTGGGGCTGGACGGCCTCCGACCGCTTCGGCCCGCAGATCGCCGACCAGTACGCCCCGATCGCGCCGCTCGCGGCCGACGCCTCCGTCGCCGCTACGGACCTGGCCTGGACGTACGACTCCTACTCGCTCAACTACGGCGTCAACACGGTCACCATGTCCGCGCAGAGCTCCAAGAAGGACGCGGCCCTCAAGGTCATCGACGCCTTCTACGACCAGGACCTCTCGATCCAGGCCCTGTGGGGCGACTTCGGGACCAACATCGAGGAGGGCGGGAACGGCGTGTACACCGTGCTGCCCCCGGCCGACGCGACCCTGGACTCCTCCTCCTGGAAGTGGACGACCACCCTCGCCGACAACAGCCCCGGCTGGATCCGCGACGACATCGAGGTCGCCCTCCCGGCCGACATCCAGGAGGCCGTCGAGGACGAGGAGCCGATCGCGGGCGCCCTCGCCAACATCGACCCGGCCACCGACATCTGGCCCGGCGAGCTCATCAAGATGAACGCCGAGGACTCCAGCCGCCTCTCCCTGCTGCACACCGACATCCTCGGCCCGGCCATGCAGCGGTGGGCCACCTGGATCACCGAGGGCGGCGTCGAGTCCGAATGGGACGCCTACACCGCCGAGCTCGAAGGGCTCGGCCTGACCGAGGCCGTCGAGATCCACCAGAAGTACTACGACGAGTACCTGGCGGCCCAGGGATGACCTCCGCGACCACCGTCCGGCCCGCCGGGGGCACCGCCCCCCGGCGGGCCGGGGGCCCGGTCCACCGCCTCAAGCGGCACTTCCGCCGGTACTGGCAACTGTGGGTCATGGTCGCCCCGGCCGTCGCGTTCGTCGCGGTCTTCGCGTACGTGCCGATGTACGGCCTCCAGCTCGCGTTCCGCGAGTTCGACTTCGCCGCGGGCATCACCGGCGGCGACTGGGTGGGCCTCAAGTACTTCCAGCAGTTCTTCGACAGCCCCCAGTTCTGGAACCTGCTGCGCAACACCGTGGTCATCTCCGTGAGCACCCTCGTCGCGGGCTTCGTGGCCCCGATCGGGCTGGCCCTCATGGTGAACCAGGTGTTCGGGCGGCGCCGCAAGAAGTTCCTCCAGACCGCGACCTACCTGCCGCACTTCATCTCGATCGTGGTCATCGTGGGCATGCTCCAGGTGTTCCTGTCGCCGACCTCGGGCCTCATCACCCGCGTGGTGGGCCTGTTCGGCGTCGACGACGCGAACTTCCTCGGCAGCGCCGGCGCGTTCGTCCCGGTCTACGTGCTGTCCGAGGTGTGGCAGCACGCCGGGTGGAACAGCATCATCTACCTCGCCGCGCTGTCGAGTGTGGACCCGCAGCTGTACGAGGCCGCGAAGATCGACGGCGCCGGCCGCTTCAGCATCATCCGGCACATCGACGTCCCCGCGCTCGTGCCGACCATGATCGTGCTGCTCATCCTCAACATGGGGAACGTGCTGAACACCGGCTTCGAGAAGATCTTCCTGATGCAGAACCCGCTCAACCTCGGCGTCTCCGAGGTGATCGCGACCTACGTCTACAAGATCGGCATCCTCTCCAACCAGTTCAGCTACGCGACGGCCATCGGCCTGTTCAACACCCTCATCAACTTCGCGTTCCTGGTGGTCGCCAACCAGATCGCCAAACGCGTCTCCAACACGAGCCTGTGGTGAGCCCGATGCAGCGTCTTTCCGTCAAGCGGGGCCCGTTCGCCGCCCTCCGCCGCGACACGCCCGGCGACCTAGTCTTCAAGGCCCTCCTGGCCCTGTGCTCCGTCCTGGTGCTGCTGGTGGCCCTGTACCCGATCTACTTCGTGGTCATCGCCTCCGTCAGCGACCCGACCATGGTCTCCACCGGCCGGGTCTGGCTCGTGCCGCGCGACCTCTCCTGGTTCGGGTACGAGCAGATCCTCGCCGACGAGCGCATCTGGAACGGCTACCGGAACACGCTCCTGTACGCCGTCGCCGGGACCGCGCTCAACCTGCTGGTGACCATGCCCGCGGCGTTCACGCTCTCGCGCAGGGAGTTCCGGCCGCGGCGCGTGCTGATGTTCTTCTTCGCGTTCACGATGTTCTTCAGCGGCGGGCTCATCCCGATGTACCTGCTGCTGCGGGACCTGAACCTGCTCGACAACTGGCTGGTGTTCGTCCTGCCCTCGGCGGTGAACGTCTTCAACCTCATCATCGCCCGCTCGTTCTTCGAGCACTCGCTGCCCGAGGAGCTGCACGAGGCCGCCTCGATCGACGGCGCGAACTACTTCCAGTTCTTCGCGAAGATCGCCCTGCCGCTGTCCATGCCGATCCTCTCCGTCATCGGCCTGTATTACCTGGTGCAGCACTGGAACGACTTCTTCACGGGCCTGGTCTTCGTCCGCGACTACAGCCTCCAGCCGCTCCAGATCGTCCTGCGCGACATCCTCATCTCGAACCAGGCGTTCTCCGGGGGCGCGGGCGGGGCGGGCGGCGCCGGGGCCGGGTCGTACGCGCAGCAGTACGCCGACCAGATCAAGTACGGCGTCATCGTCGTCTCGACGCTGCCGGTGATCGTGCTGTACCCGTTCCTCCAGCGCTACTTCGAGAAGGGCGTGATGATCGGGGCGGTGAAGGGATGAGGCCCGCGTTCCTGGAGTGGTACCAGCGCCTCGGCCGGCTCGGCCTGCGGCTGCTGTGCCTGCACCTGCTGTGGATCGCGTGGACGCTGCGGGGCGGGATCGCGCTCGGCGCGTTCCCGGCCACCGCCGCGCTGCACGCCGTACTCCGCGACGACGCCCGAACCGCCATTGCGCACCCCGACGAGCCGCCGGTCCTGGCCGGGCTGCGCGCGAAGTTCGGGGAGCACTGGAAGCGCGAGTTCGCCGCCGCCAACCGGCTCGGGTTCCTGCTGGCGCTGTGCTGGGCGTTCCTCGTCGTGGACCGGCGGGTCGTGGAGCACCTCGACCTCGGCGCGGCCGGGCCGCTGCTCGCGGGCGGGCTCACCGTCGCTGGCGTCGTCCTCGGCGTCGTCACGGTCCTGGTGTGGCCCTTGCAGTCCCACTTCGACGAGGGCGCCGGGGCACTGCTGCGCCGGGCCCTGGTCCTGGCGGCCGCGCGCCCGGCGACCGCGGTCCTCGCGGGCGTGGGCGTCGGCGTCCTGCTGTGCGCCTACTACCTGGTGCCGGGCCTGGTCCCGGTGTTCGGCGTCGCGGCCCCGGCCGCGCTCGCGACGGCGGTGCTGTGGCGCTCGGGCGTGCTCGCGCCCCGCGCGCTCGTCAGCGCGTGAACCCGGCCTTGAGCTCGGCGAGCTTCTCGGCGGCGAACCGCATCCCGTCGGGGAACCGGTCCTCGGGGTCCCAGCGCCACGCGGTGATCATGGCGAGCATGACGATCCGGCACTCGCGCACCAGATCGGGGTCGGCGCCCTCGTAGTGCGCGGCGACCGCGTCGGGGGCGTGGGCGACGTCGAACTCGACGGGGCCGCGGCAGCACGTCTCGAAGTCGATGAACCGCGGGCCGCCGGCGGTGGCGAGCAGGTTCCCGGGGTGCGGTTCGCCGTGCAGCACTTGGTCGCCGCCGCGTTCGGCGATCTTGCGGCCGAGGTCGAGCGCGTCGAGGAGCACCCGCCGGTCGTCCTCGGGGAGCGCGGGGCTGCGGTCGCGGTCGCCCACGATGCCCCTCGCCTCCGCGACCCGGTCGGTGAAGTGCGGGGTGGGGACGTCGAGTGCGCGCATCCCGGCGTGGAGGCGTGCGAGCGCGTCGGCGTACTCGGCGGGCGGAACCACCTCGGCCGCGGGCGGGTAGTAGGTCCAGAACGTGACGGTGAACCCGTCGTGCTCGTGGACGCGCGGCGGGTCGTGCGGGACCGCGACCGGTGCGCCCGCGGCGGCGAGCCGCCCGGCGACGTCCAGCTCGAACGCGGACACCTGCGCCTCCACGGGCGCCACGCGGGCGAGCACGTCGCACGGCAGCAGCCGCAGCGCGTACTTGTCCGACTCCTGGAGCGCCACGGCCTCCGTCGCGTCGAGCCCGATCGAGGCGGCCGCCGACTCCGCCGCGGCCACCGCCCGCGCCAGCCTGGAAAGCCCCATCCGCACCCCTCACTCTCGAACCGGCGCCGAGCCTACCAAGCCGCCAGGTATTGACCCAAATGAATTGTTCCCGGTAACATTCGGAGTCATCGACGTCCGCGGCCGTCGTCATACCCGGCTCCGACGACATCCGCAGCAGCGCCGAATCGATAGGCTGGGGGTATCGCGCGGCACCCCGCGCGATGCCCCGGCTGGTGCGAAGGACGGACCCGATGGAGACCATTCCCTTGGAGGGCGCGCGTGGCGAACACGAGTGCTGACAAGCCGAACATCCGGCAGGTCGCGCGGCTCGCCGGGGTCTCCCATATGACGGTGTCGCGGGTCCTCAACAACTATCCGCACATCAAGGACGCCACCAGGCGCCGCGTCCTGGAGGTCATCGAGGAGCTCGACTACCGGCCCAACATGGCCGCGCGCGCCCTCGCGACGCAGAAGAGCCAGCGCATCGGCGTGATCGTGGAGAGCGCCGTCGAGTTCGGGCCCACGAGCACGCTCCGCGCCCTGGAGTCCACGGCCCGCGCCGCCGGGTACGCGGTCAGCTCGATCAGCCTCGGCGACGGCGACGGGATCTCCCCGCAGGAGGCCGTCGACAACCTCACCACGCAGGGCGTGGACGCGCTGTGCGTGATCGCGCCCCGCTCGTCCTCGATCGCGGCGCTGCGCAAGATCTCGATCGGCGTGCCCGTCCTCGTGGTCAAGCCCGACCGCGACCCGACGTTCCTCACCGTCTCCCTGGACCAGCAGGAGGGCACGACGCTCGCCGTCGACCACCTCGTCTCCCTGGGCCACCGGGACATCCTCCACCTCGCCGGGCCGCTCGACTGGCTCGACGCGAGGGCCCGCGAGCGGGCGTTCCACTCCCGCGCCAAGGCGTGGGGCGTGCGGGAGCGGCCGATCGTGGTGGGCGACTGGAGCGCCGACTTCGCGTACGACTTCGCCAGGGGGATACAGGAACTGCCGGACTACACGGCGGTCTTCGTCGCGAACGACGACATGGCGGTGGGCCTCGTCCACGGCCTCTCCGAGCGCGGCTTCTCCGTCCCGGGGGAGATCAGCGTCGTGGGCTTCGACGACGTGCCGCTGTCGGCGCACGTGCTGCCGCCCTTGACGACGGTGCGCCAGAACTTCCGCGCCCTGGGCGTCGCGATCGTGGACCTGCTGCGCGCGGCCATCGAGGACCGCGAGATCCCCAGGGTCACCAGGATTCCCGCCGAGCTGCTGGTGCGGGCCTCCACGGCCGCGCCGCGGGAGGTGTCCCGATGAGCAAGCCCGTGGTGGAGATGTCCGGCATCACCGTGGAGTTCTCCGGGGTGCGCGTGCTCGACGGCGTGGACCTCGCGCTGTACCCCGGTGAGGTCCATGCGCTCATGGGCGAGAACGGGGCCGGGAAGTCGACGCTCATCGGCGCTCTCACCGGCACGCTCCCGATCCTCTCGGGCGAGGTGCGCATCGAGGGCGAGGAGCGGATGCCGATCGGCGTGGCGCGCAGCCGGGCCGAGGGCATCGCGACGGTGTTCCAGGAGACGCACCTGAGCCCGCACCTGACGGTGGCCGAGAACGTCATGATCGGCAACGAGGTGCGCGGGCCGTTCGGCATCGACTGGAAGGCGAACCGCGCCCGCGCCGCCGAGGTCCTCGCCCGCCTGGGCCTGGACGACCTGGACCCGCGCAGCCCGCTGTCGGCGCTGTCGCCCGCGGTGAAGCAGCTCGTGGCCGTGGCGCGGGCCCTCGTGGTGGAGCCGCGCGTGCTCGTCCTCGACGAGCCGACGTCCAGTCTGGACGCCTCGGAGGTGCGCACGCTGCTGCGCGTGGTGCGCGGCCTGCGCGACCGCGGCGTCGCGATCCTGTTCGTCTCGCACTTCATCGAGCAGGTCTTCGAGGTCGCCGACCGGATGACGGTGCTGCGCGGCGGGCGCCTGGTGGGGGAGTACCTCGCGGCCGAGCTCGACCGCTCCGACCTCATCTCGAAGATGCTCGGCGAGGACATCGAGGCGCTCAAGGCGCTGCGCTCGGAACGCCTGGCGCACCACTACTCCGCGTCCGGCAAGCCCACGCTGCGCGCCGAGGCGCTCGGACGGCGCGGGACGCTGGACCCGACGGACATCGAGCTGTCGCGCGGCGAGGTCGTGGGCTTCGCGGGCCTGCACGGCTCGGGCCGGACCGAGCTGGCGCGGCTCATGGGCGGCGCGGAGCGGGCCGACAGCGGCGAGATCTGGGTGGACGGGGTGCGCGTCCAGCTGCGCAGTCCCGGTGCGGCCCTGCACAAGCGCATCGCGCTCTCCACCGAGGACCTGCGCGGCGAGGGCATCATCGCGGGGCTCACGGCCCGCGAGAACATCGTGCTCGCGCTCCAGGCGATGCGCGGCTGGTCGCGGCCCCTGTCGCGGGGCGAGCAGGGCGCGCTCATCGAGACGTACCTCGAAGCGCTGCACCTGGACCCGGGCGACATCGACCGCCCGGTGGCGGAGCTGTCGGGCGGCACGCAGCAGAAGATCCTGCTCGCGCGCCTCCTCGCGACCCGCCCGCACGTGCTCATCCTGGACGAGCCGACGCGCGGGGTCGACATCGGCGCGAAGCTCGACATCCAGCGGCGCGTGGCGCAGCTGGCGGGCGAGGGCGTGGCCGTCGTGTTCATCTCCTCGCAGCTCGAAGAGGTGGTGCGCCTGAGCGACCGGATCGTGGTCCTCAAGGACCGCGAGAAGATCGGCGAGCTCAGCAACGGCCCCGGCGTCACCGTGGACACGATCGTGGAGATGATCGCGGCGGGCCTCGACGGCGATCACGGGGAGTAGCCGGATCACGATTGCGACACGGGTCTTGTGCTCCCGATTTTGTTCCCGGTAACATAAATCGCGCGGCGCAACCCCTGCGTCACCGCGAACGGCGGCGGACCCTGCCCGGGCCGCCCCGCCGGACCCCTCAGCGTCCGGCATCTCAAGGAGGAGAACCATGTCTGCAAAGCAGCGCATCGTCCAGGTGCTCGGCGCCGCGACGGCCGGCGCCCTCGCGCTCGGCCTCACCGCCTGCGGCGGCGGTGAAGGCGGCGACGACGACGGCCTGACCACCGTCGGCTTCGTCGCGGTCGGCCCGGAGGGCGCGTGGCGCGAGGCCAACGAGACGAACATCCAGGACACCTTCACCGAGGACGCGGGCTACGAGCTGAAGTACGCCCCCGCCACGAACCTCGACCAGAAGTCCCAGATCGACGCCTTCACGTCCTTCGTGGACGAAGGGGTGGACGTCATCCTGCTGTCGGCCACCGAGGCCACCGGCTGGGAGGACTCGCTCAAGCGCGCGCAGGAGGCCGAGATCCCTGTGATCCTCCTCGACCGCGGCATCGAGCCCGACGACACCGACCTCTACGTCACGCGCATCGCCCCCGACAACATCCAGGTCTCCACGGCCGTCGCCGACTGGGCCGTCTCCGCGTTCCCCGACGGCGCCAACTACTTCGTGCTCGAAGGCCCCGCGGGCGTCTCGGTCGTGAACGAGCGCAACGAGGGCTTCGACGCCGTCGCGGGCGCCCAGGCGAGCCTGGTCAAGGTCGGCGCGCAGACCGCGAACTGGTCCACCGAAGAGGCCAAGAGCGTCGTCGAGACCGTCCTGAAGTCCAACGACAACAATGTGCAGTTCATCTTCGCGCAGAACGACGAGATGGGCCTGGGCGCCGTGCAGGCCGTCCAGGAGGCCGGCCTCACCCCCGGCACCGACGTCAAGATCGCCACGATCGACGGCACCAAGAACGCCCTCGAATCCCTCGCGGCCGGCGAGCTGAGCTTCGTCGCCGAGTACAACCCGCTCTTCGGCGAGACCGCCCTCGAAGTGGTCGAGAAGGTCCTGAACGGCGAGGACGTCGAGTCCAGCATCGTCGTCCCCAGCGCCACCTTCGACTCGCCCGAGGCCGCCGAGACCGCGCTGCCCGACCGGAAGTTCTAGCCCCGGTACCACCCCTCCGGCGCGGGGTCCGACCACGTCCCCGCCCCCCCGCCCGCCCCCCCGGGCGGCCGGGCGCCCGCCCGCGCCC